>NKIQ01000017.1 GCA_002256005.1 Alphaproteobacteria bacterium PA4 | reverse complement strand
CTCTCCGGCTTCTTCTCGCTGACCGGCAGCGCCAACGCCGCCGCCAATCTGGCCAACGACCCGGCCTATCTCGCCATGGCGCGGCTGTACCTCGATCCAACCATCGGCCTGAACAACGCCTTTGCAACGACCAACAATGTCAGCAACATCGTCGTGCAGCTCAGCCCCGGCGTGATGAACGCCAGCGGCCCGGTCATGCCGCTCGCTCCCGGCGTGCCGGAACCGGCCAACTGGGCGCTGCTCATCGCCGGCTTCGGCCTCACCGGCGCGATGCAGCGCCGGAGGCGGAGCGTGGCGGCCTGAGGCCCCAGACCCCCATCGATCACCTCTGTCATCCCGGGTTGAGCCCGGGATGACATGCTAGGAAATGGGGTCTGGGGCCTGCGGCCCCAGCCGGCGGAGGCCGCTTCAACCTTGAAGGTCGATTCAGCCTAGAATCAAACGCTTCGGGTGTGACGCAGGACGGACCGGCCCCACCGTTGCCACCCGGACGGACAAGCTACTCCGGGTCGAAGCGCCGCGACGCGCTAGCATCGCACGGCGCCCTTGCCAACGGCGCGAAGATGGATCTGGCAGCCTAACCAAGAAATGGGGTCTGGGGCCTGAGGCCCCAGCCGCCGGAGGCGTCCTGTTTACCGCGCCGCAGTGCGCAAGCCTCGACTTGACGGCGCAGACGCGCCAGACTGGCGCGATGCGTCATCTCCTTCCGCTGCTGCTTTTCGTCCCCGTCGCTGCCGGTGCCCGCACCATCGTGCCGGGGCCGGATTCGGCGCTGCATGGCTATGTGCTCGGCCGCTATGCCTCGGCCACCAACCAGCTGGCGGAGGCGGCGCGGCTGTTCGATGCGGCGCGGGCCCAGAGTCCCGGCAGCGCGACACTGACGCGGCGGGCCTTCGATCTGGCGCTGGCATCGGGCGACCGGCAGCGCAGCTTCGCGCTCGCCCGGCAGTTGCGTGGCAGCGAGGCCGATACGCCCGAGGTGGCGGTGGTGGCGCTGGCCGATGCCGTGCTGCAAAAGGATTGGCTGGCGGCGGACAGTGCGCGTGCCGGGCTGGCGCGCGCCGGCTATGGCACTGTGCTGGCGCCGATTGCCGAGGCCTGGACGCTGTTTGGCAAGGGCCGCACGGCGACGGCGCTGGCCCGGCTCGATCCGGCGCTGCATTCGGGCTTCACGCGCTCCTATGTCGCCGAGCAGCGGGCGCACATGCTGGCGGCGACCGGTCAGTGGCGGGCGGCGGCCAGTGCCTATCACGAGCAGCGGCTGACGGCGGGGCCGGGCATATCGTTTCTGAAGCTGGGCGAGGCCGATGCGTTGGCGATGGCCGGCGACAGAGATGCGGCGCTGGCGTTGCTGGCCGATGACGAACCGGGCCTTGCCGAAGCGCGAGCGCGGCTGGCGGCCGGCAAGCGCATCGGCGCTCTGGCGACGACGCCGGAGGCCGGGCTGGCCTGGGCAGCGGCGCGGCTGGCCAATGATCTGGCCCGCGAACAGGCGACACCGCTGGCGCTGCTGTTTGCCCGCACGGCGACCTTCCTTGCGCCCGGCGTGCCGGCCAACTGGATCATCTGCGGCGATATATTGGCGCGCGGCGGCCAGCCCGATGATGCGCTCGCCGCCTATGCACGCGTGCCGGCTGGCGATGCGCTGGCCCCGCTGGCGGCGGCGCGTCGCACCGATACGTTGGAGGCGGCAGGACGCGACAAGGAGGCTGGCGCCCTGTTGCGCACTGCCGCCGAGGCGCCCGATGCCGCGCCGCTGGCCTGGCAGCGGCTGGGTGACTGGCACCGCCGCGGCGATCGCTTTGGCGAGGCCATCGCCGCTTATGGCGAAGCCATCCGCCGTGCCGGCAGCGATGCCGGCTGGGAGCTGTATTTCCTGCGCGGCAGCGCCGCCGAGCAAAAGGGCGACTGGCCGGCCGCCGAGGCGGATCTGCGCGCCGCCCTGCAGCGCGCGCCGGACGAGCCGGTGGCGCTCAACTATCTTGGCTATGCGATGCTCGATCGCGGGCAGGGGGTGGCGGAGGCCAGTGCGATGATTGCCCGCGCCGCCAAACAGCGCCCGGCCGATGGCGGCATCATCGATTCGCTCGGCTGGAGCCAGTATCGCGCCGGCGCTTATGACCGGGCGGTCGCTTCGCTGGAAACCGCCGTGGCGCTGGAGCCGCTCGATCCGACGATCACCGACCATTTGGGCGATGCCTATTGGCGCAGCGGCCGGCGCATCGAGGCGCGCTTTCGCTGGCGGGCGGCGCTGGACCTCGATCCCGATGCGAAGTTGAAGCCGGTGTTGCAGGCCAAGCTGGATTACGGGCTGGATGCCGCGCGGGCGATGGTGAAGTAAAGCCACCTCCCCCTTCAGGGGAGAGGTCGACTCGGGCGTTGGCCCGAGCGGTTGAGGGTTCCGCTTCTGTGGCCTCAGCCGGTCACACCCTCACCCGCTCGCCCAAGAGGGCGAGTCGCCTCTCCCCTCAAGGGAGAGGAAACAGCAACCCGATTTGCCCCCTCCGCCCGGATACGGCATGGCAGCCCCATGATCGAACTCGCCCCTGCCAAGGTCAATCTGGCGCTGCACCTGCGCCGCCGCCGCGCCGACGGCTATCATGATCTGGAAACCGTCTTCGCCTTCACCGATTTCGGCGACACGCTGACGGTGACGGCGGGCGCGGGGATCAGCCTGACGGTCAACGGCGCATTCGCCGACGCCGCCGGGCCACAGTCGGACAATCTCGTGCTGCGCGCGGCGCGGTCGCTGGCCGAGGCTGCAGGTGTCACGGTGGGCGCCGCGCTGACGCTCGACAAGCGGATACCCGTTGCGGCCGGGCTCGGCGGCGGCTCCGCCGATGCCGGCGCGGCGTTGCGCCTGCTCAACCGTTTCTGGGGGCTGGACTGGCCGGAGGCGCGGCTGCTGGCGCTGGCGACCGGGCTGGGCGCCGATGTGCCGGCGTGCGTCGCGTCGCGCACCTGCTTCGGCAGCGGCCGCGGCGATGATCTGTCGGCCTGGCCGGTGGCGCTGACCGGCACGCCGATCCTGCTGGTCAATCCGCGCGTCGCAATGGCAACCGGGCCGGTGTTCGCCGGCTGGGACCGTGTCGACCATGGCGGCATCGCGGCGGGCGCGGCGCTCGCCGACCTGCGCAACGACATGACCGCAGCGGCCGTCGCCATCGCCCCGGCGATCGCCGATGTGCTGGCCGCGCTGGCCAAAACGGACGGCGCGACGCTGGTGCGGATGAGCGGTTCGGGAGCGACCTGCCTCGCGCTCTATCGCGATTCGTCGGCGCGCGATGCTGCCGCCGACTCGCTCTCCCACC
This sequence comes from Alphaproteobacteria bacterium PA4, assembly GCA_002256005.1. Taxonomy (GTDB): domain Bacteria; phylum Pseudomonadota; class Alphaproteobacteria; order Sphingomonadales; family Sphingomonadaceae; genus Sandarakinorhabdus. Next base: position 68,669 of record NKIQ01000017.1, on the reverse strand, counting down.
GCGGCTGGTGGCTGGCGCCAACGCTGCTGCGCTAGGCGCACACCGAATCCGCAGAATGGCCTTCATGGGGCAGGGGTGCGTCATCCCGCCGCCATCCCCCTCTATATTGCATTGCAACATAAGCACTTGACGTAAGCGTCAACCGGGCCGACATAGCTCATGTTGCAACGCAACAAGAAAAATTTTGACCACCACTCAATTTTACGCTTGACCCAGTTTTGAGTGACGCTTAAAGCTCCACTCAGTTGATTTGAGTAAGGCTCAACCGAAGGGCAGTCCCCGCCCGAGATTGTGAAGAAGGAGAACTCCCATGACCAATCGTTTCCTCATCGTCCCCGTCGCTTTCGCCATCAGCGCTGCCTTCATCGGCGCCGCCGCCACCCCGGCCGTTGCCGCTGGCACGAACGTCTGCACCACCGCCCCGGCCCAGATCCGCACGCTCGCCGCCACGGCGCAGCCGGAACAGGCCAAGAAGGCGCTGGGCCTGGTTTCGACCGGTGAAAAGCTGTGCGAAGCCGGTGGCCGCAATGAAGCCGGCAAGAAGTTCGCTGCCGCCGCTCGCGCGCTCGGCACCGACATGGCCGCCCTGGGCACCGCCCCGACCGCCCAGTAAGCGACGGCTTTCCCGGGCCAGTCCCCAGGCCCGGGACCTCCCTCTTGAAATTCCCGAATCCTGTACCCCAGGATGCCCTCTGGGGCCGGTGCTTCCCCCCGCACCGGCCCCTTTTTCTTGTGCGGCGCAGCGTGTCCGCTATGGTCGCCACCGAACTTTCGGGGGCCGCATGACCGACCATCTTCGCCTGGACACCAGCGGCGCCATCGCCCGGCTGCTCATCGACCGCCCCGACAAACGCAACGCCTTCACCCAGGCGATGTGGGAGGCACTGCCCGGCCTGGTCGATGCCGCCATGGCCGATCCGGCGGTGCGCATCCTGATCGTGCAATCGGCGCACCCCGGCCCGTTCTGCGCCGGTGCCGACATCGGCGAGTTCGCCACCGCATCGGGTGATCCGGCCTGGCGGGCGCGCAACCAGGCCGCCATTCGCGCGACTCAGGTGACGCTGGCGCGCGCGCCGAAGCCGACGCTCGCGATGATCGATGGCGATGCCGTCGGCGGCGGCTGCGGCATCGCGCTGGCCTGTGACCTGCGCATCGCCAGCCCGCGGGCGCGCATGGGCATCACTCCGGCCAAGCTTGGCCTTGTCTATCCGCTGCACGACACGCGGTTGCTCGTCGATCTCGTCGGCCCGGCGCAGGCGCGGCGGCTGCTCTATTCCGCCATGCTGGTCGATGCCGCCGAAGCGCTGCGCATCGGGCTGGTGCAGCAGGTCGCCGAGGATGTCGTCGCCGCTGTCGATGCCTATGCCGCCAGCGTCGTCGCTGCCTCGCCGGCCAGCCAGCGCGCCACCAAGGCGATCATCCAGCGCATCATCGAGGGCGCGCATGACGATGACGCGACGTCCGCCGCCGGCTTCGACGCGGCCTTCACCGGGCCGGACTTCGCCGAGGGCGTCAGCGCCTTCATGGCCAAGCGCAAGCCGGTGTTCGGGTGACGCTGCCGCGCTGCCTTGCCGGCACGGCGCCCTTGCTGCTGATCGCCGACCATGCCAGCAACGCGGTGCCGCCGGGGGTGGACCTCGATATCCCGGCGGCGCTGCTCGACAACCATATCGCCGTCGATATCGGCACCGCGCCCCTGACCGCCGCGCTGGCCGCCGCGCTCGATGCTCCCGCCATCATCGCCAGCGTCTCGCGGCTGGTCATCGACTGCAACCGCGATCCGCTGGTCGCCGATGTCATCCCGGTGGCCAGCGACGGCCATGTCATCCCCGGCAATCTGGCGCTGTCGCCGACCGAGCGCGCGCTGCGCATCGACGCCATCCATGCGCCCTATCATGCGGCGATCGCCGACCGGATCGCGCGCCAGCGCCCGGCGCTGATCGTTTCGGTGCACAGCTTCACCCCGCAACTGGCGACGCGGCCCGAGGACGCCCGGCCCTGGCCGATCGGCATTCTCTACAATGAGGATGATCGCGCCGCCCGCGCCGGCCTCGCCTGGCTGGCCGGGCAGGGCATCCACGTCGGCGACAACCAGCCCTATTCCGGCCGCGTCCTCAACTACACGATGAACCGCCATGCCGAAGCCGCGGGCATCCCTTATCTCGGTCTGGAACTGCGCCAGGACGAGATCGGCGATGCCGCCGGGCAGGTGCGCTGGCTGCCGATTCTGACAGCGCTGATCAACGCGGTTCAGCAAGATAATGCCGCCAATCACCCTTGACCGGTAAGCAAATTGCGCGCAAACGCGGTCAAAATCGCCGGGAGCCATCATGAGCCGTTTCGACAAGTCCAAGCTGCCCAGCCGCCACGTCTCGGTCGGGCCGGAGCGGGCGCCGCATCGCAGCTATTATTACGCCATGGGCCTGACCGAGGAGGAGATCGCGCGGCCGTTCGTCGGCATCGCCTCGGCCGGCAATGATTCGGCGCCGTGCAACACCACGCTCGACGCCCAGGCCGATGTCGCGCGTATCGGCGTGAACGAGGCCGGCGGCATGCCGCGTCGCTTCAACACCATCACCGTCACCGATGGCATCGCCATGGGCCATCAGGGCATGAAATCCTCGCTGATCAGCCGCGAGGTCATTGCCGATTCGGTTGAACTTTCGGTCAGAGGTCATTGTTATGACGCGCTGATCGGCTTTGCCGGCTGCGACAAGAGCCTACCCGGCATGATGATGGCGATGCTGCGCCTGAACGTGCCCAGCATCTTCGTTTATGGCGGCTCGATCCTGCCCGGCAATTTCGAGGACAAAGATGTCACCGTCGTCGATGTGTTCGAGGCGGTGGGCGGCTATTCCGCCGGCACCTGCCCGATCGCGCGCCTGTCAGCGCTCGAAAAGGTCGCATGCCCCGGCCATGGCGCCTGCGGGGGCCAGTTCACCGCCAACACCATGGCCTGCGTCGGCGAAGCCATCGGGCTCAGCCTGCCCAACAGCAACATGGCGCCCGCCGTCTATGGCAGCCGCGCCGAAATCGCCGTCGCCGCCGGCCGCCAGATCATGACGCTGATCGAGCGCAACCTTAGACCGCGTGACATCTGTACTCGCCAGGCCTTTGAAAATGCAGCCCGCATTGTCGCCGCCACCGGTGGTTCGACCAATGCCGCGCTGCATTTGCCGGCCATGGCCAATGAAGCCGGCATCGATTTCGACCTGTTCGACGTCGCCGAAATCTTCAAGACGACGCCCTATATCGCCGATCTGAAGCCCGGCGGCCGCTATGTCGCCAAGGACATGCACGCCGCCGGCGGCGTCTATATGGTGATGAAGACGCTGTTCGACGCCGGTTTCCTGCACGGCGACTGCCTGACCGTCAGCGGCAAGACGCTCGGCGAGAACATCGACGAAATCACCTGGAACCCGGACCAGAAGGTCATCTACCCGGTCTCCAACCCGCTGTCGCCGACCGGTGGCGTTGTCGGCCTGAAAGGCTCGCTCGCGCCCGATGGCGCCATCGTCAAGGTCGCCGGCATGGCGCGCCTGCAGTTCAGCGGCCCCGCGCAGGTCTTTGATTGCGAAGAAGATTGCTTCGCCGCCGTCGAGGCCCGCCAGATCGAAAAGGGCAGCGTCGTCGTCATCCGCTACGAAGGGCCCAAGGGCGGCCCCGGCATGCGCGAAATGCTGTCGACCACCGCCGCCCTCTATGGCCAGGGCCTTGGCGAACATGTCGCGCTGATCACAGACGGCCGCTTCTCCGGCGCCACCCGCGGCTTCTGCATCGGCCATGTCGGCCCGGAAGCCGCCGTCGGCGGCCCCATCGCCCTCATCGAAAATGGCGACCTCATCAGCATCGATGCCGCCGCCGGCACCATCGACCTGCACGTCGCCAATGATGTGCTCGCCGCCCGCCGCGCCGCCTGGGTGCCGCGCGCCCATGATTATCAGTCGGGCGCGATCTGGCGGTTTGCCCAGAACGTCGGCTCCGCGCGGGATGGGGCGGTGACGCATCCGGGGGCGAAGGCGGAAACGCATGTGTTTGCCGATATTTAGGCGGAGTTTTTAGGAAGAAAAATTGCCTCCGGCGGCTGGGGCCTTGGGCCCCAGACCCCATGTGTTGGTGTGGACATCGCGCACGGAGTTGCGTCTTTGATCGTCATGCTGAACTTGTTTCAGCATGACGCACTCCTTGGTGGTCTGAGCCGCACAGCATTGAAAATCGAAATGGGGTCTGGGGCCTAAGGCCCCAGCCGCCGGAGGCATTAAAGTCTGCAAACTGTTCTAACGCTGCGGCGGTGTCACCGGAACCGGCAGCGCCGGTGCGGGCGAACCGGCGGGGGTGGGACGAATCGCGGTCCAGATCGGTTCGCCGCGGCCATCGCGGGGGATTTCGCCGACGGTGCCGGGCTGGCCGTGGCTGACGTAGAGCGGCGAGGGCGCGCAGCCGGCGGCGGCGAGCGGGAGCAGCAGGAATAGTGAGCGGGCGCGCATGAGGGGGCTTGTTACACCGTGCATCCGGCGTGACAAGGCGGGGATGCTGGTTCCGGGACATGCCTTACCGATTCTGACGGCGGCCGACATGCGCGTGGCCGAGGCGGCGGCGATGGCGGCCGGGGTGTCGGACCTGGTGCTGATGGAGCGGGCGGTGGCGGCGGCGTTGGCAGCGATCCAGTCGTTCGAGCCGGGCCATGCCGTGCTGGTGCTGTGCGGGCCTGGCAACAATGGCGGCGATGGCTATGGCATTGCAGCAGAATTGCGGGCGCGGGGCCGTGATGTGACGGTGGCGGCGCTGGGCGTGCCGACGGCGGGCGCGGCGGCGGTTATGGCGGCGCGGTGGGGCGATGTGGTGCTACCGCTGGCGGCGGCGCCGTCGCGGCCGGTGGTTGTCGATGCACTGTTCGGTACCGGGCTGACGCGGGCTTTGCCCGATGATGTGCAGGCGGTGCTGGATCGCCTGCGCGGCGCTGCGCGGGCGGTGATTGCCGTCGATATCGCCAGCGGGCTGCATGCCGATACGGGCGCGGCAATGGGGCGGCCGCTGGCGGCGGATCTGACGGTGACGTTCGGCGCGGCGAAGCGCGGGCATTTGCTGGGCGAGGGCGCGGCATTGACGGGTCGGCTGGTGGTCGCCGATATCGGGGTTGCCTGTGTCAGTGGCACTTCGCTGGTGACGCCGCCGCGGCGTCTGCCGCTGCCGGCCGACACCCACAAATACCGGCGCGGCTCGGTTGCCGTCATCGCTGGCGCACTGAGCGGCGCGGCGCGGCTGACGGCGCTGGCGGCGCTGCGCACCGGCGCCGGGCTGGTGACGCTCATCTGCCCCAATGCGGCGGTGCCGGCCGATGCCATCATGCAGCGCGACGATGCCGCTGGCCTCGCGCTGCTCGCCGACCCGCGCACGCGCGCCATCGCCATCGGGCCGGGCCTGGCCGCCGATCAGCGCGGGCGGGACTGGCTGGCGCGGGTGCTGGCGGGTACGATCCCCGCGGTCATCGATGCCGGGGCGCTGGCGCTGTTGGGGGAGGGGCCGCAGGACGCGTTCGCCACCGCCACCGCGCCGCTGGTGCTGACGCCGCATGACGGTGAATTCGCCCGCCTGTTCGGCGCCATCGGCGCGGACCGCATCGGTGCCGCCCAGGCCGCCGCCGTCGCCAGCGGCGCAGTCGTGCTGCTGAAGGGGTCGCAGACGATCATTGCCGCGCCCGATGGCCGGACGGCTGTCAACGGCCATGCCGCGCCCTGGCTGGCGACGGCGGGCGCCGGCGACGCGCTCACCGGCATCATCGCCGCGCTGCTGGCACAGGGGCTGGCGCCGTTCGATGCAGCCTCGGTCGGCGCTTGGCTGCATGGCGATTGCGGGCGGCGCGGCGGCCCGGGGCTGATCGCCGACGACATTCCGGCGCTGCTGCCGGCCGTGCTGGCGGCGCCATGAGCGGCGACCTGCCCATCGTGCGGCTGGCGGCACGCGGCGATGGCGTCACCGCCGATGGCCGCTTCGTGTCCGGCGCGGCGGTGGGGGACTCGGTGCGCTTCGAGGGCGAGCGCGCCATCGTCACCCCCGGCCCCGGCCATGTCACGCCGCTGTGCCGGCATTTCGGCAGCTGCGGCGGCTGCCAGCTCCAGCATGTCACCGATGCCGCCTATGGCGATTTCGTCACCGATCGCATCCTGCGCGCCATGCCGGGCATCGTGCCGCAAAGCATCGCGCCGCTGTCCCTGTCGCCGCCGCGCAGTCGTCGCCGGGCGGCGTTGCGGGCGCTGAAGCGTGGTGGCCGGCTGACCATCGGTTTCAACGAAGGCGCCAGCCACCGCGTCATCGACCTGATGCAGTGCGAGGTGCTGCTGCCAGAACTGTTCGCGCTGATCGCGCCGCTGCGCCGGCTGTTGCAGGCCGCACTGGCCGACGGGCAGGGTGCCGGGGTAACGCTGACGGTGAGCGACACCGGCATCGACGTGCTGCTCGCCAATGTGCCGGCCGAGCGGCTGGCCGAGATCGAGCGGCTGACCGATTTTGCCGCAGCCCAGGATCTGGCGCGCCTGTCGATCGATGGGCCGGACGGCGTGCAGACCCTGGTCGAGCAACGCCTGCCGATGTTGACCATGGGCGGCGTACCGGTGGCGCTGCCGCCGGCGCCGTTTCTGCAGGCGACGCGCGAGGGTGAGGCAGCGCTGGTCGCGGCGGTGACCGAGGCGGTGGGCGAGGCGAAGCAAGTGGCTGATCTGTTCTGCGGGCTCGGCACCTTCGCGCTGCCGCTGTCGGCACGCGCCCGCGTGCTCGCCGCCGATGCCGCCGGGCCGGCGGTGGCGGCGCTGGCGGCGACCGCGCGTCAGCATCGCCGAACCATTGCGACGGCGCATCGTGACCTCTTCCGCCGGCCACTGGTGGCGACGGAAATGGCCGGCCTGGATGCCGTGGTGTTCGACCCGCCGCGCGCCGGCGCCGAGGCGCAAAGCCGGCAATTGGCGGCCTCGGCCGTGCCGGTCGTTGTCGCGGTATCCTGCAATCCCAATACCTCTGGTCGGGATGCTGCAATCCTGGTTGAAGGCGGCTATCGGCTCGATCGGCTATGGCCGGTGGCGCAGTTCCGCTGGTCGACACATGTCGAGCTGGTGGCGCGCTTCGTGCGCTGAGTCATCAGGCAGCCGCGCCCCGCGATGCCTGTGCGCCGAACCAGGGCACCAGCCGGGCGATGGCGTCCTCCACCTGCGGCGTCGCTACGGCAAAGCTGAAGCGCAGGAAGCGGTGGCCATCGACGGGATCGAAATCGACGCCGGGCGCGGTGGCGACGCCGGTTTCGTCGAGCAGGCGCAGGCAAAAGGCCAGGCTGTCGTCGGTCAGATGGCCGATGTCGGCATAGATGTAGAAGGCGCCATCCGGCGGTGCGATGCTGGCCAGACCCATGGCGGGCAGGGCGGCCAGCATCAGGTCGCGGTTGCGGGCATAGGTGGCGATATGGCCGTCGAGCTCGGCGACATCGTCGAAGGCGGCGAGGCCGGCGTGCTGGGACAGCGACGGCGGGGTCAGAAACAGATTGCTCATCCGCGCCCGCGCCGGCTCCACCAGATCAGGCGGCACCAGCAGCCAGCCCAGCCGCCAGGGCGCCATGCTGAAATATTTGGAAAAGCTGTTGATGATCAGCGCATCCGGGGCATCGACGGCCAGCGATCGGCAGCGCCCGACATAGCTGAGCCCGTGATAGATCTCGTCGGAGATGATGCGGATGCCGCGCGCCCGGCACACCTCAGCGATGGCGGCGAGTTCGTCGGGCGCGATGATCGTGCCGGTCGGGTTGGCCGGGCTGGCGATGATGACTCCGGCCGGGGCGGGTTCGATGGCGGCGATGGCGGCGGCGCTGATCTGGTAGCGCTCGGCCGGGCCGCAGGCGATTTCGACGGGTTCGAGGTAGAGGGATTTCAGTGTGTTGCGATAGGCGACATAGCCGGGCCGGGCCAGCGCCACGCGCGCGCCGGGGGCGAACAGCGTCGACAGCGCCAGCACCAGCGCCGGCGATGCACCGCAGGTCAGGATGATGCGTTCGGGATCGACGCTGATGCCGTCGGTGTCGTGATAATGCCGGGCAATCCGCGCCTTCAGCGCCTGGCTTTCCCAATAGGACATCGGGTCGGTATCGAGCACCTGCCGGGCCCGCGCCAGGGCCGAGGCCGGGGCGCCGGTCGACGGCTGGCCATATTCCATGTGGATGATAGAGCGGCCGGCCGCGCCCAGCGCATGCGCGCGGCGGCTGATCGTCATCGCCTGGAACGGCGCGATCACGGCGACAGGCATTGCGGGGGCAGTCGGCAAGGGTTCGGCGGTCGGCAGGTCAGGCAGCGAGTTCAAAGGCGGATTCCAGCATGGCAAGTTCGTCGGCCATCATGTCGGCGACGCGCTGCACATCGGGCAAAATGTTGGCGCCGGCAATAAGGCCGAACTCCAACTGGTCGCGATAGCTTTGCACGGTGATGTTGAGCGCCATGCCATGCGTGACGATCGACACCGGATAAAGGTGCAGCAGTTCGGCGCCGGCGGCATAGAGCGACATGCGCGGGCCGGGGACATTGGAGATGCACACGTTGGTCGCCGGCGGCAGCACATCCGACAGGCCGGAGCGCGAATAGAGCAGCGCCAGCACCTGCGCCGCCATCGGCAGGCCGACCATCGAGGCGTTGGTCAGCATCGGCACGAAATCCTTGAACGGGCTGACCATGGCCTTGGACTTGCCGGATTCGGCGATGATGGTGGCGAGCCGTTGCTTGGGGTCTTCGATATGGGTGGCCAGCTGGCAGACCATGGCGAACACCTGGTTGTTGGTGTTGGCATTGCCCTCTTCGCGGAGGGAAATCGGCACCCCGGCGCTGAGCGAGCGGGCCGGCAGGCTGTCGGATTCGGCGAGGAAACGGCGCAGGATGCCGGCCGAAATCGCCATCACCGCATCGTTGATCGAGCCACCCGCGGCCTTGCCGACCGCCTTCACCCGGCTGAGCGGCAGGGTGATGGTGCCAAAGGCGCGTTCGGAACTGATGGCCTTGTTCAGCGGCGTCTTGGGCGCGATCATGTTCCTGAGGTCGGACAGGCGCGCCGGATCGAACAGCATCGGCAGGCTCTTGGCGGCCATGTTGGTCATTGCCGGCAGCGCGCCGACCAGCTTGACGCCCATTTCGACCTGGCCGGCGATATGGTCGATCAGCACCGAGCCGAGATCGGTCTTGCCGGAACGCGGCAGGCTGAAATTGCCGGCATCGGCCTTGAACGGTGCCTGCCAGAAGTTGAGATAGCTTTCCATCGCCGATGTCGCCGCCGATGTCGCGGTTGCGGCGATGCCGGCCTTGCCGGGCTTGTCGGTCTTCTCGGGCTTTGCGGCAGCGGTGTCGCGCACCCTGGGTTGGGGGTTCGGGATCGTGTCATAGATGATCTTGGTCAGCGCCATGCCGGCGCCGCCATCGATCAGCGCGTGATGGATCTTCACATACAGGCCGACCTGATTGTCGACCATGTTTTCGAACAGATAGAATTCCCACAGCGGCCGCGCCCGGTTGAGCAGCTTGGCGTGCATCCAGCCGACGGTGCGGCGCAGCGTCGCCATGTCGTTGGGCGCCGCCAGGCTGGCACGGAAGATCTGGCGGTCGAGGTCGAACTGGTCGTCCTCCACCCAGCTCGGATTGTCGAAATCGAGCACGGTGCGCGCCAGCTTGCGCTTCAACATCGGCGCGTCGGCGAGCCGGTCGGCGATCTGCGCCTTGAAGGCTTCGAAATAATCGCCCTCATAACCCTCGGGCAATTGGAACATGGACAGGGAGCCGACGTGCATCGGCATTTCCGGCGTTTCCAGATACAGGAACGCTGCATCCAGCGTCGACAATTTGACAGCTTCGCCCATGCGATCCCCCCTGTTTACATGCCGGGGGCGCAGCCCGTGATCCAAGCCTGTCTTTCCCCGCTGCCCAGAGTGCTGACCTTGGCCTCCCAAAGTCAATAGGCGGGTTCAGGCATAGGCGTAGGCGAAGGGGCCATTGCGCACGAACGGCGTGAAACTGCCTTCGGCCTGGGCCAGGCGATCGGCGACGGCCCAGAGCGCGGCGGGGTTGCCGCCGATACCGAGATGGCTGGCCAGATGCACTTCGATGGCTTCGGCATTGGCGGCGGGCCTGGGCAGGCAGGTGCGCCAGTTCACCACCCCGTCGAGCCGTGTGTAGATCGACGTGTTCGGCACCGGCAGGTCACCGGCCAGCCGTTCGAGATCGCCGGGATCGGGCTCGCCTTCGCCCGACATATATTCATACAATCGCTTGGCATTGGTGGCGTTGATGTCGCCGGCAAAGGGGCTGCCGAGGGTGACCACCGAGCGCACGATGTCGGGATGCGTCAGCGCCAGATAGCGCGAAAAGACCCCACCCAGGCTCCAGCCGACCAGCGAGACCTTGCGGCCGGTTTCGGCGTGCAGGTCGCGCAGCTGCCGGCTGAGCACGTCGCGCATCTTGTAGAAGCGGCCGAGGTTGCGGCCATTGCCCCAGGCGCGGGCGTCATAGCCCAGGTCGGTCAGATATTTGCGCAGGAAACCGGTGGATTTGTCGCTGGCCATGAAGCCGGGCAGCACCAGCACCGGATGGCCATCGCCACGCGGCGCCGTCAGCATCATCGGCCGCATCGCCACGCCGGCGGCAAATTCGGCGAGGCCGCGCCCTTCCGAAAGGGTGAGCAACAGGCTGGGGGCGCGCAACCGCGTCGCCCCGGGCGCAAACTCTGTCGTGGCAGCGGTCATGCGGGCAGCCTTGTCTTGCCGGATAAGGGCGCAATCCTGCACCCCTGTGGTCGTGCGCGCAAGCCGGGCCTGCTGGCCCGAAACATTTTCAAAATCCCGGTGGTTGCCGGTCTTGTCGCGCCAACGGCCATGCGCCATCTTGCGCGCCTGGACCTGAAGGACCGTTGTGACGCGAAGCGGCTGGATCATCGGGGCGGCGCTGCTGGCGCTGGCGGCTGCCGGTGCGGTGGTGAATGGCGCGCCGACCGCCAGGGTCGATCGTTTTTCCCCGCGTGGCGCGGTGCAGGGGCCGGAACAGATCGCCGTGCATTTCACCACGCCGATGGTGGCGCTGGGCGATCCGCGCCTGCCGGCCCCCGTCACCGGCAATTGTTCGGCGGGTGCCACCGGGCGCTGGGCGGATGCCCAAAGCTATGTTGTCGACCTGCCGGCACCGCTACCGGGCGGGCAGCGGTGCCGCTATGATCTGCAGCCGGGCCTGAAGGATCTGCGCGGCGCCCCTGTCGGCGGGCAACAGCGCTTCGAATTCGATACCGGCGGTCCCGCGGTGCGCGGCACGCTGCCGTTCGGCGGCACTGTCGAGGAGGATCAGGTCTTTCTGCTGGCACTGGCGGCGCCGCCGACTGCGGCCTCGGTCGCGGCCAATGCGGCCTGCCTGATCGAAGGGGTCGGCGAGGCCGTGCCGCTCGACATCCTGCCGGACAAGACCCGTGATAGCGTGATCGGCGGCGCTGCGGGTGATTACAGCGTGCGGCGGTTCATGGAGATCGCCGGCTGGCGCAAGGCCGAATATGGCGATGATGTCACGCCGCCGCGTGCGACCATCCTTGCCGCCAAGTGCCGGCGGACACTGCCGCCGGGCGGCAAGCTGGGCATCATTTGGGGCGGCGGCATCACCACCGCCAATGGCCTGACAGTGGCCGCGCCCAATCGGCTGGCGTTTACCGTGCGGCCGGCGTTCACGGCACGCTTCGAATGTTCGCGGGTCAATGCCGCCGCGGCCTGTTCGCCGCTGCAGGCGATGCGGCTGGCCTTTGCCGGCGAGGTGCCGCTGGCCGATGCCCTGGCGGTGCGGCTGATCGGTCCCGATGGCAAGGCGATCGCTCCGATGGCGCCGAAGAATCGTGTCACCACGGTCGGTCAGGTCGAATGGCCGGCGCTCTTTGTCGCGCGCAGCGACTATCGCATCGCCCTGCCGCCGCAGTTGCGGGATGATGCCGGGCGGCCGCTGGCCAATGCGGCGCGCTTTCCGCTGGCGGTAGCGACCGGTGAATTTCCGCCGCTCGCCAAGTTCGGCGGCACGTTCGGGATCATCGAGGCGGCCGAGGGCGGCGTGTTGCCGGTCACCCTGCGCGGTATCGAGCGACCCCTGGCGGCCGGTGGCACAACGCTGGCGGCGCGCGACCTGCCGGTGGCGAGCGACGCCGCCGTGGCCGCCTGGTTGCGCCGGCTCGACAAGGCGGAAGAGCGCAGCTTCATCGAAGAACCCATCGCCGGCAGCGAGGATCGACGCACGATCGAAACCACGCGCAGCACGCCGCTGATCGCCAGCGGATCGGGCGCGCGCGGTTTTCGCATCGAACGCGACAGGGATCCGCGCCGCCTTGAAGTTGTCGGCATTCCGCTGAAGACCAGGGGCTTTCATGTCGTCGAGATAGCCTCGCCAGCGCTCGGCGCGGCGCTGCTCGGCGCCGGCCGCACGCGCTATGTCGCCACCGGTGCATTGGTCACCGATCTGGCGGTGCACTGGCAATGGGGGAAGGGCCGCAGCCTCGCCTGGGTCACCCGTCTTGCCGATGCAACGCCGGTCGCCGGCGCCAGGATTGCCATCAGCGACAGCTGCACCGGCAAGCTTTACTGGCAGGGCCGCACCGACCGGTCGGGCCGCGCCCTGATCGGGGATGTGCTGCCGCCGCCCAACAGCTATGGCAGCTGCGATTCCGATGACAGCCACCCGCTGATGGTCAGCGCCCGTACCGCCGATGACTACAGCTTCACCCTGTCGACCTGGGGCAATGGTATCCAGGGCAGCGATTTCAGCCTGCCGCAGGGCTGGGGCTATGAACCGAAGGCGGTGCATACGGTGTTCGACCGCACGCTGCTGCGCAGCGGTGAAACGATCAACATGAAGCTGATATCGCGGCTGCGCAGCGATGCCGGCTTCGGGCCGTCACCGGCGATCACGGCGCGCACGCTCACATTGCGCCATCTGGGGTCGGACACCGAATTCGCAACGCCGCTGACGGTTGCGGGCAGCATCGCGACGGCGCGCTGGACGGTTCCCAGGACGGCGCCGCTGGGTGATTATCAGGTGCTCTTGAACGAGACCGGTGGTGCCCGCGATGCCGGCGCCTTCAAGGTCGAGGAATATCGGCTGCCGACCATCCGGGCGAGTGTCAGCGGGCCGCGCCAGCGCCTTGTCGCACCGCGCCAGGTGCCGGTCGATCTGGCGCTGACCTATCTTTCCGGTGGCGCCGTCGCCTCGGCGCCGGTCAAGCTGCGCACCATCGTCGAGCCGCGCACCGTCAAGGTTTCCGGCTATGACAATTGGTCGTTCAACAGCGAAAATGTCGTGCCGGGCATCGTCCCGCTGGGCAGCGATGGCGAGGAACCCGACGCCGGTCGCGCGCCGCTGCGCGCCGCGATGCAGCCGGTGGCGCTGGGGCCGAAGGGCGTTGCCCGGCTGCTGGTCGATGTCGCAGCCGTGACGGGGCCGTCGCAGCTGGTGGCCGAAATGGATTATGACGATGCCAATGGCGAGGTCGCGACGACCGGCAGCCGCATCGATCTGGAGCCCGCCGCCCTCAGGGTCGGCATCCGGACCGATGGCTGGCTGGCCAAGTCCGACGACCTGCGGTTGCAACTGGTGGTCGTCGATCTGGAAGGCCGGCCGGTCCGCAACCAGCGGGTGCGGGTCAAGCTGTTCTCGCGCGAGACCTACAGCTATCGCAAGCGGCTCATCGGCGGCTTCTATGCCTATGACAACAGCCGGGAAACCCGCGAGATCGGCAGCGGTTGCACCGGCACCAGCGATGCGCAGGGCCGGCTCGGCTGCCGTCTCGATGCCGGGATTTCGGGCGAGGTGCTGGCGGTGGCGGACGTCAGCGACGCCGCCGGGCGCACGGCCCGGGCCTCGACCTCGGTGTGGCTGGCCGGCGATGATGACTGGTGGTTCGGCGGCGACAATGGCGACCGCATGGATGTCGTCCCGGAAAACGCGAGGCTGGCCGCCAATGGCATCGCGCGGCTGCAGGTGCGCATGCCGTTCCGCAGCGCCACCGCGCTGGTGACGGTCATGCGCGACGGCGTCATCGACAGTTTCGTGACGACCTTGTCCGGCAAGGATCCGGTTGTCGAAGTGGCGATGAAGCCCGGCTATGCGCCCGATGTCTATGTCTCGGTGCTGGCGGTGCGCGGCCGCGTCGCCGGCTGGCGGCTGTGGCTGGCGGATCTGGCCCGGCGCTGGAACCTGCCATGGCTCAGCCGCGAAGCCGCTTCGCCGACCGCCCTCGTTGATCTCGCCAAGCCCAGCTACCGGCTCGGCATGGCCAGGCTGACGGTGGGCTGGGAGCGCAACCGGCTGGGCGTCACCGTCGCCAGCGACCGGCCAAGCTATCCGGTGCGCAGTGCGGCAGGGGCCAAGGTCACCGTTATCCCGCCCAAGGGCCGCGCCTTGCCGCGCGATGCCGAGATTGCCTTTGCCGCTGTCGATGAAGCCCTGCTGCAATTGCAGCCCAATGACAGCTGGGACGTGCTGAGCGCGATGATGGCGGAGCGGCCCCTGGGCGTCAGCTTCGCGACGGCGCAGACGCAGGTCGTCGGCAAGCGGCACTATGGCCGCAAGGCGGTGGCGGCCGGCGGCGGCGGCGGCAGTGGCGCCGCGCTGGTGCGGCGCGATTTCAACCCGGTGCTGGTCTGGCGCGACCGTGTGCGGCTCGATGCGCGCGGCCAGGCGCTGGTGCCCTTGCGGCTGAATGACTCGCTCTCCGGTTTCCGGCTGGTCGCCGTCGCCACCGCCGGCAATGATCTGTTCGGCACCGGCATGACGACAATCCGAACGACGCAGGATCTGCAATTGTTGCCGGGCATCCCGCCCTTTGCGCGCGATGGCGATGCCTATGTCGCCACGGTGCTGGCGCGCAACACCACCACCGCGCCGATGCGGGTGCGCCTGACCGGCAGTGCCGGGACGCTGCGCCTGCCGCCGCTCGATCTGACCATCCCCGCTGGTGGGGCGCAGACGGCGGCCTGGCGTGTGGTGGCACCGGCGCCGGGGCGCATCGTCTGGCAGATTGCCGCCCATGCAGCCGGCGGCCAGACCGATCAGGTGGCGGTGACCCAGACCATCACACCGGCGGTCCCGGTCGAAACCTGGCAGGCCAGTTTCTTCCAGGCGGGCGGGTCGGCGCTGCCGATGGCGAGCCCCGCCGGTGCCCTGCCGGGGCAGGGCGGGGTAACCGTCGCGCTCAGCGGCTCGCTGGGCGGCGACCTGCCCGGTGTGCGTGCCTATATGGCCGCCTATCCCTATGACTGTATCGAGCAGCAATTGTCCCGCGCCGTTGCGCTGGGCGACCGCGCCGGCTGGGACCGGGCGGCGGCAGCGCTGCCCGGCTATCTCGATGGCAATGGCCTTGTGCGGTTCTTCCCGGCGGACTGGATCGCCGGTGATGATGCTCTGACCGCCTATGTCCTGCGCCTGTCGGCGGCCAGTGGCTGGCCGCTGCCCGAAACGGCGCGGGCGCCGATGATTGCGGGACTGACCGGCTTCGTCATGGGCCGGGTGGTGCGCAGTCATGCCGATGTGCTGGTGGTGGACAAGGGCAGCGGCCGGGCGACACGCGCCGACCTGTCGGGCGACGAGCCGGTGCGGCTGGTCACGGCGGTCTCGGCCCTGGCGGCGGTTGGCGCGGCCCGCCCGACGATGCTCGAACCGCTGAACGTCACGCCGGACAATTGGCCGACGGTCACCGTCATCGATTGGATCGGGCTGCTCGAACGGCTGCCGGTGCCGGGCGGTGCCGCCCGCATGGCGCAGGCCGAGGCGGTGCTGCGCGCACGGCTGGATGTGCAGGGCACGACTTTGCGCCTCAACCGCAGCGATGCGCCGTTCCAGCTGCTCGCCAGCCCGGATGCAACGGCGGCGCAATTGCTCGCGCTGGCCGTGCGCCGGCCGGCCTGGCGCAGCGAGGCGCCGCGCATCGCCCGCGCCCTGATGCTGGCGCAGCGCCGCGGACATTGGGACACGACTCCGGCCAATGCGCTCGGCACGCTGGCGGTTCGCGATTTCCAGCGCGCGTTCGAGGCAGCGCCGGTGACCGGTGCCACCCGCGTCGCGCTGGGCGGGCAGCAGCGCAGTTTCGACTGGGCCGGCACGCCGGCGCCGCAGATCTTGCCCTGGCCGGTCGGCACGGCGTCGCTCGGCGTGCGTCACACCGGCGCGGGCGCCCCCTGGGTGATGGTGACCGCCCGGGCGGCCGTGCCGCTGACCAAGGCCTTCGCCAGTGGTTTCGGGCTCAGCCGGCAGGTCAGCCCCGTCACCCAGGCGGTGCCGGGGCAGTGGAGCCGTGGGGATGTCATGCGTGTGCGCCTGACCATCACGCCGCGCGCACCGGCAGAATGGGTGGTGATCAACGATCCGGTGCCGGCGGGCGCTACTATCCTCGGCGGCACGTTGGGCGGGCGATCGCAGTTGCTGGCCGACGCCGAGGGCAGTGGCAACGGCATGCCGCCCAGCTTTGTCGAGCGGCGTGGGGATGCCGTTCATGCCCATTATGCGGCGCTGACCCGTGCGCCGGTCATCTATGATTACACGCTGCGGCTGGGCAGCGTCGGCAGCTTCCGCCTGCCGCCGACGCGTGTCGAGGCGCTGTACGCGCCTGACATGATGGCGATGCTCCCCAACGCGCCGCTGGTCGTGGCCCCGGCGCCGTGATGGCCGTCCGCCGCGCGGGTTGACGCGCCATGCTGAAGGTCCGGATGCGCGTCGCACTGGCGCTGCTGGCCGTTGCCGCCGTCGGGCCGTTTCTGGTGACCATGCCGCAGACGCCGCCGCGGTTCGCCGATGTGCGCGCCGGAAGCACGAGCAGCGAGTCGCAGTTGCTCGCCCGCGATGGGCGGCTGCTCGAAACCCGCCGTACCGATCCCGCCGTGCGGCGCCTCGCCTGGGTGCCGCGCGCGCAGATCAGCAGCGCCCTTGTCGATCGCATTATCGCGTCCGAAGATCGCCGTTTCCACGATCATCATGGCGTTGACTGGCAGGCGGTCGGCGGGGCGCTGCGGGATCGGGTGCGCGGTCGTTCCGGGCGCGGCGCCAGCACCATCACCATGCAGCTGGCGGCACTGCTCGATCCGGCGCTGGGCACGGCCGGTGACCGATCCTGGCGACAGAAGCTGCTGCAGGCGCGCGCCGCCATGGCGATCGAACGGCAATGGAGCAAGGCGCAGATCCTCGAGGCCTGGCTCAACCTGCTGCCGTTTCGCGGCGACCTGGTCGGCATCGACGCCGCAGCGCGCGGACTGGCAGGGCGTTCGCCGGCCGGCCTCGATGCGGCGCAGGCGGCTGTGCTGACGGCGCTGGCGCGCGGGCCGTCGGCTCCCTTCGCGGTCGTTGCAGCACGGGCCTGCCGGGCGGCGCCCGATCTGGCCTGCCCCAGCCTTTATGTCAGTGCTGCCGCCATGCTCGGTCCGCGCGATCCGATCAGCGGGCCCGGGCTGGCGCCACAGCTGGCCGCACGCCTGCTGCCGCAGGGCACGACCGGCACGGTCCGCACCACCATCGATCTCGATATCCAGCGGCTGGTCACCGCAGCGCTTGGCCGGCAACTGGCGGCCCTGTCACCGCGCAATGTCCGCGACGGCGCCGCCATCGTCGTCGACAATGCCAGTGGCGACATCCTCGCCTGGGTCGGCTCCGCCGGGCCGGCGTCAACGGCGGCGGCGGTCGATGGCGTGACGGCGCCGCGCCAGGCCGGATCGACGTTGAAGCCGCAGCTCTATGCGCTGGCCATCGAGCGGCGGCTGCTCACGGCGGCATCGGTGCTGGATGATGCGCCGGTCGATCTCGACACGGCATCAGGGCTGTATATCCCGCAGAATTATGATCGCAGCTTTCGGGGGCCGGTGACGCTGCGATCGGCGCTGGGCAACAGCCTCAATGTCCCGGCGGTGCGGACGCTGTTGCTGGTCGGTGTCGATGGCTTTCGCGACCGGCTCTATGATGTGGGATACAAGGGCATCAGCCGCGATGGCGATTATTACGGCTTTTCGCTGGCGCTGGGTTCGGCCGAGGTGACGCTGCTCGAACAGGCTGCCGCCTTTCGCGCGCTGGCCCGCGAAGGCCGCTGGTCGCCGCTGCGACTCCAGCCGGGGCCGGTTCTGGCCGATATCGCAGTGATCGCACCGGCGGCGGCGGCCATCGTTCGCGACATATTGGCCGACCCTTCGGCGCGGACCGGCACCTTTGGCGAGGACAATGGCCTTGCCCTGCCATTCCCGGCGGCCGTGAAGACCGGCACATCAAAGGCGATGCGCGACAATTGGTGTATCGGCTTTTCGGATCGCTTCACCGTCGCCGTCTGGGTGGGCAATTTCGAGGGCGATCCGATGATCGACGTGTCGGGCATGACCGGCGCGGCCCCGGCCTGGGCCCGCATCATGCTGGCGCTGCACGCAGCGGCGCCAGGCCGCGGTTTCGCCGTGCCGGCCGGGGTTACCCGACGCCATGTTGCCTGGCAGCCGGCCATCGAGCCGCCGCGTGACGAACTGTTCGTGGCGGGTACCGAACAGGCCGTGATGCGGCTGGCCGCCGCAACCGAAGTGCAGCCGCGCCTGCTGTCGCCAGCGGATGGCGCGGTGCTGGCCATCGACCCGGACATTCCGCCGGCGCGGCAACGCGTGCTGATTCGCGCGGCGGCGCCGCGTCCCGGCCTGTTCCTGGCGATCGACGGCCGGGCCATGGCGGCGCGCCGCGATGACGGCCATCTGACCCTGCTGTGGTCGCCGGTGCCGGGTGTGCATGTCGTGACGCTGACCGATGGTCGCCAGGTTCATGACCGACTGCGTTTCACGGTGCGCTAGGCTGTATCGACATTCAGCATTTCAGCCATTGTGAGCGCTGATTGCGAATAAAGTAGAGCCTCCGGCGGCTGGGGCCGCAGGCCCCAGACCCCATTTACTGGCTACCGCATGGCACCACAGGCGGCTTTTCAGGCCAGATGAAAGCGAAATGGGGTCTGGGGCCTACGGCCCCAGCCGCCGGAGGCCGCTTCAACCTCGAATGTCGATTCAGCCCAGCACCCTTGGCGCAGCAATTGCCTGTGGGGAACCATGGTAACGC
Source organism: Alphaproteobacteria bacterium PA4 (assembly GCA_002256005.1). GTDB lineage: Bacteria > Pseudomonadota > Alphaproteobacteria > Sphingomonadales > Sphingomonadaceae > Sandarakinorhabdus. The sequence goes on along the minus strand of NKIQ01000017.1, from coordinate 49,578 downwards.
CACCGGGCGTTCGCCGATGCGCACGCGCACAACCCGTCTGGCGCGCAAGAAAACGCGCTGGCTCCCCGGGCAGGATTCGAACCTGCGACCATTCGATTAACAGTCGAATGCTCTACCGCTGAGCTACCGAGGAACAGCGCGAGGGCGCGGCTATAGCGGGGTGCTGGCCGGGCTGCAAGCCGCTTTCATCAACTCGCGAATTGTTCCAGCACGATGCGGTCATCCAGGGCATAGCCGGGGTCGAACAGCAATTGCAGGCTGATCGATTTGTCGGTGACGATGCGCACGCAATCGACATCGCGGACCTCGCGCTGGTCGGCAACGGCGCTGACCGGGCGCTTGCGGGCTTCGCGGACCCGAAACTCGATGACGCTGGCCTGGGGCAGCAGAGCGCCGCGCCAGCGCCGCGGGCGGAACGGGCTGATCGGCGTCAGCGCCAGCAGGTCGGATTGCAGCGGCAGGATGGGGCCGTTGGCGGACAGATTATAGGCGGTGGAACCCGCCGGCGTCGCCACCAGCACGCCATCGCAGATCAGTTCCTCCATGCGCACCTGGCCATCGATGGCGATCTCGATCTTGGCGGTCTGGCGGGTTTCGCGCAGCAGCGACACCTCGTTGATCGCCGGTGATGTGATGGTTTCACCACGCACCGTCAGCGCTGTCATCAGCAGCGGGTGCAGGGTGAAGGTGCGGGCCGCAGCGATGCGCGCCGGCAAATCCCCATCATCGAATTCGTTCATCATGAAGCCGACAGTGCCCCGGTTCATGCCGAACATCGGCTTGGGCGCACTTGCCGATAGCGCTTCGTGCAGCGTGTGCAGCAGGAAGCCATCGCCGCCGAGTGCCACGACGACATCGGCGTCCCGGACGCTGACAAACGCATAGCGTTCGCGCAGCGCGGCGCCGGCGGCTTCCGCGACATCGGAGTCCGACACCAGCAATGCGAGCTTGAGGTCAGCCACCGGTGACGCTCATGTGCCGGGTGACGGCCGGGGCGGCGGCTCGCCGGTCGATGACGAAATCATGGCCCCTGGGCTTGCGGCTGATGGCTTCGGTCAGCGCCGCGTCGAGGTCGGTATCATCGGGGCTGGCGCGCACGACCCGGCGCAGATCGGCGACATCATCCTGGCCCAGGCACATGTAGAGCTGGCCGGTGGCGGTCAGCCGGACGCGGTTGCAGCTTTCGCAGAAATTATGGGTCAGCGGCGTGATGAAGCCCAGCCGCTGCCCGGTTTCACCGATGCGGACATAGCGGGCCGGGCCGCCGGTATTGTCGGGCAGGTCGTGCAGCGTCCAGCGCTGTTCCAGATCGGCGCGGACCCGCGACAGCGGCAGATAATGATCGACCCGATCGACGCCGATTTCGCCGAGCGGCATGGTTTCGATCAGCACCAGATCATGGCCGTCGCGTGCTGCATAGGCCAGCATCGCCTCGACCTCGGTATCGTTGACGCCGGCGAGTGCCACCATGTTGAGCTTGACATGCAGCCCGGCGGCCTTGGCAGCGGCGATGCCGTCGAGCACCTGCGAAAGCCGGCCCCAGCGGGTGATGGCGGCGAATTTGTCGGCATCCAGCGTATCGAGGCTGATGTTGACGCGGCGCACGCCGGCGGCGAACAGCGCCTCGGCATGGCGCGCCATCTGCGAACCGTTGCTGGTCAGCGTCAGCTCGTCGAGCGCGCCGGACTTCAGATGGCGGCCCAGCGCCTGCACCAGGTCAATGATCCCGCGCCGCACCAGCGGTTCGCCACCGGTCAGCCGCAGCTTGCGGGTGCCGCGCCGGATGAAGGCGGAGGCGAGTCGGTCGATCTCCTCCAGGCTCAACACCTCCGCCTTGGGCAGGAAGGTCATCGCCTCCGGCATGCAATAGACACAGCGGAAATCGCAGCGATCGGTGACCGAAACGCGCAGATAGGAAATGGCACGGCCGAAGGGATCGACCAGCGGCGCGGCAGGTGCCAGTGCGCCAGCGGACGGGGCGAGAGTTGCGGTGGCGGTCATGTCGGCCGCAACGTGGCGATGGCGACCCCGGAAGTCCAGCCCCGGCTTTCATGCCCCAATTTGGGGCGGACTGTCGCAACGCGGGTTTCGCGCCACGCAGCACTGGCCTAAGCTGAAGAAATGGTTACTGTTGCATGGCGCTCATCCCCCGCAGGGCAGCAAGGAATCGACATGGCCGCAGCCGGCGTCGAGCAGATTCTGATCGTATCACCGCGTTATGCGGATGATGTCGCATCGGCGGTCGCCGTCAGCGGTTTCACGCCGATCATCGAGCGACGCGGCCAGTCGGCCATTTCGCGCTTCACCGACAGCCAGTTGAAGGTCGTTGTCGTCGATGCGCGCGGCGCGCTGGAACCCGGCCTGACCACGGCGGCAGCGCTGGGGCCGGAGGTCGAGGCCCGGCGTGGCGGCCTGCTCGTGCTGTTGTCGCGCAGCGATGCCGGCGCTGCGGCCGCGGCGCAGGATGCCGGCGCCACCAGCGTCCTCGTCAGCCCGTTCGGGGGCGAGGCCTTTGGCAATGCCGTGCGCCTGACGGTGCGCAACACCCGCCGCCTCGCCGATGTCGAATCGCAGCGCACCGATTTTGATGAAGACCGGGATCGGCTGACCGGCCTCGCCAGCGGCGATCAGTTGCAGGACCATGTCGCCGGTGCCCTGGCGGACGCCGCCAAGCCGTCGGTGTTCGTGCTCGCCATCGGGATCGGCCGGATTGCCGCGATCAACGCCGCCTATGGCCGCGGCGTCGCCGATCAGGCGCTGAGCGCCGTTGCCGCCCGGCTGTCGGCGCTGGTGCAGGCCGATCCGGCATCGGCGCTCTGGCTGGCGCGGCTGGCCGCTGCCGAATTCGCCATCGGCCTGTCGGGTGAATTGCGCATGACGACGATCATGCAGCTCGCCGATACGGTCATTGCCTGCTTTGCCGATCCCTTCGTCATCGGTGACCATGTGCTGCACCTGTCGGCGCGTATCGGCATTGCCAGCAACGTCTTGCAGAACAATGTCCTGGATGCCGAGGTGCTGGTCCGCCAGGCCAGCGCGGCCCTGTCCGAAGCGCGGACGGGTGACGCCGGCAGCATTGTCATGTTCCGCCCCGATCCGATGGGGGATCCGCTGACACGGCGCGCCAACCTGGTCGCTGATCTGCACAAGGCCATCGACGATGGCGACATCATGCTGATTTATCAGCCGCAATTGACGCTGGGCAATGGTCGGTTGACGGGTGTCGAGGCGCTGGCGCGCTGGGATCATCGCTTACAGGGCGTGCTGCCGGCGGAAACGCTGTTGCAGACGGCCGAGGCTGCCGACCTTGCCATCAAGCTCGGTCGCCATATTCGGGCACAGGCGATGGCCGAGGCCGCGCGCTGGAACGGCTCGCTGGCCGACATCAAGCTTTCGGTGAACGTCACCGCCGCCGACCTGGCCGACCCCGGCTTTACCGAGGCGCTGGCCGCCGCCATCGCCAACTCCGGCCTGTCCTGTGACCGGCTGATGCTGGAAGTGACGGAAGGCGCGCTGATCGGGGACATCGATGCCGCGGCGCGGGTGCTGGAGGGGCTGCGGGCGCTGGGCGTCCGCATCGCCCTCGATGATTTCGGCACCGGCTATTCCTCGCTGTTCTGGCTGGCGCGGTTGCCGGTCGATGCCATCAAGATCGATCGCAGCTTCATGCTCGGCCTGATGGGCACGGCGCGCGAGAAGATGGTCATTCGCGCGGTCATCAACCTGGCCAAGGATCTCGGCCTCAACGTCATCTGCGAAGGCGTCGAGGATGACGAGCAACTCGCCGCGGCGCGTGCCGTGGGTTGCGATGTCATCCAGGGTTATCAGATCGCCGCGCCGATGCGGTCGACGCGCCTGCAGCAATTCTGCAGCGACTGGGCCAGCGTGTAACGGGGCTGTCGGGACCGGACGCCGGTTACCCGCGCGGGTGGAAATGCGCGTGGATGGCCATCGCCATGGCGCGCGATATGCCCGGCGCCTTTTCGAGATCTTCCAGCGTCGCGCCGCGCACCGCGCGTGATGTGCCGAAGTGCATCAGCAGCGCCTTCTTGCGTGCCGGGCCGATGCCGGGCACATCGTCGAGCGGGTTGGCGGCGATGGCCTTGCTGCGCTTGGCGCGGTGGGCGCCGATGGCGAAGCGGTGTGCCTCGTCGCGCAGCCGTTGCAGGAAGAACAGCACCGGCGCGTTGGGCGGCAGGTGCAGATCGCGACCGTCGGGCAGGTGAAAGGTTTCGCGACCGGCGTCACGGTCGAAGCCCTTTGACACGCCGACGATCGGCACGCCCTCAACGCCCAATTCGGCCAGCGCGGCGTTGACTGCCGACAATTGCCCGCGGCCGCCGTCGATCAGCAGCAGGTCCGGCCATTCGCCGGCGCTGCGCTCGGGGTCTTCCTTTTCCAGCCGGGCGAAGCGGCGCGACAGCATCGCCTTCATCATGGCGAAATCGTCACCCGGCGTGATGCTGGCGTCGTTCATGTTGAACTTGCGATACTGGTTCTTGCGAAACCCGTCCGGCCCGGCGACGATCATCGCGCCCAGCGCGTTGCTGCCCATGATATGGCTGTTGTCATAGACTTCGATGCGCTGCGGCGGCGCCTCCAGCGCGAACAGGTCGGCGAGCTCGATCAGCAGGCGGCCCTGGGTGGTGCTCTCGGCCTGGCGGCGCTCCAGCGCCTCGACGGCGTTGCGGCGCGCCTGTTCGACCAGCTTGCGATTGGGGCCACGCTGCGGCGCCTTCACACCGACGCGGTGCCCGGCCTTGTCCGACAGGGCGTCGGCGAGCAGCACCGCCTCCGTCAGCGGCCGGTCGAGCATCAGCTCGCGTGGCGGCGGCAGTTCCTCGTACAACTGGGCGAGGAAGCTCATCAGCACCTCGTCCTCGCCCATCCCTTCGGTATGGCCGGGAAAAAAGGCGCGATGCCCCCAATTCTGGCCGCCGCGGATGAAGAAGATCTGGATGCATATGGCGCCACCGGCGCTGGCCAGGGCGATGATGTCGGCGTCGCTGGCGCTGCCTTCGGCGTTGATGGCCTGGCTGCCCTGGATGAAGGTCAGCGCCCGCAGCCGGTCGCGCAGCACGGCGGCGATCTCGAAGTCGCGGGCTTCGGCAGCCTGCATCATGGCGTCGCCGAGCTTCTTCTGCGCCTCCTGCGTCCTGCCGGACAGGAAGGCCTTGGCGTCGGCGACCAGCTCGGCATAGGCCGTGTCGCTGATGCGGCCGGTGCAGGGGGCGGAACAGCGCTTGATCTGGTGTAGCAGGCAGGGCCGCTCGCGATTGGCGAAGAAACTGTCGGTGCAGGATCGCAGCAGGAACACCTTTTGCAGGGCGTTCAGCGTCGTATTGACGGCGCCGGCGCTGGCGAAGGGGCCGTAGAACACGCCCTTGCCCTGGCGCGCCCCACGATGCTTGGAAATGCGAGGGAAATCATGATCTTCGCGCAGGAAGATGAAGGGGAAACTCTTGTCGTCGCGCAGCAGCACATTGTACGGGGGGCGGTAGCGCTTGATCAGCTGCGCCTCCAGCAGCAGCGCTTCCGATTCCGAATTGGTGGTGACGATCACCATGTCCCGCGTCTGCGCCACCATGCGCTGCAGGCGCCGCGACAGCCGGCTGACCTGGGTGTAGTTCGTCACCCGGTTCTTCAGCGCCCGCGCCTTGCCGATATAGAGCACGGCGCCGGTGGCATCGACCATGCGATAGACGCCCGGCCGCGTCGGCAGCGTGCGCACCACATTGCGGATGGCGGCGATGCCGCGATCGATATCAGGGGCTTCCTTGCCCTGCACGGTGAAGGTGGCGGTTTCTTCCGCGAACCGGTCGTTGAGCGGCGGAGGCGGGGTGGGCGGGGACATCAGGGGGGATTTAGGGAGGAAAAGGGGGCGGCGCAAACCGCCAGCCCCTCGCAGCGTCACAAAATCGCGCTAAGAGCGTCGTGATCGAGGAGATTCGCCAATGCGCCGCCTGCTGCTGCTGTTGTCCCTGCTGTTCGCTGCGGCGGCACAGGCTGCCCCTGTGCCGGTCATCCTCGTGTCCATTGATGGTTTCCGCCCCGATTATCTCGACCGCAACGTCACGCCGCATCTCAACGCGCTCGCCGCCGCCGGCACCCGCGCCACGGCGATGCGGCCGAGCTGGCCGTCGATCACCTTCCCCAATCACTACACCCTCGTCACCGGACTGCGCCCCGATCGCAACGGCATCGTCGCCAACACCATGGAGGATCCCGCCATTCCCGGCGTGCGCTTTTCGATGGCCAATCGCGATGCCGTGGGCGACCGGCGCTGGTGGGACCAGGCCGAGCCGATCTGGGTGACGGCGGAGCGCGCCGGGCTCGCCACCGCGACGATGTTTTGGCCGGGTTCGGAAGCGCCGGTGCACGGCATCAGGCCCAGGCAGTGGATGGTGTTCGACGACAAGCTGCCGGAACCGGCGCGCGTCGACCAGATCCTCGCCTGGGCCACCCAGCCGCAGCCGCCGGCGCTGATGACGCTCTATTTCGATTCGGTCGATCATGCCGGGCATGAAGCCGGCCCGGATGCCGCGACGACCACCGACGCCGTGGCGGCCGTCGACACCCAGATCGGCCGGCTGATCGACGGCCTGAATACCCGCGGCATTGCCGCCAACATCATCGTGGTGTCCGATCACGGCATGGCCGCCACCGATCCGGCGCGAGTCGTGCGTCTCGACCTTCTCGCACCACAGACCAGCTATCGCGCCATCACCGCCGGCAGCTTCGCCACCATTGCCGCCGCGCCGGGGCAGGAGGCTGCCCTCGCCAAAGTGCTGCTCGCCAAACACGACCATATGCAATGCTGGCCCAAGGCCGATGTGCCGAAGCGCCTGCATTATGGCCGCAACGCGCGCGTGCCGGCCTTCGTCTGCCTTGCCGAAACCGGCTGGCTGATCCTGCCCAACCTGCCGACCAGCGAGATGAAGCGCGGCGGCGCCCATGGCTATGACAATCTCGCGCCCGAAATGGCGGCGACCTTCGTGGCCGCCGGCCCGGCGTTCAAGCCCGGCACGCGGCTGCCCGCCTTCGACAATGTCGACGTCCAGCCGCTGCTGCTCCGCCTGCTCGGCCTGAAGCCGATGCGCACCGATGGCAGCATCAAGGGCGTCGCCGCGGCCCTGCGCTGATCGCCGCATTGCCGGGGGCGGGCGCGAGCGCTATCGCGCCGGCATGAATGCTCACGCCCCCCCTGCAACCGCCATCGTTACCGGCGGCGCCAAGCGTATCGGCGCCGCCCTGGCCCGGGCGCTGGCCGCCGATGGCTGGCATGTCGTCATCCACTGCAACACCTCGGTCGCCGAGGCTGAAGCGCTGGCGGCCGAACTCGGCCATGCCACGGTCGTCACCGCCGATCTCGCCGATCCCGCCGCTGCCGACACGATCATCGCCGCCGCCGCCGGCCTGCCGCCGCTGCGCCTGCTGGTCAATTCGGCGTCGCGCTTCGTCTATGACCGTATCGAGGATTTCGAGTCCGCCGATTTCGACACGCACATGGCGATCAACCTGCGCGCCCCGGCGCTGCTCAGCCGCGCCTTTGCCGCCGCTTGTGTTGCGGATGGCGAACCGGCGCTGATCGTCAATCTGCTCGATGCCAAGCTGTCGGCGCTCAATCCCGATTACTTCACCTATACGCTGTCGAAGATCGGCTTTGCCGGTCTGACCGAATTGACGGCGCGGGCCTATGCGCCGCGAATCAGGTGCAATGCCATTGCGCCGGCGGTGACGCTGGTCAGCGGGCCGCAGAGCCGCGAGAATTTCGCGGCGGTGCATGGTCTCAACCCGTTGGGGCGCGGTGTCTCGGTGGGCGAGATTGTCACGGCGCTGCGCTTCATCATTGCCACGCCGACGTTGAACGCCCAAACGCTGACGCTCGACGGCGGCCAGCGTCTGATGGGCTTGCCGCGTGACGTGGCGTATATGGTGGACACATGATCGATACTTTCGTGCAAAATCCGGTGCTGACCGGCCTGGTTCCGGCGGCGCTGGCGCCGAAGAGCCGCAAGATCATGCTGGAAGACTTCGATCTGCCGGTCGACATCGGCTTTCACGATTTCGAGATCGGCACGCCGCAGCGCCTGCGCGTCAATATCGAGGTCTGGCTGTCCGAAGCCAGTTTCCCGCAATGCGATACGGTTGCCGAGGCCTGGGACTATAACACGCTGCGCTCATCGGTGATGGCGCTGGTCCGGGATCGTCGCTTCAACCTGCAGGAAACCGTGGCGCATGAAATCTATGCGCTGGTCGCGGCCCGCCAGGGTGTGACCGCGCTGCGCGTCTCGACGCGCAAGCCGGACATCTATCCCGATTGCGCTGCCGTCGGCGTCGAAATCAGCAGCTTCTGAGCCCGGCGCCAGCCGGAACGCCTGCCGCTGCCGCCCGCTGGTCGCAACCCGTCATTGCTGCGTCAGGCTCAGCACATTGCCGTCGGGGTCGTTGAACCAGGCCACTTTCGCGACGCCGTCCGGCGACGTCCAGATGCCCTGCGCATCCTGGCCGAAGCCATCGTAGATGGTGAAGGCAACGCCCGCCGCCGTCAGCGCCGTCACCGTCGCCGCAATGTCCGCCACCTTCCAGCCCAGCACCGGATGTGGCCCGGCGACAAAGCCCGGCACTTCGGTCACGCGCAAGATGGTGCCGGCGAGGCCATAGACCGTGGCGAAATTGTCCTGCGCGCCCAGCGGCAGGCCGAGCGTTTCGGCGTAGAAGCGCCGCGATCGCGCCGCGTCCGCCGTGATGATGAAGGTGACCGGTGTGGCCAATGCCAGAGCTGCCGTCATGCCTCTCTCCTCTTGACCCGGACGGTCGTCGCCGCTAATGCGCCGCCTCCGGCAATCGTGCCGGAAACCCCATGCAGGGGCAACCCATCCGGTGTCGGGCGTGCCCCGAACATCCCCTGCAGCGGTCAAACCGGATAGAGGAGAGAGAATTATGGCGGCACCCGTCGTCACGATGGCGCAGCTTTTGGAAGCCGGCGCCCATTTCGGCCACCAGACCCACCGCTGGAATCCGAAGATGAAGCCTTACATCTTCGGTGACCGCAACGGCGTCCACATCATCGATCTGTCGCAGTCCGTGCCGCTGTTCGCGCGCGCGCTCGATTTCGTGCGCGGCACCGTGCAGTCGGGCGGCAAGGTGCTGTTCGTCGGCACCAAGCGCCAGGCACAGGACCCGATCGCCGAAGCGGCGCGTCGCTGCGGCCAGCATTATGTCAACCATCGCTGGCTGGGCGGCATGCTCACCAACTGGAAGACGATCTCGGGCTCGATCAAGAAGTTCAAGACGCTGGAAGAGCAGCTTTCGGGCGACACGCAGGGCCTGACCAAGAAGGAAGTGCTGAAGCTGACCCGCGAGCGCGACAAGTTCGAGCTGTCGCTGGGCGGCATCCGCGACATGGGCGGCCTGCCGGACGTGATCTTCATCATCGACGTCAACAAGGAAGAGCTGGCGGTCAAGGAAGCCAATGTGCTGGGCATCCCGGTCGTCGCCATCCTCGACACCAACACCGATCCGAGCGGCATCGCCTTCCCGATTCCGGGCAATGACGACGCCAGCCGCGCCATCATGCTCTATGTCAATGCCATCGCCGACACGGTGATCGAGGCCCGCCAGGGCCGCGCCGCCGACCGGGGCATCGACCTGGGTGCGATGGAAGAAGCACCGGTCGAGTTCGCACTCGCCGAGCCGGAAGTCGAAGCCGCGCCGGTCACCATGGCCGACGCCGTGGAAGCCGCACCGGAAGCCTGAGCGCATCCAGCGCCGGGCCTCGGGTCCGGCAATCGCCTGAGGTTTCGGCCGGGTGCGCATCCGCTGCGCCCGGCCGTTTCCTCAGGGCCGTTCTTCAGTTTGTAACATTGGCCGTCCATCGGCCAGCATCCGATTTTTGAGCAAAAGGAGCCACGACATGGCCGATATCACCGCCGCGATGGTGAAGGACCTGCGCGACCGCACCGGCGCAGGCATGATGGATTGCAAGAAGGCGCTGAACGAAACCGCCGGCGACATGGAAGCCGCGGTCGACTGGCTGCGCACCAAGGGCCTGGCGGCTGCCGCCAAGAAGGCCGGCCGCACCGCGGCCGAAGGCCTGATCGGCGTCACCGTCGCCGGCAAGCGCGGCGCCATGGTCGAAGTCAATTCGGAAACCGACTTCGTTGCCAAGAACGACACCTTCCAGGGTTTCGTGCGCACCGTCACCGCCATTGCCGCCGAACTGGGCAGCGATGTCGCCACCCTGCTCGCCGCTTCCTATCCGGAAAGCGATGGCAGCGTGCATGACAAGCTGACCCACAATGTCGCCACCATCGGCGAGCACCAGAACCTGCGCCGCGCCGCCATCGTCGAAGTCAATGAAGGCGTCGTCACGTCGTACGTCCACAACGCCACGGCGTCGGGCCTCGGCAAGATCGGCGTGCTCGTCGGCTTGGAATCGACCGCCCCGGCCGAAACGCTGGAAGCGCTGGGCAAGCAGCTCGCGATGCACATCGCCGCTGCCAACCCGCTGGCGCTGGACGAATCGGGCCTCGACCAGGCGCTGGTCGAGCGCGAGCGTGCCATCGCCCGCGAAAAGGCCGCGACCTCGGGCAAGCCGGCCGAGATCATCGAGAAGATGATCGAAGGCGGCGTGCGCAAATACGCCCAGGAAAACTCGCTGCTGACGCAGCTGTTCGTGATGGACGGCAAGACCAAGGTCGCCGATGTCATCGCCAACGCTGCCAAGGCCGCGGGCGCTCCGATCACGCTGACGTCCTTCGTCCGCCTGCAGCTGGGCGAAGGCATCGAGCGTGAGGAAAAGGACTTTGCCGCCGAAGTGGCGGCGGCTGCCGGCATGTGATGGGGCGCCGGGCCGGGGGGAAGACCTCCGGCCCGGCCAACCGCCGCCGTTCAGCCGGGCGATCCGGCTGCATGAGTTCTTGGCACCAGCCTTGCGCGTGACTAGAAGCGCAATGGGGTGCATGGTCGTGACACGACCAAATGGGGGATGAAAGCCAGCGACATGCCAAGGTCCGGATTCAAGCGCATCCTGCTGAAATTGTCCGGGGAAGCCCTGATGGGGCAGGGCCAGTATGGCATCGACCCCGCCGAAACCGATCGCATCGCCCGCGAGATCAAGTCGGTGGTTGCCGCCGGCTATGAAGTCTGCATCGTCGTTGGCGGTGGCAACATCTTCCGTGGTGTGGCGGCCGCCGCCAAGGGCTTCGAGCGGGGCTCGGCCGATTACATGGGGATGCTGGCGACGGTCATGAACGGCCTCGCCATGCAGAACGCGCTGGAGGCGCTGGAGGTGCCGACCCGCGTGCAATCGGCGATCCCGATGCCGTCGGTCTGCGAACCCTTCATTCGGCGCCGCGCCATGCGGCACATGGAAAGGGGCCGGGTGGTGATCTTCGTCGCCGGCACCGGCAATCCCTTCTTCACCACCGATACCGGTGCCGCGCTGCGCGCTGCCGAAATGAACTGCAACGCGCTCCTGAAGGGCACGTCGGTCGACGGCGTCTATGATGCCGACCCCAAGAAGGTGGCGACGGCGACGCGCTACGAGACTTTGACCTATGCCAAGGTGCTCAACGACAATCTGAAGGTGATGGACGCCAGTGCGGTGTCCATGTGCCGCGAAAACAATATTCCTATCATCGTGTTCAACATTCGCGAGGCCGGCACGCTGGCCGCGGTGCTGAAGGGTGAGGGCACTTCGACAATCGTTACAGGTGAGGACATGGCCCATGGCTGAATTCGAAGCCGGCCCCTGGAAGGCCGATCTGGAGCGCCGCACGACCGGCGCCATCGAGGCGTTGAAGCATGATCTCGCCGGCCTCAGGACCGGCCGCGCCAACACCAGCCTGCTCGATCCGGTGACGGTCGAAGTCTATGGCTCGGCCATGCCGCTGTCGCAGGTGGCGACGGTGACCGCGCCGGAACCGCGCATGCTGAGCGTGCAGGTCTGGGACCGCTCCAACGTCACGCCGGTGGAAAAGGCGATCCGCTCCGCCGGCCTCGGCCTCAACCCGATCACCGACGGCCAGACGCTGCGCCTGCCCATTCCGGACATGACCGAGGAACGCCGCAAGGAAATGGCCAAGCTGGCGTCGAGCTATGCCGAAAAGGCCAAGATCGCCGCCCGCAACGTCCGCCGTGACGGCATGGAAGCGCTGAAGACCGCCGAAAAGAAGGGCAAGATCAGCCAGGACGAGCAGAAGAAGCTGGAAGCCGACGTCCAGAAGATCACCGACAAGGCGATGGTCGACATCGATGCCGCCACCGCCGCCAAGGAAAAGGAAATCCTCGGCAAGTGACCGGCGCGGCCGCCCCGGCCCATGGCGGCGAGGCGGCGGGTCTGCGCCACCTTGCCATCATCATGGATGGCAATGGCCGCTGGGCCAAGGCCCGGCGCCTGCCGCGCATCGCCGGCCATCGCGCCGGTGTCGAAGCGGTGCGCCGTGTCGTGGAGGCAGCGCCCGGCCTCGGCATCGAGGTGCTGACGCTCTACGCCTTTTCGAGCGAGAACTGGAAGCGCCCGGCCGATGAAGTGTCGGACCTGATGGGGCTGCTCCGCCACTATATCCGCTCCGAAATCAACGAATTGCACCGGAATGGCGTGCGGCTGGACTTCATCGGCGATTATCGCGCGCTGAAGCCCGATCTCGTCGCACTGCTCGACGATGCCCGCGCCAAGACGGCCGGCAACACCCGGCTGACCCTCATCATGGCGCTGAACTATGGCGGCCAGAACGAACTGGTGCGCGCCGCGCAGACGCTGGCCGCGGAGGCCGCTGCCGGCCGGCTTGATCCGGCGACGATCACGGTGGCGACGCTCGAAGCCCGGCTCGACACCGCCGGCCTGCCGCCGCCCGATCTGGTGCTGCGCACCTCGGGCGAAATGCGGCTGTCGAACTTCCTGCTCTGGCAGTCGGCCTATGCCGAATTCGTCGCCACCGACACGCTGTGGCCGGATTTCGATGCGGCGGCGCTGGCCGGTGCCGTGGCCGAATTCGCCACAAGGGAGCGCCGCTTTGGCGGTCGCTGACGGTTTCGCCGCGCGCAACCCGTTGCTGGCGCGCATCCTGACCGGGGTGGTGCTGGTGGTGGTGGCGCTGGCCGCGGTGCAGCGCGGCGGCCCCTTCTACACGGCGCTGATCGCCGCCGCCGTCCTCATCATGTTCGCCGAATGGTCGGTGATGCTGAAACTGGGCCGCGGCGTGCGGCTGGCCGGGCTGGCGCTGCTCGGCGGCAGCATCATCGCCATGACGCTGCTGACCACCGGCGAGGCGGTGCTGACGCTGGTCATCGGCGGCGCGCTCATCGGCCTGTTCATCGGCGGGCTGGCGCGCGGGCGCGGCTTCTGGGCCTTTGCCGGCATCCTCTATTGCGGCCTGCCGGCGCTGGCGCTGATCTGGCTGCGCGGCCTGGCGCTGGGGCTGGCGGCGACGGTGTTCGTGCTGGTCTGCGTCTGGGCGACCGACATTGCCGCCTATTTCACCGGCCGCGCCATCGGCGGGCCCAAGCTCGCCCCGGCGATCAGCCCCAACAAGACCCAGGCCGGCGCCATCGGCGGTATTATCGGCGCCATGATCGTCGGCGGCGGGCTGGCCATGGCCTATCTGGTGGAAATGCAGGGGCAGGGCGGCTGGAAATTCGCCATCGTCGCCGGGGTGCTGGCGGTGCTGGCGATCCTCGGTGACCTGTTCGAATCCTGGCTGAAGCGGCGCACCGGGGTCAAGGATTCGGGCAATATCCTGCCCGGCCATGGCGGGGTGATGGACCGGCTGGACGGGCTGGTGCCGGTGGCGATCGCCGGCGCCGCATTTTTTGCAGTGACGGGCTGGGCGGGATGACGCGCACTTTGACCATTCTCGGCGCCACCGGCTCGGTCGGCAGCCAGGCGCTCGATCTTGTCACCCGCAACCCCGGCCGCTGGCAGGTCGAGGCACTGACCGCCAACAGCGACGTCGAAGGGCTGGCCAAGGCGGCGCGCGCCTGTGGCGCCCGCTTTGCCGCCATCGCCGACGAAACGGCCTATGCCGCGCTGAAGGACGCGCTCGCCGGCACCGATATCGAAGTCGCTGCCGGCAAGGACGCCATTTGCGAAGCGGCGCGCCGGCCGGGCGAGGTGGTGCTGACCGCCATTGTCGGCGCCGCCGGGCTGGGGCCGACGCTGGCCGCCGTCGAACGCGGCGCGACGCTCGGCATCGCCAACAAGGAAACGCTCGTCTGCGCCGGGCCGGTGGTGACGGCGGCGGCGAAAGCCTCGGGCGCGCGGCTGCTGCCCGTCGACAGCGAGCACAATGCCGTGTTCCAGGTCTTCGATCACGACCAGCCGGACCGGGTCGCGAAGATCATCCTCACCTGCAGCGGCGGGCCGTTCCGCACCCGCGCCCGCGCCGAGTTGAAGACCGTCTCCGTCGCCGACGCCTGCAAGCATCCGACCTGGTCGATGGGCGCCAAGATCTCCATCGATTCCGCCACGCTGATGAACAAGGGGCTGGAGCTGATCGAGGCCTGGCATCTGTTCCCGGTCGGCGCCGAAAAGCTGGATGTCATCATCCACCCGCAGTCGGTGGTGCATTCGATGGTCGAATATGTCGATGGCTCGGTGCTGGCGCAGCTGGGCAGCCCCGACATGCGCATCCCCATCGCCTATGCCATGGCCTGGCCGGAACGCATCGCCACCCCGGCAGCGCGGCTTGACCTCGCCCGGATCGGCAGCCTGACCTTCGAAGCGCCTGATCTCGAACGCTTTCCCTGCCTCGCGCTGGCCTGGGATGCGCTGCGTGCCGGTGGCTCGGCGCCCTGCATCCTCAATGCCGCCAATGAGGTCGCGGTGGCGGCGTTCATCGCCGGGCAAGTATCGTTCCTCGATATCGATGCCATCGTCGCCGCCACGCTCAGCCGGCTGCCCGCCGGTCCGGTGGGTTCGCTGGCCGAGGTGCTGGCCGTCGATGCCGATGCCCGCCGGGTTGCGGGGGACGAGGTGAGGGCCAGACTGCCATGACCGACCTGCTGCCCCAGCCCGGCCTGTTGTTCACCCTGGCCAGCTATATCGCCATGGTGGCGGTGCTGGTGGTGGTGCATGAAGGCGGCCATTATCTGGCGGGGCGCTGGTTCGGTGTTAAGATCGACGCCTTTGCCTTTGGCTTCGGCCGTGAATTGTTCGGCTGGAACGATGCCCGCGGCACGCGCTGGCGGGTCAACCTGATTCCGCTCGGCGGCTATGTGAAATTCACCGGCGACATGAACGCCGCCAGCCAGCCCGATCCCGAACTGCTGGCGCTGCCGCCGGCCGAACGCCGCGATCTGTTCCTGTTCAAGCCGCTGTGGCAGCGCGCCATTGTCGTTGCTGCCGGGCCGCTGATCAACTTCGCCTTCGCCATCCTCATCCTCGCCGGCTTCTACATGGCGCTCGGCCATCCTTCGACGCCGCCGGTGGTCAGCGCCGTGCTGCCCGATGGCGCCGCCGCCGCCGCCGGGTTGCAGCCCGGCGATCGCATCACCCGCATCGATGGCCATGGCATCGACCGGTTCGAGGATATCGCCAATGTCGCGCTGACCAGCACCGGCCAGCCGTTGCGTATCGACTATGTCCGCGATGGCCGCGCCGCGAGCGTGCTGCTCACGCCGCGCATGGTCGAAAGCCGCGACCGCTTCGGCAACATCAGCCGCCATGGGCGCATCGGCATCGCGCGCAGCGGCGCGCAGGTGGTGGAGCCGGTCGGGCCGGTCCGGGCGCTGGCCTATGGCGTCACCGACACCTGGAACATCACCCGCTCCATCGCCCGCACCATCCGCCAGATCGTCATCGGCGAACGCAGCCTCGATGAAATGGGCGGGCCGCTGAAGACCGGACAGGTGACCGGCCAGCAGGCGTCGCTGGGGCTATTGTCGTTCATCGCCTTCATGGCGTTCTTTTCCATCAACCTCGGCTTCATCAACCTAATCCCCATCCCCATGCTGGACGGCGGCCATCTTCTCCTTTACGCGGTCGAGGCAGTTCGGCGGCAGCCGATCAGCGCCAGGGTGCAGGAATGGGCCTTCATGTCGGGCTTTGCCGCCATCATGTCGCTGATGGTGGTGCTGACCTGGAATGATCTCGGCTCGATCGGCGTGGTCAAGGCGCTGACCGGCTGGTTGCAATAATGGCGGACGACGGACGGACAACAGGGGCGAAACACGGGTTTCGGGTGGCAGTAAGGACGATCGACGCGTGAACCAGAGTTCCGGGCAGAATCGCACGACGCGGCGCCTGACATCGCTTTTGCTGATTTCGACCATGCTGGCATCGCCGGCACTGGCGCAGCGCGGCCCGCGCCCGCCGGAAGCGGCGCCGGCACCGCCGCCGCCGCCGCGCCCCGATGTCGAGGTGCCGGTGGCCACCACGGGCGCCACGGCGGGCGGCGAAGGCATCGTCCGCGCCGTCATCGTGCGCGGGACCGAGCGGCTGGAGCCGGAAACCGTACGCTCCTACCTCAATCTCGCCGTCGGCGACCGCTATGACCGCGACCGCGCCGACCAGGCGGTGAAGGCGCTTTATGCGTCCGAGCTGTTTTCCGATGCGACGATCCGCGACGACAATGGCGCGCTGGTCGTCGAGGTGAAGGAAAATCCGGTGATCAACCGGATCGTCATCGAAGGCGCCAAGCGCGTCAAGGAAGACAAGATCCGCGAGGAAATCCGCCTTGCGCCGCGCCAGATCTTCACGCGTTCGAAGGCGCGCGCCGATGTCGGCCGCATCCTTGAACTCTATCGCCGCTCCGGCCGCTTCGGCGCCTCGGTCGAGCCCAAGATCATCCAGCTCGAACAGAACCGCGTCGATGTGGTGTTCGAAATGCAGGAAGGGCCGAAGTCCAAGGTCCGCCAGATCAACATCCTCGGCAACACCAAGTTCAGCGAAGGCGAAATCCGCGGCGCCATGGCGACGAAACAGTCGCGGGCCTGGCGCTTCTTCACGTCGAACGACACTTATGATCCCGATCGCCTGGCCTATGACGCGCAGAAGCTGCGGCAATTCTATCTGACCAACGGCTATGCCGATTTCCGCGTCGTGTCGCAGGTCGCCGAGCTGACGCCCGACAAGCGCGATTTCATCGTCACCTATGTGCTGGACGAAGGCGAGCGCTACAAGTTCGGCAAGGTCGATCTCGAAAGCCAGCTGCGCGACATCAAGCCCAAGGAATTCCGCTCGCTGATCGCCATCAAGACCGGCGACTGGTATGACGCGAAAAAGATCGAGGACACGGTCGAGGGGCTGACCGAGACCGCCGGCCTGCTCGGCTATGCCTTTGCCGATGTGCGGCCGCAGTTCGACCGCGACAAGGAAAAGCGCGAGATGAACGTGACCTTCGCCATTGGCGAAGTGCCACGTGTCTATGTCGAACGCGTCCAGATCAACGGCAACACGACGACGCTCGACACCGTCATCCGCCGCGAATTCCGCCTGGCGGAAGGCGATGCCTTCAATTCGATCAAGGTCAAGCGCACCAGCGACCGTCTGAAATCCCTGGGCTATTTCCAGGAAAAGTTCGAGATCGAGCAGAAGCCCGGCTCGGCGCCGGACAAGGTCATCCTCGAAGCCAATCTGCAGGAAAAGCCGACCGGCGAACTGCAGGTCTCGGCCGGCTTCTCCAGCCTCGAACGCTTCATCCTGTCGCTGTCGATCCGCCAGCGCAATTTCCGCGGTCGCGGCCAGGAATTGCGCCTGTCGGCCAATGTCTCCAGCTTTTCCAAATCGATCGAAGCCGGCTTTACCGAACCCTATCTGTTCGGCCGCAACCTGGCGCTGGGCTTCGACATCTTCCGCCGCGACTTCCGCTCGTTCCGCTTCACCAGCAACAACACCCGCGACACGACCTATACGCAGGTGTCGACCGGCTTCCAGGTCCGCACCGGCTTCTCGATCACCGAATTCTGGGCAGCGTCGCTGCGCTACGGCCTCAGCTTCGAAAACATCGGGCTGGATGAAGCGACCTTCTTCACCAACGGCAAGTGCGATCCCCTGCTGGCCGGCCGCTATCTCTGCGACGCGCTCGGCAAGCGCACCATCTCGTCGATCGGCTATTCGATCATCTTCAACAACACCAACAATGCGCTGCGGCCGACCTCGGGCCAGCGCTTCTCGTTCAGCCAGGATCTCGCCGGTGTCCTCATCGGCGTCAAATATATCCGCAACCGGTTGAATTATGACTGGTATCACGCGCTGTTCGGCTCGGGCTTCGTGCTCAACATCGGCGGCGAAGCCGGCTATATCACCGGCTATGGTGGCCAGGACGTGCTGCTCACCGATCGCTTCTTCCTCGGCCAGCCGCAGATGCGCGGCTTCAACATCCGCGGTGTCGGCCCGCGCGTGCTCAGGAAGCCGCTCGATGGCAATGGCAACATCATCGAGGACCGCCGTCAGCAGTCCGATGACTCGCTGGGCGGCCGGGCCTATTATCTGGCGCGCATGGAAGTGCAGATCCCGCTCGGCGCCAGCGGTGCCGAACTGGGGCTGCGGCCGTCGATCTTCACCGATGTCGGCGCGCTGTGGAGTGTCAAGACCCCGCAGCTGACCTGCCTCAACGGCCCGACCACCAATCTCCCCGGCTGCTTGCCGTACAATGGCTCGTCCACGGGCTTTGTCGAACAGTTCCTTGGCAATTCGCCGAAACCAAGGCTATCGGTGGGGATCGGCGTCAACTGGAATTCGCCGTTCGGGCCGTTCCGCTTCGACCTTGCCAAGGCGTTGCTGACCCAGCCGGGCGATGACGTGCAACTTTTCCAATTCAACGTAGGGACTCAATTCTGATGAAGAAGCTGCTTATTGCCCTGGCCCTCGCCAGCGCCGCTGTCACTGCCCCGGTTGCTGCCCAGCAGCTGCCGCCGGCCGTCATCGTTGTCGTCAATATCGACAATGTCATCACCAACTCCGCCGCCGGCAAGGCCGCCTTTGCCGAGCTGAAGACGCGCTCCGATGGCATCCAGGCCCGCACCACCCAGCTGCAGAACCAGCTCGGCGCCGAACAGCAGACGCTGGAAACCAGCCGCCCGACCGCACCCGGCCCGGCCGCCACCGCCTGGGAAGCCAAGGCCAAGGATTTCAGCACCCGCGCCCAGGCCGCCCAGAATGAACTGGCCAAGCGCAACCAGGACCTGCAGCTGTCGCAGCGTTATGTGATCAGCCAGATCAACGACCAGATGCAGCCGATCATCACCCAGATCATGAAGGAACGCGGCGCCAATATCGCGATTGCCGAAGGCGCCCGCCTGCAGCACGCCGCCGCGCTGGACATCACCGCCGACATCCTCGCCCGGCTCGACAAGGCGCTGCCGCGCGTTGCCACCACCCCGCCGGCCGCGCCCGCCGCCCCGGCCCCGGCCAAGTAAGCAGCGTCACCGGGCATGACCGATACCGCCACCACCGCCAGCAGCGCCGACATATTGGCGGTGATGGCGGTGCTGCCGCACCGCTTCCCGATGTTGCTCGTCGACCGGGTTGAGGATATCGTCCTCGGGCAATCGGCGCGCGGCATCAAGGCGGTGACGATCAACGAGCCGTTCTTTGCCGGGCATTTCCCCGGCCGGCCGATCATGCCCGGCGTGCTGATCATCGAGGCGCTGGCGCAGACCGCCGGCGTCCTCGCGCTGCGCACATTGGGTGATGCCGGCGCCGGCAAGCTGGTCTATTTCATGGCCATCGACAATGCCAAGTTCCGCGTGCCGGTGGAGCCGGGCTGCCTGCTCGACCTGAAGGTGGAGTTCACCCAGAACCGCGGCCGGGTCAGCAAGTTCAACGGCCGCGCCGAAATCGCCGGCAAGCTGGCGGCGGAGTGCAGCTTCACCGCGATGATCGCCGACCCCCCGGCCTGAGGGGCTGATTCCGGCGCGACGACTGGATAAATGCTGCCTCCGGCGGCGGGGGCCTGAGGCCCCTGCCGCCGGAGGCATGGTCTTGTCGCCGGATCGCAGCGCCCCCGGCCGTCACACCGGCGTCTTCGGCTGCCACAGCTCGATGCGGCGGCCGTCGCAATCGATGATCCAGCCGAACTTGCCATAGCTTTCGTCGATCGGTGCGCCGATGCAGGTCACGCCCTTGGCCGCCAGCGCGGTCAGCAGCGCGTCGAGATCATCGACGCGGAAATTCACCATGAAATCCTGCGGGCCGGGGCCGAAATAGTCGGTATCGGGCTTGAACGGGCTCCACACGGTTTGCGCCAGCGGATCGGCATCGGGGGCGAAGGTGCAGCCGTAATCGTCGATGGCGAGGCCGAGATGCTCGCCATACCAGGCGCGGGTGGCTGCCGGGTCCGCGCATTTGAAGAAGATGCCGCCGAGGCCGGTCACACGTGCCATCGCCCCCCTCCTATTCCGCCGTGACCTCCGCAGGCGCCGCCTCGCGGCCCGCCCAGACGCAGGCCGCCAGAATGATGGCAGCGCCAGCCCAGACCTGCAAGCGCACCGGTTCCCCAAACACCGCCCAGCCGAACAGCGCCGCCCAGGGCAGGGCGGTGAACTCCATCACCGCCAGCACCTGCGCTTCGATCTTCGCATAGGCATAGCTGAGCAGCTGCATGCCGGCGGTGCTGACCAGCCCCAGCGCCACGAACCAGCCCAGCGCCGCCGGTGGCGGCAGCGCCGCGCCGACCACGGTGGGAGACAGCAGCAGCAGCGGGATGACGGCGCCGAGCAGCGTCACCACCTGCGGCCCATCCTGGCCGGAGCGCGCCCGCATGATGACGATGGAGCCGGCATAGGCCGCCCCCGCCACCAGCACGGCACCCACCGCCAGCAGGCGATCGCCGGAGAAGCTGGGGGCGCCCTGGGTGGTGACGATGACCCCCAGAAAGCCGATCAGCCCGGCGGCGACGCTGCGGCCGCGCATCGGTTCACCAAGGAACATGGCGCCGAGCGCCGGCACCAGCAGCGGCGCGAAGAAGCTCAATGTCACCGCTTCGGCGAGTGGCAGCTTGGTCAGCGACCAGAAGAACAGGCTGGCCATGATGGCGATGAACACGCCGCGCAGCAGATGCGCCGGCAGCATGGCGCGGGTGATCGCCGGCCGCCCCGCCGCCAGCCACAGCGCCAGCGAGACGATGGTGCCGGTGAAATAGCGGCCGAAGGTGATGACCGGCACCGGCACATCGAGCCGCGCGATGACCTTGATCAGCACATCGACGCCGCACAGGAAGCCGATGCCGATGGCAGCTTGGGCAAAGGCGGTGGGGCGGGACATGGCCTGTGGATAGCCGGGCCGGCCCGGTGGCGCCAGTGGCGGCCGCGCGGCTATTTCCGCAACTGCCGGATCAGTGCCGCCGCCAGATAGAGCCGGCGCGGCACCGCCTCCAGATGCACATATTCGGCGGCGCTGCTGTGATAGCCATAGCCGGGCAGGCCGAGGGCCTCGATCACCGGCACGCCGGCACGGGCGGCAAAGCCGGCATCGGTGCCGCCGCCCATGCGGCCGGGGGCGATGGCGATGGTTTCGCCGATATCGGCATAGATGGCGACGGCGCGAGCGATCAGCGCCCGGCTGGCGGCATCGGCGGTATAGGCCGGGCGGCCGGGAATGACCTTCACCTCGACCTTGGCGCCGGCGACCCCCGGCGTTGCCACGCGGCGGGCGATTTCGGCGGCGAAGGCATCGCGGGCGGCATCGTCGGGAACGCGCAGGTCACCGACCAGGGTGATGCTGTCGGGGATGATGTTGCGCACGCCGGCCGGTTCCTGGCGGACGACCGTCCAGTTGAAGCGCAGCTTGCCCTGGCCCTGGTCGAGGTCGCGGGTGCGTGCGATGACATTGGCGGCCTCGACCAGCGCGTTGATGCCCTGTTCGGGGGCGTTGCCGGCATGGGCGGCCTTGCCGGTGATGGTGGCGACGACAAAGGCGGTGCCGGAAGTGCCGAGCACCGTGCCTTCGGGAATATAGGTCGGCTCGAACGACAGCACCGCGTCCCGGCCGCGCGCCAGCTCGGTGATGATGGCGCCGGAGCCGGGGGAGCCGACTTCCTCATCGGTGTTGATGGCCACGGTGATGGTGCCGAAATCGGCGGGCTTCAGCAGCGCCAGGCTGTGCAGGATGACGGCGAGGCCGCCCTTGTCATCGGCAATGCCGGGGCCATAGGCCTTGCCATCGGCGACATGGAAGGGCGCCCGCGCCAGCGCGCCGCGCTGATAAACGGTGTCCATATGGCCGATCAGCAGCAAATTGGATTTGCCGCGCCCCTGCAGCCGCGCGACGATGATGTCGCCGCGCGTCGTGCCGGTCGGCTTGACGCGCTCGACCGTGGCGCCGAGCGCCTTGAAGCGGGTTTCGAGATAGGCGCCCATCGTCGCCATGCCCTCGGCATCGCCGGTGCCGGTTTCGATGTTGACCAGCTGCTCCAGCGTGGCGGTAACGCCGGGGGCGGCGGCGGTGGCGGCGGCGAGCAGCACCTTGTCGGGTGCGGCGGCAGCCGGGCTGGCGAGGAGGGCGGAGGCGAGGAGCAGGGTGCGGATCATGGCGCCAGCCTAGCTCTGCGTGGCGCGCCTGTCATCCGCCGGATGCCGGCTCAGCCCAGGTCCTCCGGGCGGTTGATGTTGTGCAAGGGGCCGCAATCGACGGTGCGCGCGCCACAGGCCGTGGCCCAGACGTGCAGCGCCCGGCTGTCGCCGCTGGCCAGCCGGGCCAGCAGGGCAGGGGCGAGGCTGGCCGGCCATAGCCCGATGGCGCGCTGGCCCTGCGCCACCGCCGGGCCGGGCGCCAGCCGCGCCGCCAGATCGGCAGGCAGGCCGAGCGTGTCGCACGGCACGCAGAGCACGGCGTCATAGCCATGCGCCGCCGCATGGAGCAGCGCGCCACACAGACCGCCGAGCGGGCCGAGGCCGGGCGCCGGTTGGTCATCGAGGCTGAGCAGCCCCGGCCAGTCGCGGCCGATGACAGCGAGCTTCGCGACCTGCGGGGCCAGCGCCGCGATGGCATGGGCAATCAACGGCTGACCGGCCCAGAGCGCCAGCGCCTTGTCACTGCCGAACCGGGTCGCGGCGCCGCCGGCCAGGATGGCGCCGAGCAGCCTCATGCGCTTTCGTCGAACAGCTCGCGGCCGATCAGATAGCGGCGGATCTCGCTGGTGCCGGCGCCGATCTCGTACAGCTTGGCATCGCGCAACAGACGCCCGGTGGGGTAATCGTTGATATAGCCGTTGCCGCCCAGGCACTGGATCGCCTCCAGCGCCATCCAGGTGGCCTTTTCGGCGGAATAGAGGATGCAACCCGCCGAATCCTTGCGGGTGGTCTCGCCGCGGTCGCAGGCTTCGGCGACGGCATAGGTATAGGCGCGCGCCGTCGATTGCGCGACATACATGTCGGCGAGCTTGCCCTGCATCAGCTGGAAGGTGCCGATCGGCGCGCCGAACTGCTGGCGGTCATGGACATAGGGGATGACGACATCAAGGCAGGCGGCCATGATGCCCAAGGGCCCGCCCGACAGCACGACGCGCTCGTAATCGAGGCCGGACATCAGCACCTTGGCGCCCATGCCGACGCCGCCCAGGACATTTTCCGCCGGCACCTCGCAATCCTCGAACACCAGCTCGCAGGTGTTGGAGCCGCGCATGCCCAGCTTGTCGAGCTTCTGCGCGGTCGAGAAGCCCTTCATGCCGCGTTCGATGAGGAAGGCGGTGACGCCGCGCGGGCCGGCATCCGGGTCGGTCTTCCCATAGACGACCAGCGTGTTGGCGTCGGGGCCGTTGGTGATCCAGAATTTGTTGCCGTTGAGGATATAGGCGTCATTGCCCTTCCGTTCGGCGCGCAGCTTCATCGAGATGACGTCGCTGCCGCTGCCGGGCTCCGACATGGCGAGGCTGCCAACATGTTCGCCGCTGATCAGCTTGGGCAGGTAGCGCGCCTTTTGCTCGGCATTGCCCCAGCGGGCGATCTGGTTGATGCACAGATTGGAATGCGCGCCATAGCTCAATGCGACGCTGGCCGAGGCGCGGCTGATCTCCTCGATGGCGATGACATGGGCGAGATAGCCGAGGCCGGCGCCGCCATCCTCCTCCTTCACCGTGATGCCGTGCAGGCCGAGGTCGCCGAGCTTTTTCCACAAATCCATCGGGAACTGGTTGGTGGCGTCGATCTCGGCGGCGCGGGGCGCGATTTCGGCGGCGGCAAAGGCGGCGACGCTGTCGCGCAGCATGGCGATGGTTTCGCCATGGTTGAAACGCAGGGGGGAAAACATGGGGCGTGCGATCCTGTGCTGGGGCGGCGGGCGTGCGCCGGGATGGCAGGGCTTTAGCGCTGTTGGCGGGGCGTGAACAGCGTTGGCGGAGAGGCGCCCTCCCTCCCCCTTGCGGGGAGGGCGACTCGGCGCCAGCCGAGCGGGGTGGGGGTTACGCCTGTGGCCCCCCCCGCCACCCCCCCACCCCGCTCGCGCAAGCGCGAGTCGCCCTCCCCACAAGGGGGAGAGAGTTGATTTGCCCTCCGGCAACCACATGTTGACGCAAACAATTATTGCGTATACACAACGAACCATGAGTTCGCACAATGATTCGCTCAGTCTGCACAACCGGCTCGCGCTGTTCCGCGTCGAGCGTGGCCTGTCGCGCGCCGCGCTGGCGGAGCTGGTCGGCGTCAATCCGCAGACCATCGGCTTTCTGGAGCGCGGCCAATACGGCCCCAGCCTCGAGCTGGGGCTGAAGCTGGCGGCGGTGTTCGGCGTGCCGGTCGAAACGCTGTTCTCGCTCACCCCGTTTCAATCGCTGGCCAGCCAATTGGCGGCCCAAGCTGCAGGAGAGGCCTGATGGCCACCATCGTCCGTGTCCCCGCGCGCTTTTCGCTGCGCACCGCAAAGATGCTGTCGATCGTCGCGCCGTTCGGCCTTGTTCTGAGCATGATCGGCGGGGCCTATTTTCTGGGCGATGCCGGCCGGGTGCTGCCGCTGTTCCATGCGCTGCGGCTGATCTTCGGCCTCACCTGCCTCGCGCTGTTCATCGATGGCCGCACCCAGGCGACCAATGTACCGGAACGCTTCGACCCGCTGTTCGACGAGCGTGAGCGCGCCGAACGCGACCGCGCCTTTCGCAACAGCCACAAGCTCATCACCGGCAGCATCTTTGCGCTGTGTGCTTGGGTGACGGTGGCGCGTGGCTGGGGCCTGTGGCTGCCCGATGTGCGCGGCGCCGTCGATATCGCCATCGGCCTGGCCTTCATCGCCATGGGGCTGCCGGCGATCATCCTGATCTGGCGCGAGCGCCCGGTTTCCGACGACGAATGAGAGGAGAGAGAGGAATGGACATGACAATCAATCCGCCGCTGCGCCTGAAGCTGCGCACCGCGCGCATCCTGTCGCTGCTGGTGCTGGTGGCCCTGCCTGTCGGCTATCTGGGCGGCGCGGTCTGGCCGGACGCTATCGGATCGCTGGATATCCTGTTTTCAGCGCTGCGCCTCATCGGCCTGTTCGCCGCGGTGTTCCTGTTCGTCGATATCCGCAACCAGCGCGCCAATGCGCCGGATACGGCCCTCGACGAACGCGAACGCGCCGAGCGCGACAGCGCCTATCGCGCCAGCCATACCGCCCTGGTCGGCACGCTGTTCATGGCGCTGATCTACACCATCCCGGCCAAGCCGCTGGGCTGGTGGTTCCCGGATCGCGAGGGCGCCATCGACCTGCTCTCGGCCTTTGCCATCGCCGGCCTCGCGCTGCCCGGCATCATCCTCGCCTGGCGTGAGCGCCCCGACGGCGAGTGAGGGCGACGCGATAGAGTTCCCTGCGCAGGGTGGGGACGGGTCGGTGGTCCATTTGGATTTGCCCCCTCGATACCGTCGATCCGTCCCCGAAATGCGCTCTGTTTCAAGGTTTTGCCGGCGGGCAGTCCGGCCGTGTCACACCCTCCGGCACGCCGCTGCTGTCGAGACAATCGGTGGCCACGCTCGCCGGCTTCGGCAGGTCGAGCTTCAGATCCGCAGTCGGAGCGGCGCCCGGCGCGTCGACCTTGCGGGTGATGATGGTCCAGCCCCAGACATAGGTTGATGTCCAGTCGCTGCGGCGCCCCTGGGCATCATGGCCCGGTACGAAATGCGCCCGCTGCTGCAACAGGCTGCACACCTTGTCGTCGACGGCCTGCACCCGGCTCGGTGCGGTGACGCGGCAATCGCGGATATAGCCGTCACGACCGATGGTGTATTCGATATCGAGGCTGCGCGTGCCGGCGGCCATCAGCCGCTCCTGCGGAAAGTCGCTGGTGCTCAGCCAGTCATTGTCCGGCGAGCAGGCGATGGGCGGCTGTGCCTTGCCCGGTTGCGGCGGCGCCGGCTTCGGGCATTCCGGCGCCAGCGGGCGCAATTTCGAAGCTTCGGCCAGTGCCATCGCCGCCAGCGTGCTGTTCGCCTTGGCCGGATCGAGCCATTGCGGGCGATAGCTGCCATCATCGGTGCGCTGCCACAGGATGATCAGGCGCGCCGGGCTGTCGCCGCCGAGCGCCGGGTTCGGCACGAAGCGGGCGCGGCGCAGCAGCAGCGAGCAGGTGATTTTGGCAAAGGCGGCGGGCGGCGTGTCGAGCAGCTTGCAGGTGACGGGATTGCCGTCGCGATCGGCGGTGACTTCGGCGATGCTCAGCACCTGCGCCGCGACGCCGGTGAGGCCGGTCAGCCGATCCTCCGGCCGGAACCAGCTGTCGGTGAGCAGCGCGACCGGCCGATCCTGGCCGGGCACGACCTGGGGCAGGTTGACCGGCGGCGTGTCATTGCTGTCGGCAAACGCCAGCCGCAGGATCTGAACCAGCAGGATCAGGCCGAACACCCATAGCCGCGGTGTCGCGACATTCCATTTTGACAGGCGGTTGAAAAAGCCCTGCGGCGCGGCGGCGCGGGCTTCGGCGGCCAGCTCGGCGGCGCGATATTGCACGGTGGCGATGGCCCAATTGGCGTGGCGAGCGGCGCCCTCCCAGCCCATCGCGGCCACCGCCGGCTGCACCAGCGCGTCCGCCTCAGGGATATTGTCGGCGATCAGCCGGGCGAGATTGTCCTCCAGCTCCGCCCTGAGCGCGATGCGTTCCAGCGCCGGCGCCGCCAGCAGATGCGCCAGCGCTGGTTCGACGGGCTCCGGCGGATCGGCGAACAGCGTGTCGACCAGCGCCTGCCAGCGCTGGTTGAGGTCGATGATTTCGGGGTCGGGCGGCGTCGCGCTGGCGACTTCGGCGTCCCAACGAGCGGAATCCGCGACAAATTGCCGGAAGTCGTCGTCCTCATCGTCTGGATCGGCCTCGCCATCCGCACTGTCATCCGCTGCGTCCGGCACCGCCGCGTCTTCCGGCACATCCCACGCCCCCTGCAACGCCGCCTCATAGGCGCTGCGCAGCGCCATGAAGCCTTCGGGGTCATCCTCGGGGTTGGTGACGCGCAGCTTGGCCGCATAGGCGCGGCGGATTTCCGCGCGGTCATTGGTGCGCTTGATGCCAAGGGTGGCCCAGATGCCACGCTTCACAGGAAGCGGTCGCCTTCCAGTGCGTCGAGCGCTTCCTCCAGTTCCAGCCGGGCGCGCTCGGCGATGCGCGGGTCCTGGGTTTCCAGCGCGCCCTGGAAGCCGGCGATCAACTGGCCGACATAGTCGCGCTTGTCGCCCAGCCCGTCCTGCCAGCAGCGCTCGGCGCGGGCGAGCGTGGCGCGATTGGCCTCGCCGTCGCGGGGGTGGACCTTCAGCGCGGCCAGCGCCGCGCGACGGCGCTCCAGCTCCGCCGGCGGCACATCATCCTCCGGGTCGGTGATCACCAGCTGGCGGCGCTCGCCACTGGCCGGGACATGCACATCCACTTCCAGCAGCCCGTTGATGTCATAGGAAAAGCGGCATTCGACCGGCAGCCCGGCCGGCCCGCGCGGCATCTTCACCTCGATGCTGCCGATCTTGATATTGTCGGCCACCAGCCGCGCCTCGCCCTGATAGATGCCGAACTCGACGACCTTCTGGTTGGGCGCGATGGTCTGGAAGGTGCCGACGCGGCTGACCGGCACCGCGGTGTTGCGCTCGATGATCGGCGCGAACACACCTTCCTCGCGGTAATTGCCATTGAGCTGCTGCGAAATGTCGACGCCCAGCGAATAGGGGCAGACATCGGTCAGCACCACTTCGCGCAGCGCCGCATCGCGCGCCTTCAGCCCGGCCTGCACGGCAGCGCCCAGCGCCACCGCCTCATCGGGGTTGATGCTGGCGTTGGGGAAGCGGCCGAACATGCGCGCCACCGCCTTGCGCACCACCGGCATCCGCGTGCTGCCGCCGATCAGGATGATCTCGGTCAGCGCCTCGGGCCGGATATTGCTGTCGCGCAGCGACCGCAGCACCGGCTCGCGCAGCCGGCTGATCAGATCGGCGGCGAGCGTTTCGAAATCCTCGGCGCCGATGTCGAGGCTGTAGCTCTGTTCCTGCCAGATGACGCTTATCGTGGCGCTGTTGCTGCTGGTCAGCGCCCGCCGCGTCCGCTCCGCCGCTTCGCGCAGGCGCTCGTGCAGCGCCCGGTCGCTGCGCGCCTTGCGGCCCCAGCTCTCGCCATGCTTCGCCTCCATCGCGGCGATCAACACCTGGTTGAAATCCTCGCCGCCCAGCCGGTTGTCGCCGGTGGAAGCGCGCACCTCGATGATGCCTTCGAAGATTTCCAGTACCGACACGTCAAAGGTGCCGCCGCCCAGATCGAAGACCAGGAATTGCGACTGGTCGGCGAGATTGTGGATGCCATAGGCCAGCGCCGCCGCCGTCGGCTCGTTAACCAGCCGCTCCACCGTCAGCCCGGCGAGCTCGCCGGCGCGGCGGGTGGCCTTCCTTTGCCGATCGTTGAAATAGGCGGGAACGGTGATCACCGCTTCGGTGACCGGCTCGCCCAGAAACGCCTCCGCATCCTCCTTCAGGCTGCGCAGCACCAGCGCCGACAATTCCTCAGGGCTGAAGTCGCGGCGGCCGAGGCGGGTGACCTTGGCTGTGCCCATCAGCCGCTTGAAGGCGGTGATGGTGGCATCGGGGTGCGTTGCCTGCCGCTCGCGCGCCGCCCGGCCGACGCTCACCGTGTCGCCGTCGATGCTCACCGCCGACGGCGTCAGGCTCTCGCCCAGTCGATTGGGGATGAGCACCGCTTCGCCGTCACGCCAGATCGCGGCGGCGCTGTTGGTGGTGCCGAGGTCGATGCCGATGATCATTCAGAGCCTCCGGCGGCTGGGGCCTTGGGCCCCAGACCCCAATTCGTTTTGGCCTCAGAAGACGAAATTTGGTCGCGGAAACCGCAAATAATCGGGGTCTGGGGCCTGCGGCCCCAGCCGCCGGAGGCAAAACCTGCCGCCACCCGCAGCGCCTAGCGCGCCAGCAGGCGCGCTGCCAGCGGGGCGTAATAGGTCAGCACGCCGGAGCAGCCGGCGCGCTTGAAGCCGAGCAGGGTTTCGAGGACGGCGCGGTCCCGGTCGAGCACGCCGGCGGCGACGGCGGCTTCGATGAGGGCATATTCGCCGGAGACCTGATAGGCGAAGACCGGCACGTCAAAGGCGTCGCGGACGGCGCGGATGATGTCGAGATAGGGCATGCCGGGCTTGACCATGACGCTGTCGGCGCCTTCGGCGATATCGAGTGCGACTTCGCGGATGGCTTCGCGGCTGTTGGCCGAATCCATCTGATAGGTCTTCTTGTCGCCCTTGAGATAGCCGCCGCTGCCCACCGCATCGCGGAACGGGCCATAGAAGGCCGAGGCATATTTGGCGGAATAGGCCATGATCTGCACGAGGTCGAAGCCGTCGGCCTCCAACCCGGCGCGGATGGCGCCGATGCGGCCGTCCATCATGTCGCTTGGGGCGATGACATCGCAGCCGGCGCGCGCCTGGTTGAGCGCCTGGCCGACGAGGATTTCGACGGTGGCATCATTGAGGATGCGACCATCGTCGTGGAGCAGGCCATCGTGGCCATGGCTGGTATAAGGATCGAGCGCGACATCGGTGAGCACGCCGAGTTCGGGGGCCGCATCCTTCAGCGCCTTGATGGCCTGGCAGACGAGATTGTCGGGGTTGAGCGCTTCCTCGCCGCCTTCGGTGCGCAGATGCGGCTGCGTGTTGGGGAAGAGGGCGACGCAGGGGATGCCGAGGGAAACGGCCTCGCGGGCGGCGGCCGCCAGATTGTCGATCGACAGGCGGTTGACGCCGGGCAGGGTCTTCACCGGATCGGTGACGCCGCGGCCTTCGGTGATGAAGATCGGCCAAATGAGGTCCGCCGGGGTCAGCGTGTTCTCGGCGTGCAGCGCGCGGCTCCACGGGGCGGAACGGGTGCGGCGGAGGCGGGTGGCGGGATAGGAAGCGGTCATGCGCCAGCGTTAGCGAAGGGGACGGAGTCAGGCAACCGGCGCGCCCAGTTCGCGCGCCAGTGCCGCCGTGATGCGCCGCCGCGACTCCGCCGAAATCGCCTTGCGGTCGGGATGGTCGCCGGGGTCGAAGGGGTCGAGGAATTCGACATGGACGCGGAAGCTGCCGGGCCTTGTGAACACCCGCCAGGCGTTTTCAGGCGCGGTTTCGACGCCGATCCAGGCGAGATCCTTGCCCGCATCATCGAAGTGCAGGCACACCGGCTGGATGCGCAGCGCCCGCGGCGGCGGCAGCAGCACGGCGAACAGCGGCGGCTTGAACGGCAACAGGCTGCGGCCATCGGTGGTGGTGCCTTCCGGAAATAGCGTCACCGGTTGATGGGCGGCCAGCGCCTCTCGGAGTTCGATGATCTGCTGGCTGACCATCAGCCGCGCCTCGCGCGAAACGAAGACGGTGCGGTTGAGCTGCGCCAGCCTGCCGATCACCGGCCAGTCGCGGATCTTGTCCTGCGCCACAAAGGCCGTGCCGGTGACACCGCCGAAGATGCAGATGTCGATCCACGACAGGTGATTGGCAACGAAGAATACATCGCGGCCGAGCATCGGGCCGCTGTGGCTGACCCGGGCGCCGCAGATGCGCGCGGCGATGCCGAGGAAGCGCTGCGCCCAGCGCCAGGATCCTGTCAGCCGCCGCATGACGAGATGCGGCGGCAGGCAGATCGCCAGCGCACCCGCCAGCAAGGCCACGCGCCAGCCCAGCCGCAGGCAGGCGACCGGGTGCCGCACCAGTGTCGCCAGCACGCCGGGGCGGCTGGCCGTCTCGCTGTCCATCATTCCCCCGCCCGCGATTCGCTCGGGCCACGCTATCAGCCGCAGCCGCCGTCGGCCAAGCGCGCTTCTGTCCTATCGACAGGCACCGGGCCGCCGGGGCAAGGGGGCGGCCATGACCCAGACCGTCCCGCGTTCCGTGCTCCTCTATGGCCTTGCCGGCCTGATCCCGTTCCTGGCGCCGCCGCTGCTCGGCCTGTGGGTGCCGGTGCACGCCGGCATGTTCGCCGTGGTGGCGCTGGCCTATGGCGCGCTGATCCTGTCGTTCCTCGGCGGCGCACGCTGGGGGCTGGCGGTGGCGCGGCCCGATCCCGGCGTCGGCACCATCACGCTCGCCATGCTGCCGACGCTGCTGGCGCTGGCACTGCTGCTGCTGCCCGGCATCGCGCCGGCACGCCAGCTGATCGCACTGGCGACGCTGCTGACCCTGCACTTCGTCTGGGACGCCGGCAGCAATGGCCTGCCGGCCTGGTACCCCCGCCTGCGAGGCCTGCTGACGCTGGGCGCGGTGGCCGGCCTGCTGGCAATGGCCTGGGTGATGTCGCGGACCGCCGCGCCGGATGCGATGACGATTTGAGCGGCTTTGGCGATTTGCTGGCATTGTGCTAGCATCGCCGCTCGAGGAGTTTGCCATGGCCACGCTCACCATTCGTCGTCTTGATGATGCTGCTTATGCGCGATTGCGGGCGCAGGCCCAGGCCAACAAACGATCGCTGGAAGCCGAAGCACGGATGATCCTGGAAAACGAAGCCAGACCGGCGGGCGATGTCGTCGGCGATCTGATGGCCTTCAACGCCGAAATGACGTTGAAGCATGGTCTGCTGCCCGACAGTCTCGACCTGATCCGGGCGCAACGCGACGACAAATGATCGTTGTCGACGCCAGTCTGGCGGCGAAATGGTTGTTGTGGGAGGCCGATAGTCAGGCGGCCTTGCAGTTTCTTGGTCGCCATCGCGACGAAATCTGTGGGCCCGACATCCTGTTCGTCGAAGTGGCGTCAGCCATCGTCCGGCGTGGCAATATGGACAAGAGGCTGGGCGAGGATGCCTTGCGTGCCCTCGACAAATGGACCCAGTCGTGGCGGGATCATGCGGTCAGGCCCTATCCCGTCACGCCACAGCGCCTGTTCGATGCCGGCAAACTGGCACTGGCGCTGGGCCATCAGATCTATGACTGCCTCTATCTGGCGCTGGCCATCGAGCTCGATGGCGAGCTGGTGACCTGCGACATCAAATTCGCCGAAAAGGCCATTGGCGTGTGGCCGCGTGTGCGGCTGCTTGCCGATGTCGCGGGGTAAGCGGCGCTGCGCCGCACATCGTTGCCAGCGGTGCCGAAGCTGACCGGCCCGGCGCTGTCACACGCCGGGCCGGGGTGCCTCATTTGCCGAAGCGGTCGAGCGACGTCACCTTGGTCCAGGCCGCGACGAAATCGCGGGTGAACTTTTCGCTGCCGTCGCTGGCGGCATAGACTTCGGCGACGGCGCGCAGTTCCGAATTGGAACCGAACACCAGATCGACCGGCGTCGCCGTCCATTTCAATGCGTTGCTGCCGCGGTCACGGCCTTCATAGACGCCGTCGCTGCTCGCCGCCTTGGTCCAGGCCGTGCCCATGTCGAGCAGATTGACGAAATAATCGTTGCTCAGCGTGCCGGGGCGGGCGGTGAAGACGCCGTGTGCGCTGCCGCCGGCATTGGCACCGAGCGCACGCAGGCCGCCGACCAGCACGGTCATTTCCGGTACCGTCAGGCTGAGCAGATTGGCGCGATCGACCAGCGCTTCGGCCGGCGACAGGCGATTGCCGCTGGCATAGAAGTTGCGGAAGCCATCGGCGCGCGGCTCCAGCACGGCAAAGCTCGCGACATCGGTCTGCGCCTGGCTGGCATCGACCCGGCCGGGGGTGAACGGCACCACGATGGTCTGGCCAGCGCGGCTGGCTGCCTGCTCGATGGCGGCATTGCCGGCCAGCACGATGAGGTCGGCCAGCGACAGCTTCACGCCGCCGGTGGCGCGGGCGTTGAAGCCGGTCTGGATCGCCTCGAGCCGGGTCAGCACCCGGGCCAGCTCGGCGGGGTTGTTGGCTTCCCAATCCTTTTGCGGGGCAAGCCGGATACGGGCGCCATTGGCACCGCCGCGCATGTCGGTGGCGCGGAAGCTTGCCGCCGCGGACCAGGCGGTGCGCACCAGCTCGGCGCCGGTCAGGCCCGATGCCAGCACTTCGGCCTTCAGCGCTGTCACATCGGCGGTGCTGACCAGCGGGTGATCGACGGCGGGCAGCGGGTCCTGCCAGATCAGGGCTTCCTTGGGCACTTCGGCGCCGACATAGCGGGCGAGCGGGCCGAGATCGCGGTGCGTCAGCTTGAACCAGGCCTTGGCAAAGGCCAGCTCGAACTCCGCCGGCTTCTTGACGAAACGCTGGGCGATCTTGCGATAGGCGGGGTCTTCCTTCAGCGCCAGATCGGTGGTGAACATGATCGGCTGGTGCGACTTCGCCGGGTCATGCGCGTCGGGCACGGTGCCGGCGCCGCCATTGTTCTTCGGCACCCATTGCGTGGCACCGGCCGGGCTTTTCGTCTTCACCCAGTCATAGGCGAAGAGGTTCTGGAGATATTGCATCGAAAAGGCCGTCGGCGTGCTGGTCCAGGCGCCTTCCAGGCCGCTGGTGATGGTGTCGCCGCCCTTGCCGCTGCCGCACTTGTTGTCCCAGCCAAAGCCCTGGCGCTCGACGGCGCCGGCGGCGGGCGCGACGCCGACACAGCCATCGGGCGCCTTGGCGCCATGCGCCTTGCCGAACGAATGGCCGCCGGCGATCAGCGCCAGGGTTTCCTCGTCATTCATGGCCATGCGGCCGAAGGTTTCGCGAATGTCGCGCGCCGCGGCCAGCGGATCGGGGTTGCCGTTCGGCCCTTCCGGATTGACATAGATCAGGCCCATCTGGACGGCGGCCAGCGGTTTTTTCAGCTGGCGATCGCCGCTGTAGCGTTCATCGGCGAGGAATTTGGTTTCCGGGCCCCAATAGACGAGGTCGGCCTCCCAATCATCGGTGCGGCCGCCGCCGAAGCCGAAGGTCTTGAAGCCCATATTCTCGAGCGCGACATTGCCGGCCAGCACCATCAGATCGGCCCAGGACAGGTTGCGGCCGTACTTCTGCTTCACCGGCCACAACAGCCGGCGCGCCTTGTCGAGATTGGCATTGTCCGGCCAGCTGTTCAGCGGCTCGAAACGCTGCTGCCCGCCGCCGGCGCCGCCGCGGCCATCAAGGGTGCGATAGGTGCCGGCGCTGTGCCAGGCCATGCGGATGAAGAAGGGGCCGTAATTGCCGTAATCGGCCGGCCACCAGGGCTGGGATGTGGTCAGCACGGCGTCGATGTCGCGCTTCACCGCCTTCAGGTCGAGGCTGGCAAAGCCGGCGGCATAGTCGAAGTTGCCGAGCGGATTCGATTCGGCGGCATTCTGGCGCAGCGGCTTCAGATCGAGCAGGTCCGGCCACCAGAACTGGTTGGTGAGCGGGCGTTCCTGCGGCGGCATGGCGGGTGCCTGGGCCAGGGCCGGCGCAAAGGTGCCGAGCGCCAAGGTCGTCGCGAGTAGCAAGGTTTTCATGGTCATGGTGGTTACTCCCCGAAATCGGCGGACTTTACCGCCCGATGGTGACAGTCATGCGCCGCGAGCCCGGTCGCCGGGAAATGGATTTTCTGATTGTCCGTCATCGAAGAAATCGATGGCGCGAATACTGGCACCCGGCCGTGCAGTTGTTTACGTCTGTCGGCATGACACAGCCCATCCTTGTCTTTGATTCCGGCGTCGGCGGCCTGTCGGTGCTGGCGCCGATCCGGCAGCTGCTGCCCGGTATCGGTATTGTCTATGCTGCCGACAATGCGGGCTTTCCCTATGGCACCAAGACCGAGGCCGAGATTGCGTCGCGCGTGCCGGCACTGCTCGGCCGGCTGGTCGAGCGCTATCGCCCGCAACTGGTGGTCATCGCCTGCAACACCGCCTCCACCATCGCGCTTGCCCATGTGCGGGCGGCGCTGGATGTGCCGGTGGTCGGCACGGTGCCGGCGATCAAGCCGGCGGCGGAACGCTCGCGCAGCCGGGTGATCGGCGTGCTCGGCACGGCAGCGACGGTGCGCCAGCCCTATGTCGACCGGCTGTCAGCGGAATTCGCCAGCGATTGCCTGGTGCTGCGCCATGGCAGTGCCGCGCTGGTGACGCTGGCCGAGGCCAGGCTGGCCGGCGAGACCGTCACCGCTGCCGATGTCGCCCCGGAACTGGCCGGACTGCTCGACCAGCCGGGCGGCGACCGCATGGACATGGTGGTGCTGGCCTGCACGCATTTCCCGCTGCTGGCGGCGGAACTGGCGGCGGCCGCGCCGCGCCCGCTGGGGTTTGTCGACGGCGGGCCGGGCATCGCGCGGCGGGTGGCCTATCTGCTCGGCACCGATGCCGGGTCCTGGACGGCGCCGCCGGGTGTCGTCGTGTTCACCCGGCACGACCGCCATGTCGACGCGCTGGCTCCGGCGCTTGCCGGCTATGGCCTCACCGAACGCGCGCTGCTGTAGCGCGGCCGGGGCTGCGGCCCGCGCACCCCTATCGTCCGATAATTGCGGGTGGGGGGCGAATCTGGCAAATTGCAAGCAATCAAAGACGACAAATCCTGCATCGATACTCAAAGGGGGGTAGTGATCATGATGAAGTCAATTGGTTGCCTGTTGGCCGTACTGGCCGGCACCATGGCGGCACCGGCCGCCGCTGTCAGCTTTTCCTTCCTCGCCACCGAAGCCAAATGGCTGGGCGGTACGCTCAACAATGGCGGTGCCCCGACGATCGACACGATCAACGCGACGACATCGCAGGTGTCATGGGGGCGACCGGCGGTCGGCAACCAGCGCAGCAGCTATCTGGTCAGCGCCAATGTCTTCGATCCGGTCGATGTCACCGAAGGCAGCCCGTCCGCCGAATTCGTCTTCGCCAATTTCACCCACAACAATTTTCCGATCTTCGCGCCCTGGCTGACGACCGTGCAGCTGAGCATCAAGGGCGATGTGCGGATCGACAATGTGCTGGTCGGCACCAAGACCTTCCTGATCGATTTCTATCACCACGAAACCCATAACAACCTCAATCCCTGCAACTATGGCGGTGCCAACGCCCAGGGCATCAACATCAATGGCTGCGCCGATCGCGTCATCAACGTGTTCAATTCGGGCTCGGACAATTTCCTGGTCGGCAACACCATCTATTCGATCGAAACCCATGAATTCCGCATCGGCGGCTTCGACGCGCCGGTGTTCGACACGGTGGAACGCCAGGTCAACAATGCGCAGCTGCTGGGTCGCGTCAACATTGTCGCGCAGATCCCGATCATCCCGCCGATCTTCGGCGGCGTGCCGGAGCCGGCAAGCTGGGCCATGCTGATTGCCGGTTTCGGCCTGGTCGGTGCCGTTCAGCGCCGACGCCGCACCCTGCCGGCCTGAGCGCGCGTCCCCCGCGATGACCATTGCCGCCGGCAGGCGGCTGTGCGAGATCGGCAGCCATGCCGATGACCGACGAAGAATTGCTGCACCGCATGCGGACCTATGTGCCGCCGACCGCCATCTTGCTGGGGCAGGAGCTATTGAGCGTCGACAGCGCGGCCGGTGAGGTGAAGATGCGGTTCCGCGTCGGCAAGGATTTCTGCAACCCGATGGGCAATGTGCAGGGCGGCATCCTCGTCGCCATGCTCGACGATGCCGCCGCGGTCGCCGCCATCGTCAAATCCGGCAAGCGCATCGTGGTGCCGACCATCGAGCTGAAAACCAGCTTCATGGCGCCGGCCAAGGCCAACGCCTGGCTCTATGCCACCGGCCGGTGCATCAAGCTGGGCCGTAGCGTCGCCTTCATGGAGGCGGAGCTGACCGATGAAACCGGCAGGCTGATCGCGAAGTTGACGACAAGCTGCCTGCCGCAGCCGATGCCCGACGGGGCCAATATGGTGGAACGATCATGACCGACACAGCCCCTTCCGAACCCGAAGTGCTGGTGGCACGCCGTGGCCGCGCGCTGTGGCTGACGCTCAACCGCCCGGCGGCGCTGAACGCGCTCAACCTCGCCATGGCGCGCACCATCCACCGCGCGCTGTTCGATGCCGCTGGTGATCCCGACATCGGCCGGATCGTCATCGAGGGGGCCGGCGACCGCGCCTTTTGCGCTGGCGGCGATGTCGCGCTGCTCGCCCGCCGCGGCCGGCAGGATCGCGAATTGTACGAAGGCTTTTTCCACGACGAATATCGGATGAACCAGGCGATCGCGCGCACCGCCATCCCCTATGTCGCCATCCTCGACGGCGTCACCATGGGCGGCGGCGTCGGCCTGTCGATCCATGGGCCGTATCGCGTCGCCACCGAACGCACGCTGTTTGCCATGCCCGAAACCGGCATCGGCCTGATCCCCGATGTCGGCGGCACCCATGCCCTGTCGCGCCTGCCCGGCGAGATCGGCACCTGGGCGGCGCTGACCGGTGCCCGGCTGAAGGCGGCGGACTGCGTTTACGCCGGTATCGCCACGCATTTCGTGGCCGTGGAGCGGCTGCCGGTGCTGCGCGACCTGCTGGCGGAAAGCCCCGAAAGCGAGGCCGAAATCCTCGAAACCCTGCACCAGGACCCCGGCCCGGCGCCGCTCGCCGTGCTGCGCGACGGCATCGATTTCCATTTCGGCCATGACAGTGTCGAGGCCATTCTCGCCAGCCTCGACAGCGGTGACGACTGGGCCCAGGACCAGGCGGCGATCATCCGGAAAATGTCGCCGACCTCGTGCAAGCTGACGCTCGCCGGCCTGCGCCTCGCCGGCGATGCCAGCATCGAGGACGCGCTGATCGCCGAATACCGGATGGTCTGCGAAATCCGCAACGGCCATGACTTTTTCGAAGGCGTGCGCGCGCAACTGCTCGACAAGGACCGCAACCCGCTGTGGTCGCCGGCGACACTGGCTGCAGTCAGCGATGCCGATGTGGCGCGGCATCTGGTGGAGCCGGAAAGCGGCGACCTGACGTTCGAATAGGGCGCAAAAAGTGCCTCCGGCGGCTGGGGCCTCAGGCCCCAGACCCCATTCGATTGGTATGCCTGCGGCGACATAAGGGCCAAATAATCGATCGGGGTCTGGGGCCTAGGGTCCGGACCCATAAATAACAGGGGTCGTCACGCGGTCAGCAAGCTCGGCAGGAGTGAGCGATTGCAGCCAGATAGCATCGCTATCTGGCAAATGAGCGAGCGCTCTGCCGGGCTTGCTGACCGCGCCCTGCGGGTGGGCTGGAGAGGCGAAATGGCGTCGTTGCGGTCGCTCGCCGGGGGGCAAAGCCCCGCCAGCGCGCCCGCGCCTCGCCATTTCGCCTCTCCAGCCCATGCCGACCCCTGTAATTTATGAGTCCGGACCCTGAGGCCCCAGCCGCCGGAGGCCCTGAACCCTTCAAACCTTCAGCAGTCCCGTATCGATCGGCAGCGACCGCACGCGCACGCCCGTCGCCGCAAAGATAGCATTGACCAGCGCCGGTGGCGTCGCCGGATAGCCGGGTTCGCCGAGGCCGGTGGGGTTGTGGTCGGAGAGGACGAAGGCGACCTCTACCGGCGGGGCATCGGCCATGCGCAGCAGCGGATAGGCGTCGTAATTGCTCTGTTCGATGGCACCGTCCTTCAACGTGATGGCCTGGCCGAGCGAGGAGCCGAGCGCATCGAGGACGCTGCCCTGCACCTGGTTGATGGCGCCCGAGGGGTTGACGATCTGGCGGCCGACATCGCCGGCGACCCAGACCTTCGCCACCTTGACCGCGCCATCGGCGGCGACGCTGGCTTCGACAACGCTGGCGAAGTAACCCAAATGGCTGAAATGAAAGGCGATGCCGAGGCCGGATCGCGCCGGCAGTTTGCGCCCCCAGCCGGCCATCACCGCCGCCTTGTCGAGCACGGCGCGGGCGCGGCCGGCGTCGTAACTGTCGCGTTTGCCGGGTTCGCCGACCAGCCGCGCCGGGCCGAGCAGATCGCGGCGGAACTGTAGCGGATCGGCACCGGCGGCGTGTGCCAGTTCGTCGATGAAGCCCTGCATGACGAAGCCGAAGGCGTTGTTGGCCGGCGCGCGCAGATAGCCGGTGGGCGCGGCCAGTGCCTGCATCGTGCCGGAAACCGCCATGTTTTCAACGAAGCGCGCCGGGAATTGCGTTGCGTCCAGTTCCGCCGCACGCGCATATTTCTCGCCATCGCCGTAACTCACGAAATGGTTGCGCCAGGCGATGACCTTGCCGTCCGCGTCCAGCCCGGCCTCGAGATGGTGGAAGCCGCCGGGGCGCAGCAGCCCGCGGGTCATGTCGTCCTCGCGGCTCCACACCAGCTTCACCGGCACGCCGGCTGCGCGGGCGATCCACGCCGCTTCGACCATATATTCGATGCCCAGCCGCCGGCCGAAGCCGCCGCCGCAGCGCATCATGTGGATGGTGATGTCGGTTTCGGGGATGCCAAGTGCGCTGGCCACGGCCTTGCGCCCCGGTTCCGGATTCTGCGTCGGTGCCCAGAGCTCGACCTTGCCGCCGGTGACGCGCGC
Organism: Alphaproteobacteria bacterium PA4; assembly: GCA_002256005.1. Classification (GTDB taxonomy): domain Bacteria; phylum Pseudomonadota; class Alphaproteobacteria; order Sphingomonadales; family Sphingomonadaceae; genus Sandarakinorhabdus. Next base: position 9,917 of record NKIQ01000017.1, on the reverse strand, counting down.
CGTGCAGTTCATCGGCTCCAGGGGCGCATGGGCGAGGAAGGGGTAGCTGTAGCTGGCCTTGACGCGCTTCGCCGCCCGGCCGAGCGCGGCGGCGGCATCGCCGCTTTCGGTAATGATCTTCGGGCCTTGCGTGTCGGCCAGCGTCGCCGCATGGGCGGCAAAGCCCGCGCTCGATTGCCCGGCGCCGACGCCGCGATCCCATTGCACGGCCAGCGCGGCACGGGCCTGGTTGGCGTGCCAGAAGCTGTCGGCGATGATGGCGACGCCCGAGGCCAGTTCATAATCGCCGCCATGGCCGGGAACGATGAAGGCACCGCGCACGCCCTTGGCCGCCTTGACCGCCGCCAGATCGGCGCTGGCGACCTTGCCACCATAGGTGGGGCATTTTTCGAACACCGCGAATTTCATGCCGGGCAGCATGGTGTCGAGCCCGAACAGCGGCTGGCCGGTGACGACCTTGCGGTTGTCGACGCCGCTGATCGGCTTGCCGACAATCTTGAAATCCTTTGGGTTTTTCAGAACGAGTGTGGCGATATCGGGCGGCGGCAGGGTCGCGGCGCGGGCGGCGAGGGCGCTGTAGGGGAGATTTCGGGCGGTTTCGGGATGAAACACCCGGCCCCCGGCGGTGGTCAGTGCGCCAGCCGGCACGCCCCATTCCGCCGCGGCCGCCGCCACCAGCAGCGCCCGCGCACCGGCGCCGACGCGGCGCAGCGCATCGTACTGCAACGTCGTCGCCATGCTGCCACCGGCGACCTGGCGGCCGTAGACCTTGCTGTTGGCCAGCGCCTGTTCGATGCGCACCGTGGCCCAATCGACATCCAGCTCCTCGGCGACCAGCATCGGGATCGACGTCTTGATGCCCTGGCCGATTTCCGGATTGTGCGAGACGATGGTGATGCTGCCATCGCCGCCGATGCGCACCCAGGGGTTCAGCGCCTGCGCCTCGGCCATGGCGGCCCCGGCGGGGGCGAGGCCCAGCCACATCCCGCCGCCGGCAACGGCACCAGCGACCAGCAATTGCCGGCGGTTGAGTGCCGCGCTCATGCGACGGCCGCCTGTTTGATGGCGGCGCGGATGCGGTTGTAGGTGGCGCAGCGGCAGTAATTGCCGGTCATCGCCGCATCGATGGCGGCATCGTCGGGCCGCGGATTGTCCCGCAGCAGCGCCGCCGCGCTCATCAGCTGCCCGGCCTGGCAATAACCGCATTGCGGCACATCCAGCGCCACCCAGGCGTCCTGCAACTTCCGCCCCACCGGGCTCGTCGCCAGCGCCTCGATCGTGGTGATCCGGCCCTTGCCGACGCTGCCCAGCGGCGTCTGGCAGGCGCGCACCGGCTGGCCATCCAGATGCACGGTGCAGGCGCCGCATTGCGCGACGCCGCAGCCATATTTCGTCCCCGTCAGCCCCAGCACGTCGCGGAGCACCCAGAGCAGGGGCATCTCGGGATCGGCATCGACCGTCACGGCCTTGCCATTCAGGGTGAGTTTCGTCGGCATGCGGGTGGTCCTGTTGGGATGACGCCAGCCTAACGCAGGCGCGTGGGGCGCGCCAGAGGGCGGGCTACCAGAGGCGCTGCACGGCAAAGCGGTCGAACAGCGCTTCGTTCGACACCAGTACCATGGAGTCGGCCAGCGCCTGGGCGATCAGGAAGCGGTCGAACGGGTCCTGATGGTCGATCTTCATTTCGCCGGCAAGGCGGGCGTGGGACACACTGATCGGCAGTTCGGCAAAGCCCTGAGCGGCGACGATGGCTTCGAAATCCTGCGCCAGCAGCGCTGCCCCCGGCAACTTGCCGATACGGAATTTGGTGGCGACTTCCATGGCGGAGGCGGCGCTGACCGCCACGCTATTGGCTTCGTCGGCGATGGCGTCCTGCGCGCGCCGGCTCAACGCCGCGTCGCCGGCCAGCCACCAGATCAGGGCATGCGTATCGAGCAGCAGTTTCAAGCGAGCTGCCACGCCGCCAGTTCGGCCTCGGGCAGCGGCTCGTCAAAGCGTGCATCGCTGTTGATCCGGCCCTTCAGGGCGCCAAATGCGCGGCGACCGGGCGGATCCACCGGTACCAGCCGCACCACTGGCACAGACCCGCGCGCGATCACCACTTCGCCGCCGGCCAGCGCATCGGCGATCAGGCGCGACAGGTTGGTCTTGGCATCGTGAACCGAAAACTGGGCCATGCGCGCCTCCTTGGCTAAGTATATAGCTAAGCGATCGCTGTGCAGCAAGATATGGAAACTCGCGCTGGCCTGGCGTGGGTCACCGCGGCGGTATCGTGCGAAGTCGAACTGCGCGCCGCGCGTCGGTTCGTCCGTAACGCGGAGCGGTCGACGCGGCGAAGGCGCGCGGTCAATGCGTCACGGCATAGGCGGCAATCGTGCCGAACAGACCCATGACGAAAAACATGGCGTACACGATAGAAGGGCTCATTTCCGAATCCTCGCACCGCTACAAGGTTGCAACTTCATCGCTCCGGCCTCACGCCGCCTTTGCCGGTCGCGCCTCCCGTTCCGCCTTCAGCGCTTCGGCGATCAGGAAGGCGAGTTCAAGGCTCTGGCTGGCGTTGAGGCGGGGGTCGCACTGGGTCTGGTAGCGGTCGGCGAGGCCCTCGTCGGTGATGGCGATGGCGCCGCCGGTGCATTCGGTCACATTCTGCCCGGTCATTTCGACATGGATGCCGCCGGCATGGCTGCCTTCGGCGCGGTGCACGGCGAAGAAACCCTTCACTTCCGACAGGATGCGGTCGAACGGCCGCGTCTTCAGCCCGCCGGCGGCCTTCACCGTATTGCCGTGCATCGGGTCGCACGACCAGATGACGCGGCGGCCTTCCTTCTGCACGGCGCGGATGAGGCGCGGCAGATGCTGCTCGACCTTGTCATGGCCGAAGCGGGTGATGAGCGTCAGCCGGCCGGGGACATTCTGCGGGTTGAGAATGTCGATGAGGCGGAGGAGATCGTCCGGCTCCGTCGTCGGCCCACATTTGAGGCCCAATGGATTGCCGACGCCGCGCAGGAACTCGACATGCGCCGAGCCGGCAAAGCGGGTGCGGTCACCGATCCACAGCATGTGCGCCGAGGTGTCGTACCAGTCGCCGGTCAGCGAATCCTGCCGGGTCATCGCCTCTTCATAGCCGAGCAGCAGCGCCTCATGGCTGGTGAAGAAGCTGGTGCCCTTCAGCTGCGGCACGGTTTCCGGGGAAATGCCGCAGGCGGCCATGAAATCCAGCGCTTCGCCGATGCGATCGGCCAGCGCCTGATACTGGTCGGACCACAAGGACCGCCCGGTGAAATCCAGATTCCATTTGTGGACCTGGTGGAGATTGGCATAGCCGCCGCTGGCAAAGGCGCGCAGCAGGTTGAGCGTCGCTGCCGACTGCATGTAGCCGGTGCGCATGCGCTCGGGATTGGGCGTGCGCGCTTCCGCGGTAAAGGCGATGTCGTTGACATTGTCGCCGCGATAGCTGGGCAGCGAGACGCCGCCCTGTTCCTCGAAATCGCCGGAGCGCGGCTTGGCATATTGGCCGGCCATGCGCCCGACCTTCACCACCGGCAGCTTCGACGCAAAGGTCAGCACCACCGCCATCTGCAGCAGCACGCGGAAGGTGTCGCGGATGTTGTTGGGGTGGAAATCGGCGAAGCTTTCGGCGCAATCGCCGCCCTGGAGCAGGAAGGCCTTGCCGGCCTCGACATCGGCGAGGCTGGCGGTCAGGTCGCGGGCTTCGCCGGCGAAGACCAGGGGCGGATAGGATTTCAGCTCGGTTTCGACAGCGGCCAGCGCCGCGGCATCGGGATAGGCGGGCAGCTGCCGGGCTTCATGCGCGCGCCAGCTGGTCGGGGTCCAGGAAGAGGTGATGGTCATGATGGCGTTTCCCATGGCGCAGGATGCCGGGGGACGCAAGAAATTCGCTGGGGGCGGGGGGGGTGGCAGGGGGTTACGACGGGTGTGACCCCCACCCCGCTCGGCTGGCGCCGAGTCGCCCTCCCCGCAAGGGGGAGGGAGGGGCAGATCAACGCATGAGAACGAGTTCCTCGCTCATCGTCGGATGCAGCGCCACTGTATCGTCGAACTGCGCTTTGGTCAGCTTTGCCTTGATGGCGATGGCGACGGCCTGCAGGATTTCCGGCGCGTCCGGCCCGATCATGTGCGCGCCGACGACGCGGTCGCTCGCTTCATCGACGATCAGCTTGTACAGCGCGCGTTCGTTGCGGCCGGCGAGCACATTGCGCATCGGCCGGAAGTCCGACGTATAGACGCGCACCCGGCCATAGGTGTTGCGCGCCTGCGATTCCGTCAGCCCGACGCTGCCCAGCGGCGGGTTCGAGAACACCGCGCTCGGCACACAGCCATGATCGACGATCCAGGGCTTGTTGCCGAACAGCGTGTCGGCGACGGCATGGCCCTCGCGGATGGCGATGGGGGTGAGCTGGATGCGGTCGGTGACGTCACCCACGGCATAGATGTGCGGCACGCTGGTCTGGCTGTCGGGCGACACCGCGATGGCGCCCTTGTCGTTGAGCGTGATGCCGGCAGCCTCCAGCCCCAGCCCCTCGATATTGGGGCGGCGGCCGACGGCCCAGAGGAAGCAGTCCGTCTCGATGCTCTTGCCGTCCTTGAAATGCACGGTGATGGCGTCGCCGCTCCGCTCCAGCCGGTCGAGCCGGCAGTTGAGCTTGAAACCGATGCCCTTGGCCATCGAAATGCCGAGCAGGCGTTCGGCGAGCGCCGGTTCCCATTCGCGCAAGATGGTCTCGCTGCGGTTGATCAGCGTGACGTCGACGCCCAGTTCATGGAAGATGCCGGCGAATTCATTGGCGATATAGCCGCCGCCGGCGATGACGATGCGGCGGGGCAGGGCGGGCAGGTGGAACACCTCGTTGGAGGTGATGCCGAGTTCGGCGCCGGGAATGTCATCGGGCACGAACGGGCGGGCGCCGGTGGCGATCAGGATGTGCTTCGCCGTATGGGTCTGGCCATCGACGGCGACGGTGTGAGCATCGACCAGCGTCGCATGGCCGAGCAGCGTCGTCACCTTGTTGCTGTCGAGCGTCGTCTGATAGAGCCCGTTCAGCCGGTCGACCTCGGCCAGCACATTGTCGCGCAGCGTCGGCCAGTCGAACCGCTTGCCATCCAGCTGCCAGCCGAAGCGCTGGGCATCGACCAGATCCTCGGCAAAATGCGCGCCATAGACCAGCAGCTTCTTCGGCACGCAGCCGCGGATGACGCAGGTGCCCCCGACGCGGAATTCCTCCGCCACCGCGACGCGCGCGCCATGGCCGGCGGCGATGCGGCTGGCGCGAACCCCGCCGGAACCGGCGCCGATGACGAACAGATCAAAATCATAATCGGTCATGGCGGCATCCCTGCATTATCGGGCAGACATAGGCAGGCGGCTGCCGCATCGCCAATCGAAAATGGCGATGGCGGCGATTGCCGCACTCATTCGAACCATTCCGCAACCGGCTTGCCGTCGACGAACAGCTGGCGGCGCTCGACGGTGCGGACTTCGATGGTGGCGTCGGCAAGCGGGCGGTGTTGAGACGGCGGCGGCGTCTTCAGCGTGGGTTCGTCCCCGAGTTGCCAGTCCTCGGTCGGGCCGGCCTGTGTCCGCCGCCACTCCAGCAGATAGACATCATTGCTGGTCTCCTGGAACAGCCGGGCGCGGTCCTTGTCGATCAGCAGCACGCACGTCTGTTTGCCATTGCATTCGCCATTGCCGGCAATGGCGCGCAGCAGCGCCAGGGGTGGCACCGCGCCAGCCGGCAGGATGCGCAGGCGCGATTGCAGCGCGGTCACATCCACGGGCGGCTGGTTCAGACGCCGTGCGTCCCAGCGGTTGGTTGTCTTCAGCGCCTCCCTGGCGCGGTCGGCGATGGCCGGATCGCGGCTGCGGCCGAGGTCGGTCAGCGCGCGGCGGCCCTTGGCACCGAAGTCGTAGCGCAGCGCTGCCCAGTCGAAATCCGCAGGGCTGACCCGGCCGCTTTCCAGCCGCGCCAGCTGACTGCGCGTCGACAGCGCACCGAAATCGATGAGCGGCGTCGATAGCAGCAGCGCCACACCGCACAGCAACACCCCCATGCCGAGATTGCCGCGCCGCACATCGGCCATCCAGCCGGCGCGGCGCAGTACGGCGCCGGCATAGACGACACCGTAGAGCATGGCGACGCCCACGAACGTCACCGCCCAGAGCCGATCGGGCGACAGGCCATATTGGCCGATGCGCCGCGCCACCGACACCGCGGCGATGCCGGCCAGCGGCAGCAGCGCCAGCGCGAGCAGCAGCGCCGCCAGTCGCAATAGCCGGCTGCGGCTTTCATCGCCGGGCTGGTCGGCGATGATGGCATTGGCCAGCACCAGCGCGCCGATGACACAGGCGAGCAGGATCGGCGTCGTCGATCGCGTCGCCTGCCACAGCGGCGCCAGGCCGGTGACCGGCAGCGCGGCCAGGAACAGCAGCAGGCCGAGGGCCAGCACCGGCGCCAGCACCGACAGCACGAAGCGCAGGACGCGTTGCAAGGTCGACAGGATCGCCATCTGGTCGCGCAACAGCCCGATGCCGCCCAGCAGCGCGCCGCCGCTGAGCATCAGCCCGAACCAGCGCTGGTCGAGCAGGCGCGTCAGCACTTCGATACCGATCAGGTCGAACAGCCCGGCGAGCAGCGCCATCAGCAGCCAGCACACGCCCAGAAAGGCAAGGGCGGCGGCGACCAGCACGAGGTTGGTCCAGGCGCGATCATGGGCGGCGACATAGGGGATGTGGTGGCCCTTGGCGCCGGCGTCGCGCCACGCCTGGAACAGCGGCGCCGCGATGGCGATGGCGATGCCGGCGCTGACCAGCCGCCAGACCTCGGCATCCTCTAGCCCGCCGGTGCCGCCGGCGAACCAGCTCGCCCCCGCTGCCACCGCCGCCGCCAGCAGGGCAAAGCCGATGGCGAGCCGCAGCCGCGTGCGTTCGAGGACGATGGCGAAGCTGGCGCCCAGCGTCGTCAGCCCGGCGATGATGGTGAGGTCGCCAAGCGCTGGCTGGAGGAGCGGCATCGGCAGCAGCGCATGGATGGCGAGGCCGATGCCGACGCCGAGGCCGGCAAGCTGGGCGGTGCGGGCAGGCCAGATGGCGGTGGTCATGGGCGGCCTTCGGGTGTCATTGGCGTCACGATACCGCAGGGAGATTCAAGCGCAAACTCCTCCCTCCCCCCTGAGGGGAGGGCGACTCGCGCTCTTGCGCGAGCGGGGTGGGGGTCGCGCGCATGGCCGCATGTGGAACCCCCACCCCGTTCGGCTGGCGCCGAGCCGCCCTCCCCGCAACGGGGAGGGAGTTAGCCCTCAATCCAGGAACGGATCGCGCACCAAAATCGTATCATCCCGCTGCGGCGAGGTGCTGACCAATGCCACCGGGCAGGCGGTCAGTTCCTCGATGCGGCGGACGTACTTGATCGCCTGCGCCGGCAGATCGGCCCAGCGGCGGGCGCCGGCGGTGGATTCGCTCCAGCCGGCGAATTCCTCATACACCGGCTCGACACGCGCCTGTTCGGCGGCATGCGCCGGGAAATAGTCGATGATTTCGCCATCGAGGCGATAGCCGGTGCAGATGCGCAGCGTCTCGAAGCCGTCGAGCACGTCCAATTTGGTCAGCGCCATACCAGCGACGCCCGACACGGCGATGGCCTGGCGCACCAGCACGGCATCGAACCAGCCGCAGCGCCGCTTGCGCCCGGTGACGGTGCCGAATTCATGGCCGCGCACGCCCAGCTTCTCGCCGTCTGCATTGTCCTGCTCGGTGGGAAAAGGCCCGGAGCCGACGCGGGTCGTGTAGGCCTTGACGATGCCGAGCACATAGCCGACCGCGCCCGGCCCCATGCCGCTGCCGGCCGCGGCCTGGCCGGCGACGACATTGGAGGACGTGACGAACGGATAGGTGCCGTGGTCGACATCGAGCAGCACGCCCTGCGCGCCTTCGAACAGGATGCGCCGGCGCTGCGCCTTGGCATCGCGCAGCGTTGTCCACACCGGCTTCACATAGGGCAGCACGGCCGGCGCGATGTCGTGCAATTGCGCCAGCAGGGCATCGCGATCGACGGGCGCAATGCCGAAGCCCGAGCGCAGCGCATTGTGATGGGCGAGCAGGCGGTCGAGCTGTGGGCCGATGTCCTCCAGATGCGCCAGGTCGCAGACGCGCAGCGCGCGGCGGCCGATCTTGTCCTCATAGGCCGGGCCGATGCCGCGGCGGGTGGTGCCGATCTTGCCGGCGCCCGACGCATCCTCGCGCGCGCCATCGAGGTCGCGGTGCAGCGGCAGGATCAGCGGGCATTGGTCGGACACTTGCAGATTTGCCGGGCTGATGGCGACGCCCATGCCGGCGATGCGGGCGACTTCATCGCGGAAATGCCAGGGATCGAACACCACGCCATTGCCGATCACCGACAGCGTGCCGCGCACGATGCCCGACGGCAACAGGCTGAGCTTGTAGGTGTTGTTGCCGACGACGAGCGTGTGCCCGGCGTTGTGGCCGCCCTGGAAGCGGACGACGACATCGGCGCGTTCCGACAGCCAGTCGACAATCTTGCCCTTGCCTTCATCGCCCCATTGGGCGCCGATCACGGTTACGTTGGCCATCGCAGTCTTTCGTCTCCCCTCCCGCTTGCGGGAGGGGCTGGGGGTGGGTGTGCGGAGACGGGTCGTTATCTGCCAAACGGCACGAACCCACCCCCAGCTCCTCCCTTGAAAGGGAGGGGAGTTAGATCGGCTGCGCCTCTACGCCATTCCAGACATGGGTGCAGCGAAAATCGGCAGGCTTGGCCGCAGCATCGAGCGCCGCCACCGTCTGCAGGCCCTGCGCGCGCAGCGTGGCGCCCACCGCCGCTGGTGTGCCGACCGGCAGCAGCACGCGCTTCGCCGCCTGCTGACCCAGCCCGGCATCGACCAGCCCGTCGACATAGAGCGAAAAGCCGATCGCCGGCTCCATCCCGCCATCGGGGCGCAGGATGGTGTAGGCGCCGCCGCGGCCGGCCTCGCCCGGGATGCCGGCGCCGAACAGCGAGAAGCCTGCCCAAGTCTGATATTCGAAGCCATGGCGCTCGGTCGGGTCGAGCGTGATGGTGATGCCGGTGAGTTCGGCGGCGAGCGCGCCGATGGCGGCCAATCGCGCCTGCACCAGCGGCGGCAGCGGCAGCGCCGCCAGCCGCGCCAGTGCGGCCTCGATGGGACCGGCGGCGGCGATCAGAGGCTCAAAGGCATGGGCGCCGAGCGCGCGCAGCCCGCCGGCGTCCTTGCCGTCGAGCAGCGCCTGCACCTCGGCCAGCGTCGCCCGGCCCAGCGGCCAGCCGGCGGCGGCGCAATCAGCGACAAGCGTCGGCATGGTGATGTCGAGCGACAGATCGGCAAGGCCGGTGGCGGCCAGCGCCGAGACGGCGAGCGCGACGATCTCGGCCGCCGCGGCGGCGCTGTCATTGCCGATCAGCTCGGCGCCGACTTGGCAGCTCTCGCGTTCGGGGCTCAGCTGGGTACCGCGCACGCGCAGCACCGGCCCGGCATAGGACAGGCGCAGCGGCCGCGGCGCATCGGCGAGGCGGGTGACGGCGATGCGGCCGACCTGGCCGGTGATGTCCGACCGCAGCGCCAGCGTGTGCTGGCTGACCGGATCGGTGAAACGCAGCAACTCGCGCCGTGCGGCACCGCCGAGGCGGCTGCCCAGCGTGTCCTCATATTCGACCAGCGGCGGCTGCACGCGGTCATAGCCCTGCGCGGCGAAGGCGGCGGTGAGGGTGCGCACCAGCGCGGCCGCGGCCTCCGCTTCCGGCGGCAGCCGGTCGCGCAGGCCTTCGGGGAGGAGGCCGGGGGGGATCATTTGTAACCTCCCCCCGCCGGGGGGAGGTCGAGAGACGACGCGAAGCGGCGGCCCGGGCGGGGGGCACCCCGCGCCCCCC
>NKIQ01000016.1:55522-77128 GCA_002256005.1 Alphaproteobacteria bacterium PA4 | reverse complement strand
TAGATCGAGGTGCCATCGAGCTGGTCGGTCTCGATATAGCTGTTGGCATTGTCGGTGACGGCGAAATTGAAGGTGCCGCAATCGCCGGCGCCATCAACGCAGGCCCATGCCACCAGGCCGTCGCCGGCATTGGCATAGACGCTGCCGCCCAGCGTCGAGTCCAGAAAGGCGAGACCGGTGACATCGACGATGTTGAGATCGTTGATGACAAGGCCGCTGGCGGCGGTGAAGTCCACGGCATAATTATAGCCGAGGAAGCCGAAGGCAAAGATATCGGTACCCGCGTCACTGTTGCTGGCCGCGGCATTGATTGCCGGCACCGGGTTGATCGAGATCTGGATTTCGGCGCTGGCCGCGCCTTGCGTGAACTTGCGATAGTTGAGGTCACCGCCCGACAGGCTCTCGCCGGGGCCGAAGCCGACGCCGACGCGATAGCGGGACGTATGATTGGACAGCGTATCGGCCAGCACCGGTGTGGCGGCGGTGGCGGCAGCGACAATGAGCCCGAGAGCGAGCGAAGCGTTGCGAATTGCCATGGGGTTCCCCTTGTTTGGCGTTGAACAATTCGCGACCGTTTTTGTTTTTTTCGCCCTTAACCGTTTCCTGACTCATTGCGCAAGTATGAACTTGCGCGAATGTCGCACCCCGGCCTGCCGCCTCACATATTCGGATAATTCGGCCCGCCGCCGCCTTCCGGCACCACCCAGGTGATGTTCTGGCTGGGGTCCTTGATATCGCAGGTCTTGCAGTGGACGCAGTTCTGCGCGTTGATCTGGAAGCGCGGTTCGTCGGTGTCCTTGCCGACGACTTCATAGACGCCGGCCGGGCAATAGCGCTGCGCCGGCTCGTCCCAGGTCGGCAAATTGACCGCGATAGGGACTTCGGGGTCCTTCAGCGTCAGATGGATCGGCTGGTCTTCCTCGTGATTGGTGTTGGACAGGAAGACGCTGGTCAGCTTGTCGAAGCTGTAGACACCATCGGGCTTGGGATAGTCGATGGGCTTGGCGTCCGCTGCCTTTTTCAGCGACTTGTAGTCCGGGTGGTTCTTCATGGTGAACGGCAGGGTATAGCCCAGATATTCCATCCACATCGTCACGCCGGCGAGGCCGGTGCCGACGAGATTGCCGAACTTTTCGACGAGCGGCAGCGTGTTGCGCACCATCTTCAGCTCTTCGAACACCCAGCTCTTCTTGTAGGCATCGCCATAATCGGCGAGCTCGTCGTTCTGGCGCTGGCTGGCGATGGCGTCGACGGCGGCTTCGGCCGCCATCATGCCGGTCTTCATCGCGGTGTGGCTGCCCTTGATGCGCGGCACGTTGACGAAGCCGGCGCTGCAGCCGATCAGCGCGCCGCCGGGGAAGGTCAGCTTGGGCACCGATTGCCAGCCGCCGTCGTTGATGGCGCGGGCGCCATAGGAGACGCGGCGGCCGCCTTCCAGGATCGCCTTGATCGCCGGATGCGTCTTCCAGCGCTGGAATTCATCGAAGGGCGACAGATAGGGATTGGAATAGTTCAGCCACACCGAAAAGCCGAGCGCGACCTGGCCATTGGCCTGATGGTAGAGAAAGCCGCCGCCATTGGCATCGCCGAGCGGCCAGCCCTGGGTGTGGGTGACGAAACCCGGCTTGTGCTTTTCGGCCGGAATGTCCCAGAGTTCCTTCAGCCCGATGCCATAGATCTGCGGCTGGCTGTTCTTCGCCAGGTCGAAATGCCGGATCAGCTGCTTCGACAGATGGCCGCGCACGCCTTCGGCGAAGAAGGTGTATTTGGCGTGGAGTTCGAGGCCGGGCTGCCAGCTGTCCTTGCGGCTGCCATCGCGGGCGATGCCCATGTCACCGGTGGCGACGCCCTTGACGCTGCCATCCTCGTTCCACAGCACTTCGGCGGCGGCGAAACCGGGGAAGATCTCGACGCCCAGCGCTTCGGCCTGGCCGGCCAGCCAACGGCAGAGGTTGCCGAGACTGACGGTATAGCAGCCCTTGTTGTTCATGAACGGCGGCATCAGGCCGTGCGGGAATTCATAATGCTTGGTTTCGGTGAGGATCCAGTGATGGTTCTCGACCACCGGCACAGTCAGCGGGCTGTCGAGGTCGCGCCAGTTGGGCAGCAGCTCGTCCAGCGCCTTGGGATCGACGACGGCGCCCGACAGGATGTGCGCGCCGATTTCGGACCCCTTTTCAAGGATGCACACCGACAGATCGAGGCCCTTGTCGGCCGCGGCCTGTTTGGCGCGGATCGCGGCGCTGAGGCCGGCGGGGCCGCCGCCGACGATGACGAGATCATAGGGCATCGATTCACGATCGGACATGATGGGTCCTTTTTCCTTCCCCTGCGGCGACGCTTTGCACGGCACGTCGCGGCTTTGCCATGATTCACCAGATACGGAAGCCTGTTGCGCTTGACCAGTGCCGCGCACGTCGCATTGTGACAGATATGGGAATGGGTCAGGTACAGGACAGCACCCCGACCGGGCTGGCGGCGCTCAGCTGGCTGGTCGGCGCCGGTGTCGATGTCGTGGTCGGCGATGCGCCGCGCAACTGGCTGGCGGCGCCTGTGGCAGCGCCGGTGCGCGCCCCGCTTTCCCCCCAAAATCTCCCGAAATCCCCCGCGGCGCCCCCGCCCCGCCCCGCCGCTGTCCCACAAATTGCCGCTTCTGCGCCGATTTCTGCCGCCGATCTGCCGGCACTGCTGGCGGCGCTGGCCGATTTCGCGCATCCGCTGCGCCGGCCGGGCGCGGTGCCGCAACTGCTCGATGGCGCGGTTGTAAGCGGCATCGTGGTTCTGTGCGAACAGCCGGAGCCGGAGGGCAGCCCGGCCGCCGTGCTGCGCAGCCGCATGCTGGCCGCCATCGGCCTCAGCCTCGAAAACAGCACGCTGGCGCACCGCGTGCCCTGGCCGGTGTCACCCGATGCGGCACCGCGGCCCAATGATATTGCCGCTTTTGCGCCGTTTCTGGCGCGGGCGCTGGAACTGCACCCGCCGCGCCTCATCCTGGCGCTCGGGCAGACCGCGGCGGCACTGGCCGGCGATGGCATGGCGGTCGCCTCGGCGCGCGGCAAATGGGGCCGCGTCGGCGATGCCCCGCTGCTCGCCATCAGCAGCCCGCGCTTCCTGCTCAAGCAGCCCCAGCAGAAGCGCCAGGCCTGGGCCGATCTGCAGGCCTTCGCCGCCCGGGTCGCCGCCCTGTGATGCGCCGCGCCCTGCTCGTCCTGGCGCTGGTCGCCGCCCCGGCGCTCGCCGATGACCAGCAGACCGGCGACACGGTGCTGACCATAACGGCAGAGCGCCCCGGTATCACCGCTCGCCAGCGCGCCGTGCCGCCGCAGTTGAGCACCGACGAGCGCGCCGCCTATCGTCAGATCTTCCTCGATATCGACGCCGGCCGCTTCGCGCGCGCCGAACAGGGCCTCGCGGCGCTGGGCGATGGCCTGCTCAGCGAAACCGCCCGAGCGCAGCTGCTGCTGGCGCGCGGGCTCGGCAAGCTCAGCCGCGCCGATCTCGCCGCCTGGCTGGGCACTTGCCGCGACCTGCCGCAGGCGCAGCGCATCGCGCAGCTGGCGGAACGCCTGCCCGGCGCTGATAGCGCGCCCCTGCCACTGCTGCCGGTGCCGCGGCCGTTCCGCACCGCCAGCGCGGCTCTTCCGATGCCTGAGGGCAATGCCGCCGACAGCGCCAGCAGCGCGGCCATCAAGGCGCTGCTCGCCGCCGATCGCAACGCCGACGCCGAGACGCGCTTCCACGCCGATGCCGAGCGATTGTCGCCGCTGGTGCGCAGTCAGCTCGCCCAGCGCATCGCCTGGAGCTGGTACGCCGAGAACAACAATATGGCCGCCCTGCAACTGGGGCTGGAGGCGGCGCGCGGCCCGGCGCTGGGCCAGTCGGCGGCGCTGGGCGCCTGGACCGCCGGGCTGGCGGCGTGGCGGCTGGGCCAGTTCGAGGAAGCGGCGCGCGCCTTTGATCTTGTCGCAGCCAAGGCGCCGGCGCCCGATTTCGGTGCGGCGGCCGCCTATTGGGCCAGCCGCGCCTGGCTGGCGGCGGGCGAGCCGGAAAAGGTTGCCGAACGGCTGGAAAAGGCCGCGAAAACGCCGAATTATTTCTATGGCTTGCTCGCCCGCCGCGCGCTCGGGCTGGGGCCGGTGCAGGATTGGGCGGAACCCGATTTCATCACCGCCGACTGGAACCATCTGAAGACCGTTCCCGGTGCCCGCCGCGCCGCCGCGCTGATGGAAATCGGCCAGATCGGCCTTGCCGACCGCGAGCTGCGCTTCCTCGCCCAGACGGCGCGCGACGGCGATTATCCGGCGCTGCTGCGCCTCGCCGCACGCCTGGGCCTGCCGGCGACGCAATATCAGCTGGCGGTGCGCCCGCCGCTGGGCATCGAGGCGCCGCTGTCGGCCCGCTATCCGGCGCCGGACTGGACGCCGGCGCGCGGCTGGCGTGTCGACCGCGGGTTGGTGTTTGCGCTGGCCCTGCAGGAATCGACCTTCGTCACCACCGCCACGTCGCGCACCGGCGCCAAGGGCATCATGCAGCTGATGCCGGCCACCGCCCGCCAGGTGAAGGCGACGATGACCAGCGACCCGGCCACCCCGGACGCGGCAGCCGTGGTCGGCGACCTGACCGATCCGGCCTTCAACATCGAGGTCGGCCAGACCTATCTCGAAGCGCTGCGCGACATGAGCCACACCCAGGGTCTGCTGCCCAAGGTGATCGCCGCCTATAACGCCGGGCCGGGATCGGTGCAGCGCTGGAACACCAGCCTCGATGACCGTGGCGATCCGTTGCTGTTCATCGAATCGATCCCGTTCAAGGAAACCCGCGGCTATGTCGAAATCGTGCTCCGCAATTTCTGGATGTACCAGCTGCGCGACGGCGTGCAGCCGGCGAGCATGGATGCGCTGATCGCCGGGCTCTGGCCGACCTTCCCCGGCAAGGGTGGCGAAGGCGCGGTGAAGCGCCTGCCACAGCCGGTGCGCACCGTGCCGACCGTGCCGGTGGAGGATGACGACCGGGTGGTGGTGACGGCAGGACGGTGACTCGGTCGCCCAGGCGGCCTATGCTGCGCTGATGCCGATCGATACCAGCCGCACCTTCATTCCCGTCCGCATCGCGGTGCTGACCGTGTCCGACACGCGCGGGGCGGCCGATGATCGGTCCGGCGACACGCTGGTCGATCGGCTGACGGGCGCGGGGCACATTCTGGCAGCGCGCGCCATCATTCGCGACGATGTGCCGGCGCTGGTCGCGCAGCTCAACGCCTGGATCGACGACCCCATGGTCGATTGCATCATTTCGACCGGCGGCACCGGCGTCACCGGCCGCGATGTGACGCCGGAAGCGCTGGCGCAGGTGCAGGAGAAGGAAATTCCGGGCTTTGGTGAGCTGTTCCGCTGGCTCAGCTTCCAGAGCATCGGCACTTCGACCATCCAGTCCCGCGCCTGTGCCGGCGTGTCGCGCGGTACCTATATCTTCGCCCTGCCCGGCTCGACCGGCGCGGTGAAGGATGGCTGGGATGGCATCCTCAAGGACCAGCTCGACAGCCGCCACCGGCCCTGCAATTTCGTCGAACTGATGCCGCGCCTGACCGAGCGCTAGCGCATCGCCCGTTTCAAAAGGTCGGTCAGCTCGGCCATCTTCGCCGCCTGCTCCTCCGGCCCGGCCCTGGCCGCGGCCGCAACGCAATGGCCGACATGGCCGTCGAGGATCTCGCGCTCCACTCGGGCCAGCGCCGCGCGAACCGCCTGCAATTGCGTCAGGATATCGATGCAATAGCGATCCTCGGCGATCATCGCCGCGATGCCGCGCACCTGGCCCTCGATGCGGCTGAGCCGCGTCAATTGCGCGCTGTGATCGGCATGGGCGTGGGGCAAGGCGGAAAACCTGCTTGTCAGTTCAAGCGTGTATATATACCCCCCAGGGGTATGTTGACCAGACCGCTGCTGTTCGCCCTGTCCCTTCTCCCGGCCCCTCCCGCGCATGCGCAGACGCATCAGCACACGCCGGGAATGGCGATGCCGCCGGCGCCGGCGCCGGCACCGGCAATGGACCATAGCCAGATGGACCATTCGAAAATGGACCATGGCGGCATGGCCGCCGGCACGCACATGATGCCGGCGGCGCTGGGCGCCTTCCCCGCTTCGCGCGAAGCCTCCGGCACCAGCTGGCAGCCCGATCTCGAACGCCATGACGGGCTGCACAGCATGGCGGGGGACTGGATGCTGATGGGCCATGCAAATCTGCAACTCGTCTACAGCGACCAGGGCGGCCCACGCGGCGCCAGCAAGGGCTTTCTCGCCGGCATGGTGATGGGCATGGCGCAACGCGAGATCGGCCGCACCCGGCTGCAACTGCGCGCCATGCTGTCGCCCGAGCCGCTGATGGGCAAATCCGGCTATCCGCTGCTGCTGGCCTCTGGCGAAACCGCCGATGGCGTGACCCAGCTGACCGATCGCCAGCATCCGCACGACCTGTTCATGGAGTTGTCGGCCTCGCTGTCGGTGCCCATCGGCGCGCGCAGCAGCGCCTTTGTCTATCTCGGTCTGCCCGGCGAGCCGGCGTTCGGCCCGCCGGCCTTCATGCACCGCGCCGCCATTCTCGATTCGCCGGAAGCGCCGATCAGCCATCACTGGCTCGATTCGACGCACATCACCTATGGCGTCGCCACCATCGGCCTTGTGCAGGGCAATTGGAAGCTGGAGGCCTCGCGCTTCTCGGGCCGCGAGCCGGACCAGTTCCGCTACGATATCGAGGCACCGACCTTCGATTCCACCGCCGCCCGCCTGTCATGGAACCCCATTCCGCAGCTGTCGCTGCAGGCGAGCTGGGCCTTTCTACGCTCCCCCGAGCAGCTGGAACCGCAGACCGACCAGACCCGCCTGTCGGCAAGCGCGTTGGTGACCATCCCGTTCGGCACGGAGGGCCGCTGGTCCTCCACACTCGCCTGGGGCCAGCGGCGCGCCCATGAGCCCGGCGAGGATCGCCATCCGCTCAACGCCGGCGTCATCGAATCCTCGTTGCGCTTCGATGCGCCCTGGACGCTTTTCGCCCGCGGCGAAGTCACTGAGAATGACGAGCTGCTGCCCAACCCCGGCGACGTGCACGGCGATCCGTTCACTGTCGGCAAGGTCAGCCTCGGCGTGATACGCGATGTCCGCTTCGGCCAATCCAGGGTCATCGGCATCGGCGTGCAGGCGGCACGCAGCTTCGTGCCCGCCGGCCTCGACGCCGCATATGGCGGCGATCGCTGGGGTGGCATGGCCTTTGTGCGGTTGAAGATCGGCTGATCTGTTCTTTATATGTTCTGCATGGTCTGTTATTCTCAGGCCATGCCAGCGCTGCCTCCCCCACCGTCCGGGCGCGGTGCCACCCATAACGCCGCCTCGCTGCGCTTCGAACAGCGCAGCGAAGCAGCCGATGGCGACTGGCTCGATGAGCGCAGCGCCATCGACGGTGATGCCCCGCCGCTGCGCACCGCCGTCAGCATCGAGCGGCCGCGCACCATCATCACCCGCAACACCTCGCCCGATATCCCCTTCGATCGCTCCATCAACGCCTATCGCGGCTGCGAACATGGCTGCGTCTATTGTTTCGCCCGGCCGACGCATGCCTATCTCGGCCTCTCTCCCGGCCTCGATTTCGAAAGCCGGCTGACCGCCAAGCCCGAGGCCGCCACCCTGCTGCGCGCCGAGCTGTGTAAGCCCGGTTATGTCTGCCGGCCGATGGCGCTGGGCACCAACACCGACCCCTATCAGCCGATCGAGCGCGACTATCGCATCACCCGCGCCATCCTGGAGGTGCTGGCCGAAGCCCGCCACCCGGTGACGATCACCACGAAATCCGATCGGGTGCTGCGCGATATCGACCTGCTCGCTGCCATGGCCGCCGACAATCTTGCCATGGTCATCGTCTCGGTCACCTCGCTGGAGCCGGAGACCGCCCGCACGCTCGAACCGCGCGCCGCCGCGCCGCACCGCCGCCTTGCCGCCATCCGCGCGCTGGCCGCCGCCGGCGTGCCGGTCTGGGTGTCGGTTTCCCCGATCATCCCCGCCATCACCGATCACGAGATCGAAGCCATTGTCACCGCGGCCGCCGACGCGGGAGCCAGCGGCGCCTATGCGCTGCCCGTCCGCCTGCCGCATGAAGTGGCGCCGCTGTTCCGGGCTTGGCTCGCCGCTCATCACCCCGATCGCGCCGCGCGCGTCATGCACCATATCAACGACATGCGTGGCGGCCGTGACAATGATCCGCGTTTCTTCGAACGCTTTGCCGGCCATGGCGCCTATGCCACGGTTCTGCGCCAACGCTTCGAAAAGGCGCGGGCGAAGCATGGCCTCGACAAGCCATCGCCGCCGCTCGATTGCAGCCGCTTTCGCGCTCCGGGGCCGCAGCTGGGGCTGTTCGATTGACTGTCAGACCCGGTTCATTATGCCGATGGCAGGAGCCCGTGCATGGATCGCCACCCCAATATCCTCAACGCCGCGTCGAACCTGCTCGGCATCTGTTTCATCCTGATCACCGGGCTGAAACTGTCGGGCCGCAACGGCAGCTGGGCGGATGAAGCGGCCTGGGCGGCGGCGCTGTTGCTGCTGCTGTCCTGCCTGTTGTCCTATCTCACCATCCGCCACGGCCAGGACGACGGCGCCAGCAACCGCTGGGCCGATCGCTGTTTCCTCGCCGGGCTGGGCCTGTTGTTCACGGCCGTGGCCATAGCGGCCCTGGCGAACTGAGCGTCACGCCGTCGGCAGCTTGTAGTCCTTGTAGCGGTCGCGCAGCTCGGTCTTCAGCAGCTTGCCGGTGGCGGTGTGCGGCAGATCGTCGACGACCAGCACTTCGTCGGGCGTCCACCATTTAGCGATCTTGCCCTCGAGATAAGCGAGAACGCTTTCTTTCGTGACGGTGGCACCGTCCTTCTGCCGCACCAGCAGCAGCGGCCGCTCATCCCATTTCGGATGGTGCACGCCGATAACGGCGGCCTCGGCAACGCCCGGCGCACCGACCGCGGCATTTTCGAGGTCGATCGAACTGATCCATTCGCCGCCGGATTTGATGACATCTTTCGAACGGTCGACGATGTGCATGTAACCATAACGATCCAGCGTCGCGACATCGCCGGTGTCGAACCAGCCATCGGCATCCAGCACCTGGCCGCCATCGCCCTTGAAATAGCTGCCGACGATCCACGGGCCGCGCACCAGCAGCCGGCCAAAGGCCTTGCCGTCGCGCGGCAGCTCGGCGCCATCATCGCCGACGGTCTTCATCTCGACGCCGAAAACGCCGCGGCCCTGTTTGATACGATAACTCAGCTGTTCATCGTAAGTCATTGCTGCGACATCGGGACAGGCGGCGCCGACGGTGCCCAGCGGCGACATTTCGGTCATCCCCCACAGCTGGATGACCTTGACGTTGTGCAATTTGTCGAAGCTTTCGATCATGCTGCGCGGCACGGCCGAGCCACCGATGGCGGTGCGCTCCAGCTTGCCAAGGCCGCCGCCCTTGGCCTCCAGATGCTGGAGCATCGACAGCCAGACCGTCGGCACCGCCAGCGCCAGATCGACATTCTCGCTGATGATCAGCTCCTGCAGCGTCGGCGCATCGAAATTCGGCCCGCCCATCACCAGCTTCGCGCCGCAGCCTGCGGCGGTATAGGGGATCGACCAGGCGTTGGCATGGTACATCGGCGCGATCGGCAGCACCGTGGTGCGGGCGCCCATGCCAAACGTGTCGGTCATGCTCGCCGCCATTGCGTGCAGCACGTTGGAACGGTGGCTGTACTGCACGCCCTTGGGATTGCCGGTGGTGCCGCTGGTGTAGCAGAGGCCGGCCGGCGCCTTTTCATCGACTTCGGTCCAGTCGGCATCGGGCTGCGCCGCGATCAGATCTTCATAGCACAGCAGGTTCAGCGACGATTCGGGCATGTGCGCGCGATCAGTGAGCAGCACGAAATGTTCGATGGTGGTGAAACGCGGCGCCAGTCGCTCGACCAGCGCCACAAAGGTCAGGTCGAAGAACAGCACCCGGTCTTCGGCATGGTTGGCGATGTAGACGATCTGATCATCGAACAGCCGCGGATTGATGGTGTGGGCAACGCCACCCATGCCGGAAATGCCGTACCAGCTTTCGACATGGCGATAGGTGTTCCAGGCGAGCGTCGCGACGCGGTCGCCGGGCTGGATGCCCATGTGGCGCAGCGCCGCCGCGCATTGCCGGGCGCGGGCGCGCACGGTGCGCCAATTGCTGCGATGCTTGCCGCCTTCGCAGGTCAGGCTGACAACCTCGCGCTCGCCATGAAAGGCGGCGGCGTGATCGATGAGTTTCCAGACCAGCAGTGGCCAATCCTGCATCGTGCCGAGCATCATCATCTCCCCGATTTCGTTACATGCTTGTTAGCCGCTGGGGGTGGGGTTGACAAACGGAACATAACAAGAACATTATGGGCCATCAACAAGGACACAGGCACATGACCCTCTTGCTCAGTCTTGTCATTCTGGTTGCCACGGCAGCGGTGTATGCGCTGGTCGCGACGATTATCGGCGAACGTGCTGACGATCTCTGGCTGGCGCTGACCGGCCGGCCGCTGGCGGCTCAGACCGGTGGCGGGGTGATCCCGGCTTCACGCTGCCTCAACCGGGCATAACTGCGCGCGGCAAAGGGGATGGCGACGGCATAGGCCAGGCAGGTCAGTGTCAGCGTCATCCAGGGCGCGGAAAACAACGCCCCGGCGAACAGCCCGACGCCGACAAGGGCGGGCAGCCGATAGGACGGACGCAGCCGCACCGACCCCCAGCTATGGGTGGGCAGGCTGGAAATCATCAGGAACGCCACGGACAGAACAACGATTGTCACGAGCGTATAGCGGACCACCAGATCATCAAGGATCCCGGGTCCCATCCAGAAGGTCAGGAACAAGGGGCTGAGCGTCAGGCCCGCCGCCGCCGGCGCCGGCACCCCGGTGAGATAGCCGGCGCGCTTGTGCGGCTGCGGCGCCGAATCGATCTGGGCGTTGAAACGCGCCAGCCGCAGCGCACAGGTCACGGCGTGCGACAGGGCAATGACCCAGCCGATGCCGGGCAGATATTGCAGCGACCAGAGATAGACGACCAACGCCGGCGCGACGCCAAAGGCAGTGACATCCGACAGCGAATCAAGCTCGGCACCGAAACGACTGGTGCCCTTCAGCAGCCGGGCGATACGGCCATCGATGCCATCGAGCACGGCGGCGACGACGATCGCCGCCACCGATTTCTCCCATTCCCCGGCAATGGCGAAGCGCACCGCCGTCAGGCCGAAGCACAGCGCCAGCACGGTGACCGCATTGGGGATCAGTGCGCGCAGCGGTATGCCCGCCCGGCGCGGCCCCGGAATGCGGTCGGTTTCGCTCACTGGGCGACGCCGCGCGGCAGGCTGACGCTTTCGCCGATGCGCGCGAGCACGGTTTCACCGGCGACGGCGCGCTGGCCGACGATGACCGCCGGCACATAACCGGCCGGCAGGAAGACATCGACGCGGCTGCCGAAGCGGATCAGCCCGACGCGCTCGCCGATGCCCAGCTTCGCGCCCGGCTCGATGAAGCGCATGATGCGTCGCGCCACCAGCCCGGCGATCTGGGTGAAGGCGACCCTGGTGCCCGACTCGCTCTCGACGATGAAATATTGCCGCTCATTGTCGTCGCTCGCCTTGTCGAGATCGGCGTTGAGGAACTTGCCCGGCACATAGGTGATGCGCGTGCAGGTCCCGGCGATCGGCGAACGGTTCACATGCACGTCGAACACGCTCATGAACACCGAGATGCGGGTGCACGGCCCCGGCGGCAGCCCGCCCTCGCCGCTCAGCTGGCGCGGCGGCTCGACATTGGTGATCAGGCTGACAAGGCCATCGGCCGGCGAGACGATAAGGCCGGGATCGGCCGGCGTCACCCGCACCGGATCGCGGAAAAAGGCGGCAATCCACAGCGTCAGCCCGGCGAGCAGCCAGGCCACACTCGTCCAGCCCAGCACGAAACCGGCAACCAGCACGGCAACGCCGGCAATGCCGACGAACTTGCGACCTTCGGGGTGCATCGGCGGCAGCTTGTAGCGCGCCGATTCGCCGGGAATGATAGGCAGCGGCTGTTCGGGCACGCTGGCGACTTCAAAGGGATTGTCGTTGCTCATCGCGGTGCTTTAGCGGCGCAGCACGGCGGTAGCAAATGAGAGCGGTGACGCGGCGGCGCGTTGGCGGCATAACGCCCGCCATGATCACTTCGCTCCTGCTCTTCTGTGGTTCCCGTACCGGCCATGATCCGGCCCAGGGCGCGCTGGCCACGGCGCTCGGCACGCTGCTTGCCGAACGCGGCGTCACGCTCGTCTATGGCGGTGGCGGCGTCGGCCTGATGGGGCTGGCCGCCCGCGCCACGCTGGCTGGCGGCGGCAAGGTCGTCGGCATCATCCCGCGCACGCTGATGACCGCCGAAATCGCCCAGAGCGGCCTCACCGAAATGCACGTCGTCGAGACGCTGCACGAGCGCAAGGCGCTGATGCACCTGCGGTCCGACGCCATCATCGCCCTGCCCGGCAGCATCGGCACGCTCGACGAGCTATTCGAATCGATGACCTGGCGCGAGCTCGGCATCCATGACAAGCCGATCTGGCTGCTCGGCGCCAACAGCTATTGGCAGCCGCTGCTGGCCCTTCTTGATCACATCGCCGGCCAGGGTTTCGGTCCGCCCAATCTGGCGCAACTGGCGGTCACCCTGCCCGATCTCGCCGCGCTCAAAGCCCATCTGCCGCCGGCTTTATCGCGCGAACCGCATCGACATTCTTGACCCCCACCGTCCCCACCCCCTAGGACGGGACAAACAGTCGCAGTACCCCTGAGGAAGCCATGCCGAAGATCAAGGTCGAAAACCCCGTTGTAGAGCTGGACGGGGACGAAATGACCCGCATCATCTGGCAGTGGATCCGTGAGCAGCTGATCCTGCCCTACCTCGACATAGACCTGCGCTATTTCGACCTTGGCATCGAGAACCGCGACGACACCGATGACAAGGTGACCGTGCAGTCGGCCAACGCCATCCGCGAATTCGGCGTCGGCGTGAAATGCGCCACCATCACCCCGGACGAGGCCCGGGTGAAGGAATTCGGCCTGAAGCGGATGTGGAAGTCACCGAACGGCACCATCCGCAACATCCTGGGCGGCGTCGTCTTCCGCGAGCCCATCGTCATCAAGACCGTGCCGCGGCTGGTGCCGGGCTGGACCAGCCCGATCGTCATCGGCCGCCACGCCTTTGGCGACCAGTATCGCGCCACCGATTTCCTGGTGCCCGGCCCCGGCAAGCTGATGATGAAATGGGTCAGCCAGGACGGCGAGGAGAGCATCGAGCATGAAGTGTTCGAATATCCCAGCGCCGGCGTCGCCATGGGCATGTACAACCTCGACGATTCGATCCGCGATTTCGCCCGGGCTTGTCTGAACTATGGCCTCAACCGCAAATGGCCGGTCTATCTGTCGACCAAGAACACCATCCTCAAGGCCTATGACGGCCGCTTCAAGGATCTGTTCCAGGAAATTTACGACAATGATTTCAAGGCGCAGTACCGCAAGGCTGGCATCGTCTATGAACATCGCCTGATCGACGATCTCGTCGCCAGCGCGCTGAAATGGTCGGGCAACTTCATCTGGGCCTGCAAGAATTACGACGGCGATGTGCAGTCGGACATGGTCGCCCAGGGCTTCGGCTCGCTGGGCCTGATGACCTCGATCCTGCTGACGCCCGATGGCCGCACCGTCGAGGCGGAGGCCGCGCACGGCACCGTCACCCGCCATTATCGCATGCACCAGGAAGGCAAGCCGACCAGCACCAACCCCATCGCCAGCATCTTTGCCTGGACCGGTGGCCTGAAGCATCGCGGCACCCTCGATGGCACCCCCGCTGTCACGCATTTCGCCGAGATGCTGGAGCGCATCTGCATCGAAACCGTCGAATCGGGTGCGATGACCAAGGATCTGGCGCTGCTGATCGGCCCCGACCAGGCCTGGATGACCACCGAGAAATTCTTCGAAACCGTGCGCGCCAATCTCGATCGCGAGATTTCCAAGTAAGGGTTGAAGAGGCCTCCGGCGGCTGGGGCCTTAGGCCCCAGACCCCATTTCGTACAACGCGCACCCGCACCGTTCGACGCCGCACCCACAATCGGGGTCTGGGGCCTACGGCCCCAGCCGCCGGAGGCCCCTTCCCTTCCCCGCAATTTCTTCTCGCGCACCGCCGCGCCTGTGCCATGGTAGGCCATGGCTCTTCCGCTTGAATCCAGCGCCTTTCGCGACATCGTCGTCGTGCTCGGCGCGTCTGGGCTGGTGATTCCGGCCTTCGCGGCGCTGCGCATTTCGCCGGTGGTGGGTTTCATCCTGGTCGGCATTGCCGTCGGGCCGTTCGGGCTGGGCGGGCTGGTCGATCGCCTGCCCTTTCTCGACATGGTCACCATTTCCAATGCGGCGGTGCTGACGGCGCCGGCGGAAATGGGCATTTCCTTGCTGCTGTTCGCACTCGGGCTGGAACTGTCGCGGGATCGGCTGCGGACGATGCGTCATGTCGTCTTCGGCATTGGTGCGGCACAATTGCTGCTGTGCAGTGCGGCGCTGGCGGCGGTCTTGCTGATATTCGGGCTCGGCGCCGGCGGCACGGCGGCGCTGGCGCTGGCGTTGGCGCTGTCCTCGACGGCGGTCGGCCTGCAGATGCTCAGCGCCAGCGGGCGCATGACCACCCAGGCCGGGCGCACCGCCTTCGGCATCCTGCTGTTCCAGGACATCGCCATCGCGCCGCTGCTGCTGCTGTTCTCCGCCGGCGCCGGGGATCGCAGCTTTGGCGCCAGCATCGCGGTCAGCCTGCTCGCCATCGGCGGCATTGCGCTGTTCGGCCGGCTGTTGCTGCCGGCGCTGTTCCTGCAGGCCGCGCGCACGCGGCGGCCGGAGTTCTTCCTTGCCGCCGCGCTCGTCGTGCTGATCGGCAGCGCATCGGTCGCGGCGCTGGCCGGCCTGTCACCCGCGGTCGGCGCGCTGGTTGCCGGTGTCATGTTGTCCGAAACCGAATATCGCCGCCAGGTGGAGGCGGCGATTGCGCCGTTCCAGGGTCTGTTGCTCGGCGTGTTCCTGATCTGGGTGGGGATGCAGCTCGATCTGCCGGCGGTGGCGGCGCAGCCCTTGCTCATCATCGGCGGCGTACTGGCCGTGCTGGCGATCAAGGCGGTTGTGCTTGGCCTCGTCCTTGTCCGCAGTGGTCGGCCGCGCGGTGTGGCGGCGCATGTCGCGCTGCTGCTGGCGGCCCCGTCCGAAACCAGCCTGATCCTGCTCGGCACGGCGCTGGCCGCCGGGCTGTTCAGCAATGATGTCGCCAACACCGCGCTGCTCATTACCGGCCTGGCGCTCGCCATCGCGCCGCTGCTCGGCCTCGCCGGCCAGGCGCTGGAGGATCGGCTGGGCCATGGCCGCGCCGTCGAGGAGGCCGGTGCCGCGCCGCCGCCCGATGGCCGCACCATCATCGTCGGCTTTGGCCGCGTCGGCCAGATGGTCGCCGCCATGCTGGATGTGCACAACAAGCCCTATCTGGCGGTGGACAGCGACCCCGACGAGGTCGCGCGCCTGCGTCGCGAAGGCGTGCCGATCGTCTATGGCGATGCCCGTCGCCCGGAACTGCTTGATTCGCTGGGCCTCGACACGGCCAAGGCGGTGGTGCTGACCATCGATGGCGCCGAAAGCCTGGGTCTGCTCGTCCGCCGCATTCGCGAGCATCACCCTGACCTGTGCACGGTGGTGCGCGCCCGCGACGCCGATCATGCAACACAGCTCTATGCGCTCGGCGCCACCGATGCCGTGCCCGAAACCGTCGAATCGAGCCTGCAACTGGCGCAGGACCTGCTGGTCAATCTCGGTGTGCCGATGGGCCTCGTCATCGCCTCGATCCATGACAAGCGGGCAGCGCTGCGCACCACCCTGCAGACCGCCCGCAACCGATAGGAGCCGTGCATGCCCGCCAGTGACTCCGCGCCGCGTGATACCGATGGCGAGCCGCCGTCGCCAGACCGGCTGCGGATGGATGCCGCGGCACTCGATGCCTTCATCATGGCCGCCTTCCCGGGCGTGCCACCGGCACAACTGCCGCGCACCCTGATCGCCAGCCCCGGCCATGTCCGCATGCAGAAACACCCCGATGCCACCAATCTGCGGCCTGGCAACATCGTGTCGGGGCCGACGCTGATGGCGCTGGCCGATCACGCGGCCTATGCGCTGGTGCTCGCCCATATCGGGCCGGTTGCCATGGCGGTGACCAGTTCGCTGAATTTCCATTTCCTGCGCGCGTGCCCGCCGATGCCGATCATCGCCGATGCCCGGCTGTTGCGGCTCGGCCGGCGGCTGGTGGTGTGCGATGTGCGCATCTGGGCAGAGGCGGAGGACCGACCGGTCGGCCAGGCCACGGTCGATTATGCGCTGCCGGCCTGATATGCCGCGTTGATCGCCAGCACTGCGCCCGCGCATGGTTGACGGCGGGACCCGGTTTCGGCATCCGCCGCGCCCCTGCGGAGCAACGACATGACGAATGGATGGGCCGAATCGGCCGCGGCCTGGATCGCCGACATGGGTGAACAGGGCGATTTCGGCCGCCGACATGTACTGGATGCGCCGATGCAGGCGCGGATTGCCGGACGCGGCTATCGCACGGCGCTGGACGTCGGCTGCGGCGAAGGGCGTTTCTGCCGGGCGCTGGCGGCCTCGGGTATCGTCATCACGGGCATCGATCCGACGCCCGCCCTGCTCGCGGCGGCGCGTGACCGCGATCCCGATGGCGACTATCGGCTTGCCAGCGCCGAGGCGTTGCCGTTCGCGGATGCGCAGTTCGATCTGGTCATCAGCTATCTCAGCCTGATCGACATTCCGGATGTGGCAACCGCCATCGCCGAAATGGCGCGGGTTCTGGCACCGGGCGGCACGCTGCTGATCGCCAATCTCAATGGCTTCAAGACGGCGCAATCCGGCGGGCTGGGCCAGGACTATGGCGACGAATGGGCATCATGGGAGGAATGGCGCGGCATCCGCGTGCAGAACTGGCACCGGCCGCTCAGCCGCTACATGACGCTGCTGCTGGGCGCCGGCCTGGTTCTGCGCCATTTCGACGAGCCGCTGCCGACCGGCGGCGAACCGGCCAAGGCGGCGCGCTATCGCCGCCTGCCCTGGTATCTGATCATGGAATGGCAGAAGCCTGAGCTCAGCCCGCCAGCGCCGACCTGACCGCGGCAATGGCATCGGCTGCCTTCGTACCATCCGGGCCGCCGGCCTGGGCGAAATCCGGTCGACCGCCGCCGCCCTGCCCGCCCAGCGCCGCGGAGGCAATGCGAACGAAGTCGACGGCGGAGCGGCTGTCCTTCAGATCATCCGTCACACCGACGGCGACCGAGGCGCGGCCTTCATTGACAGTGATGAGCACGGCAACGCCCGAGCCGAGCGACGCTTTCGCCTCATCGACCAGCCCGCGCAGGCTCTTGGGATCGAGGCCCTCGAGCGTCTGGCCGATGAAGCCGATGCCGTTGACCTGCTCCGCCGCCGCGCCACCGCCAGTGGCGGGACCGGCCAGCGCCAGCGCCTTCTTGGCTTCGGCGAGTTCGCGTTCGAGCCGGCGACGGTCCTCGACCAGCGCCTCGATACGCGCCGGCACTTCCTCGGGGCGCGCCTTGACCAGCGCGGCCACCGCCTTCAGCCGATTTTCCTGCTCGCCGAGATAGGCGCGCGCCGCTTCACCGGTCAGCGCCTCGATGCGGCGCACGCCGCTGGCGACGGCGGATTCGGCGATGATCTTGAACAGGGCGATATCGCCAAGTGCGGTGACATGGGTGCCGCCGCAGAGTTCGGTCGAATAATTCGCCTCGTCATCGCCGCCCATGCTGAGCACGCGGACTTCCTCGCCATATTTCTCACCGAACAGCGCCAGCGCGCCGGCCTCGATGGCGGCATCGGGAGTCATCAGCCGGGTCGTCACCTCGCGGTTGCCGCGAATCTGCGCATTCACTTCGGCTTCAACCGCGGCAATGTCTTCGGCCGTCAGCGGCCGCGGCTGGCTGAAATCGAACCGCAGCCGCTCGGCCGCCACCAGCGATCCCTTTTGCGAAACATGACCGCCGAGACGGTTGCGCAACGCGGCATGCAGCAGGTGCGTCGCCGAATGGTTAGCGCGCAACTGGTCGCGGCGGGTGCCATCGACGGTGAGCGTGATGGTGTCGCCGACGGTGAGGCTGCCGGCGTCGACACGGGCGTGATGGACATGCAGCTTGCCGAGCGGCTTGGATGTATCGGTGACGGTGACCGCCAGCCCGTTTTCGCCCGAAATCACCCCGGAATCCCCCGCCTGCCCCCCGGATTCGCCATAGAAAGGCGTCTGGTTGGTGACGATATCCACCGAGGCCCCGGCGCTAACCCGTTGAACCTGCTGGCCATCCTGCACAAGCGCGACGACCTGAGCCTGGCCCTTCAGCCCGGTATAGCCGATGAACTCGCTGGCGCCGCTCGCTTCGACGATATCGAACCAGACGGTATCGGAAGCGCGGGCGCCGCTGCCGGTCCAGGCAGCGCGGGCGGCGCGCTTCTGCTCCGCCATGGCGAGATCGAAACCGGCGCGATCGACGGCACGGCCCTGCGCCCGCAGCGCGTCCTCGGTCAGATCATAGGGGAAGCCGAAGGTGTCATAGAGTTTGAAGGCGACGGAGCCCGGTAGGGTTTCACCGGCACCAAGCTTCGCCGTGGCTTCGTCGAGCAGGCCAAGCCCGCGCTCAAGTGTCTGGCGGAAGCGGGTTTCTTCCAGCTTCAGCGTTTCCTCGATCAGTGATTGTGCGCGGCCGAGTTCCGGATAGGCCGAGCCCATGGCGCTGACCAGCGCCGGCACGAGCCGGTGCATCAGCGGTTCCGAAGCCCCCAGCAGATGGGCGTGGCGCATGGCGCGGCGCATGATCCGGCGCAGCACATAGCCGCGGCCTTCATTGGCCGGCAGCACGCCATCGGCGACAAGGAAGCCCGACGAGCGCAGATGATCGGCAATGATGCGATGCGAGGCCGTCTCCGCCGCGCCCTGCGCCGGCCGGGTGCGATCCTCGCTGGCGGCAATCAGGGTCTTGAACGTGTCGGTGTCATAATTGTCGTGAACGCCCTGCAGCACGGCGGCGATGCGCTCCAGACCCATGCCGGTATCGATGCTGGGCCGCGGCAATTCGAGCCGGGTGGCCGCATCAACCTGTTCATACTGCATGAAAACCAGGTTCCAGATCTCGACGAAGCGGTCGCCGTCCTCATCCGGGCTGCCCGGCGGACCACCGGGAATGTGATCGCCATGATCGTAGAAAATCTCACTGCACGGGCCGCACGGACCGGT
The DNA here is from genome assembly GCA_002256005.1 of Alphaproteobacteria bacterium PA4. Classification (GTDB taxonomy): domain Bacteria; phylum Pseudomonadota; class Alphaproteobacteria; order Sphingomonadales; family Sphingomonadaceae; genus Sandarakinorhabdus. Next base: position 57,747 of record NKIQ01000016.1, on the reverse strand, counting down.
ATCGCCCATCGACCAGAAATTGTCGTTGGTGGCGATGCGGATGATGCGATGCTCGGGCAGGCCGGCGATGCGCTTCCACAGGCCTGCCGCCTCGTCATCGGTGTGATAGACAGTGACGGTCAGGCGGTCGGCCGGGATGCCCCATTCGCGAGTCAGCAGATCCCAGGCATGGGTGATCGCCTGTTCCTTGAAATAATCGCCGAAGCTGAAATTCCCCAGCATTTCGAAGAAGGTATGATGGCGAGCGGTATAGCCGACATTGTCGAGGTCATTGTGCTTGCCACCGGCGCGCACGCATTTCTGCGACGAGGCTGCGGTGACATAGGGCCGGGTTTCGAGACCGGTGAAGACGTTCTTGAACGGCACCATGCCGGCGTTGACGAACATCAGCGTCGGATCGTTCTGGGGCACCAGCGGCGCCGACGGCACGATGCGATGCCCGGCCTTGCCGAAATGGTCGAGGAAGCTGCGGCGGATGTCGTTCGATGAAATCATGGAGAAACGCTTAGACGACGGGCGCGCGATGCTCAACCGACTGTTCTGCCGCGCCAGCCTCAGGCGCGGGCGGTGAACAGCCAGACAGCGGCGGGCAGCGCGACATGATCGCCATCGCGATAACCAGCCAGTGCTTCGGCAAGGCGCTGCCTGGCGGCGACTTCGACCTGGGGACCCGCCTCCTTCACCGCGCGGGCGGCGGGACCGATGCGCAGTGAAAACTGTACCGCGTCGGCAACAGGATCGTCTCCAGAGCCGGTCACCATCGCAAAGGGCAACGCATGGGCGATGACATCCTGCCATCCGGCATCGGTCAGGATCGTGGCGACCCGTTCGGCATCGGCAAAGGCGAAAGGGCCCGGCGCGTGCGGATCGGCGGCAGGCTGTGCCGGCAGCAGATCGGCCAGCACCGTCATCGGCAAGGTCGCCCAGAGATTGTCGGCCGGCATCTGCCAACAGGCAAAACACAGGCGCGCGCCGGGTACGGCAAGTCGGAACAGATTGGCAAAGGCTGCCACCGGATCGGCAAAGAACATGACGCCGAAGCGTGAGACGATCAGGTCGTAACCGCTGTCATCGCTGAACACCGCCGCATCACCGGCAATGAAGTCGATATCGAGCAGCAATGCATCGGCCCGCTCCCGGGCGCGCGCCAGCAGCGGTTCAGAAACATCGAGCCCGACGGCGGCGCCGTCGTCGCCGATGGCCACAGCGAGCGCGAGTGTGGTTTCGCCACTGCCGCAACCGACGTCGAGAACCTGCTCTCCGGCCTGTGGCGCTGCCAGTGACAGCAGTGCAGCGGTGACCGGGCCAAGGGCGTGATCCATGCGGTCCTGCATGCGCACCCAGGTTTCCCCGACCTTGCCGTTCCAATATTCGATCTGGGCGGCATTGTCGGATAGGGTCATGGCAATCGCCTTAGGGGAGTTTCTGGAACAGGCGCGTAACGCGCCGCATCAAGGGTGTAAACAGCTTGGCCTGGCCTGGCTTTTCGGCGGCAAAGCGGATGATTTCGGCCAGCGTGGGATAAGCATAGGTCTGGTTGGCAAGGTCGGACAGGCTCAGCTTGCCGCTGACGGCAAAGCTGCACAGGGCCAGCAGCTCCCCGGCATGGGCGCCGACGATGGTGACGCCGACCACACGGTTGCCGACCGCCATGATCTTGATGAAACCGCGATTGTCATGCTCGGCGATCGAGCGGTCGATATGGTCGAAATCATGACGGATGATCTCGACTCTGGCGTGTTTGGCACGCGCCGCGGCTTCGGTCAGACCGACCTGGGCCAATTCCGGATCTGTGTAGGTCACCGCTGGCAAGGCGCTGTAATTCTTGGCCTTGCGAAACGGAAACAGGGCATTCTGGATGACGGTGCGGGCATCCTGATTGGCGGCATGAGTCAGGCGCGGACCGGCGCGGCAGTCACCAATGGCATAGATGCGGCTGTTGCTGGTGCGCAGCCAGCGATCGGTGACGATACCATCCTTGGCAACGGTGACACCGGCGGCATCGAGGCCGAAGCCGCCGGTGCGCGCCTTGCGGCCAGCGGCGACCAGCAAGTGTGAGCCGCTGACAGTGGTGCCATCGGCCAGCGTCACGACCGTGCCGGCGCCGGCCGCAACTGACGCGATGGAGACGCCTTCATGGATTTCGACACCGTCGCGCCGCAATTGGTCCCGGACGACCGCAACCGCCTCGGCATCTTGCGACGGCATCAACTGGCCGACGTCGA
>NKIQ01000016.1:0-55512 GCA_002256005.1 Alphaproteobacteria bacterium PA4 | reverse complement strand
CGGACAAAGGACTGCGCCAGTTCACAGCCGATGGCGCCGCCCCCGATGATCAACAGATGATCGGGACGCGCTTCGAGATCGAAGACGGTTTCATTGGTAAGATAGGGCAGATCGGACAGACCCGGTATCGGTGGCGCAGCAGGATCGGACCCTGTGGCAATAACGAACCGTCGTGCCGTGACGGTGCGCCCGCCGATGCCAAGGCTGGCGCGACCGGTGAAACTGGCCCGCCCCAGCACCACCTCGACTCCGAAATCCTCGAAGACCTCGGGCGAATCATGCGGCTCGATGGTGGTGATCGCGCCGGTGACAGCGGCGCGGGTGTCGTCCCAGCTTACGGCCTGCCCGGCCCGGGCCCGAGCGGCGATGGCGATCAGTGCCTTGGACGGAACACAGCCGGTATAGAGGCACTCGCCGCCCAGTTTATGCTGTTCGATGAGCAAGGTGCGGGCGCCCAGTTGCGCTGCCCCCCCTGCAGCCACCAGCCCGGCAGCCCCGCCGCCGATGACGACCAGATCATAATGGCCATGGGCCGGTGCGGAGCGATTACTGGCTGTCATGGACCTTTGTTCGACCGGAAGCATGGGATCGGTCAATGGCGCATGACGCGGGAACCGCGGATGGTGTTGCTGATGTTGTAAATAAATTGCTGCCCCGACGCAGCGGCCGGGGCAGCAATCAACACTTACATCTCGCTGTCGCCATCATCCGCGTCCGGCCCGGCCATCAGGCTTTCGGAGATGCCGGCGGCATTGTCGCGAATGACCTTTTCGATCTTCGCAGCCATTTCCGGATGCTCCTTCAGATACTTCTTGGCGTTCTCGCGACCCTGGCCAATGCGGATCGAATCATGGCTGAACCAGGCACCGGCCTTTTCGACAACACCGGCCTTGACGCCGAGATCGAGAATTTCGCCGAGTTTCGACACGCCTTCGCCATACATGATGTCGAATTCGACCTGCTTGAACGGCGGCGCCACCTTGTTCTTGACGACCTTGACGCGGGTCGTGTTGCCGACAACCTCGTCACGATCCTTGATCTGGCCGGTGCGACGAATGTCGAGACGCACCGAGGCATAGAATTTCAGGGCATTGCCACCGGTGGTGGTTTCGGGATTGCCGTACATCACACCGATCTTCATGCGCAGCTGGTTGATGAAAATCACCATGCAGCGCGAACGGCTGATCGAGCCGGTCAGCTTGCGCAGCGATTGCGACATCAGCCGCGCCTGCAGACCGACATGGCTATCGCCCATTTCGCCTTCGATTTCCGCGCGCGGCACCAGCGCTGCCACCGAATCGACAACCAGCACGTCGATGGCGTTGGAGCGCACCAGCGTGTCGACGATTTCCAGTGCCTGTTCACCGGTATCGGGCTGCGAGACGATCAGCTCGTCGATGTTGACGCCGAGCTTTTTGGCATAGGCCGGATCGAGCGCATGCTCTGCATCGACAAAGGCCGCGGTGCCGCCGCCCTTCTGGGCTTCGGCGATGGCATGCAGCGCCAGCGTGGTCTTGCCCGAGCTTTCGGGACCATAGATTTCGATGACGCGACCGCGCGGCAGGCCGCCGATGCCGAGCGCGATATCCAGGCCGAGCGAACCCGAGGAGATGGCTTCCACCTCCATCGTCTCGCGCGAGCCCAGTTTCATCACCGAGCCCTTGCCAAAGGCGCGATCGATCTGCGCCAGGGCCGCTTCCAGTGCCTTTTGTCTGTCCATGCTGCTGTCCACAACCTTCAATGCCGCTGCCATGACCCGATACCTTTCGTAATGTGCTGGTTGCGTCCGTCAATGGCACTTTCGTACCTTATTTGTTCTCTCAGAACAAGAGCGGAACAAGATTATTCGCATTTCACGACAACATGTCGTATTTCAGCTGTTTACGGTCAGCTGCGCACCGATGGCTGCGACGAGGTCGACGAGGGCGAATGGCTTGGCCAGAAAGCGAACACCCTGGGCATCGGCAGCGCGATGCAGGGGCAATTCTGCATAGCCCGACATCAGCACGACCTTCAGGCCCGGCCGCCGCTGCGTGGCCATCGCAGCAAGTTCCACGCCGTCGATACCCGGCATCATCACGTCGGACACCAGCACGTCAAACTCCGCGCCGGAATCGAGAATGCGCAGGGCAGCCGCTCCGTCGGCCGCGGCGGACACGATCAGACCATGTTTGCGCAGACCGCGATCGAAGGTCAGGCGCACCGAATCGTCATCTTCGACAAGCAGAATGCGCTGCCCGGTGATATTGACCGCCGCTGCCGCCATGGTCGGCTCTGCGACCGGCGGCTCCATCGGCGGGCGACTTTGCACCGCTGGCAGATAGATGCTGAATATGGTGCCCGGGCCGGTCTTGCGCGGGCTGGCAAAGATATAGCCGCCACTCTGCTTGACGATGCCATAGACGGTGGAGAGACCAAGGCCGGTGCCCTGCCCCATTGGCTTGGTGGTGAAGAAAGGTTCGAAGATCTTGCCGGCGATCTGCGGAGGAATGCCGCTGCCCGAATCGAGCACATCGATGGCGACATGATCGATGCGCGGGATGATGATATGACCCTGCGCCGGAATGTCGGCGGCGGACACTTCCCGGATGCGAATCTGCAATTCACCCTGTCCGGCCATGGCATCACGGGCATTGACCGCCAGATTGACGATGATCTGTTCGATTTGGCCGGGGTCGGCCACCACCGCCGACTGCATCGGCCCCGCCGTGATCGACAGGGTAATGCGCGGGCCGACGAGCTGCGCCAGCAGCGGCCGCAAATCGGCGATGACCGGCGCCAGATCCAGCAATTGCTGGCGCTGTGGCTGTTGCCGGGCAAAGGCGAGCAACTGCGCCACCAGGGCGGCACCCCGATGGCCGTTGCGGCGGATTTCAGCGAGGCTGTCATGGTCGGGATCGCCGACTGGGTGCGAATCGAGCAGCTGGTCGGTCAATGCCAGCACACCGGTCAGGATATTGTTGAAATCATGGGCGATGCCGCCGGCGAGCTGACCCACCGCCTGCATGCGTGTCGCCGCCGCCACCTGCGCCTCCACCCGCAGCTGCTCACGAAAATCGCGCATGGCCAGGATGGCATTGATGCCGAGGCCCGGTGGCACTGCGGTGATGGTGATCGTCTGCTTTTCGTCGGGCCGGTTGCGCAGGGCAGCGCGCACTTCGACACTGGTGTTGCTGGCCAGCGCGCGGGCGACGCCGGCCAAAACCATGTCGCCATCGCTTGCCACCACCAGATCGGCGACCCGGCCATGTAGGCAGTTTTCCGGCCCGGCGGTCACCCGCAGGGCATCGTTATAGACCATGATCTGCCCGGACGCGCCGATCAGGCCCATCGACAGCGGCAGGCCTGCCACCAGCCGCCCGATCCAGGGGTTGGCGGCACCATCGGCATAAGGCGCCGGCCAGCCCGGCTGCGTCGAGGCGAGCATGTCAACCGTAGCGCTGCTCCAGCCAGGGATCACCCTCATTGTGATAGCCGCGGGTTTCCCAGAATCCGGGCTGGTCGGTGGCGATGAATTCCAGCCGCTTCAGCCATTTCGCCGATTTCCACAGATACCAGCGCGGAATGATGGCGCGCACCGGCCCGCCATGCTCCCGGCTGAGCGGCACGCCGTCATGGCTGTGTGCCAGCAGACAGTCCTCCTCGGCGAAATGATCGAGTCGGACGTTGGTGGTATAGCCGTCATAGCCGTGCAGCACGACATGATTGGCCTGTGGCAATGGCTGGACGACCGATAGCAGATGCTGGGTGGAAACACCCTCCCAGCGATTGTCGTAGCGCGACCATTGCGTCACGCAGTGCATGTCGGAAATGTCCTCGAACTTCGGCTGGTCGAGGAAGGCGTTCCAGGTCCAGACCGTCGGATTCACCACCAGGCCATCGATGGTCAGCCGCCAATCGGCGCGCTGCACATCGGGCTGGATACCGAGATCGAGCACCGGCCAGTTGGTGACCAGGCGCTGGCCCGGTGGCAGGCGGTTGCTGTGGTCGCTGTCGCTGGTGCCGGTCAGCAGGCGGCCGGCGCGCGCCCAGGCCTGTTTCACCGCCACCAGCTTGTCGCGGATGCCCTTTTCGAGGTCGATCTCGTCGCTCATTTCACCCACGTTCCCGCATGATCCGCGCCGCGTCGCGCTTCCAATCGCGGGTTTTCTCGGTTTCGCGCTTGTCGTGCAACTGCTTGCCCTTGCCCAGCGCCAGTTCGACCTTGGCCCGGCCGCGGTCGTTGAAATAGATCGACAGCGGCACCAGCGTCATGCCCTGGCGCGCCACGGCGGCCCCCATCTTGTTGATCTGGCGTTCGTGCAGCAACAGTTTCCGGGGCCGCTTCGGTTCATGGTTGAAGCGGTTGCCATGGCTGAATTCCGGAATATTGGCGTTGACCAGCCAGATCTGTCCGTCCTTTACTTCGGCATAGGCCTCGGCGATGCTGCCTTCACCACCGCGCAGCGCCTTCACTTCGGTGCCGGCCAGCGCGATGCCGGCCTCGACGACATCCTCGATGAAATATTCATAGCGGGCGCGCCGGTTCTCGGCGACGGTCTTGACCTTGACGGTCTCGTGGCGTGGCCGGGCCATCAGTGATGGCCCTTTTCTGAAAACTTTGCCATCAGGTGAGGCCGGCATGGGCGAGCGCAGCATCCACGGCCGCCCTGGCGGCGTCGGACGGCGCACAGATCGGCAGGCGCACATCCGGCGCCATATGCCCCAGCTTCGCCAGTGCATATTTCGTCGGGCCCGGCGAGGCATCGCTGAACAGCGCGGCGTGCAGCGGATACAGCCGATCGTTGATGGCAAGCGCGGTACGGAAATCGCCGGCCAGCGTCGCCGCCTGGAACTGAGCGCAGAGCTTCGGGGCGACATTGGCGGTGACGGAGCTCGCCCCCACCCCGCCCATGGCGTTGAAGCCCAGGGCCATGTCGTCATTCCCCGACAGCTGGAAGAAATCGACACCACAGGCGGCCCGCTGCGCCGAAACGCGAGCGAGATTGCCGGTGGCGTCCTTGACGCCGATGACAGTCGGCAGTTGCGCCAGCGCGGCCATGGTTTCGGTGCTCATGTCGGCGACGGAGCGCCCGGGGATGTTGTAGATGATGATCGGCAGCGACGATCGTTCCGCCAGCGCGGTGAAATGCGCGATCAGCCCGGCCTGCGACGGCTTGTTGTAATAGGGCACGACGATCAGCGCCGCATCGGCGCCGACCCTTTCGGCATGCGCCATATGCGCGATGGCGGTGGCGGTATCGTTGGACCCGCAGCCGGCGATCACCGGCACACGCTTGCGCGCCGTCTCCACACAGGCGGTGATGACGGCATAATGTTCGGCATGGCTCAGCGTCGGCGATTCCCCGGTGGTGCCGACGGGGACGAGGCCGGTCGAGCCTTCGGCGATCTGCCAGTCGACGAAGGCCGCAAACGCATCGAGATCGACCGCACCGTCCTTGAACGGCGTGACCAGCGCGGGGATCGATCCTGAAATCATGGGTTTCCTCTGGCGTCTTCACCCCGGCCGCACAACCGCCTATGCGGTGACACAGTGTTGCAGGGAAATGACTGATATGGAGCGTCGCCACCGCTTGGCAAGCCGAGACTTTCGCCATGGGGTGACGCGGGTCGGCCTCGCCATGCTGCTGCTGGCCGCCAGTCCGGCGCTGGCCGCGCTCAGCGAGGCGGCAAAAAGCCTGTACAGCCAGCGGCTTGCCGGCAATGCCGCGGGGACCTTCGCCGGCCTGCCGGGCTCGCCGCTCGTCGGTATCGCGCCCGAACCGCTGCTCGATGCCGTGGTGACCTGGGACCGGCTGCGCCGCGACGCCTATCGCGGCCCCTTTGCCGAATATGCCGTGTTTCTGGCCGCCAACCCGGATTGGCCACAGGCGCTGACCGTCCGCCGCCTGGCCGAACGCGCCATCGACGACACGGTGAGCGCCGCCGACCGGCTCGCCTATTTCCGCCAGTTCCCGCCGCAATCGGCGCTGGCCAAGCTGCGGCTGGCCGAGGCGCTGCAGGCGGTTGGCCGCCGCGCCGAGGCGGTGGCAGCGGCGCGCGATGCCTGGGATTCAGCGGGGCTGGACGCTGTGGCCGAGGCGCGACTGCTGCTGATGTTCGAGGCGGAGCTGACCGTCGCCGATCACCTGAGCCGCGCCAACCGGCTGGTGTCGACCGGGCAAACGACCGCCGCCTCGCGCCTGCTGATGCGCATTCCGATGGAGCAGCGGCTGCTGCTGCTCGCCCGCATCGCCTTTCGGGTTGATGCCCCGGACGCACTCAACCGGCTGAACGGTGTGCCCGATGGGCTGCGTGGCGACCCGGCGCTGCTGCTCGATCGTGCCGGCTGGCTGAAGCGGCAGAACAAGATCGCCGAGGCTGTCGCGCTGATCGCCGGTGCCGCCACGCCGGCCGGTGCGGCGACCGATGCCGAAACCTGGCTGAAGACCCGGCTGGAGTTCGCCCGCGCCGCCTGGCGGCTGGGCGACATGGCCAATGCCTATCGCATCGCCGCCGGGCATCAGGCCTTTGCCGCCGGCAGCAATATCGCCGAGCGCAGCCTCGCCGAACGCCAGCTCTATATCGACAGTGAGTTTCTCGCCGGCTGGCTGGCGCTGCGCAAGCTGGCCCGCCCCGCCGATGCCATCGGCCATTTCCGCAATCTGCGCGGCGCGGCGCTGACGCCGCTCAGCCAGACCCGCGGCGACTATTGGATCGGTCGCGCCGCCGAAGCCGCCGGCCGCAAGGCCGAAGCCGATGCCGCCTGGCAGGCCGCGGCGGCCCATATCGACTATTTCTACGGCCAGCTGGCCAATGAGCGGCTGGGCCGGCCGCTGGTGCTGAAACGCCTGCCGCCACCCCTGCTTTCCCCCAAATTCGTCAGCGATTTCCGCGCCTCCCCGCTGGTGCGCGCGACCTTCGCGCTCGGCGAGCTCGGCGATCGCGGCCGGCAGAGCCTCTTCCTCAAGCATCTGGCCGAGCGCGCCGCGTCGCTGCCCGAACAGGTCCTGGTCGCCGGCCTGGCGCAGCCGCTGAACCGCCCCGACGCCGGCGTCTATGCCGGCAAGGCGGCGCGCAGCGATGGCGAGCTGGCGCTGCTCGATGCCGCCTATCCGATGCTGCCGCTGCCCGAAAACCTGCAACCCCAGTTCAGCATGATCCACGCCATCACCCGGCAGGAAAGCCAGTTCGACCAGGGCGTCGCCTCCGCCGCCAATGCCCGCGGGCTGATGCAGCTGCTGCCCTCGACCGCCGCCGAACAGGCCGCCAAGCTGGGCGTGCCGTTCAACGCGGCGCAGCTGACCAGCGATCCCATCGTCAATGTCACGCTGGGGTCGGCCTATTTCAATCGCTTGCGCGGCAGTTTCGACGGCAGCCATGTGCTGGCGGTGGCGGCCTATAACGCCGGTTCCGGCAATGTCCGCAGGTTCATCGCCGCCAATGGTGACCCGCGTTCGGGTGCGGACATGATCGACTGGATCGAGAGCATCCCCTTTTCCGAGACGCGCAACTATGTGCAGCGCGTGCTCGAAAACGCCGTGATGTATGACCTTCTGCACCCCGAAACCGCGACAATGCCCACAACGAATCGACTGAGCGCCTATCTCGGCAAGGCGATTCCGGGGTGATTTGGGGGCGATTTCAGGGGATTTCGGGGGCGAAATGTTCGGAAGTACACGCCCAATGATGGATTTTGTGACCTTCCAAACCGACAGATCGCGCCTGGCAAACGGTCTCCACCCGAGCCGGACAAACGTTCCTTTATAACCGATATGGCACTATTTGTCAAGACAGCGCTGGCAAATCCTACAGCACCCCGGCCTTCTTCGCTGCCTTCTTCAACGCCGGATCGATATCCGGGAAGGTCAGGTCCACCCCGGCCCCCAGCCCGGCGACCACGGCTGCCAGCCCGGCCAGTCGCGCCGCCTTCTTGTCGTCGGCAGCGATCACCGTCCAGGGCGCGATCTTCGTGGAGGTCCTGTCGAACATGTCGTGATAGGCTTGCACATAGTCAGCGCGCTTCGACCGGTTGTGATAATCGTCGAGGCCGGTCTTCCAGCGCTTCCACGGCACCTCCAGCCGCTCCTTCAGCCTTTCGTCCTGCTCGCCCTGGGTGATGTGCAGGAACAGCTTGACGATGCGCACGCCATCACTGGCCTGCAGCGCTTCGAACTGGTTGATCTCGTCATAGGCGCGGCCCCATTGCGCATCGGTCGCAAAGCCGTCGACCCGCTCGACCAGCACCCGGCCGTACCAGGTGCGGTCGAAGACGGTGATCTCGCGTCGGTCGGGCAGCCGCCGCCAGAAGCGTTCGAGATAATGTTCGCCGCGCTCGATATCGGTGGGCGCGCCGATCGACCAGACATCGAGGAAGCGCGGATCGAGCGGCGCCATCAGCCGCTTGATGAGGCCACCCTTCCCTGCCGCATCCCAGCCTTCGACCGCGACGATACCGCGATGGCCCTGCACGATATAGGCCGCCTGGATCAGCTCCAGCTGCTGTTGCAGCGTCGCCAGCCGCGCCTCGTAATCCTTGCCCGAAATGGCTTCGGGCGTTTCGAAATCGCCGAGGCGCAGCTTTGCCATCAATCGACGACGCGGATGTGCAGCTCGCGCAGCTGCTTCAGCGTCGCGACGTTCGGCGCGTTCATCATCAGATCTTCCGCCTTCTGGTTCATCGGGAAGACGACGACTTCGCGGATATTGGGTTCATCGGCGATCAGCATGACCATGCGGTCGACGCCCGGCGCCGAGCCGCCGTGCGGCGGCGCGCCGAACTTGAAGGCGTTGATCATGCCGGCGAAATCGCGGTCGACGTCTTCGCGCGTGTAACCGGCGATCTCGAAGGCCTTGTACATGATGTCCGGGCGATGGTTGCGGATGGCGCCCGACGACAGTTCGACGCCGTTGCAGACGATATCGTACTGGAAGGCCTTGATGGTCAGCGGGTCCTGGGTTTCCAGCGCTGCCAGCTCGCCCTGCGGCATGCTGAACGGGTTGTGGCTGAAATCGATCTTCTTCGCGTCCTCATCATATTCGAACATCGGGAAATCGACGATCCAGCAGAATTTGAAGACGTCCTGCTCGATCAGCCCCAGTTCGGTGCCGATACGCGTGCGGGCGAGGCCGGCGAGGCGCGCGGCCTGGGCTTCCTTGCCGGCGGCGAAGAAGCAGCCGTCGTCGGGGCCGAGGCCGAGCGCGTCATAGATCGCCGCCATGCCGGCTTCGCCATGGTTCTTGGCGATGGGGCCGCCGAACTCGCCGGCCTTGCGGGTGACATAGCCGAGGCCGGTATAGCCTTCGGCGCGCGCCCATTCGTTCATGTCGTCGAAGAACTTGCGGCTCTTTTCGGCGGTCTTCGGCGCCGGAATGGCGCGCACGACGTTGCCGGCCTCGACCAGCCGGGCAAAGATGCCGAAGCCCGAACCGACGAAATGCGAGGACACGTCGCTGATGACGATGGGGTTCCTGAGGTCGGGCTTGTCATTGCCGTATTTCAGCATGGATTCGGCATAGGGGATGCGCGGGAAGGCGCCCTGCGTCACCGCCCAGGGCTTTCGCCCGCCGAAGCCGGCAAATTCCTCGAACACGCCGGCCAGCACCGGCTCGATGGTCGCAAACACATCGTCCTGCGTGACAAAGCTCATTTCGAAATCGAGCTGGTAGAATTCGCCCGGGGACCGGTCGGCGCGGGCGTCTTCATCGCGGAAGCAGGGCGCGATCTGGAAATAGCGATCGAAGCCCGCCACCATCAGCAGCTGCTTGAACATCTGCGGCGCCTGCGGCAGCGCATAGAATTTGCCCGGATGCACGCGGCTGGGCACCAGATAGTCGCGGGCACCTTCCGGGCTCGACGCGGTCAGGATCGGCGTCTGGAATTCGGTGAACCCTTGCGCGATCATGCGGCGGCGCAGGGACGCGATGACACCCGAGCGCAGCATCATGTTGGCGTGCAGCCGCTCGCGGCGCAGATCGAGGAAGCGATACTTCAGGCGGATGTCTTCGGGATATTCGGCATCGCCGGCCACCGGCAGCGGCAGTTCCTGCGCCGCCGACTGCACGGTGACGCTCTGCGCCCGCACTTCGATATCGCCGGTGGCGAGATTGGCGTTCACCGCCCCGCCCTCGCGCGCCACGACATCACCGGTGATCGTCACCACCGATTCGAGCCGGGCGCGGTCGAGCGTCTCGAACGCCGGCGAGGTCGGGCCGACGACGATCTGGGTCAGCCCGAAATGGTCGCGCAGATCGATGAACAGCACGCCGCCATGATCGCGCTTGCGATGGACCCAGCCCGACAGGCGAACGCTCTGGCCGGCGTCGGCAGCGCGCAGGGCGCCGCAATTGTGGGTACGATAGGCGTGCATAAGACCAAAATCCGACGATTGAACGCTGTTGCGCAGAGGATAGCAAAGGAGAGCGGCTGACACACTGCCGACGATGCTTTGTCAAGGCTGCACGGCTGCGCTATGCCGGGCCATGCTTATCCATCCGCTGGTCACCGACACCGAAACCCTCACCGCTTTGTGCGAGCGCCTGGCAGAGGCCGACTTCGTCACTGTCGATACCGAATTCATGCGCGAGAGCACCTATTACCCGGACCTGTGCCTGGTGCAGGTCGCCAGCCCCACCGAAGCCGCCGCCATCGATCCCAAGGCGCCGGGCATCGATCTGGCGCCGCTCCTGAAGCTGCTGGTGGAAGACGAGGTGCTGAAGGTCTTCCACGCCGGCGGCCAGGATCTGGAGATCATTTACAATCTGACCGGCAAGACCCCGGCGCCGCTGTTCGACACCCAGATCGCCGCCATGGCCTTGGGGCTGGGCGAACAGATCGGCTATACCAATCTCGTCGCCGCTTATCTCGGCCATCAGGTCGACAAGGGCGCGCGCTTCACCGATTGGGCGCGGCGGCCGCTGAACGACCGCCAGCTCGAATATGCCATCGGCGACGTGACCTATCTGGCGACGCTGTTCCCCAAAATGGTGGACAAGCTGCGTCGCACCGGCCGCGGCGAATGGCTGGACGAGGAAATGGCGCGGGCCTGCGACCCCGCCACCTATGCCAATGACCCGGAAAAGGCCTGGCAACGCCTGCGCCTGCCCAGCCGCAAGGCCGATGTGCTCGGCCGGCTGAAGGCGCTGGCGAAGTGGCGCGAGCTGGAAGCGCAGGACAAGGATGTGCCGCGTGGCCGCATCGTCAAGGATGAAACGCTGGGCGATCTTGCCGGCCAGCCGCCGCGCAGCCAGGCCGACCTCGCCAAGGTGCGCGGCCTCAGCGCCGCCTGGGCCACCAACGCCATCGGCGACCGGCTGATCCGGGCGCTGGCCGCCGCCGAGCCGCTGGACCCGGACGAAATGCCGGCGCGCGAGCCGCAGCGGCCGGGCCTGTCGAGCGAGGGGGCACTGATCGCCGACCTGCTGAAACTGCTGCTGAAGATCCGGTCAAAGGAAAGTGGCGTCGCGCCCAAGCTGATCGTGCGCGGTGACGATCTCGATGCCCTGGCGGCCGGCGTGCGCGAGGGCCTGCCGGTGCTGGGCGGCTGGCGGCACGAGATTTTCGGCGCCGATGCGCTGGCGCTGGTCGAAGGCCGGCTGGGCTTCGTCGTCAAGGACGGCAAGCTGACGATGACGCGGGTGGCGGAGGACTGAGGCTCAGTCCGCCACCAGCCTTTCCCGGGCATCGACCGTTACCAGCGCCGTCGCCTCCTCCGGCGGCATCGGCCGGCCGAACAGATAGCCCTGGACATGTTCGCAACCCAGCGCCCGGATCAGTTCGAATTCGGCGCGGGTTTCGGTGCCTTCCGCCGTCGTCGTCATGTTGAGCGAATGGGCGAGGCTGACGATGGCCTGGATAATGGCGCTGGCCTCGCCATTGGCTTGCGTCGCGCGCGAGACGAAGCTGCGGTCGATCTTGATCCGGCTGAATGCCGCCTTGTGCAGATAGCCGAGCGCCGAATAGCCGGTGCCGAAATCATCGAGCGCGAATCCGACGCCCAGCGCCTTCAGCGCCGCCAGCGTCTCGATCGTCGCCGGCCGTTCATCGAGGAACAGGCTTTCGGTGATTTCCAGCTCCAGCCGGTCGGGCGCCAGGCCGTGGTCGGCGAGCGCGGCGCCAACCACGGCCACCAGCTGCGGATCGGCGATCTGCGCCGGTGACAGGTTGACGGCGATGCGGACATGCGCCGGCCAGCACGCCGCCCAGGCGCAGGCGGTGCGGATCACCCAATGGCCGATGGGGATGATGAGGCCGGTGGCCTCCGCGATGGGAATGAACCGGTCGGGGTTGATGCGGCCCAGCGTCGGATGCGTCCAGCGCAGCAGCGCCTCGAAGCCGACGATATGTTCATCGGCGGCCTCGACCACCGGCTGGAAGGCCAGCGCCAGCTCGCCGCGATCCAGCGCCTGCGCCAGATCGGCCTCCAGTGCGCGGCGTTCGTCGGCGCGTTCGCGGATGGCGGCGACATAGCGGCAGGCGGCGCCGCGCCCGCTGGATTTGACCTCGTAGAGCGCCAGATCGGCACTTTTCAGCAGCCGGTCGACGCTGGCGCCATCGGCCGGCCCCAGCGCATAGCCGACGCTGGCGCCGATGGTCAGCGCCTGGCCCTCGATCTCGAAGGGCCGCGCCAGCGCTGTCACCACCGCCTTCGCCATGGCGTCGGCGCGGCGCGGCGTGGCTTCGGGCAGCATCACGGCGAATTCGTCGCCGCCCAGCCGGGCGATGGTGCTACCGCCGCCGACGGCATCGCGCAGCCGGCCGGCGACGGCACGCAGCAATTTGTCGCCGGTGCTGTGGCCGAGCGTGTCGTTGACCGGCTTGAAGCGATCAAGATCGATGAACAGCAGCGCGCAGGCCTTGCGGGTGCGGGTGGCGCGGGCCAGCGCATCCTCCAGCGTCTCGCGGAACAGCGCGCGGTTGACGAGGCCGGTCAGCGGGTCGAAGCGCGCCAGTTGGGCGATGCGTTCATGGCTGCGCCGCGCCTCGGTCACGTCGCGGCCGACGCCGCGATAGCCGGTGAAACCGCCCATGGCGTCGGTCTTCGGCGTCGCCGACAATGCCCACCAGCGGGTTTCGCCCTCGACCGCCACCGGAATGGTGATGTCGCGAAAGGCGCGGCGGGCGAGGAAGCTGGCGGTCAGCGCCTTGACGGCGTTGCGGCCGGCGCCGCGCTTTTCCTCGCCGAGCAGATCGAGCAGCGGCATGCCGAGCAATTCCGCGCGCGGCCGCCGCGCCACATCGGCGAGGCGCGGCGAGACATGGGTCAGCCGGCCGTCGCCATCGACCTCGATCAGCCAGTCGGAGCCATTGGCCTCGAACTCGTTGAGCAACAGGCGGACAACCTCGGTATGGTCGGCAAGATTGGCCTCGGTGCGCATTCGCGCCATCATGGCGAAACTGGTGACGATGGCGCCACGGATGACGAGCAGCGCAAAGGTGGCAAAGGCCAGCACCACCATCGGCGTCGCGAACACCGATGACGCCGGTATGGCCAGCAGCGCCGCCCCGCCGATGCCGAGCACCAGCGCGCACGCGCACACCGGCATCACGGCGGCGGCAAAACCGCAGGCGCCCATCGCCGTCAGCGACAGCAGCAGCAGCAGGGCCTGGGTCGGCAGGTCGGCGCGCGGCAGCAGGTGCAGCAGCAGCCCGGCCCAGGCGAGCCCGAACGCCACCACCTCCGCCGTGATCAGCCAGAACAGCCGTTGTGTCGCCTCGGTCATCGGCCCCTGCCGCCGCAACCGCCAGAACCGCGCCGTCCACAGCAGCGCCAGCCCGCCCATCACCGCACCCCAGCGCGCCACAAAGGCGAATTCCGCCATGTCGCGCAGCAGCCAGACCAGCCCGGCGACGTTCAGCACCATCGCGCCGACATTGAACGGCACATGCCGGTTCAGCGCCTGCAGTTGCGCCGCCCGCACCCGGGCATAGAAGCGCTCCCGGCCCTGGGCGAGGCCGAGCACCTGGGGCCAGCCGATGGCTTCCACGACGGCAATCGGCGGCCGGAACATGATGGACATGGCAAACTCCCCACACCGCCCGTGCCGGGCCAGCGACCGGAACAACGGCGGCGGTTTCCGGGGGTTAAATCGTTAACGGCCGCGCCTGCCCCCTGCCGCTTTTGGCGGTGGCAAGGCTGCGGCAATGGCGTATGACGTTAACGTCAACCTGACGGCGGGGAGTTTCCACCATGGCCTATGAGCATATCCTTTTCAGCGAAGCCGATGGCATCGCGACGCTGACCATCAACCGGCCGGAGCGGATGAACGCCCTGCATGTCGGCGTCATTGCCGAGATGATCCACGCCGTCGATCGGGTGCGCGACGAGGGCACGGCGCGGGTGCTGGTGCTGACCGGCACCGGCCGCGCCTTTTGCAGCGGCGCCGATCTCGCCGGCGGCGGTGCCGGTGGCGGCAGCGAGCGCAGTTCCGGGCCCGTCGACGCCGGCAAGGTGCTGGAAACCCATTTCAACCCGCTGCTCGAGCGGCTGTTCGCGCTGCCGGTGCCGTTCATCACCGCGATCAACGGCGCTGCCGCCGGTGCCGGCTGTTCCTATGCGCTGGCCGGTGACATCGTCATCGCCGGCAAATCCGCCTATTTCCTACAGGCCTTTGTCAACATCGGCCTGGTGCCCGATGTCGGCTCCACCTGGATGCTGCCGCGGCTGGCCGGCAAGGCCCGCGCCCAGGCGATGATGATGCTGGGGGAACGCATCCCCGCCGAAACAGCCGCCGACTGGGGCATGATCTACAAGGTCGTCGAGGATGCAGAGCTTGCCGCCACGACCCAGGCCATCGCCGAGAAGCTGGCGCGCGGCCCCACCGTGTCGCTGTCGCTGATCCGCTCCGGCATCCGCGCCTGCATGGACATGACGCTGACGGAAGGCCTGATGGTCGAACGCCGCAACCAGCTGACCGCCGGCCGCACCGCCGATTTCGCCGAAGGCGTGATGGCGTTCCTGCAAAAGCGCCCGGCGGTGTTTTCGGGGAAATGACATCATCCCTCCCCCTTGCGGGGAGGGCGACTCGGCGCCAGCCGAGCGGGGTGGGGGTTACGCGTATGGCCACATAGCGACCCCCACCCCGCTCACCTTCGGTGAGTCGCCCTCCCCGCCAGGGGGAGGGCGTTACTTGCCGCGCGGATTCGCGCCGCGCGTCTGGAAGCCCACCAGCTCGTCATAACTGTCCGACAGCAGCGCCAGCCGTGCGTGCACGCGTTCCGGCCCGATCGCCCGCACCACATCGTCGACCAGCAGGTTGAGCAGCGCCGCCAGCGCGGTGTTCATGTCCCAGAAATGGCCGAGGCTGACTTCGGCGGCGAGGATGTGCGGGGTCAGGTCGCGCACCCAGGGGCAATAGGGATCGGTGACGACGATCAGCGGCACGTCGGCGGCCACGGCGCGTTCGGCGAGCAGGCGGAAATGCCGGGAATAGCGGCGCAGATCGACCAGCACCAGCACGTCGCCCGGCCCCGCCTCCAGCAGCTCGGCATAAAGGCCGGTGCCGGCATCCATGCTGCGCACGCCGGGCCGCACATAGCCGAGATGATGGGCAAAGCCGGCGGCAAGGCCACGCTCGGTCTGGAAGCCCGCCACCAGCACCTGGCCGGCGCCGGCGAGCAGCGCCACCACCTGCGCCCAGTCCGGCGTTTCGGCGCGGGCATAGACATCGGCAATGGCGGCGGTTTCGCGGCGCAGGCGCTCGTCCGGCCCGGCGGTGGCGGCCGGCGCCAGCAGCCAGGGCGGATCGCCCATGTCGCTGCGCAGCATGTCGCCGCGCAGATCGTCCTTCAGCGCGCCCAGTCCCGAATAGCCCAGCGACTTCAGGAAGCGCCCCACCGTCATCGCCGACACGCCGACGCGCTGGCCGATGGAGGCCGCGGTTTCGAACGGGATTGCCGCCATATTGTCGAGCAGCCAGCCGGCGATCATCCGTTCGGAAACGGTGAAGCCGTCATAACCATCCTGGAGGCGCTGAGCGACATTGCTGGACATGATAGCGCGCTAACATGCACCGCGGCGGCCGAGCGGCCAAGCCCGGAGGCGGCGTTTATTTCGGCGGCATCGCCTCGGCCAGCCAGCGGGCGCTGCGCGCCAGCATATCGGTGCGCGCCGCGCTGTCATCCAGATCATGGGCCAGCCCCGGATAGACGATCAGTTCGTGGCGCTTGCCGGCGCGGTTCAGAGCATCGTCCATCAGTCGCGCCTGAGCGATGTCGACATTCTGGTCGCGGTCCCCATGGAACATCAACACCGGTACCGCGATCCGCTCGGCATTCTGTGCTGGCGACCCTGCCATGACATGCGGCCCCTCCCCGACATAATTGGCGATGATCTTGTAGTTGGTGAAGCGCAGTGCCCCGCGCTTCAGCAGCGCCAGATCGGTCACCGGCGCGATGGCGACGATGGCCTTGTACAGGCCCGGATCGACGATGCTGGCCTGCAACGCCGCATAGCCACCATAGCTCCAGCCGACGATGGCGACGCGGGCGGGATCGGCGATACCCTGGGCGACCAGCCAGCGGGCGCCAGTGTTGATGTCCGCCATGGCGGTTTCCCAGCTCTTGAAACCGTTCTTGCCGTACCATTCCTCACCATAGCCGGTGGAGCCGCGGAAATTCGGCTGCAGCACGACATAGCCGAGCTGGACGAAATATTGCGCCAGCCAGTCGAAACCGATCTGGTCGCGCGCGGCGGGGCCACCGTGCGGCATGATGATCGCCGGGCGCCGCGGCACGGCCGGGCCGGCCGGCACGGTCAGGAACCCCGGCACCTCGGCACCATCACCGGTCGGGTAGCGGACGGCGCTTTGCACCCCGACGGGAAGATTGGCCAGCTCGGGTCGCACCGGCAGCAGCGGCGAAAGCGCCTTGGCGGTCGCGTCGTAACGGTAATATTGGCCGGGATCGCTGACCCCGCCGGCAAAGACCAGATCGCGCGTGCCATCCCAGCTTTCATCGAGGATGGCGACCGGCGGCTTGCCGGGCAGCGCCGCAGACAGTGCCTTTGTCCGCCGTTCCAGAAGCGGATCGAAGAAATGATATTCATTGCCCTCGACGGTATACGTCGCCGCCACCGGCCGCAGATATTTGCCAATGCGCAACAGGCCATCGATATCGACCCGCGGATCGGCAAAGACCAGGGTGCCACTGCTGCCGGGTTCGACGGGATCGCGATACAGCGCGCCATGGCCATCCTTGTTGCGGATGACAAAGATCGAATCGGCGCTTTCGTCAAAGCCCAGATATTGCCAGCCCGAGGTGCCGCTGAGCGCGCTGGTGGCCAGCTTGCGCCAGTCCTTGCTGGTCTTGCCGCGGATCATGAAGCTGATCGAATCGCGCGAATAGCCGGTGTTGCTGGTGTCGCCCAATTCCATGTAGCGCACCCGGCCCTGATTGTCGGAATCATAGGCCAGGGCCTGGGGATTGGCGCGTTCGACCGGGACCATGCGGCCGGTGTTCACATCGACCTTCTGCACCGACAGCCCGCTGCCGGACGATCGCACATTGCTGCCCAGCGTGCTCTTTTCGGCGATGTTGACCTGCATCAGCACATGATCGGGATCATCGGGCAGCCAGTCGATGACACTGGCGCCCTGTTGATCGATCTCGACGGCTTCCAGATCCGGGCGCTGGCCGAGCGTGATGCGCGATGACCCGTCGGCGGCAATCGACAGTGCGCGCAGGAAGGTCAACCGTTCCGAGCCGACATCGCGGATGAAATAGACCCGACAGATGATGCGCGATTCGCTTTTCCAGCCACAATGATAGGGCACGACCGTCGCCTTGTCCGACGACAGCAGGATCTTGGTGGTGCCCGCGGCGATGTCGGCGACGACGACGGCGAGGCCCTGGGTACCGGCCGGTGTGAAATAGAGAATCCGGTCTCCGCTCGGCGACATCTGCACCTGCCGCGCCGATGGCCGTGCGCCATAGGCTGCGGACAGGCCGACAATATCCGGAGCCGGCGCAGCGACTGTCGGGGCGGATGCCGATAGCGAAGCCAGAAAAGTCACTGTCGCAAACAAAGACTTCACACAACACTCCATGCAACGCCCAATCGCAAGCATAGCCCGACTATTGGGATCGTCAACAGTCGGAAATGTTCAGGGGCGATTCGCAGCGGCCTCGACGATGGGCGGCGCTTCATCAAACGTCACCCGCTTCCATTTCTCGGCCGCGAACAGCGGTGACTGGTCGGCATAATGCGGAGACTGGGTGCGGATCGTCGCCGCGCCGAACTGGTGGACGCTTTCGCTGCTCACCTTGCCGTCCGGGGCCCATTCGATCAGCATGATGAAGCCATCGCCATTGTTGCCGACGCGGCGGCCATCGGGCGACGGCGCCCCGATGATGGCGCGCAGCGTCTCGGGGCCGCCGCACACCGGCAGATCGACCTTGCCATGGCGCAACCGCTGGAAATCGCCGAGCGGCACATCGAGCCGGCCGAAGGTTTTCGTCAGCTGCTCGACCGCCTCGACCAGTGCGGCGCGCGTGTCGGGCCGCGGCTTGTTGAGATAGGCAAAGCGCGCCGCCTGGGCGAAGGCGGTGGTGACCAGCGTGTCGGCGGGGCCCTGGCAATCGAGCGTCCAGTCCCATTGCCCGATCAGCGCCTGTGCCTTGGCCAGCTCAGGCGCCTTCGACGTGTCGAGCGCCATCACCTCCTGATACCAGCGCCCGGCCCAGCCGGCCTTGTCATAGCCCTTGTCGAACTTGATGCGGAGAAGGTCGTCGCGGCTGATTTTCCTGTCGCCCAGCGCCGCGAACAGCGCCTGGTAGCGGAGCGCGCGATTGGTGACATAGGTTTCGATGCCCATTTCGGGGGCGAAATCCTCGCGTTTCTGCTCGTCCGCCGGCGCCGTCGACAGGAACGGCGTGTTGTTGCTGTTGGCGACCCAGCCCGCGGCCGGATCGACGGTCATCGGGTCGGCGCGCCAGGGCAGATAGTCGGTCCACAGCGTTTTCGATGTGTCGCCGGGCAGCACGCCCTTCCAGTCGAAACCCGGCGCGCGGCGCGGGAAGCGGGCGTTGTAGAACATGCCGATATGGCCGGCGGCATCGGCATAGATGAAGTTGGTGCCGCTGATCGCCTGCATGTCCATCACCCGCTGCCATTCGTCGAGCGTGCGGGCGCGGTTGAGGCGGTAATATTGTTCCACCTGCCGCACATCGCCGATGCCGGCGTAGCGGATAGCGAAGTATCCCTGATCGTTCCTGATCACCGGGCCGTGCACCGAGCGGTAGAAGGTGCGCGGCACCGGCAGCACGATGGGGCCGAGCTTGACGCGCAGCCAGACGCGCTCCGCCTTCAAAGGCAGCCATTGGCCGTCGAGCCGGTACGCGGTGCCGGCGTCGTTGACGGTCAGCTTGTAGGTGTCGATCAGGTCGGGCCGGTTGACGGTGTTGGTCCAGCCCAATGTCTTGTTGTGGCCCAGCAGCGGATAGGGTGCGCCGGGGAAGAGCGCGCCGGCGAAATCCCAGCCCGAGTCCGAATGCACGACGACTTCCCACCAGCTCACCCCGCCCTCCCAGGGCTGGTGCGAATTGACGATCAGGCGGGTGACGCCGTCGCTCGACCGCTTGCCCGACACGGCAAAGCCGTTGGAGCCGCGTTCATCGCCGGGCCCGGCATCGCGCGGCACCGGCTCGCCGGCGACGAGCGCCCCCAGCGGCTTGTCGAGCCCGAAGAAGAAGGGCGAGCGCAGCATGAAGCCGGCGACGATATCCTGGCCATTGACCGGGAACAGGCCGCGGATGCGCTGCTCCGCCGGATGCTTGGCGGCATAATCGTTCAGCCCCTGCGCATAGGCATCGAGCAGGGCGCGCACATCCAGCGGCACTTCGCCATAATGCAGCGCCGCCGTCTGGTTCGCACCGAGCAGTGCGCCGGCGAAATCGACCTTGGCGCCGTCCTGCCCGGTGATCGCGCCACCGCGGCCGCGCACCGCTGCGATCACTTCCTCCAGATTGCGGAAATCATCCTCGGCATGGGCGATGGCGAGGCCATAGCTGACATCGGGGTCGGTCTTGCCGAAGATGTGCGGCACGCCCCAGCTGTCGCGGACGATGCGCACCTGATAGGCGCGGTGCGGCGGCGGCGTGGAGCCCTCAGCGGTCAGATTGTCCCAGCTCGCCAGCCCGACGAAGATCGTCGCCAGCACGCCGAGGACGATGAGCAGTCCCGTCAACCATCTGGGCATGTCAGCGCGCGTCCTTCGCCACGGTGCCGCCCTTGATGACGACCTTGACCTTTTGCAGCTGGCTGATGTCGGCGATCGGATCACCGGCCACCGCGATGATATCGGCATAGCGGCCCACCGCCAGCGTGCCGACATCGGTCGCCATGCCCAGCGCCTCGCCAGCGTTTAGCGTCGCGGCGCGGATCGCCTGCAGCGGCGTCATGCCCCATTCGGTCATCTTGGCGAACTGCCGGCCATTGTCGCCGTGCGGATAGACGCCGGCATCGCTGCCGAACACCATCTTCACCCCGGCCTTGTGCGCCGCCTGAAAGGTCTGGCGCTGCTTCAGCCCGATGGCGCGTTCCTTGGCCAGATTGGCCTCCGGCACGCCGTTCTTCGCGCCTTCGGCGAGGATGTAATCGTCGTTGTAGATGTCCATCGAAAAGGCGGTGCCGGCCTTTTTGGCGAGCTCAAAGGCTTCGGCATCGGCGAGGCTGGCATGCTCGATGGTGTCGGCGCCGGCGCGGATCGCCGCCTTGATGCCGTCAGTGCCATGGGCGTGCACGGCGACCTTCATGCGCAGCCGGTGGGCTTCATCGACCAGCGCGTCCATTTCCTCCTGGGTCAGTTGCTGGCCATCGACGGTGTCACGCGCCGAAAACACGCCGCCGGTGGCGCAGAATTTGATGACATCGGCGCCGAACTTGTGAACCTCGCGGACCTTTTCGCGAAAGCCCTGCGGCCCGCTGGCAACGCCCGAGCGATCGACGACGATATTGGGCGGAAAGCGATTGTCGTCGCAATGCCCGCCGGTGGCGCCGAGCGCATAGCCCGCCGGCACGATGCGCGGCCCGCGCGCGAACCCCGCCTCGATGCCCTGCTTCAGCCCGACGTCACCATAATCGGCTGAACCGACATTGCGCACCGTGGTGAAGCCGGCATCCAATGTGCGGCCGGCATTGGCGACGCCGACCACCATGCTGAACGTCGGCGTGTGTTCGAGATCGGAATAATAGCCGGTCGTCGGATCACTGGTCAGATGGACATGCATGTCGATGAGGCCGGGCAATATGGTCATGCCGGCGAGATCGATGCGCTGCGCATCGGCCGGAATGGCGACGCTGCCGGCCGGGCCGATGGCGGTGATGCGGCCATCGACGCTGACGATCACCGGATTGGCCACCATCTGCCCGCTGACCACATCGAGCATGCGCGCCGCGCTGATCGCCACAGTTGCCGCCGCCACTGGCGCCGCGCCGGCCAGCAGCACCGCCAGCATCGCCCATTTCGCCTTGCGCATCACTTGCCCCCCGATTTGGCGCGACGCTAGAGCGGCAACCGGCCCCCGACAAGCCAACAAATCGGCGGTGTTGACGCAACCTGCGCCCGCTCGCGGCCGTAACTCGCCTATATCGAAAGGGTCGGGACCATGGGTTGGAATACAGGCGCGGGCGGTGAAGGTTTCGGCGGTGGCGCGCGGGCGCGGCTGCTGGTCGCCGATCGCCAGCCGCTGGTCGCCGAAGCGCTGGCGGCGCTGCTGGCGGCACGCGGTTTTGCCGTGGTGGCGCGGGCGCATTATGGCGCCGATGCCGCCGCGATCATGGCCGGCGGCGGCGTCAACATCGCGCTCCTCGATCTCGACCTGCAGGACCCCGGCCCCATAGACCTGTTGCGCGACGCTGCCTGCCGCCAGACCCGGATGATCCTGATGGCCGCCAGCGCCGAACATCCGGGCGTGGCGCTGGCGCTCGACAGCGGTGCCGCGGGACTGATCCTCAAAAGCGAAGGCGCCGACAGCCTTGTCCATTGCATCGCCACCGTCGCCAGCGGCGGCCGCTGGTTCGATCTGTCAGCCCGGCACCGCGCGCTCGATCACGCCGATGCCATCAACGGCGCCCGCACCCTCACCCGTCGCGAACGCGATGTCGCCCGACTGGTCGCCACCGGCCAGCGCAACCGCGGCATCGCCGGGCAATTGGGCATCTCCGAAGGCACGGTGAAAATGCATCTGCACAATGTCTATGCCAAACTGGGCCTGGAAAGCCGCACCCAGCTGGCGATGGACGAACGGCTGCGGATGCTGGGCTGACACCAATTCCCTTGTCTGGAGAAAATGGCCTCCGGCGGCTGGGGCCCCAGACCCCATTTCGCTTTGATTTGGCCTGGAAAACCGCCTGTGGTGCTTTGCGGCGGAAAATCAATGGGGTCTGGGGCCTGAGGCCCCAGCCGCCGGAGGCCCCTTCCTCTTAGCTCACACCGCCACCAGCCGGCTGTTCAGCCCCAGCGCCTGCCCCAGCAGTTTCAGCCGCCGCGCCACGGTTTCGCCGGTCAGGGCTTGCTGGCTGGCGTCGAGTTCCAGCACCACCGTATCGCCGTCGCGGCGCAGGCGGCTGGCGCTGAGTGCCGCCGCCGTGCCGCCGGTCAGGCGCTGGCCGAGCCGCAGGGCCTGACCCCAGGCGCGGGCCTGCGCCAGCGCCGCGGGCGGCGCCAGTTGCGCCAGCAGCGCCAGCACCGGCGCGTCATTGGCGCCGCCGAAGCAGAAGTGCAGCGCCTGCGCCAGCATGGCGCGCTCGGCAGCGTTGATCGCCACCCAATTGCCGTGCAGCGCCGCGTCGACGCCGCGTTCGGCGCGGAAATCGGGGTGGGCGCGCCAGGCGATGTCGGAGAGCAGGCAGGCCGCCAGCCGCAGCCGGCGGTCGCCGGCGTTTTCGCGGCCATCGTCGAACAGCCCGGCCATCCAGTCGAACAGCATGTCGCCATGTTCGGGGAAGCGGCCCTGCCGCGCGCCTTCCGCGCGCGCCGCCTCGATCAGCGGGTCGAGCCGCTGCTGTTCCGGCGTCAGCTGCCCGAACAGCAACCCCTCGCGCAGGCCGAAGCCCGAGGCGATGACGGACGACGAGCCGAGCCGTTTCACCGTCGCCGCCAGCAGCATGGCGGCGCCGGGCAGCGAGGGCAGGCGCGAGGTCGAGATGTTGGGCACCTCGCGCAATGTCGCCAGATCGATCTGGGTCAGGCTGCGCACCAGCGACGCCGGCGCCTCGCGCGGCATCTGATACTGGTGGACGATGGGCAGCGGATGGCCGCTCTGGTGGATATGCACCTGCGCCAGCGCCCGCCACGAGCCGCCGACCATGTAGAAGGGCCGCCCCTTCCCCGCCGCCGCCCATTCGACCTGGTCGAGCGCCTTCTTGATAAAGGGGGCGAGCGCACGGCGGTCGCGCTTGCGCACCGCGTCCAGCCGCAGCGAGCCGATGGGCAGCGAGATGCGCTCATGCGCCTCGCCGCCGGCGACGCGGATCAGTTCGAGGCTGCCGCCGCCCAGATCGCCGACCACGCCATCGGCGAGCGGCATGCCGGAGATGACGCCGAGCGCCGCGCCGCGCGCCTCCGCCTCGCCGCTGATCGTCTCGATGTCGAGGCCGCATTCGGCCTGCACGCGGGCAAGGAAGATGTCGGCATTGGCCGCCTCGCGCACCGCTGCCGTCGCCACGGTGCGCATGTGCGTCACGCCCATCGCGCGGGTGAGCGCCGCAAAGCGCGCCAGCGCCGCCACGGCCGTGTCCATCGCGCCATTGCCGAGCTTGCCGTTGGCGGCGAGCCCCCGCCCCAGCCCGGCCATGACCTTTTCATTGAACAGCGTCGCCGGAATCCGCGTCAGCCCCTGATAGACGACGAGACGCACCGAATTGGAGCCGATGTCGATGATGGCGTTGAGGCCATCGGCGCCGGACGGCGTGTCCGCTGCGTTGCGCATGGCATCATTGGCGGCTTGCACGTCGGAATGTCCTGCCCTTTGCCACCAGTGGCGTCGATTTTGCCCGGAAGTCTCGTTCATCGTCGCCGCGCGATCAGGCGAGTCCGGCCGCGTCGGTGGCGTCGTTCAGATCGTCCTCGTCGTCATCCAGCACCAGCCGCGGCACCTTGCCCGCCCCCTTCAGCGCCGCGCCGCGCCCGGACAGCGACGGGTTGGTCATGAAATAGCGGTGCAGGTTGAACGGCGGCTCATGGCCCTTCAGGCGGCGATAGCTGCCGTCGCTGCGCAGCTGCCAGCTCTGCTCGGTGTCCTTCAGATTGGCGACCATGACCTGGTCGAGCACCTGGGCGTGCACGGTGGGGTTCTCGATCGGCACCAGCACCTCGACGCGGCGATCGAGGTTGCGCGGCATCCAGTCGGCGCTGGAAATATAGAGTTTCGCGTCGGGCGACGGCAGCTCGACGCCATTGCCACAGGCGAAGATACGGCTGTGCTCCAGGAACCGCCCGACGACGGAGCGGACATGGATGTTCTCGCTCATCCCCGGCACGCCCGGCCGCAGGCAGCAGATGCCGCGGATGATGAGGTCGATCTCCACCCCGGCGTTGCTCGCCTCATAGAGTTTTTCGATGATGCCGGTGTCGACCAGGCTGTTGAGCTTCACCCAGATTTCGGCCGGCTTGCCGGCGCGGGCATTGGCGATCTCGCTGTCGATCAGGCCATAGAGCTTGTCGCGCATGGTCAGCGGCGCCATGCCGATCTTTTCCAGCCGCGTCGGCTGCACATAGCCGGTGATGTAGTTGAGCACCTGCGCCGCATCGCGGGCGAGCAGCGGATCGGCGGTGAAGAAGGACAGGTCGGTATAGATGCGCGCCGTCACCGGGTGATAATTGCCGGTGCCGAAATGCACATAGGTGCGGATGTCGCCGCCTTCGCGCCGCACCACCATCGACAGCTTGGCGTGGGTCTTCCATTCGACAAAGCCATAGACAACCTGCACGCCGGCGCGCTCCAGCGCCGCCGCCCAGACGAGGTTCTGCTCCTCGTCGAAGCGCGCCTTCAGCTCGACGACCGCAGTCACCGACTTGCCGGCCTCGGCGGCGTCGATGAGCGCGCGGACGATGGGGCTGTTCTTGCCGGCGCGATACAGCGTCTGCTTGATGGCGATGACATCGGGATCGGCGGCGGCCTGACGCAGGAAGGCCAGCACCACCTCGAAGCTCTCATAGGGATGATGGACGACCAGATCCTTGGCGCGGATGGCGGCAAAGCAATCGCCGCCATGTTCGCGGATGCGTTCGGGGAAGCGAGGGGAATAGGGCTCGAACTTCAGGTCCGGCCGGTCCTCGTCGACCAGCAGGGCGAGATCGGCGACCCCCAGCACGCCCTCGACGCTGGTCGTGTCGCGCTCGCCCACATTCAGCGCCGCCTGCACCAGCGTATAGAGGTCGCGCGGCGTCGTTGCCTCGATCTTCAGCCGGATGACCTCGCCGCGCCGCCGCCGCTTCAGGGCGGTCTGGTAGAAGCGCACCAGATCCTCGGCCTCTTCCTCCACCTCGATATCGCTGTCGCGGATGACGCGGAAGGCACCGTCGCCAATCAGATCATAGCCCGGGAACAATTGCCCGAAAAAGGCGCGGATGGTGTTTTCCAGGCTGATGTAGCGGATGGCAGCGCCGGGCAGCCGGATGAAGCGCGGCAGCATCGACGGCATCATCAAGAGCGCGCGCAGCAGCTCCTCGTCGGACTGGCGGCGCAGTTCGAGGATCAGCGAAAAGCCCTTGTTGGGAATGAACGGGAACGGGTGGGCCGGATCGATGGCCTGTGGCGTCAGCACCGGGAAAATCTGTTCGAGGAAATGCTTTTCCAGCCATTGCCGTTCCGGCACGGTCAGCCGTTCGGCCGTCACGACATGGAAATCGGCGCCGGCCAGTTCGGTGACGATCGCGCCCCAGACGCGTTGCTGCGCCTCCATCAGCCGTTCGGCGCGATCGGCGATGGCGGCGAGTTGCTGCGCCGGGGTCATGCCTTCCGGGCTCAATGTCTCGATCCCGGCGCGCACCTGGCCGCGCAGGCCGGCGACGCGCACCATGTAGAATTCGTCGAGATTGTTGCCGGAAATCGACAGGAAGCGCAGCCGTTCCAGCAGCGGATGCGCGCGGTTGGTGGCTTCCTCCAGCACGCGGTCGTTGAACGCCAGCCAGGAAATCTCGCGATTGAAATAGCGCTCGCTGTCCGGCAGCGGCTGGGGGCGGAGTTTGGTGGCCATGGCCTGTCCTACCGCATACGCCATTGCAGGTCGATGACGGCGCGCATGCTCAGATTTCCAGCCGCAGCTGGCCGTCGAGCAGCTCGCGCGCCAGCGGCACGGTGATGTCGCGCCGCTCCGCCAGCGCCAGCGCGTCGAGATCGGCGACCACCCTGTCGATGGCGGCAAAGCTGCGTTCGATGCGTGTCACCAGCCAGGCGATGACATCCGGCCCGACGCGCAGCCCGCGGTCGCCGAAACGCTTGGCGAGCACGCCCGCCAGCAAGGGGTCATCGGGCTCCTCCAGCCGCACCAGCGGCGTCGCCGCCAGCCGGGAGGCGAGATCGGGGAGGCTGTGCGCCCAGAAGCGCGGGGCGCGGCGGGCGGTGAACAGCAGGGGATTTTCCGGCGTCGCGGCGTTCCAGGCGTGGAACAGCGGCTCGCCATCCGTCGCTGTGTCGGCGTCATCGATGACCGTGCCGGCGAACAGCCCGGCGAGATGGCTCTTGCCCGACGCCGGCGGCCCCACCAGCACGCAGCGCGGCATCGGCCAGCGCGCCGGCGCGGCCAGCCAGTCGGCGGCGACACGGTTGCTGTCGGACCGGCAGAAGCTCGCTGCGTCGCGCCGCGCATCATAGGCGAGCGGCAGCGCCGGTTGCTCGGCCATCACGCCGGCGTGTCGCCATAGAAACGGCTCTGCCGGTAATGCGCCAGCGCGGCGCGGACGACGACGCCGAGCACCGCCGCCACCGGCACGGCGAGGAAGACGCCCGCCAACCCTGCCACCGTGCCGCCGGCGAACACCGCGAACAGCACCCAGACCGGGTGCAGGCCGATGCGCGTGCCGATGAGGTTGGGCGTCAGGACCGAGCTTTCCAGCACCTGCCCCACGGCGAAGACCCCGGCGACCAGCGCGATATGCACGCCATCGAAACCCCATTGGCCGAGCGCGACCAGCAGGCTCATGGCGACGGCGAAGATCACCCCGACAAAGGGCACGAAGCCGAGCACGCCGGCCAGCACGCCGAGCACGATGGCGTAATCGAGGCCGACAAGGCTCCAGCCGGTCGCATAGAACACCGCCAGCGTCAGGCAGACCAAAGATTGCCCGCGCACGAACCCCGACAGCGCGGCATTGGCATCGGCCAGCAGCACCCGCATCGCCGGGGCCTGGGCGCGCGGCCACCAGCTGTCGATATGGCTGACGATGCCCGGCCAGTCGCGCAGCAGGTAAAAGGCCACCAGCGGCGTTACCACGATGAAGGAGACGACATTGACCAGTGCGAGGCTGCTGGCGAGGATGGTCGACAGCGAGCCGGTGAGAAAGCCGACCGCCTGTGACGAGACATTGGCGATCAGGTCATCGACCGTCTTGTTGCCGGCATTCATGCGCAGCAGCTTTTCGAGCATCGGCTCGGTGCTGGCGATCAGCTTGGGCAGCGTCGTGACCAGTTGCAGCACCTCGGCCTGGATGATCGGCGCGCTGGCCAGCACGATGACGGCGATGACCGCAACGAAGATCACCAGCACGACGGCCGCCGCCAGCCAGCGCGGCCAGCCCCAGCGCTCCAGCCGCTGCGCCGGTGGATCGAGCAGATAGGCGACGATGAAGCCGGCGACGAACGGCCCGATGACACCGCGCGCCGCCCAGAACAGCGCGACAAAGGCGAAGATGAGCAGCAGCCAGCCCCAATGGATGCGCGGCAGGCTGAGCCGGTCGGCAAGGCTGAGGCCGGTGGCGCGCGACGGCGGGCAGGGATCGTCGCTCATTTGACCGGCAGTAGATCGATGGGGGCGGAGGGTTTGCGCGGCGCAGCAGCGGGCTTCGTCGGCGGCGTCGCGGCCGGCTTGGGCGGCAGTGTCGCTGCGGGCTTGGCCGCTGCTGCCGGGTCAGGCCGGGCGCGGCGCGCCGGCTCGGCGAGCGGTACCGCCGGCGTGGTCGGCGCCGGCGCTGCGGGGGGTGGCCCAGCGGGTGCCGGCACCGGCGTGTCGCCGGCGATCCGGCGGCGCAACACGGTCTGGCCGTTTTCGACGACGAGGCGCAGGCCCTTGCCGTCGAGCGCATAGAGCAAAGCCTCGTAACTGCCGGTGTAGGTGATCAGCATGCGCGTCGTGCCGCCCAGCGACAGGCTGGTGACGGTGACGCCGCTGACGCCGGCAATGCGGCGCAACTGGCCTTCCAGCGCGGTCGCGGTTGCGGCATCGGGGGTGGCCATCGCCGCTTCGACACTGGCGCTGGCGCTGCTGCCGTCGACCTCCTCCTCGCTCGCCGCCGATCCGATCAGCGGGGCGGCGCCGATCAGCGGCGCCATGTCGGCCGACAGGTCGACCTCGGCGCGCAGGCGCCCGGCCCGCAGCGCCTCGCCATAGATGTCGTCGATCTGGCGCACCGCGGTGTCGAGCATCGCGTCCAGCCCTTCCGGGCTGGTCGTGCTCAGCGTGAAGCGGCCCAATTCGGCAGCGTCCGGACCGTGACGGGCGATGAATTCGGCCGAAATCGGCCCGCCCGGCCAGCTGCGCGTCACCCGTGCTTCTGCCGTCAGCACATCGACGGCATCGAAGCGGTTGAGGATGTTGCGCCAGCCGGCGCGTTCCGGCCGCCGCACCTGCCAGCCGGTCAGCACCAGATTGTCGCCCGGTGACCCCGAAGCGACGACATAGTCGATCGGCGTCACATTCTCGCGATAGCGCGCCCAGGCGGCGCGCCACGGTGTTTTCGCCTGATAGAGCGTGCTGGCGCCGCCATCGCGCCACACCGGCAGCAGCAGCATCGGCGGCGATTGCAGCGCACCCCCCTGCCCGGCGAAATAGGCCGAGGCGCGCGAGCGATCGAAGACCACCCCCAGCCGCGCGATATAGCGCGTCATCGAGAAGCGCTCGCCCTGGCTTTCGATGCCGGAGACGATGCCATCGAGCTGGCCGTCGCTGAGATGCGGCGCCGACGCGGCCGCCGCGCCGGTCAGCCGCGCCCAGAGCAGGGGCCAGGCCTTGCGCTGGGCGATGCGATAGGCGGTGATGCGCGCGGCATTGGGATTGGCCGCCGTCACATCGACATCGATGCCGCCGATGGCATAGGCGCTGCCACCCGAATCCTGCGCCAGCGCCGGACCGGCGGCCAGCAGGGCGAAACACAGGCAAAGGCGGGCAAGCAGCGACACAGGACAAGCGTTCTAGCGGGGCGGGGCAGAATGCCAAGCCCGAAGCGTGGGCGTTTGTTGTTCGCGGTGCCGGCTACAAGGACCCGCTGCTCGTCGCCGCCAATGATGGCGTCGGCACCAAGCTCAGGCTGGCCATCGACATCGGCAAGCATGACACGGTCGGCATCGATCTGGTCGCCATGTGCGTCAACGATCTGATCGTGCAGGGCGCCGAACCCCTGTTCTTCCTCGATTATTTCGCCAGCGGCAAATTGCTGCTGGAAACCGCCGAAGCCGTGGTCAGCGGCATCGCCGAAGGCTGCCGCATCGCCGGCTGCGCGCTGATCGGCGGCGAGACCGCCGAAATGCCGGGCATGTACGCCGCCGATGACTACGACCTCGCTGGCTTTGCCGTCGGCGCCGTCGAGCGCGGCGAGCAATTGACCGGCGACCGCGTCGGGCCGGGCGATGTGCTGATCGGCATCGCCTCCTCCGGCGCCCATTCCAACGGCTTTTCGCTCATCCGCCGCATCATCGCCCGCGGCGGCCATGCGCTGGCCAGCGCCGCGCCATTCGCGCCGGACCTGTCGCTGGGCGAAGCGCTGCTGGTGCCGACGCGCATCTATGTCCGGTCGCTGCTGCCGCTGGTGCGTGCCGGCCAGATCAAGGCGATGGCGCATATCACCGGCGGCGGTTTCCTGGAAAATATCCCGCGCGTGCTGCCCGAGGGTGCCCGCGCCATCGTCGAGGCGCCGCCGCTGCCGCCGCTGTTCGACTGGCTGCGCCGCGAAGGCGGCATCGCGCCCGAAGAAATGGCGCGCACCTTCAACTGCGGCACCGGCATGGTCATCGTCGTCGCTGCCGATACGGTGGATGCGGTTTTGGCGGCACTGTCCGCCGCCGGCGAGAGTGCCAGCGTCATCGGCCATGTCATCGCCGAGGCCAAGGGCTGCGACGTGATCGGCGCCGCCGGCAGCTGGGGCAGCGCCGCGGCGTGGACGGCGAGCCACAATGGCTGAACGGGTTGGGGCTGACCGCGTCCGGATCGGCGTGCTGATTTCGGGGCGCGGCTCCAACATGGCGGCGCTGCTCTATGCGTCGCAGGCACCCGATTGCCCCTATGAGATCGTGCTAGTCGCCTCCAACGTCCCCGATGCGCCGGGCCTCGACCTCGCACGCGCCGAGGGTGTGCCGGTGTTCGCCCACGCCCATCAGGGGCTGAAGCGCGCCGAATTCGATGCGATCATCGATGCGGAACTGACCCGCGCCGGCGTCGAGATCGTCGCGCTGGCCGGTTACATGCGCCTGCTATCCGATGCGTTCGTGGCGAAATGGCAGGGGCGCTGCCTCAACATCCACCCCTCGCTGCTGCCGGCGCACAAGGGCCTCGACGTGCATGAGGCGGTGCTGGCCGCCGGCGAGACGGTCACCGGCTGCACCGTGCACCTCGTCACCCCGGCGCTCGACGATGGCCCGATCCTGGGGCAGGTCCGCGTCGCCGTGCTGCCCGGCGACACGCCCGACACGCTGGCAAATCGCGTGCATTATGCCGAGCACCAGCTCTATCCGCGCGTACTGGCCCAGCTGATCCGTGACCGCACCAGCCCGGAGGCCCTGCTCGCCCGTATCCGCACCCTGGCGCTCGCCCTGCCCGCCGCGGCCGAAAAGCTGTCGCATGGTTCGCCGGGCTTTTTCGTCGAGGGTGGCAAATTCTTCGCCTATTTCAGCTATGACCATCATCACGATGGCGTCACCGGCCTGCTGGTCAAGGCGAGCGGGCTGGAGGAACAGGCGCAGCTGATCGAAAACGACCCCGATCTCTACTATCGCCCGGCCTATCTCGGCCCGTCCGGCTGGATCGGCATCAGGCTCGACAGCGGCGACATCGACTGGGCGCATATCGAGGGCTGGCTGGCCCGCAGCTGGCGCGCGAGTGCGCCGAAGCGGCTCGCGGCACTGCCGTTCTGACATGCACATCGGCCTGATCGGCGGCATCGGCCCGGCAGCGACCGACCATTATTATCGCCGGCTGGTCGCTGCCTTTGCGGCGCGCGGTGCGCCGCTCGACATGACCATCGTCCATGCCGATGCGCCGACCCTGTTGGCCAATCTGGCCGGCAACGCCGTTGCCGAACAGGTGGCGATCTACGCCCGCGTCACCGCACGGCTGGCGGCGGCGGGGGCGGACTGTGTCGCCGTCACCTCCATCGCCGGGCATTTCTGCATCCGCGACTTTGCCGCCGTGTCACCGCTGCCGATCATCGACATGGTCAGCGCCATCGAAAGTGCCGTCACCGCCCGCGGGCTGCGCCGCATCGGCATCCTGGGCACGCGCACGGTGATGGCGACACGGCTCTATGGCAGCATCGCCAGCGCCGAGATCGTGCCGCCGCGCGGCGCCATGCTGGATCAGGTGCACACCGCCTATACCGCCATGGCGACAGCGGGCGCCGTCACCGCCGCACAGCGCGCCGTGTTTCTGGCGGCGGCGCGGCAGTTGCTGGAGGATGATCAGGTCGATGCCATCATGCTCGGCGGCACCGATCTTGCGCTGGCCTTTGACGCCGCGACGGCGCCGTTTCCGCTGGTCGACTGCGCCGGCATCCATGTCGATGCCATCGTCGCCCGGGCGCTTGGTTGAAACACCATGGCTGTCAGTTCCGACGGCCATTGACTTCGGAAGGCCTGCCGCGCTCCTCTTGCGGCGCAGCGGCGGACACCACCGCTTCGGCAAATTGCAGGAGATATCCGGATGCCCATCGTGAAACGGCTCGCACTTGTCGGCACGGCAATGCTCGCTGGCGCAGCCGTTGCGTCGGCTGTCGCAACCGGTTTCGTGACGGTAAGGCCCGACCAGATCGACTGGCGGCCCGTTCCGGACAGCCATGGCGTCATGTCGGCCTTGATCGCGGGCAATCCCGGCAAGCCGGGTCTTTATGTCATCCGCGTGCGCTTTCCGCCCCATGTCATGGATCGGCCGCATACCCACAGCCAGGACCGGCATGTCACCGTGCTGTCAGGCCGATGGGCCGCCGGTACCGGCCCGCAGTTCGATCCGAAATCGGCAACAGCGATGCCGGCGGGCAGTTACATGTTCCATCCGGCGGGCGGCGTGCATTGGGACGGATCGAACAGCGACGAAGCGGCCGTGGTCCAGATCATCGGCATGGGGCCGGTGACATCCACGGATCTGGATCCGGCTCTGGCGCCCTGGGTCGAAGTGGAACGCTAGGCCCTGCCGACAACAAAAAGCCCGGGCAGAGCCCGGGCTGATGTCCGACGCGTTCGGCTGATTTTGGCCAACCGCCCCGCCGCCGGGGCTGGCGCCCGCCAGCACGCGGCGTTTCCGCGACGTGCTGCGGGCGCTGCGCCTCAGCCGACGATTTCGGTCTGGGCGAAGAAATAGGCGATTTCGATGGCGGCGTTCTCGTCCGAATCCGAACCGTGCACGGTGTTGGCTTCGATCGATTCGGCGAGTTCCTTGCGGATGGTGCCGGCGTCGGCATTGGCCGGGTTGGTGGCGCCCATGATGGCGCGATAGGCCGGCACGGCGTCTTCGCCTTCCAGCACCTGGACGACGACCGGGCCGGAGATCATGAAGGCGACCAGTTCACCGAAGAAGCCGCGCTCGCGGTGGACGGCGTAGAAGCCTTCGGCCTGGGCCTGGGTCAGGTGCAGGCGCTTCTGCGCGACGATGCGCAGGCCGGCGGCTTCGATCATGGCATTGACCTTGCCGGTGATGTTGCGGCGGGTGGCGTCGGGCTTGATGATCGAAAAGGTGCGCGTGATGGCCACGGGGAAAACTCCGGTTATGGAAAATCTGGGTTGAAAGGATGCGGCCCTCTAGCCGCGTGCGGGCGCGAAGGCAAGCTCAGGCGGCCTTTTCGAAGCGCCCGCCCTCGCCTTCACGCCAATAGACCGGCTGAAAACCCTCGGTTTTGGCGACGCGCCGCCAGCGTGCTCGCGCCGTTTCCAATGCGGCATCGTCGAACAGATAGAGGGCGCGCCTGAGGCCGGTGAGGTCATCGGGCAGGTCATCGCCCAGCTGCATCAGACAGTCGGCACCATTGGCGGCGGGCAGCGGCGCATGCGTCAGCAGCACCGGCTGGCCGGCAGCGCGCTCCGAACCCAGATCGCTGTCCAGCCCGTGCGGCACGAAGCTGGCCGCCGGCAGCCACAGCGCCGCATCGACGCGGGCGAGCAGCGCGGCATCACCGGCGCGAATGGCGATGCGATAGCCGGCGCCCAGCGCGCGGGTGACCAGCTGCGCGACGACATCTTCGGCGCGGCGGCTGGCGAGCTGGTAGAAGCCGATGTCGATCATTGTTGCCCGGTCAAGTGAGACCCCTCACCCGGCTCGCTTCGCGAGTCCGACCTCTCCCCCAAGGGGAGAGGTTTTAGAGTTCGTAATTTTCGGCGATGAAGCGATCGAGGAGGCGGACGCCATAGCCGGTGGCGCCTTTGTCCCACAGCGGCCCGGCCTTCGAAGCCCAGACCATGCCGGCGATATCGAGATGCGCCCATTTCACGCCGGGCTTGACGAAGCGCTTGATGAACTGCGCGGCGCTGATCGAGCCGCCTTCGCGCGGGCCGACATTCTTGATGTCGGCGATCGGGCTGTCGATGAGCTTGTCATAGGCATCGCCGATCGGCATCCGCCACAGCCGGTCGCCGCTGGTTTCGCCGGCCTTTTGCAGCTGGGCGGCAAGGCCATCGTCATTGGCGAACAGGCCGCCATACTCATGGCCGAGCGAGATGATGATGGCACCGGTCAGCGTCGCCAGATCGACGACGACTTCGGGGTCGAACTGTTCCTGTGCCCACCAGATCGCGTCGCACAGCACCAGCCGGCCTTCGGCATCGGTGTTGATCACCTCGATGGTCTGGCCGTTCATGCTGGTGACGACATCGCCGGGGCGCTGGGCATTGCCATCGGGCATGTTCTCGACCAGGCCGACGACGCCGACGACATGCGCCTTGGCCTTGCGCGCCGCCAGCGCATGCATCGCGCCGGTGACGGCGCCGGCGCCGCCCATGTCCCACTTCATGTCCTCCATGCCGG
Source organism: Alphaproteobacteria bacterium PA4 (assembly GCA_002256005.1). Lineage (GTDB taxonomy): Bacteria > Pseudomonadota > Alphaproteobacteria > Sphingomonadales > Sphingomonadaceae > Sandarakinorhabdus. The sequence goes on along the minus strand of NKIQ01000016.1, from coordinate 21,157 downwards.
CCGGCGGCTTCAGGCTGATGCCGCCGGTGTCGAAGGTAACGCCCTTCCCGACCAGCACCACCGGCTTCGCATCCGGGTTGCCGGTGCCGTTCCAGCGCATCGCCAGCAGCCGCGGCGGCCGCACCGAGCCCTGCGCGACGCCGAGCAGCGCGCCCATGCCGAGCGCCTGCATCTGGGCTTCATCGAGCACGGTCAGCTCGATGCCCAACCCGGCGAGATCGCTGGCGCTGGCGACGAAGCTTTCCGGATAGATGATGTTGGCCGGCTCGCTGACGAGGTCGCGGGTGCGCTTCACGCCGGCGGCGATGCCGGTCAGTTCGGCGTGCAGCGCGCCCGCCGCGCCGGCGCCGATGACGTCGAGCTGGGCGAGCGTCGGCTTGTCCTTGTCCTTCATCGTCGTGCGATACTTGTCGAAGCGATAGGCGCGCAGCGCGGCGCCGTGCGCCAGATGCGCGGCGGCCCCGGCCAGCGGCAGTGCGGTTTCGATGCCGGTCAGATCGACGCTGGCGCGGGTTTCGCCACCGACCAGCAGCCGGGCGCTGATCGTCGCGCCGATGCGTTCCCAGACCGCGGCCTCGGCCTTGTCGAGTGCGCCGCTGCCCACCGCGCACAGCCGGGTGGCGCTCAGCCCATGTGGCGCCAGCAGTTCGCACCAGCTGCCGGCGCTGCCATCGAAGCGCGCCGATTCGAGCGCGCGGCGCAGCTGGCCGCCACTGGCAGCGTCCGCAGCGGCGGCGGCGGCCGTCATCGCCAGGTCCGGCCCGACCAGCACGACCAGCGCATGCGGCGTCGAATCAACTTGGGCAGCAAAGACGGTCTGCATCATCAAATCCTGTCGGTCACAAAGGGCTTTGCCCGTCTCTAGCCGCTGTTGCCGACGGGCGGAAGCGGGCGCGAAAATTCTTGGGGACGCATGCTGCTCTCTAGCCAATGCCGCTTTTCCAACCTAAGCCAGCGGCTGTGCGTTTTGCTTGCCCCCGCCCTGCCAGCCTCCGGCTTTCGTTGCTGGCCAGCGTGGCCATGGCCCTCGCCGGCCCGGTCTGCGCCCAGGACACCCCCACGCCCCCCGAACAACCGCGCGACGGTGGCGACATCATCGCGCCCGGCGACATCATCAATTTCGAAGCCGATGAGCTGCGCTATGATGAAACCGGCGACATCGTCACCGCCACCGGCAAGGTGCGGCTGAACCGCGACGCCTGGAAGCTGGAAGCCGACAGCATCGAATACAACCGCAAGACCCATGTCGTCACCGCCATCGGCCATGTCATCAGCACCGATCCCGAAGGCAATCAGGCGCTCGGCGACCGGGTGGAGCTGACCGACACGCTGAAGGATGGCGCCATCGACAATATCCTGCTCGTGCTCAACGACGGCGGCCGGCTGGCGGCGACCGAAGGCCAGCGCAGCGGCGATACCATCACCCTGCGCCGCGCCATTTACAGCCCTTGCGCCGTCGTCGACAGCGCCGGCTGCCCGCACGATCCGGTGTGGCGGGTGAAGGCGCTGCGCATCAGCTACAACCGCAACCGCCACCGCCTGTCCTATCGCAATGCCAGCCTCGAAATGTTCGGCGTGCCGGTGATGTACCTGCCCAGCTTCTCGCATCCGGATGGCGAGGCCAAGCAGGTCAGCGGGCTGTTGCTGCCCGGCATCCAGCTGCAACGGCAATTGGGGCTGGGGATCAGCCTGCCCTGGCATTTCGCCAGCGCGCCCGACCGCGACTATACGGTCACCCCCTGGCTCTACACCGCGGTCAATCCCGCCTTGCAGGTGCAGGCGCGGCGGCTGTTTCGCGCCGGGCCGGTGCAGCTCGACAGCCTGTTCACCTACACACGGCTCGGCGACGTCGATGCCAATGGCAATCTCGTCGATCGCGGCAACCGCTTTCGCGGCTATCTGGGCATCAAGGGCCAGTTCCAGCACACGCCGACCTGGCGGTCGCGCTTCTCGATCCGGCTGACCACCGACGATACCTTCAACCGGCTTTATGGCCTTGGCTATGACGACATGCTGCGCTCCACCTATGCGCTGGAGCGGCAGACGGCGAATTCCTATTTCGCCGTCTCGGCCTGGGCGTTTCAGGGCCTGCGCGCCAGCGACACGGCCGGCGAAATCCCCTTTGTGCTGCCGCTGATCGATTATGACTGGCGCCCCGACCAGGCGGTGCTGGGCGGCCGCGTCCAGATCGGCGCCAACACGATGAACCTGTTCCGCACCGACGGGCAGAGCGTGGCGCGCGGCCTCGCCTTCGGCCGCTGGGATCGCAGCCTGTTGACCGGGCTGGGCCAGCGCATCACCGCCACCGCCATGGTCCGCGGCGACCTTTACAATGTCGCCGACCCGGCCAAGGCCACCCTGCCCGAATATGCCGGCCTGTCCGGCGTGCACGGCCGTGTCGTGCCGCTGGTGGCGCTCAACATGGAATGGCCGTTCGCCGGCCCGGCGCTGGGCGGCACCCAGACCATCACGCCGCGCGTGCAGCTGGTCGCGGCGCCGACCGGCCTCAACAACGGCCTGCCCAATGAAGACAGCCGCGCCATCGAACTGGAAGACATCAGCCTGTTCGATCTCAACCGCTTCCCGGGCTATGACCGGTTCGAAGGCGGCACGCGGCTGACCTATGGCGTGCAATACACGCTCGACCGGCCGGGCTGGTCGCTGAAAAGCGAGGTCGGCCAGTCGCTGCGCCTCGCCGGCGATGGCAATGAATTTCCGGCCGGCACCGGCTTGTCCGACCAGCTCAGCGATTTCGTCGGCCGCACCAATCTGAAGATCGGCAGCCTCATCGAGCTCACCCACCGCTTCCGCGTCGACCGCAGCAACCTCGCCGTGCGCCGCAACGAATTCGATATCGCCTTCGGCAGCCGCCGCACCTATGCCAGCATCGGTTACGTCAAGCTCAACCGCAACATCCAGCTGGAAGACCTTGAGGATCGCGCCGAATTGCGCGCCGGCGGCCGCGTCGCCTTTGCCCGCTTCTGGTCGGTGTTCGGCTCGGCGATCATCGATCTGACCACCAAGGCCGAAAACCCCGCCGCCACCGGCAATGGCTTCAACGCCATCCGCCACCGCATCGGCGCCGAATATGAGGATGAATGCTTCCGCTTCGGCCTCAGCTGGCGGCGCGACTATATCGGTGACCGCGATTTCCGGCCCGGCAACACCTTCCTGCTCAGCCTCGCCTTCAAGACGCTGGGGCGCTGACCTTCATCCGGCTTCGCGAAGCCGGGGCCAGCCCGCTCCTCCGCAGCTTTTCAGCCACTGTTAACATGCGCGTGGGCAAAGACGCGCTTTGCCGTTGTCCTGCCCTTGCGCTAAGGCAGGGCATTGCCGCCGGTCGCGGGGCCGATCTTGCCCGCTTCGGAGAACTCGATGCGTCTGAATTCGCTGTTCATTGCTGCCCTGCTGGCCACCACCGCCAGCGCCACCGCGCAGGAAGCGCCGGCCGGTTTCGCCGCCGCCGACCTGCCGGAAATGCGCGTTGTCGGCGATATCGACCCGACGCTGCGCAAGGCCCAGGCCATCGTCAATGGTGACGTCATCACCGATACCGATATCGACCAGCGCGTGAACCTGGTCGTCGCCGCCAATGGCGGCAAGATTTCCGACGAGGAACGGCCGCGGCTGCGCCTGCAGGTGCTGCGCAACCTGATCGACGAGAAATTGCAGATCCAGGAAGCCGCCAGCAACGACATCCGCATCAGCGATGCCGAGGTCGATCAGGCCTTCAACCGCGTCGCCCAGAATTTCAAGCGTTCGCCGGCGGCGTTCGAGGCCTATCTGCGCCAGAACGGCTCCTCCCCCACCGCCATCAAGGCCCAGATCAAGGGCGAACTGGCGTGGAGCCGGGTGCTGCGCCGCAAGGTCGAGCCGCTGGTCAATGTCGGCGATGATGAAGTGCAGGCGGTGATCGCCAAGCTGAACGCCGCCAAGGGCAAGGACGAATATCATGTCGGCGAAATCTTCCTGTCGGCGACGCCGGAAACCGAAGACCGGGTGATGAACGATGCCAACCGCATCGTCGGCCAGATCCGCGGCGGCGCCAGCTTCGTCGCCTATGCCCGGCAGTTTTCGGAAGCCTCGACCGCCGGTCTTGGTGGCGATCTCGGCTGGGTGCGCGCCGAACAGCTGAACGATGCCGTGGCGCCGGTCGTCACCACGCTGAGCAGCGGCAGCCCGGCGACCTCGATCAGCGACCCCATTCGCGTGCCCGGCGGCATCGCCATCATGGCGCTGATCGGCAAACGCCAGGTCCTCTCTGCCGACCCCAGCGAAGCCATCCTCAGCCTCAAGCAGATCTCGCTGCCGCTGCCGCCGGATACCACCGAGCAGGATGCCCGCGTCAAGCTGAAGGCGTTCCAGGACGCGACGCAGAGCATGGGCGGCTGCGGCCGTGCCGAAGAGGTGGCGAAGACGCTGGGTGCCGAAGTCGCCATCAACGACGCCATCAAGCTGAAGGACCTGCCGCCGGCGCTGCAGCAGATCATCGGCGGCCTGTCGATCGGCCAGGCGACCCCGGCCTTCGGCTCCTCGCGGGACGGTCTGCGCGTGCTGGTGCTGTGCGGCCGCGACGACAGCGCCGCCCAGGCCAAGCTGCCCAGCTTCGATGAAATCTATTCGCAGATGAACGATGAGCGGGTGAACATGCGCGCCCGCCGCTATCTGCGCGATCTTCGGCGCGACGCCATCGTCGACTATCGCTGATGACCGCGCCGGCCCCCCTCGCCGTCTCCATCGGCGATCCGGCCGGCATCGGACCGGAAGTGATCAGCGCGGCCTGGGACCGGCGCGAGGCGGAAGGCCTGCCGGCGTTTTTCGCCGTGGGTGACCGCCGCGCCATCGCCGCCGTCTGGTCCGGACCCATCATCACGCTGGCAACGCCGGGCGAGGCCGCTGCCGCCTTTGCCCATGGCCTGCCGCTGGTGCAGGTCGATGATCCCGGCGACATCGTGCCGGGCGATCCCAATCTCGCCGGCGCCCGCTGTGCGCTCGACAGTCTGGAGATCGCCGTCGGCCTGACCCGCAACGGTGTCGCCGGCGGCATCGTCACCGGGCCGGTGTCGAAGGCGCAGCTCTACAGCATCGGGTTCAACTATCCCGGCCAGACCGAATTCGTCGCCGAACGCTGCGGCATCGCCGCCAGCAATGCCGTGATGATGCTGGCGGGGCCGTCCTTGCGCACCGTGCCGATCACTGTCCATACGCCGCTCGCCGATGTGCCGCGCCTGCTCACATCAGAGCTGATCATCGCCAAGGCCCGGGTGACGGCACGGGCGCTGGCGCGGGATTTCGGCATCGCCGCGCCGCGCCTCGTCATCGCCGGGCTGAACCCGCACGCCGGCGAAAGCGGCACGCTGGGCCGCGAGGAGCTCGACATCATCCGCCCGGCCATCGAGGTGCTGCTGGCCGAAGGCGTGGATGTGCGCGGGCCGCTGGCTGCCGACACCATGTTCCATGCCGAAGCCCGGCAGCATTATGATGCGGCGCTGTGCATGTACCATGACCAGGCGCTGATCCCGTTGAAAACGCTACATTTCGATGATGGCGTCAACGTCACGCTCGGCCTGCCGGTGGTGCGCACCTCGCCCGATCATGGCACCGCCTTTGGCATCGCCGGGCGCGGCCAGGCCAATCCGCGCGCGATGATCGAGGCGATCCGCATGGCCGGCGCCTGCGTCGCGCGCCGGACGGCCGCGGCTTGAGCCTCGCCGACCTGCCGCCGCTGCGCGAGGTCATCGCGCGCCACGGGCTCAATGCCAAAAAGTCGCTGGGCCAGAATTTCCTGTTCGACGGCAATCTGCTCGATCGCATCGCCCGCGTACCCGGCCCGCTCGCCGGCCAGACGGTCTATGAGGTCGGCCCCGGCCCCGGCGGGCTGACCCGGGCGCTGCTGCGCGCCGGTGCATCCGTGGTGGCGGTGGAGCGTGACGATCGCGCCCTGCCGGCGCTCGCCGAGCTTGCCGAGGCGGCGGACGGGCGATTGCGGGTGATTGCGGGCGACGCCATGGCGGTCGATGCCGCTGCCGAGGCCGGCCGGGGCGCGCATATCGTGGCCAACCTGCCCTACAACATCGGCACGGCGCTGCTGACCGGCTGGCTGGATACCGAAGCCTGGCCGCCCTGGTGGGCGAGCCTGACGCTGATGTTCCAGAAGGAGGTCGCCGAGCGGCTGGTCGCGGCGCCGGGCAGTCATGCCTATGGCCGGCTGTCGGTGCTGGCGCAGTGGCGGACGACGGCGAAGATCGCTTTCACCCTGCCGCCGCGCGCCTTTGTGCCGCCACCCAAGATCGATTCCGCCGTCGTGCATCTGGTGCCGCGGGCGCCGATGGCCGACGCGTCCGCCGCCCGGCTGGCGGCGCTGACCGCCGCCGCCTTCGGCCAGCGCCGCAAGATGCTGCGCGCCAGCCTGAAGGGCCTGCCCGGCGCGCTGGAGGCGATGGTGGCGGAAGGCATCAGCCCGGAAGCCCGCGCCGAAACCGTGCCGGTGGCGGCCTTTGCCGGGGCGGCGGCGCGATTGGGGTAGCGCATGAGCGAGGACGACATCCGCTATGGCCGCATGGCACCCGGCATCGGCGTCGCCGATATCGATCGGGCGGTGGCCTTTTATACCGGGGTGTTGGGTTTCGCGGTGACCTTCCGCAACGGCACTCCGGTCATCTTCACCATCGTCGAGCGCGATGCCGCCGAATTGCACCTGTTGCTGGCGCCGGGCCATCGCGGGCCGGCGTTCAATGTCGCGCATCTGTTCGTGTCCGATGTCGATGCGCTGCACGCCCGTTGCGTGGCGGCCGGCGCGCCGATCATCAAGGCATTAGCCGACAAGGATTATGGCATGCGCGCATTCGTGGTCGAGGACCCGGATGGCAACCGCATCGATATCGGGATGGCGGATTAGCAAGACCCTCCCTCCCCCTTGCGGGTGGGGCGACTCGGCACCAGCCGAGCGGGGTGGGGGTCACGCGCGTGGCCGCATGTGTAACCCCCACCCCGCTCACCTTCGGTGAGTCGCCCTCCCCACAAGGGGGAGGGAGTTGGTCCTCAATTCTTCGCCGGTGCCGTCTTGGCCGGTTCCGCGCTCGCCACCGTTGCGGTGTTCAGCGCCGCCTGCAACCGTGTCGCCGCGGTGCAGTCCGTCTTGCACAGCGCCTTGATACGGGCGAGGTTGACCTGGGCGCGCGCCGTGGCGCCCTGGGTGATGAAGGCCTTGCCCTGCCCTTCCAGTGCGGCGAGGTCCGACGGGTTCAGCGCCAGCGCCTCGCGGTAATATTTGACCGCCTTGCCGGGCAGACCGAGCTTTTCATAGCTCATGGCAATGCCGGTGAAGGCGCCGACATTCTTGGGGTCGCTGGCCAGCGCCGCTTCGAAGAAATCGATGGCGGCGTTGGCGTCACCGCGGGCCAGCGCGCTGCGGCCGGCGTCGGCCATCTGCACCGAAACCGGCTTCAGCACATCATCGCCCACCGGCGCGGCGCCGATGGCCACCGAGGAGGCAGCGCCGGCCAGCAGCAGCATCAGGGGGATCGCCCAGGTCACGCGCATGTCAGTCGCTCCAACGTCAGGCCCCGACGCTAGCAGACCCGTTGCAGCCTTGCGATGAAGAATCCGTCGCACCCTGTTGTCCCCGGTGACAGTGTCGCCATAGCTACGTCGGCGGGGGCGCCGGGGATGCAGAAGGGCAAGGGCTGGAACGCGGGTTTCTTCGCGACGAACGCCGCGATGCGGGCTTCCGCCTCGGCCGGCAGCAGCGAGCAGACGACATAGGTCAGGCTGCCGCCCGGCCGCACCAGTTCCGCCGCCAGCAGCAGCAGCCGGTCCTGCTCGGCCTCCAGCTTCGCCAGCCGCTCGGGCGTCAGCCGCCAGCGTGCTTCCGGGTTGCGCCGCCAGGTGCCGGTGCCCGAACAGGGCGCATCGATCAGCACACGATCGGCAAGGCCGGCGAGATCGGCGAGGCTTTCCCATTCGCGGCGCGGGTTGAGCAGGCGCGTCTCGACAATGCCGACCCCGGCGCGGGCCAGCCGCTGCGGCATCGCCGACAGCCGGCCGCGATCGGTATCGCTGGCGATCAGCCGGCCCTGGTTGGCCATGGCCGCGGCCAGCGCCAGCGTCTTGCCGCCGGCGCCGGCGCACAGATCCACCACCGTCTCACCGGGCATGGCCCCCACCGCCAGCGCCGCCAGCTGCGAGCCTTCGTCCTGCACCTCGATCTTGCCGGCATGAAAGGCGGGCAGGCTTTCGATGTTGAGGCCGGCCGGGGCGCGCAGGCCGTCATGGGCATGGTCCATCGGCGCCAGTTCCGGCAGCTCGATCATCACCTCGTCGCGATTGGCGACCAGCGTGTTGACGCGCAGATCGAGCGGGGCACGCGCCAGCAGGGCGGTTACTTCGGCCGTGGTCGAGTCACCGAAGCGGGTGCGCAGCATGTCGAGCTGCCAGCCCGGCGCCAGCGATGGCCGCGCCTCCGCCTCGCCATCGCTCAGCGCCGCCGGCGCATGGCCCTCGCTGCCGAACAGCGCCAGCACCTCGGGGGCATGGGCGCGGGCATGGCCGATCAGCGCGGCGCGGCCGGAATCGGGCGGCGTGCCGATGCTGCGGATGACATCGAACACCAGGTCGCGCACCGCGCGCCGGTCTTTCGAGCCGGCATAGCGACGTGTGCTGAAATAGCGCTGCACGATGGTATCGGCGGCAGCCCCCCCGGTGCGGGCGGCAGCAATGGCCTGGTCGAGGCATTCGATCGCCGCCTGGGCGCGAGCAGCGGGAGTCATGCCCCCTCCCCCCCGGCGAACGGCAGCGCGGGGCGGGTCTGGGTCATTGTCATCCTGTCGTCGGGTAATTCGGGGCTTCGCGGGTGATGGTCACATCATGGACATGGCTTTCGCGCAGGCCCGCGTTGGTGATGCGGATGAATTCGGCGCGCTCCTGGAACTCGGCCAGCGTCGCGGCGCCGGTATAGCCCATCGCCGCCTTCACGCCGCCGACCAGCTGGTGCAGCACGGCGGTCGCCGGCCCCTTGTAGGGCACCTGTCCCTCAATGCCTTCCGGCACCAGCTTCAGCTGGTCCTTGATGTCCTGCTGGAAATAGCGGTCGGCGCTGCCGCGCGCCATGGCGGCGACACTGCCCATGCCGCGATAGCTCTTGTAGGTACGGCCCTGCCACAGGAAGGTGTCGCCCGGCGCTTCCTCGGTGCCGGCGAGCAGGCTGCCGACCATCACCGCGGCGGCGCCCGCTGCCAGCGCCTTGGCGACATCGCCGGAGGTGCGCAGGCCGCCATCGGCGATGACCGGGATGCCGAGCTTGGCGGCCGCTTCGGCGGTATCGATAACCGCGGTCAGCTGCGGCACGCCGACACCGGCGACGACGCGGGTGGTGCAGATCGAGCCCGGCCCGATGCCGACCTTGATGCCGTCAGCCCCGGCGCCGATCAGCGCACGGGCGGCTTCGGCGGTGGCGACATTGCCGGCGATGACCTGGGCGGCGTTGCTGAGCTTCTTGATGCGGGTCACCGCTTCGGCGACGCGATCGCTGTGGCCGTGTGCGGTATCGACGATGATGAGGTCGCATTCGGCGTCGAGCAGCGCTTCGGTGCGCTCATAGCCGGTATCGCCGACGGTGGTGGCGGCGGCGACGCGCAAGCGGCCGGCGGCGTCCTTGGTGGCGTTGGGATAGGTGACGGCACGCTCGATGTCCTTGACCGTGATCAGGCCGATGCAATGGCCGGCGTCATCGACCACCAGCAGCTTTTCGATGCGGTGCAGGTGCAGCAGACGGCGGGCTTCGGCTTCCGACACGCCCTGCCGGACGGTGACCAGCCGCTCATGCGTCATCAGCTCGGCGATCGGCTGGTCGACATTGCCGGCAAAGCGCATGTCGCGGTTGGTGACGATGCCGACGAGGCGACCGTCGCGCTCTACCACCGGAAAGCCCGAGATAGTGTGGTGCGCCATCAGCGCGCGGGCGTCGCCGAGCGTCTGGTCCGGCCGCATCGTCACCGGATTGACGACCATGCCGCTTTCGGACCGCTTGACCTGGCGCACCGCATTGGCCTGTTCATCGACGGTGAGGTTGCGGTGCAGCACGCCGATGCCGCCGGCCTGGGCCATGACGATGGCCATGGCGGCTTCGGTGACGGTGTCCATCGCGGACGACAGGATGGGGATGTTGAGGCTGATGCCCTTCGTCACCCGCGTCGAGGTATCGGCCATGCTGGGCAGCACCGCCGAGGCCGCCGGCACCAGCAACACATCGTCAAAGGTGAGGCCGAGACGAATATCCATGATGCTGTGCGACTCCGGTGCGGGTGAGTCGCGCCTCCATAGGCGGTGGGGGCGATTTTGGGAAGCGCGAGAGTCGTTTGCGATCCGTCGGCACCAGCCCGCTCCCCCGCCCGGCCACCCAATTCCAGTTTACGCTGTGGGTGGCCGGGCGCGGGAGCGGGCTGGTGCCGACTGGTCGCATTCGGGCATGAAAAACCCGGCGGAGTTGTCTCCGCCGGGTTGATCGCGATCGCCTTGCGAGGCGATCAGCCGCCGACCTTGATCAGCCAGAATTGCGCCAGCGTTTCGCGCGGGCCGCCCTTCACCGCCTTGAAGGATTCGGCGGCACCCACGTTGTCGCCGGAGCGCGCCAGCGCGGCACCGAGGCGCAGATTGGCCTGGGCGGGGTCGATGCCCGGCTTGCCGACGGCCATCTTGTACAGCGTCACCGCCTTGGCATAGTCGCCATAGCCATAATAGGCATCGGCGGTGCCGAGCGCCGCCTTGGGGCTGGCCTTGGAATCCTTTTCCAGCCCTGGAAGCGAGGCCTTGTCGGCCGGCACCTTGCTGTTCGCCGCGACCTGCAATTCCTTCACATAGGGCTTGGTCAGGCTCAGCGACTTCTTGGCGATGCCGTCGTTGATGGCGAACTGGGCTTCACCAGGGAAGCCGCGGCGCAGTGCCGTATCAGCATATTCGGCATAGTCCTTTTCGCCGTTCAGCGAATCGGTGGCGGCCTGCAGGCGCAGGAAGTCGAGATCGGTCTGTTCGTCGAGATCCGGCAGGGAATCGCGCACCAGCACGATGGCGATGCGCCAGTTGGCCGGGCTCGGATAGGCCTTCAGCAGATCGACGCCACCCGGCACCACCTTGTCGGTCAGCTTGCCGTCGACAGCGAACTGGAAGCGGCGGACATACCATTGTTCGGTCGGCTTGCGCCCGGCGGCGGTTTCCTTGGCAATGGCGGTGCCATAGGCATCGAAGGCTTTGGCCTTCTGCCCGGTCGAGAAATACATTTCGGCGAGCGTTTCCCAGGGACCGGCATCATCCGGCTTCAGCTTGGTCAGTTGTTCGAAATAGCCGATGGCACCGGCGTAATCGTTGCGATTGAGCGCAAACGCCCCCAGCTGGCGGGTGATGATCACGGTGTTTTCCGGCGAGATGCGGCCGGTGGCCAGCATCTTCTTCATCGTGTCTTCCAGCAGCGCATTGTCCTTCAGCGCCGCGGCCGCGCCATATTTGGCGTTGACCGTGTAGAACACATCGTCCGGGGTGGGATTGGGCACGGCTTCGGCTTCGGCGACCTTGGCGAGCACGCCCTTGAAATCGCCGGCGGCCTGCAGCTTCTGCGCTTCGATGAGCGCCAGCTGCACCGCCTTGGTCAGCTTCGGCGGCGCGGGCGCCGGAGCGGCGGCTTCCTTCTTGTCCTTGGCCAGCGCCGGGGTGGCGATGATGGCGGCACTCGCCAGCAGGATGGCGCCCAGGTGCAGCGTCAGCTTCTTCATGTGAAAACCTCTCCCAAATCCCTTGGGGCTGGCGGCGATGCCCGGCCCTCGCGCTGCGTCATAATCACTTGTCGGCCATTGGCCAATGCCGTCCGCGATAGAGCTGGCGAATTGAATGGCGATTGAACGAAAAAAGGGGCCGGATCCTTGTCGGACCCGGCCCCCTCGATCGTTGCGTTGGAAGAAGTGCTTACTTCTTCATCGCATCGGCGGCCTTGTCGGCGCCGGCCTTCATGGCGTCGCCGGCCTTGTCGGCACCAGCGGCCATGGCATCGGCAGCCTTGTCGGCACCAGCCTTCATGGCATCGCCGGCAGCAGCGGCGTCAGCGGCCGGGGCGGCCATCGCGTCAGCAGCCGGGGCCATCGCATCGGCAGCGGCCGGAGCGGTTTCGGTGGTGGCCATCGCATCAGCAGCCGGAGCAGCGGTTTCGGTGGTGGTCGTCGTGGTGGTTTCAGCAGCCTTTTCACCGCAAGCGGCGAGCAGACCAAGGCTGGCAACAGCCACCAGCGTCAGAGCAGTCTTCATCTGAAAGTCTCCGTCAAAGAGTCATGCGCAGTCCCCGCGCAGCGTGCGTATTACTCCGATTCCGGCGGCTTGCGAAGCGATTAGATTGCGCCGGCGCCCGCCTTGCGCAATGAACAGCAAATGAATGGGGTTTTGCAAACACCGGCACGGGGATGGATGGCGCCGATCCGCGTCCCGCTGCTGCTGTCGCTGCTGTTCGGCCTGGGCTATCCCCTTGTCGATGCGCGCTTTCCCGGCCTTGCCGCGATCATCGCCAAGGGCGCCGGCGTGGGGCTGCTGGCGCTTGCCGCGGCGCTGGCACGGCACTGGTGGCTGGCGGCGATCATGGCGTTCGGGGCGCTGGGCGATGTGCTGCTGGAATTGCCCGGCCTGTTCTTCATCGGCGCCGGCGCCTTTGCCGTCGGGCACTGCATCGCCATGGTCTTCTACGCCTGCCAGCGCCGACCGGGCCTCGCGCCGCTCGACCGTGTCGCAGCGACGGCGCTGATCGGCTTCGGCCTCGCCATGCCGGCGCTGGTCATGCCGGAAGGCGCCGCGATCGGCCCCTTGATGCTCTATGCCGTCCTGCTCTGCGGCATGGCGGTGGCGGCGCTGCTCAGCCGCTTTGCGCCTTTTGGCACCGGGCTGGGCGCGCTGCTCTTCGTCATTTCCGACACGCTGATCTTCATCCGAATGGGCGGTGCCTTTGTCGGCTCGCCGCTGATTCATGGCCTCATCATCTGGTACAGCTATTATCTGGGGCAGGCGCTGATCTTTGCCGGGGTGATGGCGCGGCGATGATCGAGGCGCTCAGCCAGCTCATCGAACGCGGCGGCTATGCCGGCATCCTGCTGCTGACCTTCATCGAAACCATCTTCCCACCGATCCCGTCGGAACTGTTCATGCCGATGGCGGGCTTCGTCGCCGCACGCGGGCCCTTGACCCTGCCCGGCGTCATCGCCTGCGGCACGCTCGGCTCGCTGCTCGGTGCCTGGTTCTGGTATGCGCTGGGCCGCGCCATCGGGGCGGAGCGGATGCGCGACCTCGCCGCCCGCCATGGCCGCTGGCTGACGCTGGGCCCCGCCGACATCGACCGCGGCCAGGCCTGGTTCGATCGCCATGGCGGCAAGACCGTGCTGTTCGGCCGGATGGTGCCGGCGATCCGCTCGGTCATCTCGATTCCGGCCGGTATCGCGCAGATGCCGGTGCGCCGCTTCCTGCTGCTGTCGGGCCTTGGCAGCCTGATCTGGACCAGCCTGTTGATGAGTGCCGGCTATCTGCTGCAGGACGATTATGAACGCGTCGCCACCTGGGCGGCACCGGTGTCCAATGTCGTCGTCGCCGGGCTGGTGCTGGGCTATGTCTGGCGGCTGGTGACGTTCCGGGCGGGGTGAACTTCAGATGCTGTCATCCCGGGCTTGTCCCGGGACCCAGCTTCTCTTGGCAGATGCGAAAGAAAAGCTGGGTCCCGGGTCAAGCCCGGGATGACACGGCTATTGGCGCATCAGGCCTCGGTTTCCGCCTCGCCGGCGTCGCCCTCACCGGCATCTTCGGCCGGAATCAGCGCCGCCGAGACGACATGCTCGTCACCGGCCACATCGAACAGGGTCACGCCCAGCGTCGAGCGGCCCTTGATGCCGACCTGGCCGACCATGGTGCGAATGAGCTTGGCCTGGTCGGTGACCAGCATCAGCTGGTCGCCGTCCTTGGCCGTGAAGCTGGCGACGACATCGCCATTGCGCTCGCTTTCGCCGATGTTGCGGATGCCCTGGCCGCCGCGCCCGGACTGGCGATATTCGAACGCCGATGAGCGCTTGCCATAGCCATTGGCGGTGACGGTGAGGATGAACTCCTCCGCCGCCGCGAACTGCGCCATGCGGGTTTCGGACAGGACGCGCTCGCCGGGGTCCGGCTTCCACGCTGCCGCCTTCAGATAATCCTCGCGCTCCTGCGGCGTCGCCGCAAAGGCCTTGAGGATCGACATGGAGATGACCTCGTCGCCCGCCGCCAGCGTCATGCCGCGCACGCCGGTGGAGGTGCGCGAGACGAACTCGCGGACATCCTCGACCGGGAAGCGGATGGCCTTGCCGCTGCGCGCCGCGAGGAAGACGTCATCGGCCTCGCCGCACAGCGCCACGGCGATCAGCCGGTCATCGTCGCCATCCTCGAAACGGATGGCGAGCTTGCCGGCGGTCGGCACATTGGTGAAGGCGTCCATGGCGTTGCGGCGCACGCTGCCATGCGCGGTCGCGAACATGACGTGCAGCCGGCCCCATTCCGCCTCATCCTCGGGCAGCGGCAGCACGGTGGTGATCGTCTCGCCCTCCGCCAGCGGCAGCAGGTTGTTGAGCGAACGCCCCTTGGCCTGCGGACTGCCGAGTGGCAGGCGCCAGACCTTCTGGCGATAGACCTTGCCGGCGCTGGAGAAGAACAGCACCGGATTGTGCGTGCTGGTGACGAACAGGTTGGTGACGGCGTCCTCGTCCTTGGTCGCCATGCCGGAGCGGCCCTTGCCGCCGCGGCGCTGGGCGCGATATTCGGCGAGCGCGACACGCTTGATCCAGCCGGAGTGCGTGACGGTGACAACCATGTCCTCGCGCTCGATCAGATCCTCGTCGTCCAGATCGTCGCCGGCGGCGATGATCTCGCTGCGGCGTTTGGTGGTGAACTGGTCGCCCACCGCCTCGATCTCGGCGCGCAGCACGGCATAGAGTTTCACCCGGTCCCCGAGGATTTCGAGCAGCTCGGCGATGGTGACGGCGAGTTCCCGCAATTCGTCGCCGATCTCCTCGCGGCCGAGCGCGGTCAGCTTCGACAGGCGCAGCTCGAGGATGGCGCGGACCTGGGCGTCGGTCAGGCGGATGGTGGCGGCGTCGGCGGCATAATCGCCGGCCTCGACCAGTTCGAGATAGGGGCGCACTTCGGCAGCATCCCAGTCCCGCGACAGCAGCGCCTCGCGCGCCTCGGCAGGGCTGGCGGCGGCGCGGATGGTGCGCACCACCTCGTCGAGGTTGGAAACCGCGATGACGAGGCCGATCAACAGATGCGCGCGGTCACGCGCCTTGGCCAGTTCGAACTTGGAGCGCCGGGTGATGACCTCCTCGCGGAACTGCACAAAGGCCTGGATGATGTCGCGCAGGCCCATCAGTTCCGGCCGGCCGCCACGGATGGCCAGCATGTTGATGCTGAAGCTCTGTTGCGCCGGCGTGTGGCGATAGACCTGGTTGAGCACGACCTCCGGCGTGGCGTCGCGCTTCAGCTCCATGACGATGCGCACGCCCTCGCGGTTCGATTCGTCGCGCAGGTCGGACACGCCCTCGATGCGCTTGTCCTTCACCGCCTCGGCGATCTTTTCGACAAGCGCGTTCTTGCCCTGCTGATAGGGGATTTCGGTCAGCACCAGCGATTTCTTGTCGCCGCGGCCCTCCTCGACGATCGAGCGGGCGCGCATGATGATGCTGCCGCGGCCGGTCTCATAGGCCTGGCGCAGGCCGGACGTGCCGACGATCAGCGCACCGGTCGGAAAATCCGGCGCCGGCAAATGCTTCATCAGGTCTTCGGTGCTGATGGTCTGGTCGTCGAGCCAGGCGCGCACCGCATCGATGACCTCGCCCAGATTGTGCGGCGGGATGTTGGTGGCCATGCCGACGGCGATGCCGGACGCGCCATTGACCAGCAGATTGGGGAAGCGCGCCGGCAGCACGGCGGGTTCGCGTTCCGACCCGTCGTAATTGTCGATGAAATTGACGGTGTCCTTGTCGATGTCGGCGAGCAGCGCTTCGGCGGGCCTGGCCAGCCGCGCTTCGGTGTAGCGCATCGCCGCCGGGGCATCGGGGTCCATCGAACCGAAATTGCCCTGGCCGTCGATCAGCGGCAGCCGCATCGACCAGTCCTGCGTCATGCGGGCCAGCGCGTCATAGATCGCGCTGTCGCCGTGCGGGTGATATTTACCCATGACATCGCCGACGATGCGCGCCGATTTGCGATAGGGCTTGCCGGGGGTGAAGCCGTTTTCATGGCTGCCCCACAGGATGCGCCGGTGCACCGGCTTAAGCCCGTCGCGCACGTCCGGCAGGGCGCGGGCGACGATGACCGACATGGCATAATCGAGGAAGCTGGTCCGCATCTCCGAAACGATCGAGATGGGCTGGATATCGGGCGCGCCGGCGGGCGGCAGGATTTCGGATTCCATGGGGTATTTCTATGCCTTCAAGCGCTTGTCGCGGCTGTGTCATGAATAGGCGCGCACTGGCGAAAACACCAGAAAAATAGGCTATGATGGCCGGCTCGGAGAACGGAACCCCCGCAGGTGCCGGCGGTTGTCACGGCACGACCCTGCTGCCCCCGGAAAGGCTGTCGCCATGGAACTGACCATTGCTCTCGAAACGCTGTGCCGCATCATGCTGCGCGCCCGCGAATATGAAGTGCTGATCCCCGATACCGACCCCGATGAAGGCTCCAACGCCAGCGACGATGGCGCCGTGGATGCCATCGAGGATGATGGCGACAACCCGGCCGAAGCCGAAGTGCGCGCCGCGGTGGACGATCTGGCGGAAGATGAGCAGACCGAACTGATCGCGCTCGCCTTGGTCGGCCGCGGCGATTTCGAAGCCGGCGAATGGGCCGAGGCGTTGGAAGCGGCGGCCGAGGAAAGCGCGGACACCGCCGACTGGATCCTCGCCCAGCCGGCGTTCAGCACCGATCTCGAAAACGGCATGGCCGCCTTCGATCTCAGCTGCGGCGGGATCGGCACGATCGTCTGAGGGCGCGGAAGGTCGTCATCCCGCCCCCTTGCGGGGAGGGAGCAGGTTCAGGCCTTGCGGCGCACCACGCGTTCGGCATTCTGTTCGACGACCGGGGCGGCGCGGCTCTTCACCCCCAGCGAGATCAGCAACGCCGCCGACACGAAGATCGACGAATAGGTGCCGACGATGATGCCGAGCACCATGGCGGCGGTGAAGCCGAAGATCACGTCCGGCCCCAGCAGCAGCATCGCCATCAGCGCGGCGAGCACGGTCACCGACGTCATCACCGTGCGCGGCAGGGTCTCGTTGACCGACAGATCGATGATCGGGCCGATGTCCATCGTCCGGTACTTGCGCAGATTTTCGCGGATGCGGTCATCGATGACGACCTTGTCGTTCAGCGAATAGCCGATGATGGTGAGGATGGCAGCGACGACGTTGAGATCGAATTCCAGCTGGGTCAGCGCGAAAAAGCCCAGGGTCACGATCACGTCATGGACCAGCGCCACCACGGTCGACACGCCGAAGAACCATTCGAAGCGGAACCAGGTGAACACCGCCACCGCCGCCATCGACAGCACGACGGCAAGAATGCCCTTTTCGATGAGTTCGCCCGACACCTTGCCGGACACGGACTCGGTGCGGCGGAACTTGACCGCGCCATAATCGGCCTTCAGCCCCGATTGCACCTTGGCCACCACCTTCTGCACCGCGGCCTGGTCGCCTTCCGGCAGCGGCAGGCGGATGAGGATGTTGCGGGGGCTGCCGAATTCCTGCAGCGCCGAGGTGCCGACGCCCAGGCTGTCGACCTTGACGCGCAGCTTGTCGAGCGCCGGCGGCTGGGCGAACTCCACCTCCATCGTCAGGCCGCCGACGAAATCGACGCCGAGATTGAGCCCCTTGGTGGCGAGCAGCCCGATGGAGCCGAGCGTCAGCAGCACCGTCAGCGCAAAGGCGATGAAGCGGACGCGGACAAAGCCGATGTTGGTATTGTCGGGGACGAGTTTCAACGGCATGGCAAGCGTCCTAGATGCTGAGCGCGGCCGGGCGCGCCCGGGCCAGCCAGCGCGCCACGATCAGGCGCACCACGGTCACGGCGGTGAACACCGATGTGGCGATGCCGATCGACAGCACCACGGCAAAGCCCTTGATGGGGCCGGAGCCGAAGATGAACATGATGATGGCGACGATGATGTTGAGGCTGTTGGCGTCCCAGATCGTTCGCGTCGCATCGCGGAAGCCGACCTCGACCGAGGCGATGACACCCCGGCCCTTGCGCTGTTCCTCGCGAATGCGTTCGTTGATCAGCACGTTCGCATCGACCGCGGCGCCGATGGTCAGCACCAGCCCGGCGATGCCCGGCAGGGTCAGGGTGAAGCCACCGACCGACATGACGCCGAGGATGAGCAGCACGTTGATGACCAGCGCGATGACGGCATAGACGCCGAAGCGGCCATAGCTGGCGATCATCAGCAGCGACACGGCGAGCACGGCGACGGCGGCGGCAATCGCCCCGGCGCGGATCGAATCCGCCCCCAGATCGGGGCCGACGGTGCGTTCCTCGACCACCTTCAGTTCCACCGGCAGCTTGCCGGAGCGCAGCAGGATGGCGAGCTCATTGGCCGACTGGACGGTGTAACTGCCCTGAATGATGCCGGAGCCGCCAAGGATCGGTTCGTTGATGTTGGGCGCCGAAATCACCTTGCCGTCGAGGACGATGGCAAAGGGCTTGCCGACATTTTCCTGCGTGGCCTGGGCAAAGCGGCGGCCTCCGGTCGAATCGAAGCGGAAGCTGACCGCCGGCGCGCCATTCTGGTCCTGGCTCACCTGGCTGTCGATCAGCTGATCGCCGCTGATGATGGCGCGGCGCTTGACGGCAATGGCGCCGCCTTCGAGCAGCGGCAGGATCTGGCTGCCGGGGGGCGTGCGGCCCTGGGCGACTTCGGCCGGGTCGGCGGTGACGTCGACCAGCTTGAATTCCAGCTTGGCGGTCTTGCCGAGCAAGGCCTTCAGCGCCGACGGGTCCTGCAGGCCGGGCACCTGCACGACGATGCGGTTGGCGCCCTGGCGGACAATCGTGGGCTCGCGCGTGCCCAGTTCATCGATACGCTTGCGGATGACTTCGACGGCCTGGGCCATGGCGTTGTCGATCGACTGGGCGACGCCTTCATCGGTTTCGGTCAGCACGATGCGATTGCCATCGACGACATTGACCTCGACATCGCGGGCGCCCGACAGGCCGGACAGCGGCCGCGTCACCTTGCGCAGCGTTTCGACGGCGGCATCGAGCCGGGTGGTATCGGTGATGATCAGGCTCAGCTTGCCGCCGGCGGTCGAGATATCGGTATAGGCGATGGCGCCGCCATCGGCCTGGCGCAGTTCGCTGCGTACGGTTTCCTCAAGGCTTTCCAGCTTGGTCTTGCGCACATCATCGGTGCTGGCTTCCAGCATCAGGTGCGAGCCGCCGCGCAGATCGAGGCCGAGGCTGATCTGGTGATTGGGCAGGAACGACGGCAGCGACGCGGCCTGACGCTCGGTCAGGAAGTTCGGCATGGCGAACAACAGGCCGAGCACGATGGTGCCGATGATCGACCAGACCTTCCACTGCGGAAAATCGAGCATGTTCAGGCCTTGGCGGCTTTGCCGCCGTCATTGGCGGCGGTGGGGGCGTTGCGGTTGCGCACATCGGCCAGCATCGACTTCAGCGCCTTGACCTTGACGGTCGGCGCCAGCTCGATCTCGACCTCGGCATCCATCACCCGCACCACCTTGCCGATCAGGCCGCCGCCGGTCACCACTTCATCGCCCTTTTGCACGGCATCGAGCATGGCGCGATGCGCCTTGGCGCGCTGCTGCTGCGGCCGGATCATCAGGAAATAGAAGATGGCGAAAATGGCGATATAGGGCGCAAAGGCGATGAGGCCGGCAATGGCGCCGCCACCGGGAGCGGCCGCGGTTGCCGCCTGGGCAAAGGCCGGAGATTCAAACATCGAAAGGGCTTTCCAGCTGGTCCGGACATGGACAAGCCCGGCGCTTTAGCGGGTCGGGCGGCCGGGCGCAATGTCGCCGCCGGTGATGTCCGGCGACTCCAGCGACCGATTGCCGGAAATCGGACAATGCCGCCATCGCCATGGTGCGATAGCGATCCGGCGACAACAGGCGTTGCATTGTGCGTCGCCATGTTCGAAGCTTGCCGCCAACGTTCGGGGGAACCGCATGACAGGATATCGCCACTGGCTGGCTGCTGCCGGCATCGCGCTGCTGACAGCGCCCGCGCAGGCCGCCGCGCCCGCCGCCAAGCCGGCGGCCAAGCCCGCCGCCACAACGCCCGCGCTGGCGCCGGAGGCCAAGGCCGCGCTCGCCCGCATGGGCGCCTATCTGCGGTCGCTGAAAAGCTTCGAGGTCACCGCGACCGGTTTCGGCGAGGATGTGCTCGAATCCGGCCAGAAGCTGACCATGCCGGGATCGCTGACCTATGCCGTGGTGGTGCCGAACAAATTGTTCGCCGAGGTCGCCAGCGACCGCAGCCTCAGGCGTTTCTATTTCGATGGCAGCAAGGTGACCATCGATGCGCCGCGCCACAAGCTTTACAGCGATGCACCGCTGGCCGGCACGATCGAAACACTGTTGCGCGTCGCCGATGAAAAATACGGCATCAGCCTGCCGCTGCAGGACCTGTTCATGTGGGGCAATCCGGCGCGGCCGGTGCCGGACCCGGCGTCGGGCTTCCTTGTCGGTGTCGAAACCGTCGGCACGACGAAGGTCGATCATTTCGCCTTCCGCCAGCCCGGCGTCGACTGGCAGATCTGGATCGCTGAAGGTGACAAGCCGCTGCCGCTGCGCATCGTCATCATCAACCGCGATGACGCGGCCAAGCCGGCCTATGCCGCCGATCTGGTGTGGAAGACCGATGGCGCCATTCCGCCGGATCGCTTCATCTTCACGCCCGGGGCCGACAGCGCCCGGATCGATCTGGCGACAATCGGTGCCGCAAAGGGAGACGCGAAATGAAGGCTCGGCAGACGATCGCGCTGACGGCAGCGCTGGCGATGGCCCTGCTGCCGGCGCTGGCAGCGGCGGCACCGCGGGGTGGCGGCGGCGGTGGCCGGGGTGGTGGCGGCGGCGGCGCCGGCATGTCGCGCGGC
>NKIQ01000015.1 GCA_002256005.1 Alphaproteobacteria bacterium PA4 | reverse complement strand
TGCAATCGCTCACTCCTGCCGGGCTTGCTGACCGCGTGACGACCCCTGTAATTTATGAGTCCGGACCCTAAGGCCCCAGACCCCATTCGATTGTCGCACCTTTCGTTACGGATGGACCAAACCAGAAAACTGGGGTCTGGGGCCTAAGGCCCCAGCCGCCGGAGGCATTCTAGTCCGGAAACCTAGGCCGCCCGGCGTCGGGGCGCGGCCGGTTCTACCCAGCCGACCCGCGGCAGGGCGGTGGCCGGCCCGCGCAGCAGCAGGCGGGCGCGGTCGACCGGGCCGGGCAGCAGCCAGTCGGCGGTGGCGTCGGCGGTGAAGCCGAAGCGGCCATAGAAGGGGGCGTCACCGATCAGCAGCACCGGCGGTGCGGCCAGTGCATCGATGGCGGCGAGCGCGGTGGTCATCAGGCGCGAGGCGATGCCTTCGCCCTGGCGGTCGGCGGCGGTGACCACCGGGCCGAGCAGGGTGAGCGGTGCGATGGCGCCGGACAGCCCGCGGATCTGCAGCGGCCAGCATTGCAGCGAGCCGACCAGCCGGCCGGCATCGCGGGCGACGAACGACAGCGCCGGGTCGCAGGCAACGCCGTCGCGCAGCCGATAGGCGGTGCGATTGCGCCGCGCCGGGCCGAAGGCGGCATCGAGCAAGGTTTCGAGGTCCGGCGTATCCGCCGGGGAGAATGCAAGGATTTCGATCAACTGCGTCAGACTTTCGATGAGAAACGACAAAGGCCACGCACCACCCCGCCCGGGTGGCACGGTATCAGCCTCGTCGGCTCATCGAGATTCCAGCGATCATCACGGGGGACGATATAGCAAGCGCGCGCCCGCTGTTCAATGGACCGGCAGCGCCGCCATTGCCGCGCCGGTCAGAAGCGGAATTCCACGCCCAGCGTCGGGCCGAAGGTCAGCGCATCATATTCGAAGCGCGACGCCCCTTCCCCCGATTCATGCTTCACATAGATCAGCCGGTAGCCGAGCAGGGCGCGACTGTTGCGTCCGGTGCGCAGCGCCAGCTGTGGCCAGGCGTTGACCGATATTTCGGAGCCGAAGCCGAAGCCGCCGACATCGGCGGTCATCACCATCGCCAGCCGATCGTTGAACGGCAGGTCGGCGCGAAAGCCGGCCAGCGCCTCCACCCATTGCTTGCCGCGCCGCACCGGCGTGCCGCCCGGCAGCGGGCAGGCCTGATTGCAGCCCAGCGCCACGCCCATGTCGCTCAACCGCAGGCCGGCATAGACCCAGGCATTCTCGTGCACCCGGCGCAGCAGCGTGCCGGTATAGGCGGCCTGATGGCCATTGACCGACAGGCGGCGCACATCATCGTCGGTGACATCGACATTCATGTAATTGATGTCGAGATTGACCCCCCAGACGCCATTGTTGGCCTCCAGCCCGCCCATCACGCCCCAGTTGAGGTTGCGGAACACCGCGGCGGCCGAGGTCGAGATCTGCGTCTCGAACGGGCCGACGCCGAATTTGCCGTTGCTGGATGGCGCCATGACATAGGGGTTGACGATGAACTCCCAGTCCCCGGCCCGGGCCGGGCCGGCGAGCGCGAGGCTGGCGGCAAGCGCCACGGCGAGGCGGGACCATCGGCGAAACAGACCAGCCATCGTCAGTATACCCATTGAATGCGCGCCAGCACGGCATCGGCCTGGCCCTGCTCGCCCTTGCTGTCGAGCCAGGTGTGGCCCCAGCCGAGGCCATATTTCCAGCGTGTCGTCGCCCACCAGTTCAGCCCGGCATAGGTCTTGAAATAATGGCCGCCGCTGACGCCGCCATCGTCGAGATCGACCCGCGAAATGCGCGCCACCAGTTCGGGCGCACCCCAATAGCCGGTGGGGATCACCCGCCGGGCATAGCCGACATTGCGGTCATAGGGCCGCGCTTCACCGGTCAGCACCCAGCTGCCGGTGATGTACCAGCCGTTGAAATGCGGGTTGCCGCGCGTCGGGGCATCCACCCTCGCCGTCACATATTCCGACAGCACCGACACGGCACCCAGCGACAGCAGCGCCTCCACGCCCACATGTTCGGCACCCTCGGCGGCGATCGTGCCGGTATCGACGAAATTGGCACCGACATTGGTTTCGGGGCGGGAACGGTAGCGCAGCTGGCCATCGGAGGCGACATGCCGCCAGGCGAGGCCAAGGTGCAGATAGCGTTTCGTCGCCGGATCGTCCCAGACCAGGCCGGTGGCGCGGGCACTGACATCCCAGCCGCGGTTGGTGGTGCTGTTGATGTCCAGACTGTCGTTGTAGACGCCATAGGACAGGGTGGCGCGCTTGGTGGCGCCGAACACGTGCATCATCCGCAACCCCATGTTGCGGCTGACGAAAAAGGCGTTCAGCACCCGCTCGCTCTGCGGCAGATTGGCGGCGTCGCCGACCATTTCATAGCTGAAGGTTTCCTTGGTCTTGCCCACCGTCAGCCTGGTGCGGTCGCCGATCGGAAAGGTCAGCGACAGGTCGGTCAGCTGCCAGTTGCGTTCGGGATCGGTATCGAAGCCCTTGTATTCGCCGCCGACTTGAAAGCCGACCTTGTAGCTGTGGCCAAGGCTGCCGAACAGCGTCAGCCGGGCCGAGCGCACCTGGAAGACATCGTCGAGCCGGCCGACCTGGCGGACATTGGCCGCGTCCTGGCCGAAGTTCGTCCAGTCACCGAGCAGGGCGATGCTGGGGCGGATGTTGAAGAAGCGGGCCTGTTTTTCGGCGCTGGGCGGGGTGAGCGGCGGCAGGTCGGGCATGGCGAAACGGCGGCTGTGCACGTCGATCACCGCTTCCTTGCCATCGGCGGTGCCGATCGGGGTGGCATTGGATTCGGTCTGCTGGGCGTGCAGCGGCAGCACCGGCAGCACGGCCAGCGCCGCCGCGAGCAGCCCGTTCCGCACCCTCGTCCTGTCCCCCATCACCGCCCCCACATCTGTCGCGGCGCTGAGGTTAGCAGGCGCGGCGCACCGGAATTGTCCGGTTTCGCGCTATTGTGCCGGATCAGCCCTCATCGACGATGCGGCGCAGCACGGCCGTATCGTTGAGGATGACGCTGCGATAGCTCAGCCGGATCAGCCCTTCGCTCTCCAGATCGCCCAGCAGGGCGTTGACGGTGGTGCGCGACAGATTGGCGATGGCGCCCAATTCGCTCTGGCTGAGCACCGCCTCGACGGCGCCGCCCACCGGATGATCGGCAAAGCGGCAATTGGCCAGCCGCAGCAGGGCGGCGATGCAGCGGCGCCGGCTGTCGCGGATCATCAGGTCGCCGGCGATATTGGCGGCGACATGGCCATAGCTGACGATGCTGAGCATGCCGGCATGGCGCCAGCCGCCGGGCGCATCGAACAATGTCGCCAGATGCGCCTCCGACACCACTGCGAGCACGACATCGCTGCGCGCCTCGACCGTCACTGCACGTTCGCCCCCGCCGAACATCGGGATATAGCCGAACCAGTCCCCGGGATGCGCGATGGCGGTGATCGGGGCATCGGGCACCGTCATCCCCGTGGTCATCGACAGGGTGCCGCTGGCGATACCATAGACGCTGCCGCCGCCATCACCGGCATGTTGGATGCCCTGCCCGGCCGGCACCGCGCGCCAGCGGCACAGCGCCAGCACGGCATCGGCGAAATCGGCCGGCACATGGGCAAGCCAGCCACTGCCGCGAAAGATCGGTCGCGCCTCTGCCAGGTTCATTTCGCCCCCATGATTGTTCGAATTCGAACAATGGCGCAGGGCAACTGCCGCCGCAATGTTCTGCAGAAGAAATGTTCAAGATGGACACTGCGCCGCATGAAGCCGACAGGGTCGCGACCAGGAGCGCCGGCGCCGCCGGGGCGGTTGCACCCGCAACGCGCGGATGCGTTCGGGCAACATCAGCCTATCGCTGGTGCCCGGCGGGATGACCGGTGCATCCTAAGTTTCATGCGACGTGCAGGGCTCGTGAAGTGCATCCTTCCATGCGGGCGGGGGAGCGGGCCGGTGCCGACTGCACTTTAACGCAATCGACTCTAGCCGAGCCGGGGCCTTGCCGCGCTTTCATCCTTCAGGGCCACGCCGGTCAGCCGCCGGGCGCGGGCCTGGTGGACCAGCCAGGCGATGCGCGCCGCGGCACTGTCATGGTCGAGGCCGTGCGGCGGGCGGATGTTGGACACGCAATTGCGCTCGCTGTCCTGCCGGCCGGGGCGCGGCTGCCAGGTGATATAGGCGCCGAGGGAATCGGGCGCGCTCAGCCCCGGCCGTTCGCCGATCAGCATCACCACGATATCGACCGCCAGCGCCGCCCCAATGGCATCGCCCAGCGCCACCCGCGCCTGATGCGCCACCACCACCGGCGCCAGGCGTCCGCCCAGAATGGGCAAAAGCGCCCGGACCAGCGGCACGGCGTGCCGGGCCACCGCGGTTGCCGACAGGCCATCGCCCACCACGATGGCGGTGTCCGCGCCGGTCGGCCGCAGCCGCGCGGCCTCTGCTGCCGGCAGCTGCCGGCCGAGATCGGGCCGCTGCAGATAGGTGGCGCGGTCGGGCGCGGCGCTGCGCACTTCGATCACGTCAAACGCCGCTTGCAGGGCTGACACGTCAAACCCGGCATGCACCGCATCGCGGGCCCGGGCATGCGCCAGATCAAAGGCGAGGGTCGCCGCCGTGTCGAGCGCCTGCCCGGCGCGGCCCAGACCGATGCGCGCCTGGGTGAGCGCGGCGAGGCGGGCCGGCAGCTCAGCCATCGAGCAGCGCCGGCAGGGCGAGGCGGGCAGGCGTGGCCGAAAGGCGCCCGCCCGCATCGGTGATGCCGCTCGACAGCAGCCAGGCTTCGAACTCCGGCGCCGGCCGCAGCCCCAGCACATCGCGCAGGTAGAGCGCGTCGTGAAAGCTGGTCGACTGATAGTTGAGCATGATGTCGTCGGCGCCGGGCACGCCCATGATGAAATTCACGCCCGCCACCCCGGCGAGCGTCAGGATGCCGTCCATATCGTTCTGATCGGCCTCGGCATGGTTGGTGTAGCAGATGTCGAGCCCCATCGGCAGGCCGAGCAGCTTGCCGCAGCAATGATCCTCCAGCGCGGCGCGCAGGATCTGCTTGCCGTCATAGAGATATTCCGGCCCGATGAAGCCGACCACCGAATTGACCAGCAGCGGCCGGAAGGCGCGCGCCACCGCCTGGGCGCGCGCCTCCAGCGTTTGCTGGTCGACACCATGATGCGCGCCGGCCGACAACGCCGAGCCCTGGCCGGTTTCGAAATACATGACATCCTGGCCCAGCGTCCCGCGCCCCAGCGCCAGCGTTGCCGCCTGCGCCTCGGCCAGCAGCGCCAGATCGATGCCGAAACCGCGGTTGGTGGCTTCGGTGCCGCCGATCGACTGGAAGCACAGGTCCACCGGCGCGCCGGCCTCGATCAGTTGCAGCGTGTTGGTGACATGGGTGAGCACGCAGCTCTGGGTGGGGATGGCATAGGCTTCGCGCAATTCATCGAGCAGCAGCAACAAGGTGTGCGCTGCCGCCACGCTGTCCCCGGCCGGATTGATGCCGATCACGGCATCGCCCGCGCCCAGCAACAGGCCATCGAGGATGGCGGCGGCAATGCCGGCGGGATCATCGGTCGGATGATTGGGCTGCAGGCGCACCGACAGTCGGCCCGGCAGGCCGATGGTGCCGCGAAACCGCGTGACCACCCGGATCTTGCGGGCGACGGCGATCAGGTCCTGGTTGCGCATGATCTTGGTGACGGCGGCGACCATCTCCGGCGTCAGGCCGGGCGCCAGCGCCGCAAGGGTGGCGCCATCGGCAGCGTCGGAGAGCAGCCAATCGCGAAAGCCCCCCACCGTCAGATGGGCGATGGCGGCAAAGGCCGCGGCATCATGACTGTCGATGATCAGCCGGGTCACCTCGTCCGCTTCATAGGGTATCACCAGATCGGCGAGGAAGGTCGCCAGCGGCAGATCGGCCAGCACCAGCCGCGCCGCCACCCGCTGTTCGGCGCTGGTGGCGGCAACCCCGGCCAGCACATCGCCGGACCGGTGCGGGCTGGCCATGGCCATGACCATGCGCAGATCGGCAAAGCGGTGGCGGGTGCCGCCGAGATCATGGGTATAGGGCATCAGGCCGGCACCATGGCTGGCCCGCGCCGCCACGCCGCCAGCACGGCGATGCCCATCACCCCGGCAAACAGCGCGAACAGCCCGGGATTGAACCAGATCATCGCCAGCAGCGCCGCCAGCGCCAGGCCGAGCGCCAGGCCGGGCAGCCAGGGATAGAGCGGTGCCGTCCATGGGCGCTCCAGCGCCGGCGCGATGCGGCGCAGCCGGAACAGGGCGGCCATGCTCATCGCATACATCACCAGCGCGCCGAACACCGACAGGGTGACGATGCTGGCGGTGAGCGGCTGGCCGCCGAGATGCACGAAGCGGTCGCTCCAGATCGCCGCCACGCCCACCCCACCGGCCAGCAGCGTCGCCAGATGCGGGGTGCGGAAACGCGGGTGCAGGCGCGCCAGCGGGCCGGGCAGGAAGCCGCCGCGCGCCAGCGCATAGATCTGCCGTGCACAGGCCATGATGATGCCGTGGAAGGAAGCGACCAGCCCGAACAGCCCCAGCCAGACCAGCATGTGCAGCCAGCCGCTGGAGCGGCCGACCACCGCCTGCATGGCGCGCGGCAGCGGATCGTTGACATTGGCCAGCGCCCGCCAGTCACCCGCCCCGCCGGCAAACAGCATCACGCCAAAGGCCAGCAGGATCAGCGTCACCATGCCCGAGACATAGGCGCGGGGGATGGTGCGCCGCGGCGCGCGCGCCTCCTCGGCCGCCATCGCCACCCCTTCGATGGCGAGGAAGAACCAGATGGCAAAGGGGATCGCCGCCAGCATCCCCGGCAGCGCTGCGATACTGAAGCTGTCCGCCCCGGCCCAGCCGCCCGCCGAGAAGCTCTGCCAGTGGAAGGCCGGAGCCATCACGCCCATGAACACCAGCAGCTCGGCGACGGCGAGCAGCGTCACCATCAGTTCGAAGCTGGCGGCAATGGCGACGCCGGCAATGTTGAGCGTGACGAACAGCGCATAGGCGCCGGTCGCCACCAGTTTCTCATCGCTGCCGGGAAACTGCACGGCGAGATAGGTGCCGATCGCCAGCGCAATCGCCGGCGGCGCAAACAGGAATTCGATGAGCGTGGCATAGCCGGCAATGGCGCCGCCCAGCGGCCCGAAGGCGCTGAGGCTATAGGCAAAGGGGCCGCCGGCCTGGGGGATCGCCGTGGTCAGTTCGGTAAAGCTGAAGATGAAGGCGATGTAGAGCAAGGCGACGCCGGCGGCGGTGACCAGAAAGCCCAGCGTGCCCGCCGCCGCCCAGCCATAGCTCCAGCCGAAATACTCGCCCGAGATGACAAGGCCGACCGCAATGCCCCACAGCTGCAGGCCGCCCAGCGTGCGCGACAGCGTCGGTTCCGCGGCATCCTCCATCAAAGGCTCCCTTGCCGGCGCGCCAGTGCCGCCAGCGCCGGCCATAGTGGCGGCGAATTGCCCCCGCGCCAAGGGCCGGGCCGTCATGGGGACAGCAAAGGGCAGTTGGAGCCAGACGATTGCAGCCATGCCGTCGCCATTGGCGGATCGGGAGGGATTCGAACCCTCGAGGAGCTTTGGACCCCTACACACTTTCCAGGCGTGCGCCTTCGACCACTCGGCCACCGATCCAGCCCGTGGCGTTGCCGCAGCGGGAGCGGGGGCGATAGCAAGGCCGGGGCGCGGCGTCCATCACTGAAAGCATGGCGCGCCCGGCGCCCATGGAAAAAGGGCGGCTGCCGCATTGGCAGCCGCCCTTCCCCGCCGGCCTTGCGGCCTGTCGTCCGGCCCTCCCGGAGCCTTTACCGCAGCAGCGACATGACCTGCTGCTGCGACTGGTTGGCCTGCGCCAGCATCGCCTGCGCGGCCTGGCCGAGCACCTGCGACTTGGCGAGGTTCGTCGTTTCCTCGGCGAAGTTCGCATCCATGATGCGCGAGCGCGAGGCGACGAGGTTGGTCGAGTTCGACGACAGATTGTTCACCGTCGCTTCCAGCCGGTTCTGCACCGCGCCCAGATTGGCGCGGTCGAGGCTGACCGAGCTCAGCGCCTCGTCGATCGAGTCGAGCGCCGCCGAGGCCCCGGCCTGGGTCGTCACGTCGATGTCCTTGATCTTCAGGCCGCCCTTGTCGCTGCCATAGCTGTTCTCTTCAAAGCCCAGCCGGGTGAAGTTCGAGGCGGTGCCGAAGGCGAGGCTGCCGGCGGCAACGTCGATGCCCTTGGCGGACGTCAGCTTGACCGTCACATAGGCGGTGTTGACCGAGGCCGCCGACAGGTCGGTCGGGTCGGCGACGCCCAGCGCGGTGTAGGTGGTGTTGGTGCCCTTGATGGTGGCGCCGGCCAGGCCGAAATTGGCCGCCGTCGCTTCCGCCGTGTCGAAATAGACGCTGATGTTGCGGCCATCGGCAGCGGTCAGATCGAGGCCACCGCGGCCATTGTCGCTGGCGGCGACGCCGGTCAGGCCGCTGTACTTGTTGATCTCCTTCGCGACATTGTCGCGCGTTGCCTGGGCGCTGTCGTTCTGGTTCAGCGTGATGTCGATATTGACGCCGTTGATGCCCAGCGTCGCCGTCGCCGTCGTGCCGATCACCGTCGTCGTCGTGCTGGCGATGGTCAGCGCGTTGGCGGTGGCGGTGACGCCGGTCTTGTTGCTCGCTGCGTTGATGGCATTGGCGATGGCGATGGCGCTGCCGGCCTTCTTCGACGAGGTGGCGCTGGCGTCGGAGAAGGTGTCGTCATCGGCGGTGGCGCCGCGGATGGCGACGCCGTTGATCGACAGGTCACCGTTGTTGAGCGTGTAGGCACCGGCGGCGTTGGCGGCGACGGCGCGGCTGTCGGTCGACGTTGTCGAGACGCCGCGTTCGAAGCTGCCGGCGGCGAGGCCCGAACGGCTGAGCCGGCCCGCGCTGGTGGTGCCGACCGCGATCGGCTTGCCGTTTTCGGAGACCAGCGAGAAGGTGCCGGACTGGGCGCCGGCCTTGACGCCGGTCGCGGCGGCGGTGGCCGTGTTGAACGACACGATGATGTTGCGGCCATCGCCTGCTTCCAGGCGGATGCCGGCATTGTCGTCGCCGGTGTCGATCGCCGTCACGCCGGTCTGGCCGGAAATCGCGTTGATGGCTTCGGCGGCGGCCTTGCGGCTGGCGGCGGCGTTGGTCGTCGTGTCGAACGTCGCCGTGGTCTTGCCGTTGATGGTGATGCTGCCGCCGGTGACGGCCGCAGCGGTCATCGCCGTGCCGGTCATCACCGTCTTGCCGACGACGGCGCGGACGCCGGTTTCGGCCGACGAGCGGTTGATGGCGGCGGCCTTGGCCAGCGCCGAGGCGGCCTTTTCGCCCGAGGAGACATTGTCGTCTTCTGCCGAGCCCGAATCGATGGCAACGCCGTTGATGGTCAGGTCGCCCTTGGTCAGCGACTGGTTGGCGGTGAGGTTGGTCGCCGTCGCTTCAAAGCTGCCGGTTGCGGTCAACGCCGCGGTGCGGCCGGTGCCGAGGTCGCCGGCGCGGGTCGAGCCGATGGCGAAGCTGACCGTTTCGCCGGCGCGGCTGCCGGTCTGCAGGGTCAGCGCCTTGGCCGAGCCGTCGAGCAGCTTGATGCCGTTGAAGTTGGTGCGGCTGCCGACGCTGTCGATCTCGCCGGTCAGCTGCTTGATTTCGGCCTGCAGCGCCTTGCGGTCGTCGCCGGTCACGGTGCCGTTGCTGGCCTGCACGGCCAGTTCGCGCATGCGCTGCAGCATGTTGGTGACTTCGCCCATGGCGCTTTCCGCCGTCTGCGCCAGGCTGACGCCGTCATTGGCGTTGCGGATGGCGACGGCGAGGCCGCGCACGTCCGATGTCATGCGCTGCGAGATGGCGAGGCCGGCGGCATCGTCCTTGGCGGAATTGATGCGCAGGCCGGTCGACAGGCGCTCCATCGCCATCGACAGGCCCTTGGCCGCAACGCGGCTGCCCGATTGCGCCGTCAGGGCAGAGATATTGGTGTTGATGACCGTCATGATCTGAACTCCCGGTTCGGTTCCCCGGCCTCCGCGGGAAGTCGCGGGGCGCCGTGAGCCTAGAAGCGGCGCGGCGGCGGAATGCTTTATGGTGTCCCTAACTTTTGGCGTATGACCGAAGGATGATGGACCCTGAAACGCCCTTTCCGCTGCACCTGGCCGGCCTGCCGTTCGCGCTGCTGCACCGGGATACGCACCTGGTGATCATCGACAAGCCGGCCGGCCTCGCCGTGCATCCGGGGCCGCGCACGCCGGACAGCCTGGAGGATTTCCTGCCCGATCTGGCCTTTGGCAACCAGCGGCTGCCGGTGATCTCGCACCGGCTGGACCGCGACACCTCGGGCTGCCTGATCCTCGCCCGCCATCCCAAGGCGGTGCGGCATGTCTCGCAGCTGTTCGAGGCGGGGGCGGTCAAAAAGACCTATTGGGCGGTGCTGGAAAGCCTGCCCGACGCCGACAGCGGCACCGTCGATGCGCCGCTGTGGAAGGTCAGCACGGCCGAGACCGGCTGGCGGATGATCATCGACCGGCGCGGCAAGCGGGCGGTGACGCACTGGCAGGTCATCGACCGCGCCGCGAGACTTGTGGCGTTCCGCCCCGAAACGGGCCGTACCCACCAGCTGCGGGTCCATGCCGCGTCGCTTGGGCATCCGATCCTGGGCGACCCGGTTTATGGCGAAGGGAAAGGCCCGATGCGGCTGCACGCGCGGGCGCTGACATTGCCCTATGATGCGGCGGCACCGCTGACGGTGACGGCGCCCCTGCCGCAGGATTGGCCTTCGCAGGCGCTGTTTTCGCCGGCCAATGGGGTGAGCGTGCCGGTGGGGTGACGAATTAAAAACGTTACGATACAGACGGTTATCGCTTAACGCGACGCTAACGCGACGCCTGAATCGAATAAATTTGCAAAGCTGTGTGCGCCGTACGTCAGACCACGCCTTATAGCCGATTCCGCCCGTGTAGGACAGGCCGTTCCGCTCCCTCCCCGTTGACGCTTCGCGTCGCCTACGGCTGCGGGGAGGGCGACTCGGCGCCAGCCGAGCGGGGTGGGGGTTGCACATGTAGCCACCGGCATAACCCCCACCCCGCTCGGGCTTTGCCCGAGTCGCCCTCCCCGCAGCCGTAGGCGACGCGAAGCGTCAACGGGGAGGGAGTTGGCACTCTTTACCCCATCACCAGCACCGGCTTGATCACCCGCCCCGCCCGCATGTCCGCGACCGCGTCATTGATATCGGCAAAGGCATAGGTGCCGATCAGCCGGTCGTGGGGGAAGCGCCCGGCGCGGTGGCGTTCGATCATCTGGGGGATGAAGATCTGCGGGTCGGCGTCGCCCTCCACGGCGCCGCGCAGGGCGCGGCCGCCGAGCAGGATGTTGGGGTTGAGCGTGATTTCCGTGCCCGGCGGCGTCACCGCCAGCATGGCGAGCTGGCCGCGCGAGGCCAGCGCTTCGGTGCCGGCGCGGATGACCGGGCCATAGCCGGTGGTATCGACGATGAAATCCAGGCCATTGGGCAGGATGCTGCGCAGATCGGCGGTCAGCTGTTCGGCGTCGGCCAATATGGCGTGCGTCGCCCCCAGCTCCATGGCGAGGTCGAGCCGGGCCTGGTTCTTGTCGACGGCGATCACCGGCGAACAGCCGCTGTCCACCGCCGCCATCAGCGCCGCCAGCCCGACGCTGCCGGTGCCGAACACCGCCAGCGACTGGCCTTCCTTCGGCGCCAGGCTGTTGTAGACGGTGCCGGCGCCGGTCTGCATGCCGCAGCCGAAGGGCGCCGCCAGCGCGAAATCCATGTCGTCGGGGATCTTCACCGTGTTGCGGGCATAGGCGATGGCATGGGTGGCAAAGCTCGATTGCCCGAAAAAGCTGCCATAGACCGGGCCATCCGGACCTTCCAGCGCCACCCGGCCGTCGGCGAGCATGCCGACATAGTTCAAGGCCATGAAATTGCTGCAATATTGCGGATGATCATCACTGCAATTGCCGCATTGGCCGCAGCTGGCATAGCTGAGCACGACATGGTCGCCGCGCGCGACATGCGTCACCCCCTCCCCCGTCGCCAGCACGACGCCGGCGCCTTCATGGCCGAGCACCTGGGGCAGCGGCAGGCCCTGTTCATTGTTCTGCACGCCGACATCGGTGTGGCAGATGCCGCAGGCGCGGATTTCGACGAGCACCTGCCCCGGCCCCGGCGCCACCAGCGTCACCGGCTCCAGCGCATAGGGGGCACCGCGGGCGCGCAGCACGGCGGCGGTGGCAGCGGTCGGCTGGCAGGCGGCGGCGTTTTCGGCTTCGGCGGCCGCAGCGACGGCAGCGGCCGTGATGGCGGCGTTGGCGGCAATGACGGCGGCGTTCATGGCAATCTCCCCGGATATTGCCGACAGGCTAGCCCCTTCCCCGCTGCACGTCACGCTTGACCGACCCTGCGACACTTGCCAGCCTCGCGTTTCACATCCGGGGACAAACGGCATGATCATCTATGGCGCGACGCTGTCGCCCTTCGTCCGCAAGGTGCTGGTGGTTGCCGCCGAAAAGGGCCTGGCGGTCGAATCGAAGCCGATCGGGCTCGGCTCGAAAGACCCGGATTTCCGCGCTGCCAGCCCGTTCGGCAAGATTCCGGCGCTGCGCAACGGCGATTTCACGCTCTGCGATTCCTCCGCCATCGTGCATTACATGGAAGCCGTGCAGCCGGCGCCGGCCATGATCCCGGCAGCGGCGGAGGATCGCGCCCGCACCATCTGGTACGATGAATTCGCCGATACGATCTTCGTCGCCGCCGCCGGCAAGATCTTCTTCAACCGGGTCGTCGCGCCCCTGCTGATGAAACGCCCCGGCGATCAGGCGCTGGCCGACAAGGCCGAGGCCGAGGAGATGCCGCCCATCTTCGCCTATATCGAGCGGATGCTGCCCGACAGCGGGCATCTGGTCGGCGATGCACTGACGCTCGCCGACATTGCCGTGGCCAGCCCCTTCGTCAATCTGGCGCATGCCGGGGTGGTGCCCGATGCCGAGCTGTATCCGCGCATCACCGCCTTTGTCGCCGCCATGCTGGCAAGGCCGTCGTTCGCGCCGCTGGTGGCAGCCGAGCGCCGGATGCTGGCCGGAATTACCGCGAGCGCCGCTTCCCCGGCTTGACCCCTTGGGCGCGCCCGTTCAAACACGCGCCATGGAAGCCGCCGAACTCGCCGCCCTCAGTTTCGAAGACGCTCTCAAGCGGCTCGAAACCATTGTCCATCGCCTGGAAAGCGGCGAGGCCAGCCTGGAGGATTCGATCGGCCTCTACACCGAAGGCCAGACGCTGAAGGCGCATTGCGAGGCCAAGCTGGCCGACGCCACGGCGCGGATCGAGGCCATCCAGCAGAATGACGCCGGCGAGGCCATCGCCACCCGGCCGTTCGGCCCCACCGCATGAGCCCCGGATCCGACATGGTGCACGCTTCGACCACCCTGAAACCCGCGCTGGATGCCATCGGCAAGGCCATCGACCAGCGCTTCGACCGCCTGTTGCCGGTGCCCGACGATGCCCGCGCCCAGCTGTTCAACGCCATGCGCCATGCTGCCATCGGCGGTGGCAAGCGCATGCGGCCGCTGCTCGTCGTTGCCGCCTGCGACCTGTTCCATGTCGATCGCGAGCGCGCGCTGCGCGTGGCGCTCGCCATCGAATGCATCCATGTCTACAGCCTGATCCATGACGACATGCCGTGCATGGACGATGACGACATGCGCCGCGGCAAGCCGACCGTGCACAAATTGTACGACGAAGCCACCGCCGTGCTGGCCGGCGATTCGCTGCACGCACTCGCCTTTGAACTGCTCGCCGACCCGGCAACGCATGAAGACCCGTTCGCGCGCTGCGAGCTGGTCACCGAACTCGCCGTCGCCTCCGGGCCCTCGGGCATGGCCGGCGGCCAGATGATGGACCTCATCGCCGGCGACACGCTCTACGACATCGGTGGCGTTACCCGGCTGCAACAGCTGAAGACCGGCGCGCTGATCGGTTTCTGCCTCGAAGCCGGCGCCATCATGGGCCGGGTGCCGGAGGCGCAGCGCACGCCCCTGCGCGGTTATGCCCGCGATCTGGGCCTCGCCTTCCAGATCGCCGACGATCTCCTCGATGTCGAAGGCAGTGCCGAAGCTGCCGGCAAGGCGGTGGGCAAGGACGAGGCCGCCGGCAAGGCGACGTTCGTGTCGCTGATGGGCGTCGAGCAGGCGCGCACCCAGGCCGCCATGCTGATCGACCAGGCCATCCAGCAGCTGCACGGTTTCGGCGAGGAAGCCGATCTGCTGCGCGCCATCGCCCGCTTCGCCATCGAACGCGACCGTTAAGGACAGAACCGCATGCGCATCGGCGTCTATCCCGGCACGTTCGACCCGGTGACCCTGGGGCATATGGACATCATCCGGCGCGGCGCCAAGCTGGTCGACCGGCTGATCATCGGCGTTGCCACCAACCCGTCGAAATCGCCGATGTTCAGCCTGGCCGAACGGAAGGCGCAGGTGCGCCGCGAGGTGGAAGGCATCGGCAATGTCGATGTCGTCGAATTCGATGCGCTGCTGATGAAATTCGCCGAACAACAGGGCGCCACCGTCATCATCCGCGGCCTGCGCGCCGTCGCCGATTTCGAATATGAATATCAGATGGCGGGGATGAACCAGCAGCTGAACGCCAATATCGAAACCGTGTTCCTGATGGCCGATGTCGCGTTGCAGCCGATCGCTTCACGCCTGGTAAAGGAAATCGCCGTCTATGGTGGCGATATTCGCAAGTTCGTGACGCCGCGGGTGGCCGCCGATGTGGTGGCCCGCGTCGCCGAAACGGGATTGAAGGGTTCATGATGCCATTGCGGCGGATTTCGGCGGTGATGCTGGCGCTGGTGCTCGGCAGCAGTGCCGCGCTGGCCCAGCAGGGGCCGTCGGCCAAGGATCTGAAGGCGCCGCCGGTGCTGCCCAAGATGGAAGCCGCATCGAACGTTGCCGGCATGATAGCGACGGTTAATGACGAGGATGTGCTGCTGCTCGACCTGTCGACCGGCGGCCGCGTCAAGATCGTCATGCGCCCCGATGTGGCGCCGAAACATGTCGAGCGGGTGCGCACGCTGGCGCGCCAGGGTTTCTATGACGGCACCATCTTCCACCGCGTCATCGATGGTTTCATGGCGCAGGGCGGCGACCCCACCGGCACCGGCCAGGGCGGATCGAAGCTGCCCGACCTGACCGCCGAGTTCAACGACCTGCCGCATGTGCGCGGCGCCGTGTCGATGGCGCGCGCGCAAGGCCTGGACAGCGCCAACAGCCAGTTCTTCATCGTCTTCCAGCCGGTGCTGAAGCTCGACCGCAACTATACGGTGTTCGGCCGCGTCGTCAGCGGCATGGAATGGGTCGATGCCATCGAGCGCGGCGAGCCGCCGGAGAATCCGACCAGGATCGTCAAGGCCTCGATCGCCACCGACAAGGTGCCGCCGCCGGCCCCGTCCAGCCCGATCCCGGCCGCAGCACTGACACCGGCGCCGCCGCCGGCACCGGTGGTGGCCGCGCCGCCGCCCGCAGCGCCCAAGCCGGCTGCCGCGAAGCCCGCCGCCAAACCCAAACGCAAGTAAAGCCAGAGGCGCGCCGGGCAGGGCCGCTGCAACACCCCGGAAAGCCCATGCGCGTCAGCGATTTCGATTTCGACCTGCCCCCCGAACGTATTGCCCTGCGCCCGGTCTCCCCGCGCGACAGCGCGCGGATGCTGGAGGTGCGCGGCAGCGCCCTCTCCGATCACATCATGCGCGACCTGCCGGCGCGGCTGGCGCCGGGCGATGTCCTCGTCGTCAACGATACCCGCGTCATCCCGGCGCAACTGCATGGGGTGAAGGGCGAGGCACGCATCGGCGTGACGCTGCACAAGCGCGACGCCGCCGATGTCTGGTGGAGCTTCGTCAGGAACGCCCGGCGGCTGAAGGTCGGCGACGGGGTCGATTTCGGCGCCGGCCTGACCGGCACGGTGCTGGAACGCGGCGACGAAGGCGCGGTGCTGTGGCGCTTTTCCGCCGATGGCATGCTGGAAACCGCGATGGCGGCGGCCGGCCAGATGCCGTTGCCGCCCTATATTGCGTCCAAACGCCCGACCGACGCCCGGGATGCCGAAGACTATCAGACGCTGCACGCAGCCAAGGACGGCGCCGTCGCCGCCCCCACCGCCGGGCTGCACTTCACCCCCGAACTCTGGGCCGGCCTCGCCGCCGCCGGCGTCACCCGCGAGACGGTGACGCTGCATGTCGGCGCCGGCACGTTTTTGCCGGTGAAGGCGGAGGACACCGACGACCATAGGATGCACGCCGAATGGGGCAGCATCGACGCCGCCACCGCCGCCCGGCTGAACGCCGCCCGCGCCGCCGGTGGCCGCGTCATCGCTGTCGGCACCACCTCGCTGCGCCTGCTCGAATCGGCGGTGGATGGCGCCGGCGTCATCCAGCCGTTCACCGGCGACACAGCGATCTTCATCACGCCCGGCTATCGCTTCGGCGCCATCGACGGCCTGATCACCAATTTCCACCTGCCGAAATCGACGCTGTTCATGCTGGTCAGCGCGCTGATGGGGCTGGATGTGATGCAGGCGGCCTATGCCCACGCCATCGCCAGCGACTATCGCTTCTATTCCTATGGCGATGGCAGCCTGCTGCTGCCGTGAGGGCGAATCCCCCCTCTCCCGCCTGCGGGAGAGGTCGACTCGGCGTCTTCGCCGAGCGGGTGAGGGTGTTTTTCTTGTTTCATGACGCGGGCACACCCTCACCCGGGGCGCTGGCGCGCCTCTCGCCTCTCCCGCAAGCGGGAGAGGGGGTTTTTTACCCCCAGCGCCAGCCTTCCGGGTTCGCGGCGTCGAAGACCAGCCGCGCCTGTTTCCCCGGCACGCCGCGCGCCGGCGAGCAGCGGGCGTTGACCGCCCCATCCACCAGATCCAGCCCTAGCGCGCCGCGCCGCACCGTCAGCCGATAGCAGCCACCCACCCGGTCGCGCGCGAATTCCTTCGGTTGCCGCTTCAGCCACACCAGCTGGCCGCGCTCCCCGACCGTGCGCACCGACAGCATTTCCCCGACCACCGGCCGCGTCTGCACCCGCTTTGCCGCGATCGGCTGCTCCACCACCCGCGTCGTGCCCGGGCTGGCCAGATCGTTGAGCGCCAGCCCGCCGAAGACCAGCGCCAGCGCCGAAGCCGCCAGCGCATAGAGCGTCCATTCCCAGCCCGCCATGCCGGCCCGCCGCGCCTGCGGCCAGCCCCAGCCGCCGACCACGCCGGCCAGCCCCAGCCCCGCCGCCGCCAGCCCGCCGAACACGCCCAGCCGCGGCCCCCAGATCGGCGGCGCATCATTGGCGACATAGAGGAACGCCAGCGCGCCCATGGCGAAAATGCCCTGCACGGCGCGCAGCGCGGGGAACGGGCGGGGGGATGGGACGAAGGCCATGGGGGGACCTTAAAACAGAAAAACGCGAAAGAGGAGCCTCCGGCGGCTGGGGCCTGAGGCCCCAGACCCCCATCGTGGGGGCGACCCGTCGGTGCTGGAGGACCGCCGCCACAAATGGGGTCTGGGGCCGCCGGCCCCAGCCGCCGGAGGCAACCTCACGCCGCACTGGCACTCCCCGCCCCGCCCGCTATAAGCCCGTCATGGCCGAACCCATGCTCCATGCCGACGCGGATACCCCGCGGGATGCCCTTGAGGAGGGCAGGCTGAGTCGTGCCTTTGTCGATCAGGTGATCGACACGCTGGACGCCGGCAATGACGAGGGCGTGCGCACACTGGTGGCGCCGCTGCACCCGGCCGATATCGCCGATCTGTTCGGCCTGGTGCCGGAAGGGCAGCGCAGCCCGTTGGCCGAGGCGCTGGGCGAGGCACTGGATGCCGATGTCATCGCCGAGCTCGACGATTATGTCCGCGAGGATGTGCTCGCCGCCATGTCGGTCGGCGAAGTCGCCGAACTCGTCACCCAGCTCGATACCGATGACGCGCTGGCGGTCATCGAGGATCTGGAGGACGACGAGCAGCGCGAGGTGCTCGACGCGCTGACGCCGGAGGATCGCGCCGATATCGAGGCGGCGCTGAACTATCCGGACGAATCCGCCGGCCGCCTGATGCAGCGCGAACTGGTCGCGGTCAGCGCCGGGATGACGGTGGGCGAGGTCATCGATCAGGTGCGCGCCACCATCGATCCGGCCACCGATTTCTGGGAAATCTTCGTCATCGATGCGGAGCGCCGGCCCATCGGCACCATGCGCCTGTCCTGGCTGCTCACCACCCCGCCCGGCATCGCGGTGGCCGACATCATGCAGCGCGAACAGACGCTGATCCCGGTCGACATGGACCAGGAGGAAGTGGCGCTGCAGTTCCAGAAATATGCGCTGATCTCGGCCGCGGTGGTCGATGGCAATGACCGGCTGGTCGGCGTCATCACCGTCGATGACATCGTCCACATCATCCAGGAAGAAGCCGGGGAGGACGCACTGAAACTGTCCGGCGCCGGCGATGGCGACATCAACGAGCCGATCGCCGAAACCTACAAGGCGCGCATCCGCTGGCTGGTCGCCAATCTCGGCACCGCGCTGATTTCCTCCTCGGTCATCTATGCCTTTGAACCGACGATCGAAAAGCTGGTGGCGCTGGCGGCGCTGACGCCCATCGTCGCCAGCGTCGGCGGCAATGCCGGCACCCAGACGATGGCGGTGGCGGTGCGCGCGCTGGCCACCAACCAGCTGACCGAATCGAATACGCGGCGAACGATCTGGCGCGAAATCCGCGTGGCGATGCTGAATGGCTCGACCATCGCGCTGCTGATGGGCGTCGGCACCGCGCTGATCTTCGCCAATCCGGTGCTGGGGCTGGTCATCGCCGCGGCGGTGATCTTCAACATCATGGTGGCGGGCCTCGCCGGCGTGCTGGTGCCGGTGGCGCTGGATCGCTTCGGCGCCGATCCGGCCGTCGCCTCATCGGTGTTCGTCACCATGACGACGGACACGATGGGCTTCCTGTCCTTCCTGGGCCTTGCGACGCTGGTCGGCGTCAGTCACCTCGGCTGACATGCTGCACCTGACCAAGGTCGCCGTCGGCTGCCCCGATCTCGACACGCTGGTGCGCTTGCAGGCGGAGCGCTGGGGCGACGCCCCCTGCTCGCTGACCCGCTTCATGCCGAAACGCGCCGAGGAACTGATCGGCGGCTCGCTGTTCTGGATCATCAAGCACCGCCTGGTCGCCCGCCAGCCGATCGTGTCACTGGCCATGGTGATGACCGAATGGGGCGAAAAATGCCGCATCGGCTATGGCGGCCCGCCGGTGCCGGTGGCGCCGGTGCCGCGCCGCGCGCATCAGGGCTGGCGCTATCTGGAAGACGCGGACGCGCCGCCGGATGAAGCGGCGGCGACGGGCGATGCGCTGCCGGTGGGGATGGTGCGGGAGTTGCAAGGGTTGTGGTTGATGTAGGGAGGTCGACCGGCGGAATCGGCGGCTTTCGATCCAGTTAAAGTCGTTCCCCATCGGCGCGTGAACGGCTGCAATTGCTGAAACCCGCCATTTGTTTGTTGTCGCATAGCCCGGAAGCTACGCACCTTCGTCTCGGTCACTAAGCTTAAGAGCAAGGCTTCTCATGAGAAGAAATTTTGAAGATAGACCACCGCACGCTGGGTACGGCGCCCATTGAAATAGTGTCTGAGGCCCCTTCAACGAAGGTACGGAGTCCATCTTGCTACGAGTTCCCGAGACTCGTTTTCCTGGTCTTCTCCTTCCTGATCAATGTAAAGGAGGGTGACTTTGAAACCATTCGACTGACAGACTGCCTGCTCAAGCACAGTGGGAAACCGCACATTATACTGAGGCAAAAGCCAAATGCCACCGTGCTGGCTGACCCACTGCGATGTACCACCTGTACTTCTGTATCGACGCGTCAAAGATGCAAGAGGCAGTTGTGACCCATTCCTTATATCAAGCGGCGGGAAATCCTTTGATGTTCGGCTGTAGCGAACCACGTCCTGATACGAGAAAATTACGGCGCATGTCTCTGGCGACAGATCTACGTACCTGTTGGCAACAGCTTCCATACTTACATCGTAGAGGTCGCTTAGTTGGCGGATATGGCCTGCATCTATGCTACCCAAACTATCAATATCTGCAATAAAAAGCGGCTTTGGCATGAGCAAGCCTGCCGAAAATCGATTAGCCTCGGATTCTTGCCTTTTGTATGTGCTAGTCCGACTGTTTTCTTCCAAGTCTTGTTTACTACATTGTCTTTGATAATTATGCGTCGGAATAAGAAAATGCCCGAGCTCATGACCTATGGTAAATCGCTTTCGCTTATTCGATAGCCCATCTTTAGTAAGAATAATTCCTTGATTTTTATCTGGATCGGCAGTCAAGCCGCCTATGAATCCTTCAACTTCTAGGGTCGTAAAACCGATTATCCCAACATCGGACGCGATGGCCTCAAGAGGCACCCGCCTCGATATATCAGGATAGTAACCGAAAAGGACCTGAAGTAGCCGTTCTGGGGAGCCGCAATCAGCTAAATCCATCCTCAAGTCAACGTTCATGGCTTCTTGGCCATCAGCGCTTCCGCCACGCCCCGCAAGGCCTCCCAATCCTTTTCGGAAAGCTGGCCGTCAAACTCACGAAAAAACTGTAGTGCATTGGCTTCATTAGGGTAGATAGAATCATCGTTAAAGTACGCGGTTGGCACGCCAAAATGCTCTGCGAGGCGCTTCACGATTTCCATGCTGGGATTTTTACTCGACCCCTTTTCTAGCTCCCAGACGTGAACCTTGGAAATACCAACCCCGTCGGCGACCTGCTGGAGCGATTGACGGGTCTGCCCACGCAACTTCTTCAATTTCGACGCCAACGACATGGGATGCTGACCAACCTCAACTTTTTCCGTTAGGTGCATCTTACGCACTGGACGAACCGCTTGACAAGTCGTTCGACGTTAGTTTAATCTAACACTCGTTCGATGATAACCGAGAAGGAGGTGATTTTATGTCGGGCAAGAACCAGCATGTCGTGCCGCACGAGAGCGGTTGGGCGGTTAAGGGGGCGGGCAACACGCGCGCAACTTCGGTCCATGAAACGCAGGCTCAAGCGATTGAGGC
Source organism: Alphaproteobacteria bacterium PA4 (assembly GCA_002256005.1). Lineage (GTDB taxonomy): Bacteria > Pseudomonadota > Alphaproteobacteria > Sphingomonadales > Sphingomonadaceae > Sandarakinorhabdus. The sequence continues at coordinate 57,471 of NKIQ01000015.1, read as the reverse complement.
GGCGCGCAACATCGCTCGTAATCAAGAAAGCGAATTGCTGATCCACAGGCGTAACGGCCAGATTCGCGAACGCGACAGCTTCGGCAACGATCCGTTCCCGCCGGAGGGTTAATCGAGAGGCTCCTTTAAAGGAGCCTCTCTTATTTGATTTAGGAGGAAGTTATGGCTATTTACGTTGTTACGTGGAATCTTAACAAGGAAGGTGCGCCCTACACTATCGCTCGCGCGAACTTCCTCAAGCATCTTGCCAAGTACGATAACACCGAAGATCCTCGCCTGGAAACTGTGCGCTGGATTTCAACAAATGACAGCGCTCAGCAAGTATCCGACTATCTCCGTCAGAAGCTCGATGACAATGATCGGCTTTTTGTCTCTAAAGTCTTCCCCGGCAACCGTGCAGGGTGGCTCGCAAAATCGGTTTGGACGTGGATCGAGTCCCGCCCTTAACAGGTCAAACATCACTTGGCGGCGAGGCGAGGATGGCCGTCAGGCAATAAAACTCTGGACAACAGCTTTGCTTTTTTAAGCGGAAGCATCGGACATTCGACGATCGACCTTATCCTAGCCATTCCATAAACCGCTAACTCACAGTAAAAACGTCGATTTCTGACAAAAGCTAACGGACAGCAACGCCGCCGGTCATGACCGCTTCGTCCCAGTTATGGCCATACGCTAACGTCATCGAGCTAGAAGGTAATTTCAGAAACAGCCGCCCGCCCCCCTCACCGCATCCGCCGCACCAGCACCCAGCGCTTCTGCTTCAGGAAGGTCAGGTGATACCCCCCCAGCGCGGCGCGTTCGACGGTGATCTTGTCGCCGGGGCGGAGGTTGGGGAGGCTGGCGGTGTCGACCTGGCGCCAGATCTGGCCATTGTCGAGGACGAAGACGCCGAGGCCGGAGCGGTTGCTCAGCACCTCGACCAGCGCCGCCTCCACCGTCTGGATCTCGTCGGCGGGGGGCTTGAAACGGTCGGGGCGGCTGGTGACGGTTTCGGCGCCAAAGGCTTCGCGCTTGGCCTGTTCGGCGGCGGCGGCGGCGGCCTTGGCGGCGGCAGCGGCGGCGGCGGCTTCCTCGGCGGCGATGCGGGCGCTTTCCTTCGCCCGCGCCTCGCTGGCGGCGCGGGCGGCGGGGGAGGCATCGGCCATGGCGGCGTCGTAACAGGCGAGCCGCTCGGCATCGCGGGCGATGGCGGCGCATTGCGCCAGCTTGCCGGCATCCTGCGCCATGGCGGCGGCCGGCAGCAGGGCGGGCGAGATCAGAAGGGCAGCGGCAAACAGGCGGTGCATGGCGGATCGTCCCCGATGGTTTCGGCGATGATAGCGCGGCGCCGGGCCGCACGCCACGGGGCACGCGAAGCCTTGACCTTTTACTGTCCCACTGTCATAGCACAGTGATGTACGCCAACGACCGCCCCATCTATCGCCAGATCCGCGACATCATCGTCGCGCGCATTCTCGATTCCGGCGATGGTGCGCTGTTGCCCTCCGTCCGCGCCCTCGCCGCCGAAGCCGGCGTCAACCCGCTGACCGTTGCCAAGGCCTATCACGATTTGCAGGCAAGCGGGCTGGTGGTGGCCAGGAAGGGCGTCGGCCTGTTTGCCGCCGATGGCGCGGCGCGCGAATTGCTGAAGGCGGAGCGCGCGGTGTTCCTGGCCGAAGAATGGCCGCGCGTGCAGGCGCGCATCGACCGGCTGGGCCTGTCGGTCGCGGATTTGCTGGAAACGGTGTGAACGCATCCACCTCTCCCTTCAGGGGAGAGGTCGACTCGGGCATTGCCCGAGCGGGTGAGGGTTCTGCTTCTGCGACCACAGCCGGTATCACCCTCACCCGCCGCGCTGGCGCGCGAGTCGCCTCTCCCCTCGAGGGAGAGGAAAAAGCTACTCCACCGCTGCCAGCACCGCCTTGGCGAACGCCAGCGGATCGAACGCGGCGCCGCCGGCATCGAAGCCCCGCCGCACGATCACCAGCTGACGCGACGGCACGATGATCGCATATTGGCCGCGGTTGCCGACCATCGCGTAGCTGCCGTCCGGCAGGCCATCACGGGCGCCGAACAGCCAGAAGCCGGCGCCATAGCCGCCGCGCCCCGGCGTCGCCGGCATCGGCTGGGTGCCGTGCGGGGTGCTGACATAATCGCGCCAGCCGGGCGGCAGCAGGCGCTGGCCATTGGCCATGCCGTCATTCTGATAGAGCAAGGCCAGCCGCGCCATATCGCGCGCCGTGGTCCACACCTGGCTCGACAGGATGAAATGGCCCTGCCAGTCGGTTTCGGGCGTCGTCCGCGTCATGCCCAGCGGCCAGAGCAATTGCGTGAAGGGAAAGCCCAGCGCCTCCGCCCCCAGCCGGGTTTCGACGGCATAGGCGGCGAGCATGATATCATTGTTCGAATAGTTGAAATGACTGCCCGGCGCGCGCGCGATCGGCATGGCGGCGGCGGTCTGCGCGACGCTGGCGCCGCCGAGATAGACTTCATCGGTGCGGTTGCCGGGGCCGGCGGTCCACAATCCCGAATTCATCTGCAACAGCTGCGCCGTGGTGATGGCGGCGCGCGGATCGCCGGGGCGCTGCCATTCGGGGATCGGCGCCGGCGCGGCCACATCGATGCGGCCCAGCTGCGCGGCGCGGCCCACCAGCGTCGCAGTCAGGCTCTTCGCCACCGACCAGGTGCGCTGCGGCGTGTGCAAATCATAGCCGGCGCGATAGCGTTCGGCGATAATGCGGCCGTTTTTGAGGATGATGACGGCGGTGGAGGACGGTGCCTCGCCGTTGCGGCCGCCGAATTTCGTCGTGAAGGCATCGGCGATGACGGCATCGAGGGCACGGGCGCTGCGGCGCGGCAGCTTCGCCGTCGCGTCGCGGTCACCGAGCGGCCAGGGCGCCGCGTCCATGGCGGCAAGGTCGGGGCGCTGGAAATCCGGCGTCAGCCGCGGCACGACATCGGCATTGGTGCTGCCCACCGGCAGCTGCGCGCAGCCGAGCAGCGGCCGCCACACGGCGATGCGCGGCGGCAGCGCGGCGTCGAATGTGACGCTGACCCTGTGGGCGTCGCGGTCCACCACCGCCGACAGATCGGCGAGCAGCGGCTGCACTTCGGGATAGACGCCGTTGAGATCGTCCGCCGTCACCTGCGCCTCGCTCTGCCCGGCGTTGAAGATGCCGGAACAGAGGAACGCCGCCTTGTAGCCGGCGGCGAGCGCCAGCGCGTGCGGGTCGGCGGCAGCAGCTGCCGCCGGTGCAGCCGGCAAAACACTCGTAGACGATGCCAGCAGCAGCGCGGCGAGCAGCGCCCTCATGCCGCCAGCGCCTGCCACATGGCGATGGCGAGGTTGAAGGCGCGCAGGTCGCCGGTGGTGGTGGAGGCCATCTTGTTCATCGCATAGGCCATGGTGCTGCGCGCCTTCAGATCGTTGATGACCAGCGAGCCGCCATAGCCGCCCCAATAGCAGCATTCGTCGTGCGGCATCGGCGTGAGGCCGCCGGCAAGGCCGAGGCCGAGGCCGTAGTGCACCGCCATGCCGAGCACCAGGTCATCGCCCTTGATCTGCGATTCGAGCACGCGGCGGGCGCCGGCTTCGCTGAGGATGCGCTTGCCCTTCGAGACGCCGCCGTTCGACAGCAAGGTCTGGATCTCGGCGACGCTGCGGGCATTGCCCTGGCCATTGGCGGCGGGGATTTCGGCCGCCCGCCACGCCCTGGTGCGGGTTTCGCGCGGATCGACGGCTGGGTTGGTCGCCATGTTGGCGGTCAGCGGCCGGTCGGCGATATCGGCGATGCCACCGCCCGGCGGCGGCGGGATCAGCTCGGCCACCCGGTCATCCTCGCTGGCCGCCAGGCCGATGTGGAAATCGCTGCCCAGCGGCTCGGCGATTTCGGTGCGGAAGACCGTACCCGGCGTCTGCCCGGTAATGCGGCGGATGACCTCGCCGACCAGAAACCCTTGCGTGATGGCATGGTATCCGGGCGCCGTGCCGGGCGCCCAGAACGGTTCCTGGGCGGCAAGGAGACTGGTGACCTTCGCCCAGTCATACATGTCGTCCTTGGTCATTTTTTCGCGAAAGCCGGACAGGCCGGCGGCGTGCGACATCAGCTGGGCGACGGTCACGTCCGCCTTGCCGGCGGCGGCGAATTCCGGCCAGTAATGCGCGACGCGCTGGCCGAAATCCAGTTCGCCGCGGTCGGCGAGCAGCAGCGCCGTCAGCGCGCACATCGTCTTGGTCGTCGAATAGACATTGACCAGCGTGTCGCGTTCCCAGGGCCGGGTGCGCGCCGCATCGGCATGGCCGGCCCAGATGTCGACGACGGTTTCGCCCGCGACCGTTGCGCAGAAACTGGCGCCGACATCGCCATCATTGTCGAAATTGGCGGCAAAGGCGGCGACGACGCCGGCAAAGCGCGGGTCGTGCGTGCCATGGACTTCGATCATTGGTCTTCCCCCGGGTTCAGATGGCGATATCGGTCGGCAGCGGCGATGGCCCCACCAGATTTTCATAGGCCTTCAGCGCATAGCGGTCGGTCATGCCGGCGATGAAATCGGCAACGTGCCGGGCGCGGGCCGGTTCCTCGGCCGGCGTCTGCGTCGCCCAATCACCGGGCATCGCCGCCGGCCGGTCGTGCAGCGCCGCGAACAGCCCGGCGACGACCAGTTGCGACGGATCGCGCAGCGCCGCGACGCGCGGGTGGCGGTACATGCGGGCGCGCAAAAACGCCTTCAGCACATCGGTTTCGGCGCGCATGGTGGCGGACAGCGCCACCAGCGTCTGCCCGGCCATGCGGACATCGGCGACCGATTGCGGGCGGATGATGCCCAGCCGGGCGCGGGTTTCGACGATCAGATCATCGACCATCAGGCCGATCTGGTCGCGCACCAGTTCCGGCACCAGCCGCCGCCGCGCCGTCACCCCCGGCCAGCGCGCCTGCACCGCGGCCCAGCTGCGCGCCGAAAACGGCACCTCGGCAACCAGCTCCTCGATGGTGAACAGCCCGGCGCGGATGCCATCGTCGAGATCGTGATTGTCATAGGCGATGTCATCGGCCAGCGCCGCCACCTGCGCTTCCAGCCCGGCATGGCTGGCGAGATCGAGCGGGAAGCCGGCATCCGCCTCGGCCAGCGCCCAGCCGGGTTCGTAGATCGGGCCATTGTGCTTGGCGAGGCCCTCCAGCGTTTCCCAGCTGAGGTTGAGGCCATCCCAGCCCGGATAACGGTTTTCCAGCTTGGTGACGATGCGCAGCGTCTGGGCGTTGTGATCGAAGCCGCCATAGGGGGCGAGCGCCACTTCCAGCGCATCCTCGCCGCTATGGCCGAACGGCGGGTGGCCGAGGTCGTGCGCCAGCGCCAGCGCCTCGGTCAGATCCTCGTCCAGCCCCAGCGCGCGGGCGAGGCTGCGGGCGATCTGCGCGACTTCGAGGCTATGAGTCAGGCGAACGCGGAAATGGTCGCCATCGGGGGCGACGAACACCTGCGTCTTGTAGCGCAGGCGGCGGAAGGCGCCGGAATGGATGATGCGGTCGCGGTCGCGCTGAAAGGCGGTGCGGGTCGCCGACACCGGCTCCGGATAGCGGCGGCCGCGCGACAGGCCGGGGAGGGAGGTTCAAGCGCCCAACTCCGTATCGAACGCCGTCGTCATCCGCGGCGTGTCCGTCATCGTCAGCGAATAGCGCGGCGCCGGCGCCGGCTGCATCACGCCGCCCACCTCGATGAAGGTGCCGCGCGCCGCATTGTGCGGGTGCGTTGGCGCCTCCGCCATGCTCAGCACCGGCGCGAAGCAGACGTCGGTCATTTCCATCAGCGCACACCATTCGTCGCGCGACTTCGTCAGGAACAGCGCGGTCAGCTTCGCCTTCAGCGCGCCCCATTGGCTGCGGTCCATCTGGGCGTCGAAATCCTTGTCCTCGGCGAGGCCGGCGCGGGCGCGCAGCTCGGCATAGAATTGCGGTTCCAGGCTGCCGATGCTGATCCATTTGCCATCGGCGGTTTCATAGGTGTCGTACATGTGCGCGCCGGTATCGAGCAAATTGGTGCCGCGGTCGTCGCTCCAGATGCCATTGGCGCGAAAGCCCCAGATCATGCTCATCAGCACGGCTGCGCCATCGGTCATCGCGGTGTCGATGACCTGGCCCTGCCCGGTCTTTTGCGCATGCAGCAGCGCACTGACCATGCCGAAGGCCAGCATCATGCCGCCGCCACCGAAATCGCCGACCATGTTGATCGGCGGCGTCGGCTTTTCCCCCGCACGGCCATAGGTGTGCAGCGCGCCGGCCAGCGCGATATAGTTGATGTCGTGCCCTGCCGCCTGGGCATAGGGGCCGGTCTGGCCCCAGCCGGTCATGCGGCCATAGACGAGGCGGGGATTGTCGGCGAGCAGCACATCCGGCCCCAGCCCCAGCCGCTCGGTGACGCCGGGGCGGAAACCCTCGATCAGGCCATCGGCGGATTTGACCAGCTCGCGCACCCGCACCTTGCCTTCCGGCGATTTCAGGTCGACGCCGATCAGCCGCCGCGAGCGCAGCAGCGGATCGCGCGCATCGATGCGCGCCCCGGGCCGATCGATGCGGATGACCTCCGCCCCATGATCGGCGAGCATCATCGCCGCAAACGGCCCCGGCCCGATGCCGGCCAGCTCGATGATGCGCAGCCCTGAAAGCGGCCCGGCCATGGTCTGTCTCCTGAAGTAACGAACGTCTCCGTGCCATGTTCCTTGGCACGGTCAAGCCATTCCCCGACAGCGGCGACTTTTGGGGGGTGGTCCGGTCCCGGCCAATGTCACAGACCGCGCTGCCCGCCCCTTGCCGGCGCCGGGCCGGCGCGGCAAGGTGCCGGCATGGAAGCGATCTATTGGGTCTTGACCTGGGCCTGCCACCGGCGCTGCCCGCATTGCTATGACGATCGCTTCCGGCCCTATGTGCGCGAGGCGTTGCAGCGCGTCGTCGGCGAAGGCCAGGCCGCCTATCAGCGCATCCTCGCCAATCTGCCGGACGATTTCAGCTTCGTGAACCGCAAGGGCGAACGTCAGCGTGGCCTGCTGGTGCTGGCCGGCGGCGAACTGCTGATCGATGGCGTCCGCGAGGAATTATTCTATCCGGTGCTGGCGGCGATCCGGGCGCGCTGGGGCGATATGGGGCCGCGCATTTCGGTGCAGACGACCGGCGATGTGCTGACGCCGCAATTGATCGGCGAAATGCTGGACCGCGGTGTGACGACCATCGCCATCGCCAGCATCGACGATTATCACGTCGGGCATCAGGGCGACGCCAAATTTGCCCTGATGGCGCACATCCGTGCCATGATGGCGCCGTTCGGCCTGGTCGAGGTCGGGCTGGGCGGCGTGACCGATGACCGGCTGCAGGCCCCGGCCCCGGCCCGCCGCCGTGACGACCGGCCCAGCTTCCTGTTCTTCGGGGCGCAGCCCGACCTGTGGATCGGCGAATTGTGGCCGCGGGGACGCGCCTTTGCCAACGGCCTCGTCAACGCGACCTATGAAACCAACTTCTGTGCGCGCTGGAGCGGCGGCAAGAATTTCCTCAATCATGGCGCTGCCGGATCGGAGGTCGCGATCGAACCCGATGGCTCGGTCTACCCCTGCTGCCTCAAGACCGGTGCGGCGCTGGGCAAGCTGACCGAAGAGCGGCTGACCGACATTCTCGACAGCCTGAAGGGCCATCCGGCGTTCGAGGCGATCAACGCCGGCGACCCCGAGGCCATGGGCCTGGCCGCCGGCTGGAGCCGCGCCGATTTCCGCGCGGCGTCGACGAAAATCGATCCCAAGGGCCGCGCGGTCGAAAATGTCTGCATCGGCTGCGACGCCTATTTCGCCGATGTGCTGGCCGCCGAGATCGCCCGCATCCGCGCCGGGCGACTGGCGCACCGGGCCTGACCGACCCGAATGAGAGCCGCAACAGCCAAAGCCGGTTCGCGAAGCCGCGCTTGACGATAGTTCGATAGCTGACTATCTAGTTCGATATCGAACCAAAGGAGTCGCAGCATGGCCAGTCGTCGTACCATCATCCTGGGGCTGGGTGGCGCCGTCGCGCTGGTCGGCGCCGGCGCCACCTGGCGGGTGATGCGTGTGCCGCAGACGGCGATGCGGCCGTGGCAGGTCGCGGAACCGGTCGCCGATGTCCGGCTCGATGCGCTGCGTCACGCCATCCTCGCCCCCAATCCGCACAACCGCCAGCCCTGGCTGCTGACGCTGACCGAAGGCAATGGCGTCGATGTGCGCTGCGACCCCGATCGCCGGTTGCCGGCGACCGACCCCCATGACCGGCAGATCCTGATCGGCTTCGGTGCCTTTTGCGAGCTGGCGCGGGTGGCGGCCAGCACGCGCGGGCACCGGCTCGACATCATCGCCTTCCCGGATGGCCTGCCCGGCGACAGGCTGGATGATCGCGTCATCGCCCGGTTGCAGTTCGTCGCCGATCCGGCCATCGCTCGCGATCCGCTCGCCGCCGTCATCACCGCCCGCCGCACGACGCGGCAGCCGTTCGCCGACCGGCCGGTGCCGACGGCGCTGCTGCAACGCTGCGCCGCGATTGCCGTGCCGGGTGTGACCATCGCCCATAGCAACGACCCGGTGCGGCTGGCCGCGATCCGCGAAACGACGCTGAAAGCCTTCACCATCGAGGCGGAAACCCCGCGCACCTGGCAGGAAAGCGTCGACCTGCTGCGCATCGGCGCCGATGCCATCGATGCCCATCCCGATGGCCTGTTCCTGCAGGGGCCGATGGTCGAGGCGCTGGCGCTGGCCGGCGTGCTCGATGCCGACAGCCTCGCCGACCGTCACTCCACCGTGTTTCGCCAGGGGCTGGACGAACAGCTGGCCATCATCGGCTCGCTGCCCGCCGCGATCTGGCTGACGACGCCGGGCAATGACCGGCCCGACCAGTTCGCCGCCGGCCAGGCCTGGCTGCGGCTCAACCTGCTGGCGACGGCGCTGGGCCTGAAGCTGCACCCCAACAGCCAGGCGCTGCAGGAATATCCCGAAATGACCGCATGTTTCGCGCGGCTGCACGAACAGCTGGGGGCGCGCGGCGACGAACGCGTGCAGATGTTCGGCCGCATCGGCTATGGTCCCGCCACCGGCCCGGCACCCCGCTGGCCGCTGGAGAGCCATTTTCGCCCATGACCGACGACCCGATCGCCTTTGAAGTCTTCAACGAAATCGGCATCATCGAACAGCTGGCGCGCAACGCGGTGGAGCGGGTGCTGCCGCGCGGCATCACCCTGTCGCAATTCTCGGTGCTCAACAATTTCGTTCGGCTGGGCGGGGAGCGCTCGCCGGCCGGGCTGGCCACCGCCTTTCAGGTGACGCGCCAGACCATGACCAACACGCTGCAACGGCTGGAGGCGGCGGGCTATGTCGCCATCCGGCCCGACCCCGGCGATGGCCGCGCCAAGATCGTTGCCATCACCGAGGCCGGGCGGGCGATGCGCCAGGATTGCATCACCGCGCAACTGCCGCTGCTCGCCGAGCTGGAGCAGATCCTGCCGGCGGCGGAGCTGGCGGCGCTGCTGCCCGGCCTGCGCGTACTGCGGCAGCGGCTGGATGCGGCGCGCAATCCGGTGGCTTGACGCGAGCGCGCTATTTCTATATTTCCAGAATCATGGAAACAACCCTCGACACCATGGTCGACCGCCTCGCCGCGCTGGCGCAGCCGCACCGGCTGGCTGTGTTCCGGCTGCTGGTGGTGGCGGGGCCGGACGGGCGCGCGGCGGGCGATATTGCCATGGACCTGGGCCTGCCGGCCTCGTCGCTGTCCTTCCATCTCGCGCATCTGAAGCGCGCCGGGCTGGTGACGGCGGCGCGGGCGGGACGGTCGCTGCGCTATGCCGCCGATTTCGGTGCGATGCGCGGCCTGGTGGATTTCCTGACCGAAAATTGCTGTGCCGGGGCCGATTGCGCGCCCGCGGTGGAAAAACCGGGTGACGGCTTGCGCGCCCTATTGGAAAGGAATGTCGCATGAAGCGGATGCATGTCCATGTCGGCGTCGATGATCTGGTGCAATCCATGCGGTTCTACACGACGCTGTTCGGCGCCGAACCCAGCGTCACCCGGCCCGACTATGCCAAATGGATGCTGGACGACCCGCGGCTGAACTTCGCCATTTCGGTCGGCCATGCGACGCGTGGCATCGAACATCTCGGCATCCAGGTCGAGGATGAGGCGGAACTGGCCGAGGTCGGCGCCCGCCTCGCCGCCGCCGATGGCCCGGTGCTGGAAGAAGCCGCGACCAGCTGCTGCTATGCGACATCGAGCAAGGCGTGGATCGCCGATCCGCAAGGCGTGGTGTGGGAAACATTCCTGACCAGGGGCAGCGCGACGGACTATGGCAGCTCCCCCGCCCTGTCACGGCTGGCGGGCGACAGCGCGGCAGACGGCGCCTGTTGCGCGCCGACGCTGGCACCGGCGCCCGCCAAGAGCGGTTGCTGCTGATGTCGGTCACCATCTGGCACAATCCCAAATGCGGCACGTCGCGCAACACGCTGGCGCTGATCCGCGCCACGGGCGTCGAGCCGGTGGTCGTCGATTATCTGAAGGACACGCCCGACGCGGCGACGCTGGCGCGGGTCGCGGCGGCGGTCGGCGGCGCGGTGGCGCTGCTGCGGGTGAAGGGCACGCCGGCGGAGGCGCTGGGTCTCGTCGGCGCCGATGATGCAACCATCCTTGCCGCCATGGCCACACACCCCATCCTCATCAACCGGCCGGTGGTCATCGGGCCGCGCGGCACGGTGCTGGCCCGCCCCTCCGAACGCGCGCTCGCCGTGCTCGACACGGCTTTGCCGGCGGACTTCGTCAAGGAAGACGGCGAGATCGTGCGCCCCGCATGATCCGGGCAGCGACTCCCGCCGATGCCGCCGCCATCGCCGCCATCTATGCGCCACAGGTGCTGACCGGCACGGCGAGCTTCGAAACCGCAGCGCCCGATGCCGCCGAAATGGCGGCGCGGCTGGCGCGCGTGCAGGATCGCGGCTGGCCCTGGCTGGTCGACGATGCGGGCGGGCGCCTGCGCGGCTATGCCTATGCCGCGCAGTTCCGCGACCGCGCCGCCTATGCGCACACTTGCGAGAATTCCATCTATGTCGCCGCCGATGCGCACCGCCAGGGCGTCGGCCGCGCGTTGCTGCTGGCGCTGTGCGATGCAGCGCGGGCGGCGGGCTTTCGCGAGATGATCGCCGTCATCGGCGATGGCACCAACAATCATGGCTCGACCGGGCTGCATGCCGCTTGCGGCTTCCAGCCCGCCGGTACGCTTCACAATGTCGGGCTGAAGTTCGGCCGCCGCCTCGACGTCGTCTATATGCAGAAAAGCCTGTGACACTGGCCCGCAAGCTCGCCGCCGAGGCGCTGGGCAGCGCGCTGCTGTTCGCCACCGTCATCGGCTCCGGCATCATGGCGGCGGCGCTGGCCGGCGGCAATGACGCGGTGGCGCTGCTCGGCAACACGCTAGCGACGGTCGCCATGCTGTTCGTGCTGATCACCATGCTGGGGCCGGTGTCCGGCGCGCAGTTCAACCCCGCCGTGACGCTGGTGATGGCGCTGCGCCGCGACCTGGCCTGGCGCGACGCCGGGCTGTATGTGCTGGCGCAGCTCGGCGGCGGCTTCGTCGGCGTGCTGCTCAGCCATGCCATGTTCGATCTGCCGCTGTTGCAGCTGGCCACAAAGGTGCGCACCGGCCCCGGCCAATGGCTGGCGGAAGGCGTCGCCAGCTTCGCTCTGCTGCTCACCATCCTCGGCACGCTGCGGCATCGCCCGGCCTGGCTGCCGGTCAGCGTCGCCGCGGTCATCACCGCCGGCTATTGGTTCACGGCATCGACGAGCTTCGCCAACCCGGCGATCACCCTCGCCCGCACCCTGACGGACAGTTTTGCCGGCATCCGGCCGGCGGATGCGCCGGCGTTCATCGCGGCGCAGCTGGCGGGGGCGCTGCTGGCGATGCTGGTGGGCGGCTGGTTGTTCGGGGCGGAATAGAACTGAACTCCCTCCCCGCAAGGGGGAGGGACGGGATCAGCCCCTAGCCCTGCCTCAGTTGTTCACCTGCCGCTTGAAGAACGGCGGGATGTCGACATCGGGCGTCGCCTTGTCGGGCTCCGGTGCCAGCGTGGCGGCGGGGGCGGGCTTGGGCTTGGGCCCGCGCGACATGTTCATCATCTTTTCGAACAGGGTCAGCGGGCGCTCGTCCTCGACCGGCTCCGCAACCGGCGGCGGCGGCGGCGCAGCGGCGGCGGGCGCCACCACCGGGGCTTCACGCGGCGTGAAGCGGAAGCTGTCGGCCGGCGACACATCCTCGACGCGCTCGGCGGTGGCGAGGTCGATTTCTTCCTCGTCCTCGACCACGGGCGGCGGCGGCACGTCCGCCTCGGCCATCGCATCGAGCGCGCGGTTGAGCGCGGTCACCGGCATGAAATCCTGTTCCGGCTCCAGATAGGCGGCGACCGGCGGCGGCGGTGCCGGCGGGGCGACGGCGGGCGCGCTGCCGAAGATGCTCGGCTGCGCCGGGAAGCTGTCGGGCGTGCGGCTGCGCGGCGGGGCGACGGCCGGCATCGGCCGGCTGGCGGCGTCGATGCCGGTGGCGACCACCGACACGCGCATGATGCCGTGCAGATCCTTGTTGAACGCCGAACCGACGATGATGTTGGCTTCCGGGTCGACCATGTTGCGGATATGGGTGGCGGCCTCGTCGACCTCCATCAGGCCCAGATCGTCGCCGCCGGTGATGTTGATGATGACACCCTTGGCGCCGCGCATCGAAACTTCGTCGAGCAGCGGGTTGGCGATGGCCTTTTCCGCCGCCTCGATGGCGCGACGCTCGCCACTGGCTTCACCGGTGCCCATCATCGCCTTGCCCATTTCCGACATGACAGTGCGCACATCGGCGAAATCGAGGTTGATGAGGCCGGGCATGATCATCAGGTCGGTGATGCCGCGCACGCCCTGGTGCAGCACCTGGTCGGCCATCTGGAACGCTTCGATGAACGTCGTCTTGGCGTTGGCGATCAGGAACAGATTCTGGTTGGGGATGATGATGAGGGTGTCGACCACCTTCTGCAGCTCGGCGATGCCTTCCTCGGCGGCGCGCATGCGCTTCTTGCCTTCGAAATCGAACGGCTTGGTGACGACACCGACGGTCAGGATGCCCTTTTCACGCGCTGCGCGGGCCACCACCGGCGCGGCGCCGGTGCCGGTGCCACCGCCCATGCCGGCGGCGATGAAGCACATGTGCGCGCCTTCAAGGCTGGCTTCGAGCTGTTCCAGTGTTTCCTCGGCCGCGGCCCGCCCGATCTCCGGCCGGGCGCCGGCACCCAGGCCTTGCGTGATCTTCATGCCGAGCTGGATGCGGGTTTCCGCCTTCGACGCCGCCAGCGATTGCGCATCGGTGTTGGCGACGATGAAATCGACGCCCTGCAGCTGTGCCGCGATCATGTTGGCCACCGCGTTGCAGCCGGCGCCGCCGACGCCGACGACGGTAATGCGCGGCTTCAGCTCGGTCAGCGTGTCGCGTTCGAACTCCAGCATTTCGTGTCTCCCGTTCAATTCGGCATACTATATGAGCGATTCAGCGGTTGGAAGCGGCATCACAGGCTGCCGCGCAGTTTTTCGATCATCGTGGCAAAGCGACCGCCGCCGCCGCCGGGCTTCACCGGTGGCGGCACGTGCCAGATATCGGGCTGTTCGCTGGCGGCGAACAGCACCAGCCCCGCCAATGTGGCAAAGGCCGGGCCGCCCTGCGCCGGCGGCAGGCCGGTCAGCCCGCGCGGCCGGCCGATGCGGACATTGCGGTTGAGCGCGCCGGCAGCGAAATCGGCGATGGCGCGCAGTTCGGCGCCGCCGCCGGTCAGCACCACCTGCCGCGCCTGCGGACCGACAAAGCCCAGTTGGTCGAGCTTCAGCGCCACTTCGCGGAACAACAGGTCGAGCCGGTGGCGGATGACGCCGATGATCTGCGCCTTGGGCACGCGCATCGGTTCGGCCATGCCATCGTCGCTGATCGGCGGCACATCGACCAGGTCGTGATTGTCCTTGGGCACCGCCACGGCGGCGCCGTCCAGCGCCTTCATCCGCTCGGCATGGATGCGCTTGGTGGCAAAGGCGGCGGCGAGATCGTTGGTGATGTCGTGGGCGCCCATCGGGATGGCGGCGACGCCGACCAGCAGGCCGTGGAAATGCACGGCGATGGTGGTGACACCGGCGCCGATCTCGACCAGCGCCACGCCGATCTCGCGCTCCTCGCGCTCCAGCGTCGCCAGGCTGGCGGCGAGCGGCGAGGCGACCAGCGAGTTGAGGCCCAGATGGGCATTCTTGATGGCGCGATCGAGGTTCTTCAGCGGCGGCGTGTCGGCGGTGACGACATGGATGTCCATGCCCAGCCGATCGGCGTGGAAGCCCAAGGGGCTTTCGACGCCGGGCTGGCCATCAAGGGCATAGAGCGCCGGCTGGGCGTGGACGACGCTGCGGCCATGCGGATCGATGCGCTTGCGGCCTTCCTCGCGCAGATTGGCCATGTCGGCGGCGGTGATGCTGGCGCCGGCGATATCGATTTCGGCGCTGGCGACCAGGCTGCCGAGATTGCCGGCCGACATGCTGGCATGGACATATTCGACCTGCACGCCGGCGGCGCGCTCGGCCTGGTCCATGGCACCGCGTATCGCCGCCTCGGTGCGTTCGAAATCGGTGACCAGGCCGCGGCGCAGGCCGGCGCAGGGTTTCTGGCCGGTGCCGATGACGCGCGGCTCGCCATCGGGGCCGGCGATGCAGATCATCGCCGCTACCTTCGACGTGCCGACATCGAGCACGGCAAGCATGCGTTCGCCGCCGGCTTTCGGCACCACGGCGCGGACGAGAGGGAGTTTGGTGGCCATCAGATTGTTGTCGGTTTCATTTGCTTGGCGTCACGGGCGGCGGCTTCCAGCGCCTTTTCGACCGCCGGCCCGCCGACGATCATCTGGCCGGGCAGCCGCATGTCGAAACGTTCGAAGCGCCCGCCGAGCAGCTTGCGATCTGGCCCCAGCCCCGCCTCCAGATTGGCGAAGCGGTGCAGCGCGGCGCTGGCGGCGGCGGGCGTATCGGGCAGCGACAGTGTCTCGCCGGTCTTGAACTTCACGTCCCAGCGGCGGCCGCCGACCAGCACCATGGCGCTCATCTGCGGCTCCAGCGTCGGCGCCACGGCCGTCAGCGCCAGCATCTCGCGCACCCGGGCATTGGCATCGCGGCCGATGACGCGCGGCAGCCCGGCAAAGCGTTCCAGCCGCTGGTTGGTCAGCGGCTTGCCGCTGATGTCGATGGCATCGAAACGGCCCTCATGCTGCCACAGCGCCACCGGCCGCCGCTCGACGATGTGAATGGCGAGCGTATCGGGCAGGCGGCGGCCGACGCTGGCATCGGCCACCCAGGGCAGCGCCAGCAGATCGGCGCGGATCGTCGCCAGATCGCTGGTCAGCATGGCGTTGTCGCGGCCGGGCAGCGCCTTGCGGATGATGTCGAGCCGCGCGGTTTCCTTATTGCCGGTGATGTCGACATGGACGATTTCAAGGCCGGCGCGGGCGGTGGCGCGCACCGCTTCCTCCCCCAGCCGCTGCGGCACGCCGGCGAGCGCCGCGATGATGAGCGCGGTGACGCCGACCAGCGCCGCGACGGTGATGGCGACGCGGCGACGCAGCTTGGCCGCCGCCACCGGCAGCGTCACCGTCGCGGGCCTGGGCTTCTGCCGGGGCGGCGTCGCGCCGCGCTTCAGCGAGGCGCTGCTCATGCCGCCACCGCCATGTCGAGCAGGCGCTGGACCAGCGCTTCATAGCTGATGCCGCGGTATCTCGCCTGTTCAGGGACCAGCGACAGCGGCGTCATGCCCGGCTGGGTGTTGACCTCGAGCAGGTAGAGCCCGTCCAGTCCAAGCGCCGGATCCCAGCGGAAATCGGAGCGCGAGGTGCCGCGGCAGCCGAGCAGCCGGTGCGCATCGAGCGCCATCCTGAGGCAGGCGGCCTCGATCGCCGCCGGCAGTTCCGCCGGGCAGATGTGGCGGGTCAGGCCGTCGGTATATTTCGCCTCATAATCGTAGAAGCCCTGCACCGGTTGCAGCTCGGTAACGGCGAGCGCTTCGTCGCCGAGCACGGCCACCGTCAGCTCCTTGCCGGCGATGAAGGGCTCGGCGAGCAGTTCGGCGAACGCCTGCCACGGTCCCACCGCCGCGCGGGCGATCGGATTGCCATAGTTCGATGCATCGGTGACGATGGCGACGCCGACCGAGGAGCCTTCATTGACCGGTTTCAGCACATAGGGGCGCGGCAGCGGATCGCCGGCGAACAGGCTTTCCGACGCCACCATGCGCCCGACCGGCAGGCGGATGCCGTGGGGCGCAAGGATGCGCTTGGTCAATTCCTTGTCGATGGCGATGGCCGAGGTGGTGACGCCGCTGTGCGTGTATTTGAGGCCAAGGATGTCCATCAGCCCTTGGATGCTGCCATCCTCCCCCGGCGTGCCGTGCAGCGCATTGAAGACGACATCGGGCGCCGCCGCAGTGAGCGCCGCCGCGACATTGCGGTCCATGTCGATCTCGGTCACGTCATGGCCGAGCGACCGGCAGGCGGCGGCGATGCCGCGCCCGGAGGTGAGCGAGACTTCGCGTTCGGCGGACCAGCCGCCCATCAGGACCGCGACTTTCATGCCAGCGCCTCCGCTTGTGTCGCCAGATGTGCGGCGGGGCCATTGACCCGCCCCACCCGCTGAATCTCCCATTCCAGCTGCACGCCGGCGCTGCGCGCCACATGCGCCCGCAGCAGTTCGCCCAGCGCCTCGATATCGGCGCTGGTGGCGCGGTGCGCGTTGATCAGGAAATTGGTGTGCTTGGCGCTGACCTCGGCGCCGCCGACGCGCAGCCCGCGGCAGCCGGCACGATCGACCAGTTCCCAGGCCTTGTGGCCCGGCGGGTTCTTGAAGGTGGAGCCACCGGTACGGGTGCGCAGCGGCTGGCTGGCCTCGCGCGCCGCCGCGATGCGGTCCATTTCGGCCTGGATAGCGATCCTGTCGCCCGGCGTGCCGCGCAGCGTCGCGCCGATGACGATGCTGCCATCGGCGAGATTGGAATGGCGATAGGAATAGGCGAGCGCGGCTGCCGGCAGCACCTGCACCCGGCCCTGCCGGTCGATCAGCGTGCAATCGACCAGCACATCCGCGACTTCGCGGCCATAGGCGCCGCCGTTCATGCGGACGAAGCCGCCGACGGTGCCGGGAATGCCGCGCAGGAATTCCAGCCCGGCGAGGCCGGCATCGCGCGCCGCCGAGCTGACCGAAATGCCGGACGCGCCGCCGCCGCACACCAGCACTTCGTCGCGCGCCGCGACCTTTCCAAAGGCCTTGCCGAGCCGGACGACGACGCCCGGCACGCCGCCATCGCGGACGATGAGATTGGAGCCGAGGCCGAGCGCCAGCACCGGCACATCCGCGGGCAAGGCTGCCAGAAACGCCGCCAGATCATCGGCATCGGCGGGTTCGAACAGCCAGTCGGCGGCGCCGCCGGCCTTGAACCAGACCAGCGGCGCCAGCGGCGCGTGCGGCGTCAAGCGGCCGCGCACCGCCGGCACTGCCGTCGCCAGGGCGGCCGCAGCGGTCATCCCGCCCGCACCCTGTCAATCGCCGCAGCCAGTCCCGCCGCCCATTTGGTGATGTCACCGGCGCCGAGGCAGACGACCATGTCGTTCGGCCGTGCGTCCGCTGCCAGCTTCGCCGCCAGATCGTCGGCGCCTGTCACCGTCACCGCCGAACGGTGACCGGCGGCGAGCAGGCCGGCGGCCAGCGCATCGGCATCGACGCCCGGAATCGCCGATTCCCCGGCGGCATAGACCGGCGCCACATACACCGCATCGGCATCGTTGAACGCCGCCTGGAAGTCCGCCATCAGGTCGCGCAGCCGGGTGAAGCGGTGCGGCTGCACCACGGCGAGCACGCGGCCCTTGGCGCCTTCGCGGGCCGCCGCCAGCACGGCGCGGATCTCCACCGGGTGATGGCCATAATCGTCGATGATCGTCACGCCACCGGTTTCGCCGACCTTGGTGAAGCGGCGCTTGACCCCGCCGAAGCGGGCGAAGCCGGCGCGGATGGCATCGTCGCCGATGCCGAGTTCGATGGCGACGGCGACGGCCGAGAGCGCGTTCTGGACATTGTGGCGGCCGGGCATCGGCAGCATCAGGTCGGAAATCACCCGCTCGCCATCGCGGGTGCGGACGATGACGTTGAAGCGGTTGCCGCCCGGCACCGGCGTCACCGCATCGCCTCGGATGTCGGCGGCAGCGGCAAAGCCATAGGTGACGATGCGACGATCGCCGACACGCGGGATCAGCGCCTGCACTTCGGGATGGTCGATGCAGAGGATGCCGGCGCCATAGAAGGGCACGGCGTTGACGAACTGGCGGAAGCCCTCGCGCACCTTGTCGAAGTCACCCCAATGGTCGAGATGTTCGGGATCGATATTGGTGACGATGCCGAAGGTGCCGCCCAGACGCAGGAAGCTGCCGTCGCTTTCATCGGCCTCCACCACCATCCATTCGCCCTCGCCCAGCCGGGCGTTGGAGCCATAGGTGTTGATGATGCCGCCGTTGATGACCGTCGGGTCGATGCCGCCGGCGTCGAGCAGCGCCGCCACCATCGAGGTCGTCGTCGTCTTGCCATGCGTGCCGGCGACGGCGACGCAGCTTTTCAGCCGCATCAGCTCGGCAAGCATTTCGGCACGGCGCACGATCGGCACGCGGCGGGCGCGGGCGGCGACGACTTCCGGGTTGTCGGCCTTGATGGCGGTGGAGGTGACCAGCACCGCGGCCTTGGCGACATTGTCGGCGCTCTGGCCGATGAACACGGTGATGCCCTTGGCGCGCAGCCCTTCGATGACATAGGATTCGGCGCTGTCGGAGCCCTGCACGGCAAAGCCGAGATTGGCCATCACCTCGGCAATGCCCGACATGCCGATGCCGCCGATGCCGACGAAATGGATGACACCGATATCGGTGCGGAAACCGGGGCGAAGACCGGACGGAGTGAGATTGGCGTTCATGCGGCGGTTCCGGTGGCAATGACGAGATCGGCGAGGCGGGCGGCCGCATCGGGGTGGCCGACCGAGCGCGCCCCTGCTGCCGCCGCCGCCAGCGCACTGGGGTCTGCCAGCCAGGCCGTCAAGGCAGCCGCCACCCGTTCTGCGGTGAACTGGGGCTGCGGCACCACGATGGCCCCGCCGGCGGCCGCCAGCCCTTCGGCATTGTCGGTCTGGTGGTCGTCGGTGGCGATGGGCAGCGGCACCAGGATCGCCGGGCGCCCGGCGACCGCCAGTTCCGCCACCGTCGAGGCGCCGGCGCGGGCGATCACGACATGGGCGCGAGCGATCTCGGCGGGCAGATCGGTGAAATAGGCGCGGATTTCGGCGGTCACGCCGGCAGCGCGATAGGCCTCTGCCATCATCGCCGCATCCTCGTCGCGGCCCTGATGGGTGACGTCGAGGCGCGCGCGCAGCGTGTCGGGCAGCAGCGCCACCGCCGCCGGCACGACGCGGTTGAGCACGGCGGCACCCTGGCTGCCGCCGGTGACGAGCAGGCGCAGCCGGCGGCTGTCGGCGTTGAACGGCACGGCGCGGGCGGCGACGACCTCGGCGCGCACCGGATTGCCGGTCAGCACCGTCTTGCCCGCCCAGCCGGCATCGAGCCGCCGCACCCGTGCATAGCTGGTGGCGATGCGGGCGACGCGGGGGGCGAGGAAGCGGTTGACGCGGCCGAGCACGGCATTCTGTTCATGGATGACGCTGGGCAGTTTCAGCGCCAGCGCCGCCAGCAGCGACGGCAGCGCCGGATAGCCGCCGAACCCCACGACGGCATTGGGGCGCAGGTCGCGGAACAGCGCCCGCGCCTGGCCGCGGCCGCGCCAGATGCTGAGCGCCACCGCCGGCGCCGCGCGCCAGCCGGAGCGGCCGGGCGAGCCGCTGTCGACCACCGTGCGCGGCACGCCCTCGAACAGGCCGGGAAAGCGCAGGCCGCGCGTGTCCGTCACCAGATGCACGCGATGGCCGCGCGCTGTCAGCTCCTGCGCCAGCACATGCGCCGGCACCATATGGCCGCCGGTGCCGCCGGCGGCGAGAATGTACAGCCGGCCGCTCACCCCGCCCGCCAGCGTTCGACATAGGGCGACGCCTTCAGGAACGGATTGCGCCGGGTGAAGGCGAGCAACAGGCCAAGGCCGAGGCACAGCGCGATGAACGACGAGCCGCCATGGCTGATCAGCGGCAGCGTCATGCCCTTCGACGGCATCAGGTTGAGATTGACCATCATGTTGATCGTCGCCTGCAGGCCGAACTGGGTGGCAAGGCCGGTGGCGGCGAGGAACAGGAACGGGTCTTCCTCATCCAGCATCGTCACATAGACGCGGGCGACAAAGGCCAGATACAGCCCGGCGATCAACAGACAGGCGAGGATGCCGAACTCCTCGCCGATTACCGAGAAGATGTAATCGGTGTGCGGTTCCGGCAGGCGGAACTTCATCACGCCCTCCCCAGGCCCTGCCCCGAACAGGCCGCCGGCGCGGAAGCAGTCGAGCGCCTTTTCGATCTGTTCGGTATCGCCGATGCCGAGCACGAATTTGTTGATGCGATCGGTGACATGGGCGACAGTCAGATAGGCGACGCCCAGACCCAGCAGCCCGGCGCCGACGATGCCGCCGACGATCCACAGCGACATGCCGGCAAGCAGCGCCTGCACCAGCCAGACCATGACGATCAGCGCCGTCTGGCCATAGTCCGGCTGCTTGACCAGCAGCGCCGCGACCAGCACCAGCATGCCGAAACTCAGCTGCATCGTCGGCAGGCTGCGATCCTCGAAGCGCAGCGCCAGCAGCCAGGCGGTGGTGACGATGAACATCGGCTTGAAGAATTCCGACGGCTGGATGCGCGTGAAGCGGAGATCGATCCAGCGCTGGGCGCCGTTCGCATCGGCGCCGGTGGTCAGCACATAGACCAGCGCCAGCAGGCAGAAGAATGTGCCGCCGAGCGCCAGCCGCCGCGCCCAGGCCGGGGTGAGCAAGGACACGCCGAACATGACGCTGACACCCGCGATCACCCAGCCGATCTGGCGCTTGAGGAAATAGAGATCGTCATAATGGAAGCGCGCGCCCGACAGGCGATGCGCCGCCGCCGGGGAGGCGGCCGCCACGGCGAGCACGCCGCAGCCGATCAGCGCGATGATGATCAGCAACAGGGTGCGATCGATGGTGGAGAACCAGCGGCCCAGCCCGGTGCGGTCGCCGCGCGAAAAGGCGCCGGCGATGGTGGCGGACAGGGCCTGGCTGCGTCCGTTGCTGTTCAAGGCAGCGCCTCCACCAATTGCCGGAACAGCTCGCCGCGCGCTTCGAAATCGCGGAACTGGTCGAAACTGGCGGCGGCCGGCGACAGCAGCACGGTCTCGCCCGGCCGCGCCGCCGCCGCGCAATCGGCGACGGCCTGCGCCATGGTGCCGGAGCGGACGACGGGGACATGGGGCGACAGGATGGCGGCGAAATCCTCCATCGCCTCG
Source organism: Alphaproteobacteria bacterium PA4 (assembly GCA_002256005.1). Lineage (GTDB taxonomy): Bacteria > Pseudomonadota > Alphaproteobacteria > Sphingomonadales > Sphingomonadaceae > Sandarakinorhabdus. The sequence goes on along the minus strand of NKIQ01000015.1, from coordinate 35,946 downwards.
CCGATCAGATAGACGGCCTTGACCGCGCCCAGATGCGGCAGCACCGCCGCCAGATCGGCGCTGCCATCGGCGGCGCGCTTGGCCCGGCCGCCGGCGATCCAGTGCGTGTCGGGATAGGCGCTGAGCGCCGGCGCCGTGCTGTCGGCATTGGTCGCCTTGCTGTCATTGACCCAGAGCACGCCGGCCTTGCTGCCGATACGCTCCATGCGGTGCGGCAGGGCGCGATAGCTGGCGAGGCCGCGGGCGATGGCTTCGCTGGACAGGCCGAGCGCCAGGCAGGCGCCGGCGGCGGCGCGGGCGTTCTGCAGATTGTGCGGGCCCTGCAGCCCCGGCCAATTGTCCTGGTCGCCGGCGTCGACATTTTCGATGAACAGCACCGCCGCATCGGGCGCCCCGGCCAGCACGTCGAAATCGGCATCGGCAAGCGCGCCGACGATGGCGATGCTGCCGGGCGCCTGCATGGTGAACAGCCGCGCCTTGGCGGCGGCATAGGCCGCGACGCTGCCATGGCGTTCGAGATGGTCGGGCGTGATGTTGAGCAGCACGGCGACATCGGCGGCGAGGCTGAAGGAGATGTCGATCTGGTAGCTCGACAGCTCCAGCACATAGACGCCACCGGCGGGCAGCGGGTCCTGCGCCAGGATCGGCAGGCCGATGTTGCCGCCCATCAGCGTCGGGACACCGGCTTCGGCGAGGATATGGTGGATCAGCGCCGTCGTCGTCGATTTGCCATTGGTGCCGGTGATGGCGACGACACGGTGCGGCGGCAGGCCGGCGCGGGCCTGGGCGAACAGTTCGATATCGCCGATGACCGGCACGCCGGCGGCGATGGCGCGCTGGAACAGCGGCGCCGTGTGCGGCACGCCCGGCGAAACGACCAGCGCGGCGAGGCCGGCAAGGTCGGCATCATGCAGGTTGGTCAGTTCGCCGTCGAAGCCGGCACGGGCGGCTTCGCCATCGTCCCAGTTCAGCGTTTTGGCGCCCGCGGCGTGCAGTGCCGCGACCGTCGCCTTGCCGCTGCGCGCAAGGCCGAACACGCCATAGGTGCGACCGGCGAAGGCAGGGGACGTGATCATGCCAACCCCCTCACCGCAGCTTCAACGTGGCGAGGCCGGCCAGCGCCAGCACGATGGCGACGATCCAGAAGCGGATGACGACGGTCGATTCCGCCCAGCCCTTCTGCTCGTAATGATGGTGCAGCGGCGCCATGCGGAACACGCGCTTGCCGGTGGTCTTGAAGCTGACGACCTGGACGATGACGCTGACGGTTTCGAGGACGAACAGCCCGCCGATGACGACCAGCACCAGCTCGTGATTGGTGATGACGGCGATGGTGCCGAGCGCACCACCCAGCGCCAGACTGCCGGTATCGCCCATGAACACCGCCGCCGGCGGGGCATTGTACCAGAGGAAGCCGAGGCAGGCGCCGATCAGCGCCGCGGCGAACACCGCAAGTTCGCCCGAGCCCGGCACATGATGGATGCCGAGATAATCCGAAAAGCGGATGTTGCCGACCAGATAGGCGATGATGGCAAAGGCCGAGGCGGCGATGACCACCGGCATGGTCGCCAGCCCGTCGAGCCCGTCGGTCAGATTGACCGCATTGCCGAAGCCGGTGACGATGAAGGCGGCAAAGGCGATGTAGAACATGCCGAGCGGCACGCCGAAATCCTTGAGGAACGGCAGATAGAGCATGGTGCCGGTGCGGCTGGCGATCCAGGTGCAGGCCAGGCCGGCGACGAGGAACTCGATCATCAGCCGGGTGCGGCCGGACACGCCCTTGTGGCTGCGCTTCGTCACCTTGTCATAATCGTCCATGAAACCGATGGCGCCGAAGCCCAGGGTGACGAACAGGCAGGCCCAGACAAAGCCGTTGCCGGTGTCCATCCACAACAGGGTCGACACCGTCATGGCGATGAGGATCATCAGGCCGCCCATCGTCGGCGTGCCCTTCTTGGTCAGCAGGTGCGAGGCCGGGCCGTCCTCGCGGATCGGCTGGCCCTTGCCCTGTTTCGAGCGCAGGAAGGTGATGAAGCGCGGGCCGATGATCAGCGCGATGGCCAGCGCCGTCACCAGCGCCCCCACCGACCGGAAGGTGATGTAGCGGAACAGGTTGAGGACACCCTCGAACCCCAGCCAATAGGCGATCAAGTTGATCAATCGTCCGCCCCCCGATCCTGCAGCGCTGCCACGACATCGCCGAGCCTGAGGCTGTTGGAACCCTTGACCAGCAGGACATCGTCCGCACCGAGCAGCCGAGCGATCTCGGTCTGGGCGGCGGGCGCATCGGCAACGTGCAGCACTTCTAGCCGCCTGCCCAGCGCCGCCGCCAGCGCTTTCATCTCGTTACCCACAAGAATTATGGCCGAAACGCCGGCCGACACAACATGTGGTGCCAATTCGGCATGAAACTGGTCCGACAGCGTGCCGAGTTCGCGCATCGCCCCGAGGATCGCGATGCGCCGGCCCTGGCGCTGCGGCTGGATCTCGCCGAGCACGGCCAGCGACGCCGCCATCGAGGCCGGGTTGGCGTTGTAGCTTTCATCGATGACGACGGCCTGGCCACCGCCGGCGGCGACGCGCAGCCGCTTGCCGCGCCCCGGCAGGTCGGACAGGTCGGCGAGCGCGAGGCCGGCCAGCGCCAGATCACCACCGGCGGCCTTGACCGCCGCCAGCACCGCAAGCGCATTGCCGACCCAGTGCCGTCCGGCCATGCCGATCTTGAAGGTCAGCGTCTCCTCGCCGATGCGAGCGGTGACGCAGGAACAATCGGGGTGGAGGACGAAGCGTGTCGCGTGGACATCGGCGCCCGCGTCGATGCCGAAGCTGACGATGTTGACGCCCTGCGCGGCGGCTGCCGCCCGCAGCTGCGCGGCATGGACATTGTCGTGCGGGATGATGGCGGTGCCGCCGGGCGGCAGGCCTTCGAAAATCTCGGCCTTGGCGGCGGCGATATCGGCCTCGGTCGCGAAGAATTCGCGATGGGCGGAAGCGACCCAGGTGATAATGGCGATGTGCGGCTGCACCAGCCGGGTCAGCGCCGCCAGTTCGCCGGCATGGTTCATGCCCATTTCGAAGACACCGAAACGACTGTCGCGCGGCATGCGGGCGAGGCTCAGCGGCACGCCGGTATGGTTGTTGTAACTCTTCACCGAGGCATGGACGCGGTCGGGCGCATAGCGACCGAGCGCCAGCCGCAGCGCCTCCTTGACGCCGGTCTTGCCGACCGAGCCGGTGACGCCGATGCGCAGCGCCGGTGCGCGGTCACGCGCGGCGATGGCCAGCGCGGTCAGCGCGGCGCCGGTATCGGCGACGCGGACATGCGGCGCGTCGACGGCCTCGGTCACCAGCAGCCCGGCCGCACCGCGCGCCAGCGCCTGGGGCACGAAGCGATGACCGTCCATCGCCTCGCCCTGCATGGCGACGAACAGTTCGCCGCCGATGATCTCGCGGCTGTCGAAGCTGACGCCATCGGCGCGAAAGTCGCCGTGCAGCGTGCCGCCGGTGGCGACGGCGATTTCGGAGGCCGTCCACAGCGGCATCATCTGGGCCGTCACGCCGCACACTCCCGCGCCACCTGAACATCGTCGAAGGGCAGCACGCGGTCACCGATGATCTGGCCCTGTTCATGGCCCTTGCCGGCGACCAGCACGATATCGTCGGCGGCGCTCATCGCGATGGCGGCGGCGATGGCGCTGCGCCGGTCGGCGACTTCGCGGGCGCCGGGGGCGGCGGCCATGATGGCGGCGCGGATGGCGGCGGCATCCTCGCTGCGCGGATTGTCGTCGGTGACGATCACCCTGTCGGCAACCTCGACCGCCGTCGCACCCATCAGCGGCCGCTTGCCGGTGTCGCGATCGCCGCCGGCGCCGAACACCAGGATCAGCCGGCCGCGGGTGTGCGGGCGCAGCGCGGCCGCCGCCGCCGCCAGTGCATCGGGGGTATGGGCATAATCGACATAGACGGCGGCGCCGGAGCGGGCGATGACGGCGCGCTCCAGCCGGCCGCGCACCGGCTGTACCCGCGCCAGATCGGCCAGCGTCGTGGCGATCGCCCCGCCACTGGCGATGACCAGCCCGGCGGCGACCAGCGCATTGGCGGCCTGATAGGCGCCGATCAGCGGCAGCTGCACCTTGTACATGCGCCCCTCGGCGGCGATTTCCAGCGTCTGGCCCAATTGCGTCGGCGTGCGCGACACCAGCCGCAGGGTCTCGCCCTTGCTGCCGACGGTCAGCAGCATCAGTCCGCGCGCCCGCGCCGCGGCGATCACCGCATCCGACCATTCGCCGTCATCGGCCCAGACCACCACCGCGCCATCGCTGTCGACGACATCGGTGAACAGCCGCAGCTTGGCGGCGAAATAGGCCTGCATGGTGCCATGGTAATCGAGATGGTCGCGCGACAGGTTGGTGAAGCCCGCGGCCCTGACCGGCAGTCCTTCGGTGCGATATTGGTCGAGGCCATGGCTCGAGGCCTCGAAGCTGGCATGGGTCACGCCCTCGCGCTGCAGGCCGGCCATGTTGGCGAGGAAGGTGACGACATCGGGCGTGGTCAGGCCGGTCGAGACCTGCTCGTTCGCCGTCGTCACGCCCAGCGTGCCGATGCTGGCGGCGACATGGCCGGCCAGCCGCCACAATTGCCGGGTCAGCTCGGCGGTCGAGGTCTTGCCGTTGGTGCCGGTGACGGCAACGGTGGTGGCCGGGAACGGCGCGAAGTAGCGCGCCACCAGCCGGGCAAAGACGGCGCGCGGTTCATCGGCGTGGATGGCGTGCGCGCCGGTGACGGTGACACCGGTGCGGGTGACGATGGCGATGGCGCCGGCGGCGATGGCGGCGGGGATGAAATCCTCGCCATTGACGCGGGCGCCCTGGAAGGCGCCGAAGATCGTGCCCCGCGCCACCTTGCGGTGATCGAGCGCAAAGCCGGTGACCTGCGCCTCGCCGCCGCCCGGCACCAGATCCCCCAGCCGCATCCCGCTAGTCCTTCGGCGCGTCGGTGAGGTTCGGCCGCAGCGCGCTGAGGTCGAGGTCCTTGCCCGGTTCCGGCTTGACGCCGAGGATGGGGGCGATGCGGGTGACGATGCGGCCCACGGCCGGCGCCACCACCATGCCGGCGGTCTTGAACCCGGCCGATTCCTTGCTGCCGCGCGGATCATCGACCATGGCGATGATGACATAGCGCGGCGCATCCATCGGAAAGGCGGCGGCAAAGGTCGAGATGTTGCTATTGCCGCTGTAACCGCGACCGACATTCTTTTCGGCGGTGCCGGTTTTTCCGCCGACGCGATAGCCCGGCGCATTGGCGCGGCGCCCGGTGCCATCGGTGACCACCAGCCGCAGCAGCTTGCGCATCGTGTCGGAGGTTGCGGAGGTGAACACCCGCCGCCCGGCCGGCACGGTCCCCGGTGCGCGCTTCAGCACGGTCGGGTCGCGATAGATGCCGCCATTGACCAGCGTCGCATAGGCATTGGCCAGGTGCAGCGGCGACACCGAAATGCCATGGCCATAGGAAATGGTCATCGTCGCCAGCGTGCCCCAGTTCGACAGCGGCGGGAATTGCGGCTTGATGCGTTCCGGCAGCTCGATGTTGACGCGCTCGAAAAAGCCCAGCTGCTCCAGCATGGCGCGCTGGTTTTCGCGGCCGACCTCCAGCGCGATGCGCGCCGTGCCGATGTTCGACGAATGGATGAAGATGTCGGGCACGTTCAGCCAGCGGTTGAGCGGGTGATCGTCATGGATGGTGAAGCCCGCGACATGCATCGGCTGGGTGGCGTCATAGGTCTGGTCGAGCGATTTCAGGATGCCGGTGTTGAGCCCCGAGGCGATGGTCAGCGCCTTGAAGGTCGAGCCGAGTTCATAGCGGCCCTGCACCACCTTGTTCAGCGCGGCCTCGTCCTTGGTCTTGTCATAGCGTTCGCCATCGGGGCGCTTGCCGGGCGCATTGGGGTTGAAATCGGGCAGCGACGTCATGGCGATGATCTCGCCGGTGTCGACATCGAGGATGATCCCGGCGGCGCCCTTGGCGCTCTGATCGATGTAGAGCGCGCGCAGCTCATGCTCCAGCGCCTGCTGGGCGCGCACGTCCATCGACAGCATCACCGGCGTGTTGCTCTGCGTCCTGTCGGCCAGCCGGGCATCGAAGGACTTCTCGACACCGACAGTGCCGACGCCCTGGTCGCTGCCATAGCCGATCAGGTGCGCGGCCAGGTTGAAATTGGGATAGACGCGCTCGGCCTCGCGGCGCAGGCGGATGCCGGGTTCGCCGAGATCGTTGATGCGCTTGGCCTCCGCCGGCAGCACGCGGCGGGCGATATAGCCGAACTTGTCGCGCTGGGTCAGCGCCGCATAGATGTCGGCCGCGCTGCGATCGGTGAGGATTTCGGCGATGCGACCGGCCAGCACGCGCGGATCGCCGGCCAGATTGGCCTGTTCGACCTGCACCGCATAGGCTTCGAAATTATGGGCGAGCAGCACGCCGTTGCGATCGACGATATCGGCGCGCGGCGGCGCATTGCTGGCCAGCCGGCGCGGCGGCGGCGGCCCGTCGAAAACGGCCAGATCGACCAGCCGCACACCGATCACCACCGGCACGCACAGGAACAGCAGCAGCAGGCAGACCAGCCGCTGCCGCGCCCGGGCCTGCGCGCTGCGCCGCTCGCCGGGCACGCGCTGCGGCGGCAGCGCACCATAGGTGGCGGGGTGGCTGGCCATCTTATTGCGGCGCTTCCGGCAGCAGCTCGCGCGGCTCGGTGATGACGACATCGACATCATCGGCCGGGGTGGCGCGGGGCAGCGCATAGGCGGCGTTGACGACCTGCGGGCGCGCCGAGGCCGCTGCCGGCGCCGCCGGGGCAAAGGCGACGCGGATGACCGGATCGGCCTTGGCGATCACCGGCTCGGCCGGGGTCACCGCGTTGCGCAGCATCGGCTGCGCCGCCGGCGCCGGCACGAAGCTGGCCAGCTGCACCGGCGAGCGCAGATATTGCAGCGCCGCCGGCGCCGACATCTGCAGCACATCGTCGTTCCAGCGCTGCATCACCGTCTGCCCGGCGCGGGTGTCGAGCTCGGCCTGCAGATCCTGGATGTCGCTGACATCGCGCTGCACCTGCTGGCGCAGTTTCTTCACCTGCGCGCGTTCCGCCGACACCTGCAGATTGACGGTATAGCAGCCCACCAGCACGGCGAGCGTGGTGAAGGCGGTCAGCATCGAACCGGTCTGAATCCTCATGCTGTCCTCGCAAGGCTGAAGGGGGGCGGGGCCGGCCAGGCCGGGGCGGCGGTGCGCACGGCGGCGCGCAACGTGGCGGAGCGGGCGCGCGGATTGGCAGCGATTTCGGCCGCGGAGGCGCGCACGGCCCGCGCCGGGCGCTCGAAGCTGGGCGCCCGCGGCCGCACCGCGGCGGGCATGTGGCGCGATCCCGCCGGTGCGCCGCCGGAGCGATCGCGCAGGAACATCTTCACCCGCCGGTCCTCGGCGGAATGGAAGCTGACGACAGCAAGGCGACCGCCGGGGCGCAGCAGCTGTTCCGCCGCCGCCAGGCCCATGTCGAGCTGGCCGAGTTCGTCGTTCACATGGATGCGCAGCGCCTGGAAGCTGCGGGTGGCAGCATCCTTGCCGCCGGGCTGCGGCCCCAGCACCGACCGCACCAGCCGCGCCAGTTCCGAGGTGCGGGTCAGCGGGCGATCGGCGACGATGGCGCGGGCGATGCGACGCGCGCCGGTCTCGTCGCCCAGATGATAGAGCACATCGGCGATTTCGGCTTCGCTGGCGCTGTTGATGAAGTCGGCGGCGGTCATGCCGTCCTGCCCCATCCGCATGTCGAGCGGACCATCGGCCTGGAAGGAAAAGCCACGCTCCGCCTGGTCGATCTGCATCGACGAGACACCGATATCGAAAGCGATGGCATCGACCGCCGACACGTCATGCGCGGCCAGCCCGGCCACCATGTCACCGAACGGCCGGTGGATCAGCGTCACATCATCGGCGCCGGCGAGATCGGCGTTGAGCGCCAGCGCCGTCGCATCGCGATCGAAGCCATAGGCATGGCCGATGCCGGTGGCGCGCGCCGCGCGCAGATAGCCGCCGGCGCCGAGCGTGCCATCGACGTAGAGATCGCCGGGGCGCAGCGCCAGCGCCGCCAGCACTTCGGCGAGCAGCACGGGAATGTGCGGCGCCGTCATGCCGCCGGCCGTTCGCGCGGCAGGCCGCGCTCGTCCATGGTGAATTCCAGCGCCTCGAGCACGCCGGGATCGGCATCTTCGAAACCGAGATAGGTCCAGGGGTCCCAGGCCTGGAAGAAATCGCCGGCACCGATGAACCAGACCAGCGAGCCGATGCCGCGCATCTTCTTCAGCATCGACGGCAGCACGATGCGGCCGGCATCGTCGATGGTCAGCGGCGCGGCGACGCCGAAAATGCCGGTGGCGTCACGGTCACGCTCGCGGCTGACCTGGTTGGCATGGCGGGCGTCATGCTCGGCCTTCAGCTGGGCCGAGAAGGTTTCGTCATAGCCGAGCAGGCAGGGGGCGATACGCGACGGCGCGATGACGAGGTCGCGCGTGCCGGAACGGGCGGTGACGGCGGCGCGATAGTCCGACGGGATCGACAGGCGATTCTTGCCGTCGATTCCGTTCAGGAAGCAATTCGAGAAAAATCCCTTCGACACGCACCGCCCCGGACAATGGGGCAGGCGACGCCATTGAAAACTTTACCGGTTCCTTCCGGTCCTAATTCTCGATGTCGCCACGCAGCAGCGTTTCCGCCCGCACTGTGGACAGACAGTAGCATGGGATTATGTGGTATTCAAACCCACTTTATGGTCCGAAGACCCTTTTCAGGGCGATTTCCTTGGGAAATCGCGGCGTGGCAACGGCGCCAGCGCGCGCAAAAACGCACTCCAAAGCCTGTGGATAAATCTGGGGGTGAATGTCCCGGACGCCGGTCGCGACGGCGTCCGGCCAAGGCGTTCAAAAACGGGGATTTCCCGGGCCGACAGGGCCGGTACCCCCCGGATCGCGGCGGCGCGCGCCGTCATCAGGTGCGCGACGGACGCGGCGGCGGCGGCGGCGGGTTGGGGGCCGTCGCGCCCGATCCGGCGCCGGGGGCCACGCCCAGCACGGCCAGCGACTCGCCCGGCGTGTCATTGCTCATGGTCTTCGGCGCCGGCGCCGGCTTGATGCCCGCCGCGACCACCAGGATCAGCAGGAAGATCGCCGCCAGCCCGGTCAGCCCGACGCGCACCCGCTCCCCGGTCGGCACCGGAACGGCGGCCGATTCGACACTCGCCTTGCCAAAGGGGGATTTGAGCAATGCCATGATCGTTGCTGTGCTGACCCGTTATCGTTGCCGGTGGAGCCGAAGGATCCTGCCGGTCGTTGCCGGAAGGCCGCAAGACAAAAATCACGCGCTTGCCATTGCAATATAGGCTGGCAGGCCGGCTTTGTCGACGCCGGCCGGCGCCCGCGTCAGGCGAGGCCCTTGGCGGCCAGCCATTCCGCGTTATAAATCGTTGAAAGATAACGCAATCCTGAATCGCACAGGATGGTGACGATGGTATGGCCCGGCCCCATCGCATGCGCCAGACGCACCGCCCCCGCCACATTGATGCCCGACGACAGGCCCAGGCACAGGCCTTCCTCGGCATTCAGGCGGCGCACCCAGGCAAGCCCCTCCGCATCCGGCACGCGATATTGCGCATCGACGCTCAGCCCTTCCAGATTGGCGGTGATGCGGCTCTGGCCGATGCCTTCCGACACGCTCGACCCCTCGCCGCGCAATTCGCCATGCGCGAACCAATTGTAGAGCGCGGCGCCTTCCGGATCGGTCAGCGCGATCTTCACATCCGGGCGTTCGGCGCGCAGGCCGAGCGCCACGCCGGCCAGCGTGCCGCCGGTGCCGGCCGCGCAGGTGAAGCCATCGACCCGGCCACCGGTCTGCGCCCAGATTTCCGGCGCCGTCGTCTTGATGTGCGCCATGCGGTTGGCGACATTGTCGAACTGGTTGGCCCAGACCGCGCCCGGCGTTTCCTCGGCGAGCCGGCGCGAGGTGTGGACATAGTGCGCCGGGTTGGAATAGGGCGCCGCCGGCACCAGCACCAGTTCGGCGCCCAGCGCGCGCAGCGTGTCCTGCTTCTCGCGGCTCTGGGTTTCCGGCATGACGATGATGGTCTTGTAGCCACGCGCGCTGGCGACGACGGCAAGGCCGATGCCGGTGTTGCCGGCGGTGCCTTCGACGATGGTGCCGCCGGGCAGCAGTGCACCGCGCGCCTCGGCATCCTCGATGATGCTCAGCGCGGCGCGATCCTTGACGCTGCCGCCGGGGTTGAGAAACTCCGCCTTGCCGAAAATCTCGCAGCCGGTTTCGGCGCTGGGTCCGCGCAGCCGCACCAGCGGCGTGTTGCCGATGAGCGCGATGATGTCGGGAACGGTTGAGCCTTGCATGGTGTCCGGCTTAGCCATCGCCGCCGCGCCGGGCAAGGAAGCTCTGGTTTATGGGGCTGCAACGCGGCTAATGTCAGCGCCGAAGGGAGTCCTGCAGATGTCGATCCTGCTGCTTGGCCTGTTGCTGGCCACCGCCACACCGGCCCCGGCGCCCGATCCGGTGCTGACGGCCTATGCCACCACCTCCGTCGGCGTGTTTTCGACCATCGCCCAGCACCGCGCCGATCCGCGCTATGACGAGGCCGAGGCGGTGATCGCCCGTATCTGGCCCGATCGCACCGACGGCATCTGGATGTACCAGGAACAGGCGGTCATCACGCGCCCCGGCGTGACGCCGGCCGAGGCGCGCCACACCCCCTATTTCCAGCGCATCGCCCATATCGTCCGCCTGCCCGATGGCCGGCTGCGCCGCGACAACATGGTCATCAAGAATCCGGCGCGCTTCGTCGGCCTGGGCCGGCCGGGCTATTATGGGCCCTTGCCGGGGCCCGACGATCTGGGCGCGGCCGGCTGCCACAACATCATCACGCCGATCGCCACCGGCCATTTCACCGCCACCACCGAAAACTGCGCCAACAGCTACCGGGGCGCCGCCACCATGCTGTCGCTGGCGATCATCAGCCCCGATACCTATGCCAATTGGGATCGCGGCTTCGATGCTGCCGGCGCCCGTGTCTGGGGGCCGGACGCCGGCGGCTATATCTTCCGCCGTCTGCCCTGATGCGGGTCCGGGCCGGCCTGGCGCTCGCCCTGCTGCTCGCCGGCTGTGGTGATGCCGCCGCCGATCGTGACCGGCTGCACGTCACCGTCGTCGGCGATGCCAAGCGCTCGGCCAGCCTTGCCCGGCGGCTGGCGGCGGAGCAGGAACGCCCGACGCTGGTAACGCGGGACACTGCCGGCCAGGCCATCGCCGGCCTGGCCAGCAGCTGGCGCTTCGTCGATGATGGCCGCAGCCTCATTCTGCGGCTGCGCCCGGTGCCCGCCGATATCGGCAAGCCGCTGCTGGCCAGCGATGTCGTCGCCCAGTTTCGCCGCGCGGCGGCGCGCGGCGAGCCGGCGCTGGCCGCCACCGGCATCGCCGGGCTGGCCGCGCCCGGCAAGCCGCAGGCCGGGCTGCAGATGTTCGCACCGATCAGCCGCGTTGTCGAAATCCGCCTCGATCGCCCCTCCCCCTTCCTGCTCGACTGGCTGGCCGAACCGGCGCTGGCCATCACCCGCCGCGACATGGCGGGCCTGGCCGCCTATCGCGGCAGCGGCACGGCGGCGCTGCACCTGCTGACCCGCATCGCCGATGCGCCGTCGCCGGCGGCCCGCATCGGCACCATCGCCATCATCGGCAACATGGATCCGGCCGCCGCCATCCGCGATTTTCCGCGCAACACCGACATCATCATCGGCGACGGGCTGGACGGGCTGGCGCTGGCGCGCACCACGGCGCCGCAGCCGGCGCTGCGCATCGATCCGCTGTTCGGCCTCTATGCCTATCGCTTCAACACCAGGGTGGCCGCCCTGCAGGATGCCGGGCTGCGCCGCGCCCTGCTGCGCGCCATCGACCGGCCGGCGCTCGTCCGCCGCTACGCCGTCAGCGCGCTGCAGCCGACCGATCGGCTGCTGCCCGGCCAGATCGTGCCGCTGCCGCGCGACACCGAAACCGACAAGGCCATGCTGGCAACGCTGCGCACGACCGATGCGCCGCCGGTGCGGCTGACACTGCTGATCCCGCCCGGCGGCGACCATCGCCAGATCGCCGAGCAGGTGGCAACGGCCTGGGCGCCGCTGGGCGTGCAGCTGGCGATCAGCGTCATCGCCGCCGCCACCATCGATGCCCGGGTGGCGCGTGGCGATTATGAGCTTGCGCTCAGCGAAGCCAGCATCGCCATGCCCGACGATCTCGGCTGGGCCGGCCGCTACCGCTGCAATCGCAGCTATTGCAACCGCAACGTCGACACGCTGATCGACGCCGCGACCCGCGCCACCAGCGAACGCGCCACCCTGACCGCCGCCGTCGAGGCGGCGTTGCAGGCCGATCCGCCGATGGCACCTTTGTTCCGCCCCGTGCGTTGGGCGCTGGTGGCACCGCGGGTCGAGGGCTGGATCCCCAACACCGCCGGCAGCCACCCGCTCGGCCGCTTGCAGATCGCATCGCCGGGTTGACCCACCAACCGGGAGCAAGGCGAATGATTTCACGTATCGCAATCGGGCTGGCCGTCGCACTGGCCGCCCCCACCCCGGCGCTGGCCGGCCAATATGGCGTGTTCCGCAACCCGTCGGGCAGCGTGCACGTCAGGCTCGCCGATTGCGGCAAGCAGTTGTGCGGCACCATCGTCAAGGCCGATGCCAAGGCCCGCGCCGACGCCGCCAGGGCCGGCCAGACCAAACTCATCGGCCTGCAACTGTTCCGCAACCTGCTGCCGGTGGCGACCGAAAAGGGCGCGCCCCGCCGCTGGGAGGGCCAGGTCTATATCCCCGACAAGGACCGGACCGTCTCCGGCAGCGCCGAGCTCAACGGCAGGACGCTGACGGTGAAGGGCTGTCTGCTCGGCGATGCGCTGTGCAAGGCGCAGGACTGGGTGCGGGTGGGGTAGTCGTTCCGGCGCATCCCTAACCGGCAGTTCATTAGTCGCCGTGCCGCGCGCCGTTCACAACATCGCCGATGACCATCAGGGCGAAGGTGCTGCTTGCGATCGCGCTGCTCGGCCTCGCCGCGCCGGCCCGGGCCGTGCTGCCGGACGAAATCCAGGTCTATGACGACAGCTTCAATCCGCGCGGCAAGATCGGCGTGGAACTGCACCTCAACCACACCATCGATGGCGCCACCGTGCCGACCTATCCCGGCGAGGTCACCACCGGCGGCGCCACCAGGTTGACGCCGGAATTCAGCCTCGGCCTGGGCGGTGGCTTCGAAGCCGGGCTGTATCTGAACACGGTGGTCGATCGCCATGGCACGGCCTTTCTGGCCGGCGCCAAGCTGAGGATGAAATACATCATCCACCCGGCGCCCGACGGCGGGCTCTTCTATGGCGTCAATGTCGAAGTCGGGCGGATCGGACACCGGTTCGAAGCCGGGCGCACCGGGCTGGAACTGCGGCCGATCCTCGGCTGGCGGTCCAGGGACTGGCTGCTGGTCGTCAACCCCAATCTGGAATTCGCGCTGGAAGGGGTCGACAGCAACGGCGTCCCCGATTTCGCGCCGGGCGTGAAGATCGGCCGCAAGATCGCCCGCGGCGTGATGATCGGCACGGAAATGTACCGCGATTTCGGCAGCTTCGCCGGCTTTGCGCCGATCCATCAGGAAGCCACCGAAATCTATGCCGTCGTCGATGTCGTTCGCGGCCCCTTTGTCTTCAATCTGGGGATCGGCCGCGGCTTTTCCGGCGCCGATCGCTGGACGGTGAAGACGATCATCTCCCTGCCGTTCTGACGCACGTCGGACGGCACCGGCCCGCTCCCCCGCCCGGCCACCCACAGCGTACACTGGAATTGGGTGGCCGGGCGGGGGAGCGGGCCGGTGCCGACTTCACTTTAACGCAATCGACTCCAAGGCCGGGCGGCCACGTTCCCGCTCGAACAGCCAGACGCGGACGGCGCTGCTGAGGTTGGTCGTGCGCGCCTCGTCGATCTCGGCGACCAGCGCGGCGAGCGGCTTGCCTTCGGCGGCAGCGGCCTCGTGCAGCGCCGTCCAGAAGATGGGTTCCAGCGTCAGCGAGGTGGCATGGCCGGCGATGGTGAGGGAGTGTTTGCGGGGCATTTCGGGGGGGGGTTGGGGGGAAAAGGGGAAAGGAAGGGAGGGCATGGGCAAAGCCCATGCTGACGTCAGACGAGATCGGCGCGCAGGAGCGCGCGCCGCCTCGCTGGCCGGACTTGCGCCTGTCGGCGCGTAGCTGGCGCTACGCGCGCGCGGCGCTGCGTCAGTACATATGCTGACCGCCGTTGATGCTCAGCGTCGACCCCGTCACGAACCCGGCATCCTCGCCACACAGGAACGCCACGCCGCGCGCGATCTCGCTGGCCTGGCCCAGCCGGCCGGCCGGGATCTTGGCCACGATCTTTTCCAGCACGTCCGCCGGCACCGCGGCCACCATGTCGGTGTCGATATAGCCCGGCGCGATGGCGTTGACGGTGATGCCGAAGCGCGCGCCTTCCTGCGCCAGCGCCTTGGTGAAGCCATGGATGCCCGATTTCGCCGACGCATAGTTGACCTGGCCGTACTGCCCGGCCTGGCCGTTGATGCTGCCGATGTTGACGATGCGGCCGAAACCGCGCGACTTCATGCCGGAAAAGGTCGCCTTGGCCATGTTGAAGCAGCCGCCGAGGTTGACGCGGATGACCTCGTCCCAGGCCTCATAACTCATCTTCATCAGCGTGCCGTCGCGGGTGATGCCGGCATTGTTGACGACGATATCGACGGGGCCGAGCGCCGCCTCCACCGCCGCCACGCCATCGAGGCAGGCCTGGTGATCGGCGACATTCCATTTGAAGGCGGGGATGCCGGTGCGTTCGGTGAATTCGCGCGCCTTGCTGTCATCGCCACCATAATTGGCGGCAACGGTAACGCCCTGTTCCTTCAGGGCGAGGCAGATCGCCTCCCCGATCCCGCGTGTGCCGCCGGTGACGATCGCTACCCGTGCCATATCTCATTACCCCAGGCCGCCGGCTTGGTGCCGGCGTGCTGATTGCAGACTAGCGAGGTTTACACCCAGCCCGCAAGTTCCCGCGCCAGTAAAGCGCGCAACATTTCGATGCCGACATCGCTGTCGTTGAGGCAGGGCAGATAGGCGAAATGGGTGCCGCCATGTGCGATGAAGGTTTCGCGGCCTTCCAGCGCCACTTCCTCCAGCGTTTCCAGGCAATCGGCGGCAAAGCCGGGGCAAACCACGGCGATCTTCTTCACACCGTCCGCCGGCAGCGCTTCCAGCGTCGCATCGGTATAGGGGCGCAGCCATTCGGCGCGGCCGAAGCGCGACTGGAAGGTCACCTTCACCGGCAGGCCCAGCGCTTCCTGCAGCAGTCGCCCGGTCTTCTGGCACTGGCAATGATAGGGATCACCCTTGTCGAGCGTCGATTGCGGCATGCCGTGGAAGCTGGTGACGATCAGATCGGGCACGAAATCGAGGCCGGCCAACCCCTGCCGCACGCTGGCGGCCAGCGCCGCGATATGATCGGGGCTGTCATAATAGGGCGGCAGCGTGCGCAGCGCCGGCTGCCAGCGCCAGCCGGCGATGGCGGCATTGGCGGCATCGACCACCGTCGCATTGGTCGCGGCCGAATATTGCGGGTACAGCGGCGCCAGCACGATGCGGTCGCAGCCCTGGTCCATCAGCGCCTTCAGCTGTTCGGGGATGGAGCGCGTGCCATAGCGCATCGCCCAGTCGACGATGACGCTGGGGCCGAAGGCGCCCTGCAGGGCCTCCGACTGGCGGCGGGTGATGGCGGTGATCGGCGAGCCTTCCGGCGTCCACACCTTGGCATAATTCTGCGCCGTGGTGCGCGGCCGGATGTTGAGGATGACAAGGTTGAGCAGCGGCCGCCAGATCGCCATCGGAATTTCGATGACGCGCGGATCGGAGAGAAATTCGCCGAGGAAGCGCTTCACCGATGGCACATCGGGGGCATCGGGCGAGCCGAGATTGACCAGCAACACACCGACGCGGCCGACCCGCACCTTGGGATGGCCATCGGGCAGCACCGGCGTCGCCGGCTGCGGGCTGGGGAAGACGTTGGTCATGTCCGGCGCGTCACGCCTGCACCAGCGGCAGGTCGCGGCGACGGCCACCCCCGGCAGCGGCAATGGCGTTGGCGACCGCCGGCGCGATCGGCGGCGTGCCGGGCTCGCCGACGCCGCCGGGATTTTCCGTCGACGGCAGGATGACGACGCTGATCACCGGGGTTTCGGCCAGCGTCAGCAGCGGGTGCGTGTCGAAATTGCGCTGCTCCGCCTCGCCATTGGCGAAGCTGACGCGGCCATGCAGCGCCGCGGTCAGGCCATAGATGATGCCGCTTTCGATCTGCGCCGTCACCGAATCGGGATTGACCACCCGGCCGCAATCGATCGCCGCCCAGACCTGGGTGACGCGCGGGCTGCCGGCCTTGTCGAGCTGCACCTCCGCCACCTGGGCGATGATGCTGCCGAAACATTCGGCCAGGGCAACGCCGCGGCCGACGCCGGGCGCCACCTGGCCGAGCGGGCCGCCGGCCTTCAGCGCGGCGCGCAGCACCGCGGCGTGGCGCGGCTTGTCCTTCAGCAGCGCCAGCCGGAACTGGCCGGGATCGACGCGCGCCGACAGCGCCAGTTCATCGACAAAGCTTTCGGTGATGAACGCCGAGAAGCTGTGGCCGACCGAGCGCCAGAAGCCCAATGGCACATTGCAGTCGCCAAGGCAGTGGGTGACGCTGATGGCGTCCATGGCATAGGGCAGCTCTACCGAGCCTTCGATGGCGCCGGCCCCGGCCTTGGGGTCCCCGGCCATGGCCGGCAAATTGCGGCCGATGAAGCCGGACCCGACATCCGGCACGGCGATGCGCGAATCCCAGGCGGCGATGCCGGTCGCCGTCGCCTTGCCCTTCAGCGTCGCGGCCACCGCCGGCCGCCACATGTCATGGCCGAAATCTTCCTCGCGGCTCCAGATCAGCTGCACCGGCTTGCCCACCGCCTTGGCGATGATGGCGGCCTGCACACAGGCATCCTTTTCGACCTTGCGGCCGAAACCGCCGCCGAGCAGCGTCGGGAAGATCGTCACGGCGCTTTCCGGCATGTCGACGGCCTTGGCCACCGCCCAATTGGCCAGCGTTGCCGATTGCGTCGGCGCCCAGACCTCGCACTTGCCCTCGGCAATGCGCGCCGTCGCTGTCATCGGCTCCAGACAGGCATGGGCGAGGAAGGGCAGCGAATAGCTGGCGGTGATGGCGCCGGCGCCACTGGCCGCCGCGACATCGCCCTCGCTGCGCACCTGTTTGCCCTCGCCCGCCAGCGCTGCCTTCAGGCCGGTCTCCAGCCAGGGGCCGGCGGGCTTGTCGGCGGGTGTGTAGCGGACCTGCACCAGATCCAGCGCGGTCTTAGCCGCGAACCAGCCGTCCGCCACCACGGCGACGAAATCCGGGCCTTCGACCAGCTGCGCGCCGGCCGGCAGTTTCGATTTGTCGATGCCGGTGCGCGTCGCGCCGATGGGCCCTTGCGTGATCGCCGCAAACACCATGCCGGGCAGCCGCACATCGGCGCCGAAGCGCGCGCTGCCATCGGTCTTCGACGGGATATCGAGGCGCAGCACCGGCTTGCCGTGCAGGGTCGCCTTGCTGCGCAGCGTCGGTTGCGACGGCGCATCATCCTGTTCGACATCCGCCGCCACATCGCCGAAGCGCAACCGCTTGGCCTGGTGGATGACGAAGCCATCGGCAGTGTCGCATTCCGCCCAATCGACATCCCAGCGCCGCGCCGCCGCCTTGCACAGCATTTCGCGCGCGGCGGCCCCGGCCAGCCGCAACGGCGCCTCGAAGCCGCGCACCGAGGTGCTGCCACCGGTGATCTGGAAATCATAGGCCTCGACCAGCGCACCCCCGGCCCAGTTGGCGACGGCGCGCATCGCGGCAGGCATGCCCGACACCTGGTCGATCAGCATGCCCTTGTTGCCATAATCCGGCCCCAGCGGCGCCGGCTCGACGCCGACGGCGCGCCAGTCGGCCCCCAGTTCACCCGCGACGATCTGGGCGAGGCCGGACCAGATGCCCTGCCCCATTTCGGCCTGCGGCACGGCGACGACGACCCGGCCATCGGGCCCGATCTTGACGAAGCTGTTGACCAGCGTCTCGCCCGCCGCCGCGCTCCAGGTGAAGGCATGACGGCGCGGCCAGGCCGCCCAGCCGATGGCCAGACCCGCGCCCGCACCCGCGGCGATCAGCAGATTGCGCCGCGAAATCCGCGGGCGCGTCGAGGCCGGCTGCGTGCTCAGGCGAGCTGGCTCATCAGATGTTCGGCCGACGACACGGCAAAGGCGCCGGGGTCCTCGACGTTCAGATGGGTGACGACGCCGTCCTTGACCAGCATCGAGAAGCGCTGGCCGCGAATGCCCATGCCGAACTTGGTGGCGTCCATGGTAAGGCCGAGCAGGGTGGTGAAGGCGGCGCTGCCATCGGCCACCATCGTCACCTTGTCGCCGGCGTCGGCCGACTTGCCCCAGGCGCCCATCACGAACGCGTCATTGACCGACAGGCAGACGATTTCATCGACGCCATGCTGCTTGATGGTGTCGGCATTGATCACGAAACCCGGCAGATGCTTGGCCGAGCAGGTGGGGGTGAAGGCGCCGGGCACCGAGAACAGCGCGACGGTGCGGCCGCCGAACAGTTCCGCCGTGGTGATCGGCGCGGGGCCGGCGTCGGTCGCCTTGACCAGCACGGCTTCGGGAATGCTATCGCCAACCTTGATCGTCATATCGGACTGTCCTTATCCGGGATTCGTCTGGCCATCCGATAGCCGCCCCCTGTCGCAGCGTCCAGCACGGAGAGGCCACGCCGCCAGCGCGCAATGCCGCAGGCGGACGGTGTCTCAAAGGCGCAACCGCGTCAGGGTTGCGACCATTGTGTTTCCAGCAAGCCGTCATGCTGAACTTGTTTCAGCATCCAGCTTGCTCCGCGGACGCCTGCGCCGTTGGTAAGCTGGATGCTGAAACAAGTTCAGCATGACGATTCCCCGTGGATACAATCCGGTCTATGGAACGCGACATGCTCGCGCCCCGCTTCCTTGTCGGCCAATTGCTGCTGTCGATGCCCGGCATCGGCGATCCGCGTTTCGAACGCAGCGTCATCGCCATGTGCCTGCATGACGAGGAGGGCGCGCTGGGCCTGGTCGTCAACCGCCGCCACGACAGCCTGACGGTGCGCGGCCTGATGGCGCAGCTGGACATCGATCCGGGCGACACGCCGGAGGACACACCGGTGCTCAACGGCGGCCCGGTGGAACCGACCCGCGGTTTCGTGCTGCACAGCCCGGACTATGAAGGCCAGAGCAGCATCCAGGTCGATGGCCGATGGAGCCTGACCTCGACGCTCGACGTGCTGAAGGACATCGCTGCCGGCAAGGGGCCACGGCAATGGCTGGCCATGCTCGGCTATACCGGCTGGGCCGGCGGCCAGCTGGAAGGTGAAATGACCCGCCATGGCTGGCTGCTGGCGCCGGGCGCGACCGACCTGCTGTTCGACACCGCGCTCGAATCGCGCTGGCCGGATGCCTATGGCCGGCTGGGCATCGCCGTCGGCCAGTTGAGCGCGACGCCGGGCCGGGCCTGACTCACCCCATCACGAACGCGTTCAGCTTGTTGCCGTCCGGATCGCGGAAATAGCCGGCGTAGAAGCCCTCGCCGCGCGGTCCCGGCGGGCCTTCGCAGACGCCGCCATGCGCCAGCGCCAGCGCATGGATGCGATCGACCTGGGCGCGGTCGCTCGCCTGCAACGCCACCATCACGCCATTGCCGACCGTTGCCGGCTGGCCATCGAAGGGCTTGATCACCGCCACGCCGGCGGGGCCATCGGCAACGCCCCAGGCGATATAGGTCGGAAACTCCATCATACGACCGACGCCCATGTCGGCGGCGATGGCATCGTAAAAGGCCGCGGCGCGCGGCAGGTCGTTGGTGCCCAAGGTCACATAGCCAATCATCGAACGCTCCCCATTTGATGGGAACATAATAGGAACATATTGACGGCCTGCCAAGCGGAATCTGCCGCACGCTGCAAGGATGGTTGCATCGCGCCGGGGTCGCCGCTATACGCCCCGGCTCGCATGACCGAACGGGCCGGCTGAATGGGCTGCCGTGTCTGTTCAATGATGCGTCCAAAGGAGACGAAATGCCCAAGATGAAGACCAAGAGCGGTGTGAAGAAGCGCTTCAAGATCACCGCGACCGGCAAGATCAAGCATGGTGTCGCTGGCAAGCGCCACCGCCTGATCAGCCACAACGCCAAGTACATCCGCCAGAATCGCGGCACCGACGTGCTGTCCGCTGCCGACACGCCCCGCGTGAAGCTGTGGGCGCCCTACGGCCTCGGCAAGTAAGGGAGCACTGAACCATGGCACGCGTCAAACGCGGTACGACGACCCACGCTCGTCACAAGCGCATTCTCGAACAGGCGAAGGGCTATTATGGCCGTCGCAAGAACACCATCCGCATCGCCAAGCAGGCCGTCGAAAAGGCCGGCCAGTATGCGTATCGCGATCGCAAGGTCAAGAAGCGCAGCTTCCGCGCTATCTGGATCCAGCGCATCAACGCTGCGGTGCGCGAACAGGGCCTGACCTATGGCGTGTTCATGCACGGCACCAAGCTGGCCGGCATCGAGCTGGACCGCAAGGTGATGGCCGACATCGCCATGCACGAACCCGAAGTGTTCAAGGCCATCATCGCGCAGGCCCAGGCCGCGCTTGATGCCAAGGTCGCCGCGTAACAGCAGCGATTTTTCGGACAACAAGCGGCGCGGCAGGGCAACCTGCCGCGCCGTTTTTGTTTGTGCACAGTCAGTCCCCCCTCCCCCCCGGTGAGCGCAGCGAACCGAGAGTGGGGAGGGTCGGGGTGGGGGTTTTCACGCCAGACCGAGTTCCGCCAGCAAGGTCCGCGCCACCAGCTGCCATTCCGCCACCTCGGCATTGGTGAGCCGCAGCACGCGATAGCCTTGCGCCGTCAACCAGGCGGTCCGCGCCACTTCCCGGGAGGAGTCGAGATCATGCGTATTGCCATCGATTTCGATGATGACGCCCGCCCGGTGCGAGGCGAAATCGGCGATATAGCGATTGCCGAACGGCACCTGGCGTCGAAAATGCAAGGCATCGAATGGCGGCGCCCGCAGGATGGTCCAGACCGCGCGCTCGGCGGGCGTCTGGGCGCGGCGCAGACGCTGGGCTCGGGCTTGCAAGGGCCGGTGGGGCATGGTGGCGAGACTAATTCCTGGGACAGCGCCTGACCACCCCCACCCCGACCCTCCCCACTCTACGTTCGCTGCGCTCACGTGGGGGGAGGGAGATGGGGGGAGTGAGATGATGACCGATGCCCCTTCCGTTTCCGCGTTCGCAAAGCTAGACCGCACGCCCATGAGCACCGACACCCTGCAATCCGACATTCTCGGCCAGATCGCCGCCGCCAGCAGTCCGGAGGCGCTGGAGGCGGTGCGCGTTGCTGCCATGGGCAAATCCGGCAGCGTCACCGCGCTGTTGAAGACGCTGGGCGGCATGACACCGGAGCAGCGCAGCGTCGAGGGCCCGCGCCTCAACGGCCTGCGCGAGGCAGTCACCGCCGCGCTCGCTGCCCGCAAGGTCGAGCTGGAAGCCTCGGCGCTGAACGCCCGGCTCGCCGCCGAGCGCCAGGACATAACGCTGCCGGTGGCGCCGGCGCTGACCGGCTCCATCCACCCGGTTTCCCAGGTGATGGACGAGCTGGCCGAAATCTTCGCCGATCTTGGCTTCGCCGTCGCCACCGGCCCGGAGATCGAGGACGATTGGCACAATTTCAGCGCGCTCAACATTCCCGAAACGCATCCAGCGCGGGCGATGCACGACACCTTCTACATGGACCAGTCGCCGCCCGGCACCCGCACGCTGCTGCGCACCCACACCAGCCCGGTGCAGATCCGCACGATGATGGCGCAAAAGCCGCCGATCCGCATCATTGCGCCGGGCCGCGTCTATCGGTCGGACAGCGACGCCACCCATACGCCGATGTTCCACCAGGTCGAAGGGCTGGTCATCGACCGCAATGTCACCCTCGCCAACCTGCGCTGGACGCTGGAAACCTTCATCAAGGCGTTCTTCGAGGTCGATGACGTGACGCTGCGCTTCCGCCCCAGCTATTTCCCCTTCACCGAGCCATCGGTGGAGGTCGATGTCGGCTATTCGTCGCAGACCAACAAGCCGGCCGGCGCCGGCGAGGCCGACAAATGGCTGGAGGTGCTGGGCAGCGGCATGGTGCATCCACGCGTCATCGCCGCCTGTGGGCTCGACCCCGATGTCTATCAGGGCTTTGCCTTTGGCTGCGGCATCGATCGGCTGGCGATGCTGAAGTACGGCATGAACGATCTCAGGCCGTTCTTCGACGCCGATCTGCGCTGGCTGAAGCATCACGGCTTCTCGGCCTTCGATGTGCCTACGCTGAGCGGGGGCGTGTCGGCATGAAGTTCACCCTGTCCTGGCTCAAGGAGCATCTCGACACCGACGCCGGTGTGGAGGCGATCTCGGTCGCCCTCACCTCGCTGGGCCTGGAGGTCGAAAGCATCGACGATCCGGCGGCGCGGCTGGCGCCCTTCACCATCGCCGAGGTGTTGACCGCGGAACGCCACCCCCAGGCCGACAAGTTGCAGGTGCTTTCGGTGTCGACCGGCAGCGGCGAACCCCTGCAGGTCGTCTGCGGCGCCCCCAATGCGCGGGCCGGCATGAAGGGCGTGTTCGGCGCGCCGGGGACGTTCGTGCCGGGCAGCGGCATCACGCTGAAGGTGGCGGCCATCCGCGGTGTCGAATCGCGCGGCATGATGTGCTCGATGCGCGAGCTGGAACTGTCGGACGAGCATGACGGCATCATCGAGCTGCCGGCCGATGCGCCGGTCGGCGCGCGCTATGTCGATTATGCGGCGCTCGCCGATCCACTGTTCGATGTGGCGATCACGCCGAACCGGCAGGACTGCATGGGCGTGCGCGGCATCGCCCGCGATCTGGCCGCACTGGGGCTGGGCCGGCTGAAGCCGCTGGCCGAGGCCTATCGCGTCGCATCGTTCGACCGTCCCCGCAGCGGCGCCGGGCCGGACGTTGCTACCCAAGACCCCGCCGGCTGCCCGGCCTTCTACGGCTGCACCGTCAGCGGCGTGGCCAATGGGCCATCGCCGGCCTGGCTGCAGCAGAAGCTGAAGGCCATCGGGCAGAAACCGATTTCGGCGCTGGTCGACATCACCAATTTCATCATGTTCGACCTCGGCCGGCCGCTGCACGTCTATGACCGCGCCAGGCTCGAAGGCGCGCTCGTCGCCCGCAAGGCCCGCGATGGCGAGCAGGTCGTCGCGCTCAACGGCAAGACCTATACCGTCGATGCGACAATGACCGTCATCGCCGATGACAATCATGTCCACGACATCGGCGGCATCATGGGCGGCATGGATTCGGGCTGTTCCGAAACCACCACCGACGTGCTGATCGAATGCGCCTATTTCGATCCCGAGAGCATCGCGCGCACCGGCCAGAAGCTGCTGCTGACCAGCGATGCCCGCACGCGCTTCGAACGCGGCGTCGATCCGGGCTTCCTCGACGAAGGCCTGGCCGTTGCCACGCATCTGGTGCTGGAACTGTGCGGCGGCACGGCGAGCGACATCACCCGCGCCGGCGCGCCGCCGCTGGCGACGAAGACCGTCGCCTATCGCCCGGCCCGCGTCATGGGCCTCGCTGGCATCGAAGTCGCCGAGGCCGAACAGGCGGCCATCCTGACCGGGCTGGGCTTCGGCGTCACCACCGGCACCCCCTGGCAGGTCACCGTGCCGACCTGGCGCCGCGATGTCGATGGCGAAGCCGATCTGGTCGAAGAGGTGGTCCGCATCCATGGCCTCGACCGCGTGCCGGCGACGCCGCTGCCGCGCGCCGATGGCGTCGCCCTGCCCACCGCCACGCCGGCGCAACGGCTGGAGCGCAAGCTGCGCCGCAGCATCGCCGCGCGCGGTTTCGACGAGGCGGTGACCTGGAGCTTCCTGCCGCCGGCCGAGGCCGAGGCCTTTGGCGGCGCGGCCTGGACCGTCGCCAATCCGATTTCCGCCGACATGGCGGCGATGCGGCCGTCGCTGCTGCCCGGGTTGCTGGCCGCGGCGAAGCGCAACGCCGATCGCGGCCAGGCGTCGGTGCGGCTGTTCGAACTCGGCCAGCGCTATCTCGCCGATGGCGAGCATGCGACCGTCGCGCTGCTGCTGGCCGGCGAGGCGCGGGCGCGTGACTGGCGCAGCGGTGCCGCCACCGGCTTCGACGCCTATGATGCCAAGGCCGAGGCGCTGGCCGCCCTCGCCGCCGCCGGCGCCCCGGTCGATCGGCTGAACGTCGTCGCCCCGACGCATGGCTGGTGGCACCCCGGCCGCGCCGGGCGGCTGGTGCTGGGCAAGGTGGCGCTCGCCGATTTCGGCATGGTGCATCCGGCAACGCTGGCGCGCTTCGGCGTCAAGGGCGCGGTCGCCGCCGTCGAACTCTATCTCGATGCGCTGCCGCCGCCGCGCGGCCGCAAGGCGCGCGGTGCCTATGCCCCGCCGGCCTTGCAGGCGTTGAGCCGCGATTTCGCCTTTGTCGCCGATGACAGCCTCGCCGCCGATGCGCTGCTGCGCGCCGCCGCCGCGGCCGACAAGGCGCTGATCAGCAACGTCACGCTGTTCGACCGCTTCGCCGGCGAACGGCTGGGGCCGGGCAAGGTCAGCCTCGCCATCGAAGTGACGCTGCAACCCGGCGACAAGTCGCTGACCGATGCCGAGATCGAGGCCGTGTCGGCCAAGGTGGTAGCAGCCGCCGCCAAGCTGGGCGCGGTGCTGCGGGGCTAGGCGTGCCGGGTTTCGCGACATTTGCGGGCAGCGCGCGCCGCCCCGACCCGTGCCGGACCGTGCATGGCGGTTGACGCCCTGCTCCAGCCGGTCGTGCTGTTCTTCCTGCTCGGCGCGCTGGCGGCGTTCTGCCGGTCCGACCTCGCCGTGCCGGAAGCAGTGGCCAAGGGCATCTCGCTCTATCTGATGATGTCGATCGGCCTGCGCGGCGGCGGCGAGGTTGCGGAAACCGGTTTCACGCACGCCATGCTGGTGGCCGGTGGCGCCGGGCTGCTGCTGTCCTTCCTGCTGCCGGTCCCGGCCTTCTGGCTGCTGCGCCGCCTCGGCGGGCTCGACCGCGTCAACGCCGCGGCGGTGGCGGCGCACTATGGCTCGGTCAGCGTCGTCACCTTTGCCACCGGCAGCGAGATCCTGCGCCAGGCCGGCATGCCGGCCGCCGGCTACATGGTCGCCGTGCTGGCGGTGATGGAAACCCCCGCAATCATTTCCGGCCTGTTGCTGGCGCGCGGTGCCGCTGCCGACAATCTGGCGCCGCGCGGCGGGCTGCTCCACGAAACCTTCCTCAACGGCTCGGTGGTGCTGCTGCTCGGCAGCTTCCTCATCGGCCTCATTGCCGGCAAGACCGGGCTGGCCCCCATCGCGCCGGTGTTCGACACGCTGTTTCGCGGGCTGCTGTGCATCTTCCTGCTCGACATGGGCCTGATCGCCGCGCGCCGGATGATGGACCGGCGGGCGCTGACGCTGCGCACCGTGCTGCTCGCCCTCGCCCTGCCGCTGCTGAACGGCACGCTCGGCGTGGTGCTGGGCATCGAACTGGGCCTGTCGCCGGGTTCGGCCGCAGCGCTCGGCATCCTCGCCGGCAGCGCCAGCTATATCGCCGTGCCCGCCGTGATGCGCCTGGCCCTGCCCGCCGCCGACCCCGGCCTCTATCTGGGCATGAGCCTTGCCGTCACCTTCCCCTTCAACCTGACGCTGGGCATCGGCTATTATGCCTATGTCGCGTCCCGGCTCTCCGCCGCGATCGGCCCCGGATGATGACGCCATGACCGAAACCCACAGCCGCCGCCGCATCGAAGTGCTCGCCGATGCGCCGCTGATTCCCGCCATCGTCAAATTGGCCGGCGCCGCCGGCATCACGCACTACACGCTGCTGCCGACACTGGGCGGCGCCGGCGCACACGGCCGCTGGCACGACGACCAACTGTCGGGCGCCACCGCCAAGGTGATGCTGCTCGCCATCACCAGCGCCGAACACGCCGAAGACTTCATCGACCGGCTGGCACCGCTGCTCGAAAGCCATCACCTGATGCTGCTGACCAGCGACGTCGCAGTGGTCCGCGGCCGCAAGTTCGATTGAAGCGCGGGCGGTCTTGAACGCTGAAACCGATGAAAAAAGTGCCTCCGGCGGCTGGGGCCTCAGGCCCCAGACCGCATTTACTGGCTACCGCTTGGCACCACAGGCGGCTTTTCAGGCCAGATCAAAGCGAAATGGGGTCTGGGGCCTGCGGCCCCAGCCGCCGGAGGCCTTTCAAAACCTGAAAGCCGATACGCCCCGCATCCACGCCCGCCTCACATCGGGCGGCCCGGGCGCGGCGGCTGGGCGCCGTTCAGGTCCTGCTCGGTCACCGGCGACAGCTTGATTTCGACGCGGCGGTTCTGGGCGCGGCCGGCTTCGGTGTCGTTGCTGGCGATGGGGAATTGCTTGCCATAGCCGCGGGTGGCGACACGGGCGCGGTTGACGCCCTGATATTGCAGATAATCGGCGACGGCGGCGGCGCGCTGTTCGGACAGGCGCTGGTTGACCGCGTCGCTGCCGATCGAATCGGTGTGGCCCGACACATCGATGAAGGTCGATTGATAGCTGGCCAGCGTCTGCGCCACCTGGTCGAGCGCCGGGCGGAATTCCGGTTTCACGGTGGCGGAGTTGAAATCGAAGCTGATGCCCGATGGCAGCTTCAGGTTGATCTCGTCGCCCTGGCGCTCCACCTCGATGCCGGTGTTGGCGGTGCGGGCGCGCAGCTCGCGCTCCTGCTTGTCCATATAGCTGCCGACGGCGCCGCCGGCGATGGCGCCGACGGCCGTGCCGATCAGCACTTCGGCGCGATTGTCGCGGCCGCCAAGAATGGCGCCGAGCAGCGCGCCCGCGCCCGCCCCGGCCAGCGCGCCGCCGCCGCCCTTGGACAAGGTTTGCTTGCCGGTTTCGGGGTCGGTGACGCAGGCGGTCAGCGTCAGGCTGGTGACGATGATGGCGATGATGGCGCGGGTCTTGATGGCCATGGTGATGCTCCCTTTCAAATTCGATGCACCAGCATAACATGCATGAGGCATTTCGGATCCGTTGATAGCCGCATCCCGTTAGCCGGCGATGAACGGCCCTTCGCAAATCGCCGCTTTGCCCCTATGCTGGACCCGAGCGGGCAGCCAAGCCCCGCGCCGCCCCTTCGGAGCCAATGCAGCCCTTCCCCTGGTTCGACGCCGCGATCATCGCGGGGCTCATCCTGCTCAACGGCCTTTTGGCCATGTCGGAACTCGCCATCGTTTCCTCGCGCCGGCCGCGGCTGCGCGGGCTGGCGGCGAGCGGCAGCCGCGGGGCGGCGGCAGCGCTGCGGCTGGCGGCGGACCCGGCGAAATTCCTCTCGTCCGCCCAGATCGGCATCACGCTCGTCGCCATCGTCAACGGCGCCTTTTCGGGCGAGGCGCTGGCCGGGCCGGTGGCGGAGCGGCTGACCGCCTGGTTCGGGGTGAAGCCCCAGCTTGCCGACGACATCGGGCTTTCCATCGTCATCATCATCATCACCTATGTCTCGCTGATCATCGGCGAGCTGGTGCCCAAGCAGTTCGCGCTGCGTTCGCCCGAAGCCATTGCCAGCGCCGTCGCCCCGGCCATGGAGATCCTGACCAAGGTGTCGGCGCCCTTCGCCTGGGCGCTCGATGCCTCATCGGCGCTGGTCTTCCGGCTGCTCGGCCAGCGCCGCGACGCCGACCATGCGGTGACCGAGGAGGAATTGCGCAGCGTGGTGCAGGAGGCGGAAACCGCCGGCGTCATCGAGGAGAGCGAGCGCCAGATGATTTCCGGCATCATGCGCCTTGCCGACCGCCGGGTGCGCGGCGTGATGACCCCGCGCGGCGAGGTCGACTGGATCGATGCCGACATGGACGATGCCGCCATCCGCGCGCACCTCGCCGCCAGCCCGCACACCCGTCTGCCGGTGGCGCGCGGCACCGTCGACGACATCATCGGCGTGTTGCAGGCCCGCGACGTGGTGCAGGCGCTGATCGAAGGGCGACCGCTCGATCTCGCCGCGCTGGCGCAACCGGCGCCGATCATTCCCGATGTCATCGACGCCGTCGATGCGTTGGCCGTGCTGCGCGATGCCGCCATCCCCATCGCCCTCGTCCATGACGAATATGGCCATTTCGAAGGCATCGTCACCCCCGCCGACCTGCTCGCCGCCATCGCCGGCGAATTTCGCAGCGATGTCGACGATGCCAGCGATCCGCCCGCCGTCGAACGCGACGATGGCAGCTGGCTGTTCTCCGGCGCCCTGCCCGCCGATGAAATGGCCGACCGCCTCGGCTTCGACCTGCCCGAGGACCGCGATTACGAAACCGTCGCCGGCTTCATGCTCGAACATTTCCGCCATCTGCCGGAAACCGGCGAAAGCTTCAGCCTGAAGCGCTGGCGCTTCGAGATCGTCGACATGGACGGCCGCAAGATCGACAAGATCCTGGCGATGCCGGTGGTGCAGGTGGTGGCGCCGGATTGACGGGCCGCCGGCGGCTGGGCCTCGGGCGTATCGACAATCAAATTTCGAGAGGCCTCCGCCCCGGATCAAGTCCGGGGTGACAGGCTGGGGCCGTAGGCCCCAGACCCCATTTCGCTTTTGTTCAGCCTGGAAAGCCACCTGCGGTTCTGGGCGGCAGCCAGTTGATGGGATCTGGGGCCTGAGGCCCCAGCCGCCGGAGGCATTCCTTACTTCGTATCCGAATAAGGCGGCACGCTCGGCGCCATCGGATCCAGCCGCACCCACAGCGCCAGTGCGCCGGCGGCGAGCACCAGCGCCAGCGCCGCCAGCAGGATCGGCCGGCGTGGCGCGGCGGGCAGCAGCGGCCAGAGCAATAGCAGGACGAGCGGCGCGAACACCGCCACTGCCATCGGCATGCTGATGCCGACGCCGAGCAGCACGAAATGCGCAAAGCCGCCGATGAGCGCGAGGCTGGGGATGGCGGCGAGCAGCGTCGGCCACAGCGTGCCGGGCCGGGCGCGCGCCGTCAGCGCCATGGCGATGGCGATAAGCAGCAGCGGCCAGGCGAAGATCGGCGCCCCGGCGGGCAGCAGCGCCTGCAGCGCCGTGGTGACGACCAGCACGAACAGCGCCAGCCCCAGCCAGCCGTCCCACAGGCTGCGCCGCGCGGCGATCAGCGTGCGGGTGAGCAGCAGGGCCGCGGCGGACAGCAGCAGCGCCTGGACCTCCAGCCGCGGCAGCGCTGCCAGCCGGTCATAGTAGTTGGTGACGCCATCGCCGCCGGACAGGAGATTGCCGGCATAGAGCAGCACGGCGGCGAGCAGCGCCGCGACCAGTGCATCGAGCAGGGCGAGGCCGGTCTGTCCGGGCGTCCAGTCCTGCCGGCGCGCGCGGGCGGCATAAACGATCAGGCCGCCCGCCGCCGCCAGCACCAGCCAGCCGATGGCCGGCGGATAGGCGATGACGAACGCCCCCAGCACATCGCCGAACACCAGATCGGGCGCGCGGTCCGGCAGCGCCTTCGCCGCCAGCAGCGCGCGGGTCAGGTCGAGCGCCTGTGCCCCCATGTGCTGGAGCGCGCCCTGGTCGAGCGCGTCGGGCGTCGCCAGCGGCGAATGATAGAGCCGGGCATCGCCAAGGAACGCGAAGTTGAAGCCGGGCAGGCCGCGCCATTTGGCGGGCGAGAAATCGGTGTTGTTGGGCAGCAGCTCATAGATTTTCACGGCCAGCGAATTGGCGGCGGGGTCGTGCACCACGGACTGGAAGACGCCGACCATGCCGCCATTGCCCGGCCCGGTTTCGAACATCATCGCCCGGCCGCCACCGCCGCGCGATTCGAGGTTGATGACGACGCCGGTGCGCCCGGCCAGCGGATCGCCGAGCGTCACTTCGGTTTTCGACGGCCGGCCGAAGAAATCGCGGGCGCCGTTCAGCCCGGCCTCCTCGGCATCGCTGA
The DNA here is from genome assembly GCA_002256005.1 of Alphaproteobacteria bacterium PA4. Lineage (GTDB taxonomy): Bacteria > Pseudomonadota > Alphaproteobacteria > Sphingomonadales > Sphingomonadaceae > Sandarakinorhabdus. Next base: position 5,777 of record NKIQ01000015.1, on the reverse strand, counting down.
ACAGCACGACGAGGTCGCGGGCCTGATCGGCGCGCGGGATGGCGCGGGCGATCTCGAGGATGGCGGCGACGCCGGCGGCATCATCGGCGGCGCCCGGCGAGCCCGGCACGCTGTCATAATGCGCCATCAGCAGCACGGCATCGGCGGCGGGATCGCGGCCGGGGCGCAGCGCGATGATGTTGATCGCTTCGGTTGCCGGCGCGCCGCGCCCGGCCATGCGGGTGCGGACCTTTTCGGGCAGGACGACGCGGCTGGTGCGCACGGTGAAGCCCGACCGGATCAGCCGGTCGATGAGATAGGTGCGCACCGCGGCATTGGCGGCGGAGCCGGTCGGGTGCGGCGCGACGGCGATGCGGCGCACATCGGCCATGGCGCGCCCGGCGGCAAAGTCGGACGGCGGCGCATCGGCCGCGACCGGCGCCGGCGGCAGCGCCGCCTGCACCCCGAGCACAGCGGCGCCGAACAATGTCAGCAGCAACACCAGCCATTTGCCCATCGTCACACTCCCCCGGACGCGAACCGCCATTGCCGAACCGCGTCTGCCACTGGTGCCGCCTGTGCCGCCGCGGCGCAACCGGAAAGCGCGCTGGCGGATTCGAACCGGCGGTTGCCGATCATTGCCAATGCGTGCGACGGATTGCGACGTCCCGCGCCGCCGCCAGCGGCACGGCTTTCGCCGCCGACGAAACCGGCCCTTGATGCCGGCCATGCCCAATATCACGATCATCGGCGGTGGCTTTGCCGGCGCGACCCTGGCCCGGCGGCTGATGGGCCGGCTGCCGCCCGGTTGGGACATCACGCTGATCAGCGAGGACAGCTACACGACCTTCAATCCGCTGCTGCCGGAGGTCGTGGGTGCCAGCATCTTTCCCGAACATGCCGTCGCCCCGCTGCGCGAGGTCATCGATGTGGCGAACGGCGGACGCTTCGTGATGGGTGCCGTCTCGGCGATCGATCCCGATGCCCGCACCGTCAGCGCCTCGACGCTGGTCGGCGAAAGCCGCTTTGCCTATGACCATCTGGTGCTGGCGGTGGGCAGTCGCGCCCGCATCGACCTGATTCCCGGCATGGCCGAGCATGCGCTGCCGCTGAAATCGGTGGGCGATGCCCTGCACATCCGCAACATCGTGCTGCGCCGGCTGGCGGCCATGGAGCTGGAGCCGGATCCCGATCGCCGCGCCCTGCTGGGACATTTCCTGGTCATCGGCGGCGGCTTTTCGGGTGTGGAGGTCGCCGGCGCGCTGATCGACTGCATCAAGGGCATCGGCAAATATTTCCCGCACGCGATGAGCGATTGCACGCGGGTGACGCTGGTCCATGCCGGCGATCGGCTGTTGCCCGAAATGGCGCCGAAACTGGGCATGGCCGCGCTGCGGCAGTTGCGTGCACGCGGAGTCGCAGTGCGCCTGAACACCGGCGCCAGCCAGATCGATGCCGAGGGCATCGACCTGGCCGATGGCGGGCGCATCGATGCCGGCACCGTGGTCGCCACCATCGGCACCCGGCCCAATCGCCTGCTGGCGACGCTGGGCGTGGCGCTGGAGCGCGGGCGACTGGGCGTCGGGCCCGATCTGGCGGTGCCGGGCCTCGCCAATGTCTGGGCGCTCGGCGATTGCGCCCATGCGCTGAACAGCGCCGATGGCACGGTCTGCCCGCCCACCGCGCAATTCGCCGTGGCCGAGGCCGGGCACCTCGCCGAAACGCTGCTTGCGGTGGCGGCCGGGCGCGCGACCCGGCCCTTCATGTACAGGCCGCGCGGCGCCATGGCGGCGACGGGGCATTTGAACGGCGTCGCGGAAGTCTTCGGCTGGCGCTTTGCCGGCCTGCCGGCCTGGCTGGCCTGGCGCGGCTATTATCTGGCGCTGCTGCCGACACTGGGTCGCAAGCTGCGCGTCTGGATCGAATGGACCTGGGGCATGTTCTTTGCCCCCGACATCACCCATATCCATTTCGTGCGCAGCGGCGGCGGCAGCGGCGCGCCTATGGTGGCGCAGCGCCGCGGGCTGATGGTGGTGCCGGAGATGCCGGTGATGGAACAGCCGCGCCAATAGGGCGGGATCGAAACCGGCGCTGCCGTCAGCCGCGGCCGGGGCGGCGCAACCAGGCGATGGCGAGGCTGGCGACGAGCAGCACGATGGCGAGGATCGGGCTGCCGCCCAGCACGGTCAGATGCGCGATGGTGGCGCCGACCATGACGACGGCGAGCATCACGCCGGCGACCGCCGCGAGACGCGGCACCAGCAGCGCCAGACCGCCGCCGACCTCCATGGCGCCGGTCAGCACCCGGAACCATTGGCCGACGCCGACCTTGGCAAAGACCGCGACCATCTGCGGATCGGCCATCAGCTTCTTCGAACCGGCAAACAGGAAGATCGCCGCCGTGGCGATCTGCAGGAACCAGAGGCCGGCAGTCAGCGCCTTGTTCATCGCGCACCCACTTTCAGCGCCTGTTCCCAGGCCAGGTCGGCGAGCAGCTCGACGCCCTCCGCCGTCTTTTTGGCATGGGCGCTGGCAGCGGTGCCGCGCACCACGCGGCCGCGGATGCCATGGATGATGCCGGCCAGCCGGAACATGTTGTAGGCGACATAGAAATCGAGGTTGGGGATGCCGTCGCGGCCGGTACGGGCGCAATAGGCGGCGACATATTCATCCTCGGTCGGGATGTTCAGCGCCGGCAGGTCATTGCCGATGAGGCCGGTGGTCGCCGATGGCGGCATCCGGTACATCATCAGATGATAGGAGAAATCGGCGAGCGGGTGGCCGAGCGTCGACAATTCCCAATCGAGCACCGCCAGCACTTTCGGCTCGGTCGGGTGGAAGATCATGTTGTCGCAGCGATAATCGCCATGGACGACGCTGGTTTCGTCGCCATCGGGGATGTTCTCCGGCAGCCAGCGCACCAGCTTTTCCATCGAAGGCACCACGCCGGCGTCCTTGTCCTCCAGATACTGCTTCGACCAGCGGCCGATCTGGCGGGCGAAATAATTGCCGGGCTTGCCGAAATCGCCAAGGCCGGCGGCGACATAATCGACCATGTGCAGATCGGCCATGGTCTTGTTCATCGCGTCCAAATAGGCGCGGCGCTCGTCGCGATCGACGGTGGGGAAGGTCGCATCCCAGATCACCCGGCCATCGACACAGTCCATGATGTAGAACCAGGTGCCGATGACATCATTGTCGGTGCACAGGCCAAAGGTCCTGGGCGCCGGAAAGCCGGCGCCGTGCAGCGCGGTGATCACCTTGTATTCGCGATCGACGGCATGGGCGCTGGGCAGCAGCACGCCCGGCGGCTTGCGGCGCAGCACGTAATTCTGGTGCGGCGTGAGCAATTTGTAGGTCGGGTTCGATTGCCCGCCCTTGAACTGCTGGATGGTCAGCGGCCCGGCAAAGCCCGCGACATTGTCGGCCATCCAGGCGGTCAGCCGCGCCGCATCGATCTCCTGGCCCGCGCGCACCTCGCCAGTGCCGGAAAACTGCTGCTGGCGTTCGCTCATTTCCACGGCATTTTTCTCCCCTGATCCTTGCTGGTCAGGCCTTTCCGATATCGCGCCGGAAAAAGCCGCCGTGCCAGCGGATCTTTCTGATAGCCGCATAGGCCAGCGCCCGCGCCTCGGAAATATCATGGCCCAGCGCCGAAATGGCGAGCACCCGGCCGCCGGCGGCGACCAGCGCGCCATCGGCCCGGCGTTTGGTGCCGGCGTGGAACACCTGCACGCCCAGCGCTTCGGCGGCCTCGACATTGTCGACGATGGTGCCGGTGATCGGCTTCAGCGGATAGCCCATGCTGGCATAGACGATGGTGACGGCGGTTTCCGGCGACCAGTCGACCGCCACCTCGGCCAGCCGGCCGGTGGCGCAGGCGAACAGGATGTCGGTCAGGTCACCGTCCAGCCGCAGCATCAGCGCCTGCGCCTCGGGATCGCCGAAACGGCAGTTGTACTCGATCAGCTTAGGGCCATCGGCCGTCAGCATCAGCCCGGCATAGAGCACGCCGGTATAGGGCGTGCCGGCAGCGGCCATGGCGGCCAGCGTCGGCTCGATGATCTCGGTGAGCGCGCGGGCCTTCAGGGCCGGGGTCAGCCGCGGCGCCGGCGAGATCACGCCCATGCCGCCGGTGTTCGGCCCGGTGTCGCCATCGAACGCCCGCTTGTGATCCTGGGCCGACGGCCAGACCGAGACGGTCTTGCCATCGGTCAGCACGAACAGGCTGGCTTCGGGGCCGCTCAGCGCTTCCTCGATGACCACCGCGCCATGGATATCGGCGAGCGCCGCCAGCCCTTCCTCATTGCTGTCGGCGACGGTGACGCCCTTGCCGGCGGCGAGGCCATCGGCCTTCACCACCACTGGCAGCGGATGCACGGCGACATAATGATGGGCATCGGCGGCGCTGGCGAAGCGGCGATAGCCGGCGGTCGGGATGCCGGCGGCGCGGCACAGATCCTTGGTGAAGCCCTTGGAGCCTTCGAGTTGCGCGGCGGCGGCGCTGGGGCCAAAGGCCGGGACGCCGGCGGTCCGCAATGCATCGACGACGCCGGCGACCAGCGGGTCTTCCGGGCCAACCACCACCAGCCCGATACCATGGTTCAGCGCAAAGGCCGTCACCGCCGCCGGATCGGTGATGGCAAGATCGACGCAATCGGCGACAGCGGCGATACCGGCATTGCCCGGCGCGCAGAGCAGCCGGCCGGTCAGCGGCGACTGGCGCAGTTTCCAGCACAAGGCATGTTCGCGGCCGCCGCCGCCCAGAACCAGGATATCGATGGGGGAGGTCAACACGCTCATGGTCGCGCTCCATAACAGGCGTGGCGATGGGGACAAGCGCCGCACGCTTGGCATTTCACCGAAATCGCCATTATGACGAAGCTGTGCAGGACGAAGCCCCCACCAACACGCCCGAATATTCGGTGAGCGAGATTGCCGGCGCGCTGAAGCGCACGGTGGAGACCGCCTTTGGCCAGGTGCGGGTGCGCGGTGAACTGTCGGGCTTTCGCCGCCACACCTCCGGCCATTGGTATGGCGCGATCAAGGACGAGCGCGCCGTCATCGACCTGGTCATGTTCAAGGGCAGCGCCGCGACGCTGACGTTCCGGCCGGAGGATGGCCTGGAGGTCATCGCCACCGGCAAGCTGACCACCTACCCCGGCCGTTCCAAATATCAGATCGTCGTCGAGCGCATGGAACCGGCGGGCGTCGGCGCGCTGCTGGCGCAGATCGAGGCGCGGCGGCTGAAACTCGCCGCCGAAGGCCTGTTCGACGCGGCGCGCAAGCAGGCATTGCCGCAGATCCCGCGCGTCATCGGCGTCGTCACCTCGCCGACCGGCGCCGTCATCCGCGATATCCTGCATCGCCTCGCCGATCGTTTCCCGCGCCATGTCCTCGTCTGGCCGGTGGCGGTGCAGGGCGAGGCGGCGGCGGCGCAGGTGGCCGCGGCCATCCGCGGCTTCAACGCCATTGCGCCGGGTGGCCCGGTGCCGCGCCCCGACCTGATCATCGTCGCGCGCGGTGGTGGCAGCATCGAGGATCTGGCGGCGTTCAACGAGGAGAATGTCGTCCGCGCCGCCGCCGAATCGGCCATCCCGCTGATCAGCGCCGTCGGCCATGAAACCGATACGACCTTGATCGACTATGCCGCCGACTGGCGCGCCCCCACCCCCACCGCGGCCGCCGAGCGCGCCGTGCCGGTGCTGGCTGACTTGAAGGCGGCGCTGGCCATGCAGGCGGCGCGGCTCGACCGCGCCGTGGCGCGCGGCCTCGCCCAGCGCCGCGAGCGCGCCGAA
>NKIQ01000047.1 GCA_002256005.1 Alphaproteobacteria bacterium PA4 | reverse complement strand
CGCGCCGCGCGCGACGGCACTGCACGGCAGGCCAACCGCCTTGCCACGCGCAGCGCCCGGCTGCGGCCGCTGCTCGTCACCACCGCCGCCGCGCGGGCCACCGCCCGGCTCGATCAGGCCGGGCGGCTGCTCGCCAGCCTCGGCCCGCAACAGGTGCTGGCGCGCGGCTATGCGCTGGTGCTCGCCCCCGATGGCCGGCTGGTCGGCAGCGCCGCCGCCGCCAAGTCGCAACCCCGCCTCACCCTGCGGTTCGCCGATGGCGACACCCCGGTCACCACCGGCACCTCAGCCCAAGGAAGCCTGTTCTGATGCTCGACACCCTCGGCCGCCCGGCCCGGCTCCGCTATCTGTCCGGCAGCTACCAGCTGCTCAGCCCCGGCGATTTCGTCACCTGCGCCGTCACCGGCAAGCGCATCCCGCTGCAGGCGCTGCGCTATTGGAGCCATGAGTTCCAGGAAGCCTATGTCGACGCCGCCGCCGCCACCATTCGCTATGCCGAAAAGCGGGAAAAGGGCGAGATTTGAAACTGCTGGCGCTGCTGCTGGTCGTCGCGGCCGCTGCCACCACGGTGTCGGCGACGCCGCTGCCGTTCCGCGCCGAAACGCCACTGATGACGCGGCAAGGCGCCATCGTCCGCGCCCGCCTGCCCCGCCCCGGCCATGACCTGACGCTGGATGGCAGGCCGGTGACGCTGACCGGCGATTCCCGCTTCCTCATCGGCATCGACCGCGATGCCGGCCCGACGGCGATGCTCAGCTGGACCACCGACGATGGCCGCCCGGCGCGCTGGGCGGTGACGGTCGCGCCGCACGGCTGGGATATCGATCGCCTGCCCGCCCGCCTGTCGATGCCCGGCCCGCCCAATGCCGAATATGACGCCCGCCGCGAACGCGAGCTGGGCCAGGTCCGCGTCGCCCGCGCCGACATCTCGCCGCTGCCCTTCTGGCAGGTGGCATTCGTGCGCCCGGCGCCGGGCCGCACCTCCACCAATTTCGGCGCCCAGCGTTTCTATGGCGAACGCGCCGCCGCCTATCATGGCGGCATGGACATTGCGGCCCCTGGCGGCACGCCGATCGTGGCGCCGGCACCGGCCATCGTGCGGCTGGCCACCGGGCCGTTCGCGCTGGAGGGCAATATCGTCATCCTCGATCACGGCTTCGGCCTCTATTCGGCGATGATGCACCTGTCGCGCATCGACGTGAAACCGGGGCAGATCCTGGCGCAGGGCGAACAGCTCGGCCTCGTCGGCGCCACCGGCCGCGCGACGGGTCCGCACCTGCACTGGGGCATGACCTGGCTGGGCGTGAAGGTCGATCCCGCCACCCTGTTGCCGGAGACCAGAGGATGACCGACGATCCCGCCCGCCTGAATGCCGATGGCCTGGCGGCGCTGCGCCGCGGCGATGGCGCCGCCGCCGTCATCCTGTTCCGCAATGCCGTGGCGCTGGATGGTGACGCGCCGCAGCTGTGGTTCAATCTCGCCACCGCGCTCAACCTGACCGGGGACACTGCGGCGGAACTGCTGGCGCTGGACAGCGCGCTCGATCGCGACCCCTTTCTGGTCGAGGCGCTGTTCGCCCGCGGCTATGTCTGCGAACGCCTGGGGGAGCCGGTTGCCGCGCTGCAGGATTACCGGCGCCTGCTGGCCGCCATCGATCCCGCCGCCCGCTATGGCCCCGGGCTCAGCGCCGGCATCGACCATGCCCGCGCCCTGGTGACAGCCGAGCAGGAGGCGCAGGCGGTGCAGCTGGAGGCGGCGCTGGGACCGATGCTCGACGCGATTCCGCCCGAAGATCGTCTGCGCTTCGAACACTGCGTCGAGATCGGGCTCGGCCGCCGCCGCGTCTATCACCACCAGCCGCTGGTGCTGACCTATCCCTATCTGCCGGCCGAGCAGTTCCTCGATCGCCGCCATTTCCCCTGGCTGCCGCAGCTGGAGGCAGCGACGCCGGTCATCCGGGCCGAGCTGGAGGCGCTGCTGGCGGCGGGCGATGCCGGTTTTGCGCCCTATGTCGCCTATCCGCCCGGCGCGCCGGTCAACCAATGGGCCGGGCTCAACCACAATGACGCCTGGGCGGCGCAGTTCCTCACCCAGCATGGCGTGCCCAATGCGGTGATGCGGGCCCGCTGCCCGCAGACGGCGGCGGTGCTCGACAGCCTGCCGCTGTTCGATTGCCCGGGGCGCGGGCCGGTGGCGTTCTTTTCCTTGCTGAAACCCCACACCCATATCCCGCCGCACACCGGCGCCACCAACATCCGCAGCATCATCCATCTGCCGCTGATCGTGCCCGAAAATTGCGTCTTTCGCGTCGGCAGCGACAGCCGGCCCTGGGTGGAGGGCGAAGCCTTCGCCTTTGACGACACCATCGAGCATGAGGCGCGCAACGGTTCCGACCGCCTGCGCGCCGTGCTGATCATCGACGCCTGGAACCCCCATCTCAGCGCCACCGAGCGCGACCTGCTTCGCCATTATGTGGCGACTCTGGATGCCGGTGCCGCCCGCCTGCAGGGCTTCGATCCCGGCTGAGGCGCACCATAAAAGCGTCATGGGCCTGTTGCCAAGCTGCAACACCCCTGTCCGGAATCACGGCTGACCAGATGGTAACGGCCCGTTTGGCTTTACTTTGCCATGCGCTTTGCCGGAAAAGGCGACCAAGCCATTTTGGCGAAGCGGTGCGCTGCTGAGGGGCAGGGTCAATCGTCGGAGTTCGGGTCATCCATCGGATGGCCTTTGCTGCGGCGTTCATCGCGCAACAGTTCAGTCAAGTGAAGGAACCAGATGTGATCAATGCGAAGTCCTCGCTCAACCGCGCGGCACTGAAGGGCGGCGCTGCCACCTTCGTGCTGGCGATGCTCGCCACCCCGGTCGCCGCGCTCGCGCAGACGCCGACCACCACGGCCGCTGCCGCCACGGCAGCTGACGAAGAAGGCACGATCGTCGTCACCGGTTCGCTGATCAAGAATCCGAACCTGGTTTCGTCGACCCCGGTGGTCGTCACCACCGCCGACACCATCCAGCTGCGCGCGTCGAACGTCGCCGAAGAAGTGCTGCGCGACATTCCGGGCGTGGTTCCGAACATCGGTTCGGCCGTCAACAACGGCAACGGCGGCGCCTCGTTCGTCGATCTTCGCGGTATCGGTTCGACCCGCAACATCGTCCTGCTCGATGGCAACCGCATCGCCCCGTCGGGCCTCGCCGGTCGCGTCGACTTGAACAACATCCCGCTGGCCCTGGTCGAGCGCGTTGACGCGCTGACCGGCGCCGCCGTGACCACCTATGGCGCCGACGCCATCTCGGGTGTCGTCAACTTCGTCACCAAGCAGGATTTCTCGGGCGTCAACCTGCAGGTTGCCAACGGTCTGACCGAGCGTGGCGATGGCCAGTCGTTCCGCGCCGACCTGACCGTCGGTGGCAACTTCGACGGCGGCCGCGGCAACGCAGTGCTGTCGATCGGCTACCAGAAGACCGACCCGGTCTATCAGGGCGCCCGCTCCTTCTCCGAGCGTGGCCTGAACACGCCGACCGGCACCTTCGCCGGTTCGGGTTCGAACACCGCCGTGCCGTCGCGCTTCTCGGGCATCCGCCCCTGGGACACGACCACCGGCGCCCCCAGCGTCAACCCGACCGTGCTGAACGGCGCCCTGCAGATGGACACGGCCCTGGGCTATGCCCGCGCAGCCGGCCAGAGCGCCAATGGCTTCGTCACCGACGGCAACGCCTATTCGCAGTTCAACTTCAACCCGTACAACATCTTCCAGACGCCGTTCGAGCGCTTCAACATCTACGGCGCTGCCAAGTATGACGTCAGCGACAACCTGCAGGTCTACACCCGCGCCATCTTCTCGAAGAACTCGGTGCAGACCATCATCGCGCCGTCGGGCGTGTTCGGTTCGTCGGTCACGATCAACCTGAACAACCCCTATCTGCCGGCCAACCTGCGCAACCAGTTCTGCGCCGCCAACACCTCGACCGCTGCCAGCGGCCTGTACACGCCGCGCTTCACGCCGGCCCAGTGCGCCGCCGCCGCCACCGCAACGGGTGCCAGCGATCCGAACTATCGCACCGTCACCACCAACCTCGGCCGCCGCACCACGGAAGTCGGTCCGCGTATCAGCGACTTCCAGACCACGATCTTCGATTATCGTGCCGGCGTGAAGGGCAGCATCACCAGCAGCATCGATTGGGATCTGTCGGGCAGCTATGGTGAAAGCGAAAACACCCAGACCCTGCAGAACTATGTGTCGACCACCAACGCCCGCAACTCGCTGCTGGTCAACGGCACGCGTGCCAACCCGGTCGCCCAGGTCGCCGGCGCCGTGCCGATCGACTGGTTCGGTCCGGAAGGCAGCATCAGCCAGGCCGGTGCCAACTATCTGCGCGTCGAAAGCTCCACCACCAACCGCACGTCGCTGGCCCAGGTCCGCGGCATCGTGTCGGGTGACTTCGGGATCTCGATCCCGTCGGCCACCGACGCCATCGGCTTCGCTGTCGGCGCCGAGTATCGCAAGTATCAGGCGACCCAGCGTTCCGACCTTCTGTCGAAGACGCCGGGCGAACTGGGCGGTGCCGGTGGCGCCGCGCCGGACATCACCGGTGGCTATGACGTCAAGGAAATCTACGGCGAATTGATCGCACCGCTGGTGCAGGACAAGCCGTTCTTCCAGGATCTGCAGATCTCGGGTGGCGCGCGCTACTCCAGCTACAACGTCGATGCGCCGACCAGCCCGTCGTACAACACCTTCACCTGGAAGGCCGGTCTCGACTGGGAAATGGCTGACGGTATCAAGGTTCGCGGCAACTACAGCCGCGCCGTTCGTGCGCCGAACATCGGCGAACTGTTCTCGCCGCAGAACACCGGTCTGACCAACCTCAGCACCGATCCCTGCGCCGGAAACAACCCGGTCAACAACGCCGCCCTGCGCGCCGTCTGCTTGGCTCAGGGTGCCCCGGCCACCTCGATCGGCGCCATCACGCAGCCGACCGCCGGCCAGGCCAACCTGACCAGCGGTGGCAGCCTGACGCTGCAGCCGGAAACCGCCAACACCTGGACGATCGGCACGGTTCTGCAGCCGACCTTCGCGCCGGGCCTGGCCATCACGGTCGATTACTACAACATCACCGTGAAGGATGCCGTGTCGACGCCGCTGCCGGGTGACATCGTCGCCGCCTGCTTCGGTGCGCCGCCGTACACCAGCGCCAGCGTGTCGGTGAACAACCCGGCCTGTACCGCTATCGGCCGTAACCCGAGCACCGGTACGCTGGACGGCGATCCCGCCACCACCCGCGGTCTGCTGGCCGTCAACTCGAACCTCGGCCGCATCCAGACCGACGGTCTCGATGTGACCCTCGCCTATTCGCGTGACATCGGTTTCGCGAAGCTGGGGATCACCGGCAACTTCAACTACACCTTCAACTCGACGTTCAACGCCGACGTCACGTCGCCGGATGGCTTCGCACGTGAGTGCGTGGGCTATTACTCGGTCAACTGCTCGTTCACCGGTTCGATCCAGCCGAAGTGGCAGTCCTCGCTGCGCACCACGCTGAGCTTCGACGTTGCCGACGTGTCGCTGTTGTGGCGCCACATCGACGGTGTCGAGCAGGAGCCGCTGGATGCCGTGGAATCGGGTCCGTACTTCGTCGACTATCGCAAGATCCCGGCCTATGATTACTTCGATCTGACCACCCGGTTCAACATCGTCGACAATCTCGCCGTGGTCTTCACCGTCAGCAACCTGTTCGACAAGCAGCCGCCGATCGTCGGTTCGGCCGCCGGTTCGACCGCCTTCAACAGCGGCAACACCTTCCCGTCGACCTACGACGCGCTGGGCCGCCGCTACTCGATGCAGATCAACGTCAAGTTCTGATCTGCCATCACGGCAAAAGGACAAGGGCGGGTCGCAAGACCCGCCCTTTTTCTTTGCCGTTTCTACATCGCAGCAATCGGCGCCATCGCCCGCACACGCCATGCCTCCGGCGGCTGGGGCCTCGGGCCCCAGACCCCGTTTCGATTATTCGAGCCCGCAGAGGCGGCTGTTCTTGAAAGCCGCAAATCATCAAATGGGGTCTGGGGCCTGAGGCCCCAGCCGCCGGAGGGCCTAAAGTGCAGCCGCCGGAGGCTCCTCAGCCCAGCAGTGCCGCCGGCAGAACCATCGGCACATCCGCCGCCTGCGCGACGGCTTCGGTCCAGATCGCCACCTTCTCGATTTCGTCGGCATGGCCGTCGGTGGCGTTGCGGACTTCGGCGGCGCGATCGGACCGGTTGAAATCGTTGCCGAATTTGGAATGGGTGGTGAAGGCCGGACCGGCGACGATCGCCGCTGCATCGACCTTCACGCCATAAAGCACTGCCAACGCCGTCATCGCCGCCCGCGGATCGGCCATCAGCGCTTCCGAATCGATGCTGCGCAGCCGGCCGGGGAAGTGCCGGATCATCGTCGTGAACAGCGCATGTTGCGCCAGCCAGCCCATGGCGGCGACCTGCAGGTCGGTCTGGCCGAGATAATCCTCGCCCGAAAAGCCGAAATTGTGCAGCCCTTCGCGCAACTGCTTGACCAACAGGTCGCGCACCCACAGCCGGCCGGTCATCCCCTTCTTGACGATGGAGGCAAGATAGACACGCAGCGGGCAGTGCAGCAGCAGACCCCGCGCCTCGGGCCGCATCGTCATCATGCCCGGCGCCAGGCCATTGGTGACGTTGGACGGCTTGATGATCACCGCCTCGCCGAGGGCGAAGGGTCGGGCCAGCAGGTCCAGTGCCGCATCCAGCACCGGCGCGATCTGCGCCGCCGTGCCGCCGCGATGCTGCCAGCCGACCAGGTCGTTGAGCAGCACCGGCTCCTTCAGCCCCATTGCCACGCCCGGCACATCGAACGCCCGCGCCAGCACGGTCGAACAGCAAAAGGCGGAATGGAAGATGAAGTGCAGCGGCGCCGTGCCGGGCATGGCCGCCATCACGTCGCGGCGGCGCAGCACCACCGGCTCCGCCGGCCCCAGATATTCATCGGTCAGGAAGGTCGCGGCACGATGTTGCTCGCGCGACACGGCGCGGAAGTGCAGCGCATCATGGCCCGGATCATAGCGGTGCGGCAGCCACAGCGGGTCCTGCACGATCCGCAACAAGGAAGCTGGCCCGTTCATAGCCTTTCCATTTGGCGGGCTTGCCATGGTGACGCAAGCCGCAAACACCGGCTTGCGCCGTCATGGCCTATCAGGGTATTAACGTAGCAATACAGTAAACAGGGAGTGGCGTGTGTCTGTTCGCATCATCATGTCTGCCGCGCTTTTGTCCGTCGCCGGCATTGCGCCGGCGCGCGCTGCCGATCAGGCGCCGGCCGCCCCTGCCGCCGCTGTCGATCCATTGGACCAGATGGTCTGCCGCAAGGACAAGGAAACCGGCAGCCTCGTCAAGACCAAGAAGACCTGCCACACGCGTCGGCAATGGGCCTATATCGACGAAACCAACTCCAAGTTCGCTCGCGATCTCGCCGACGATACCCGCACCCGGCCCGCCGGCAATTGATCCGGCTCAGGCCGGCGTCAACACCAGCCGGCCATCGCCTTCATCGACATTGACGGTGCTGCCGTCGGCGACCGCGCCCGACAGGATCAGCTCGGCGAGCGGATCCTGCAGATGCTTCTGCACGGTGCGCTTCAGCGGGCGGGCGCCATAGACCGGATCATAGCCGACGCGCGCCAGCCAGCGCCGGGCGGCGTCGGTCAGGGTCAGCGTCACCTTGCGATCCTTGAGCAGGCCCTGCACGCGGGCGACCTGCAGATCGACGATCGGCGCCATGGCGCTGACGCCCAGCCGCTGGAACAGCACGATCTCGTCGAGCCGGTTGAGGAATTCCGGGCGGAAATGCCCGCGCACCACCTCCATCACCTGCGCCTCGGCATCGGCGACCGGCTGATCGTCGCCGAGCGCCGCGATATATTGGCTGCCGAGGTTCGAGGTGAGGATGATCAGCGTGTTGGTGAAATCGACCGTGCGGCCCTGGCCATCGGTCAGCCGGCCATCGTCGAGCACCTGCAACAGCACGTTGAAGACATCGCCATGGGCCTTCTCGACCTCGTCGAACAGCACGACCTGATAGGGC
>NKIQ01000046.1 GCA_002256005.1 Alphaproteobacteria bacterium PA4 | reverse complement strand
TGGCGCCGGCCAATGCCCCGACCGTCATCGCCCCCGAACACAGCGCCATGATCGTCGATGCCGCAACGCCACTGGCGGGGGACGGCACGCCGGTCCTCCGCCCGGTTTGGGTTTATATGGCCTTCCCTTAAGGAAACTCTCAACAAGTCGGCCTTGCGACGGCAATAATGTCGTGATTCTCAGCACGGATAGAGGGAGCGATGGCGTAGAGACGTTGCATAAAGACTGGGATATGCCGGTTAAATCCTTCACTCATGGGGCGGCGATCAAGACACTGCCGCCCATTCACTTGTATCGTATTTGTCCGTCTTTGACGGGTCCGTTCCCCGCAGACTCCCTTCTTGCAAACTCACAATCGCCGCCGGTCATCGTTTTCGCCTGCCCGTTCCAGCGTCTGCTCCTGCCAAGACCGGGCGTTTACATGCCAGCGGAACAATGGCGACAATTGGGTCGAAAGCGGCCACAACCGACGGAGTACAAGACGTCCGTATACAACCTCAGCTCGTCCGACTGCGCGTCTGCGGATAACTCCCCAGCACCTTCACCCACTTTGTGTGAAACGCCAGTTCCTCCATCGCCAGCCTGACGCTCGCGTCCTCGGGCGAGCCGACGATTTCGGCGTAGAATTCCGCCGCGGCGAACGATCCGTCGCGGATATAGCTTTCCAGCTTGGTGATGTTGATGCCGTTGGTGGCGAAACCGCCCAGCGATTTGAACAGCGCGGCCGGCACGTTGCGGACTTCGAAATTGAGGCTGGTCATCGTCGGGGTGCCGGGCGGCGGCGGCGGGGCGGGCTCGCGGGCCAGCACCACGAAACGCGTGGTGTTGTGGTCGGCATCCTCGACGCCTGCGGCAAACACCGTCAGCCCGTACAGCTCTGCTGCCAGCGCCGAGGCAATGGCGCCGGTGGCAGCATCGCTGCGCCCGGCGACATCGGCGGCGGCGGCGGCGGTGTCGAAATAGCCGATGGGCTCGATGCCCCAGCCGCGCAGCCGCAGCCGGCACTGGCCGAGCGCCTGCGGATGGCTGATCACCGATTTGAGATCGGCCTGTGTGCCCCGCCCCATCAGGCAGTGCCGCACGCGGACGAAATGTTCGCCGATGATCGACAGGCCGGATTCGGGCAGCAGGAAATGCATGTCGGCCACCCGGCCATGCAGCGAATTTTCGATGGGGATGACGGCGCGATCGGCACGGCCGGTCTGCACCGCCTCGATGGCATCCTCGAACGAGGCGCTGGGCAATGCGGCGCCATCCGGGAACAATTCGCGCACCGCCTGGTGCGAATAGGCGCCCGGCGCGCCCTGAAATGCCACCGCCGCGGCCGGATCGGCGGCGGCGCGGGCGCGCATGGTTTCCACAAGGGCGGCGGCGATGGGAGGATAGCTGCTCATGCGCTGCCGCTTAGGCGAGGCCGCAGAACCACGCAACGTGCACTGAAAGTCTTGCCCCTTGGCCTTCCCCTGCTATAGCAGCGCCGCATTCGGCGGCCATCGGAGTCGCCAGCGTCCGACCTTCAGGAGCCACAGCGTGGACAGTTTCGAATTC
The DNA here is from genome assembly GCA_002256005.1 of Alphaproteobacteria bacterium PA4. GTDB lineage: Bacteria > Pseudomonadota > Alphaproteobacteria > Sphingomonadales > Sphingomonadaceae > Sandarakinorhabdus. The sequence continues at coordinate 6,803 of NKIQ01000046.1, read as the reverse complement.
AACAAATTTGCCGGTGCCGGTCTGGCCGCCGTCCTCGCCCTGCTGGCCATCAATGTCGGCACCGACATGGCCTATAAGCCGGTGAAGCCGGAAAAGCCCTCCTATGTCGTGCAGGGCGTCGAAGCCGATCCGAGCGAAGCCGCAGCGCCGGCCGCCGAAGCCGAAAAGCCTATCGCCTTCTACCTCGCCAGCGCCGATGCGTCGAAGGGCGAAGCCATCTTCAAGAAGTGCGGCGCCTGCCACAACAATGACAAGGGCGGTGCCAATGGCATCGGCCCCAACCTGTACGGCATCGTCGGCAAGGGCCATGCCCAGGCCGCGGGCTTTGGCTATTCGGAATCGCTGGCCGGCATGAAGGGCAAGCCCTGGAGCTGGGACGAACTCAACGCCTGGCTGAAGAACCCCAAGGAATATGCGCCGGGCACCAAGATGGCCTTTGCCGGCATTTCGAAGCCGGAAGACCGCGCCGCGCTGCTCGCCTGGCTGAACAGCAAGAGCGACAAGCCATTGCCGCTGCCGGAAGCCCCGGCGGAGGAAGCCGCGGAAGCCGCACCGGCCGCGGATGCGGCAGCGCCGGCGGCGGACGCTGCGGCAGCGCCCGCGCAGTAACTAACCACCTCTCCCTCAAGGGGAGAGGTTAAAGAGCTTACATCCCGAATCTTTCCTTCACGATTGCCCAGCCCTCTTCTGCTGTCTCGACGATGTGGAACAGCGCCAGGTCGGAGCGCGCGATGACGCCCTCATCGGCCAGCGCCTCGAAATTCACCACTGTGTTCCAGAAATCCCGGCCGTAGAGCAGGATCGGCAGCGGTGCGACCTTGCCGGTCTGCACCAGCGTCAGCAGCTCGAACAGTTCATCGAAGGTGCCGAAGCCGCCGGGGAACACCGCCACCGCCTTGGCGCGCATCAGGAAGTGCATCTTGCGAAGCGCGAAATAGTGGAACTGGAACGACAGGCCGGGGGTGACATAGGGGTTCGGCACCTGCTCGAACGGCAGCACGATGTTGAGGCCGACCGACGGCGCCCCGGCATCGAAAGCACCGCGGTTGGCGGCCTCCATCATCGACGGGCCACCGCCCGAACAGACGGTGAAGCAGCGCTCGCCCTTGTCGTCCTTGCACGAGGCCAGCCGCGCCAGCTCGCGCGCCACGTCATAATAGCGGGACTTGGCGACCAGCCGCTCGGCGATGGCGCGTTCTTCCGGCGTCTTCGCCCGCGCCAGCACGCCCTCGGCCTCTTCGGGCGAGGGGATGCGCGCCGAGCCATAGAAGACGAACATGGCATCGATGCCGGCCTCGCTCAGCGCCAGTTCGGCCTTCAGCAGTTCGAGCTGGAAGCGCACCGGCCGCAGATCGTCGCGCAGCAGGAAATCATTGTCCTGGAACGCCAGCGCATAGGCGGGATGCTCGGTCTGGGCATTGGCCGTCGGCGTGGCAGCAATGCGCGCTTCCTCACGGGCGGTGGGGAAGATGCGCGGCGGGAGATGGGGGTTCGGGTTCGTCATGGGGCGGTGGCCATTAGTCGTGTTGCCCAACCCCGGCAAGCCCCAGCCTTTCCACCGACGCCCGGATGGCGGCATGGCGCGGCCCCATGTCGTCGGCGAGATGCGCATGCGTCGGGATATGGAACAGCCCGGCGTCGAGCCCGGCCAGCGCGATCTCGGCGCAGCGTTCCGGGCTGATGATCGCCATGGCGGCCGGCCAGTCGGCGGGGTCGGCGGGCAGGTCGGGCGCCGTCATGCCGGTATAGACGCCGCCGGGCAACAGGATGTGGACGTCGAGCGGCTTGTCGCCGCCCGCCATCTCGTCGCGCAGCCATTCGGCGAGGATGAGCACGCCATGTTTCGACGCGGCGTAGAGGCCGAGGCCGAAGCCCTTGACCGCCGAGGGCACCGACAGGGAATTTTCGCTGCCGGTGATCATCAGCCGGCCACGGGCGCCACGCGCCACCAGCCGCGGCACAAAGGCCTGGGCCAGCCGCAGCGCCGCCAGCATGTTGACCTCCCACAAGGTCGTCAGCCGCGGATCGTCGAGATTGGCCTTCAACAACCGGCGCGTGTAGCCGATGCCGGCGTTGGAGGCGATGAAGTCGATGGGGCCGGCCAGCGCCTCGGCATCGTCGAGCAATTGCGCCGCCGCCGCGGGCTGGCCGAGGTCGCAGGCGATCGCCCAGCCGCCGGTCAGCCGCGCGGTTTCGGCGGCGCCCTCGCCCGCGATATCGGCGACGACGACGCGGCCGCCGCGCGCCGTGATCGCCTGCGCCAGCGCCCGGCCGATGCCGGAGGCACCGCCCGTCACCAATGCCGTCTTGCCCTGCCAGTCGATCATGTCGCCTCCCCTTTGGTTCTGCGCATCTTGCCGCAATCATGGCGACCCGCCTATCCTGCCGATATGGAGATTTCGCGTCGCCCGTTGCTGCTCGCCCTGCCCGCACTGGCGCTGGGCGCCGCCGCGCCGGACCGCTGGGCGGCGCTGCGCGCGGCGGTGGCGGAAACCGAGCGCAGCGCCGGCGGCCCGCTCGGCCTGATGGTGCGCGACACCGGCAGCGGCGCCAGCTTCCGCCACCGCGCCGACCAGCGCTTTCCCCTGTGCTCGACCTTCAAGCTGCTGCTGGCGGCGCGGCTGCTCGCCGGCGGCGACTGGCGAATGGCGGAGGCGCTGCCGGTCACCGCCGCCGACATGCTCGACCCGGCCCCCGTCACCCGCCCGCGCATCGGCGGCACCGCGACCCTGCGCGAACTGGCGGCGGCGATGGTGACCTTCTCGGACAATCCCGCCGCCAATATCGCGCTCAGGCGCAGCGGCGGCCCGGCGGCGCTGACCCGCTGGCTGCGCGGGCTGGGCGATGACATCACCCGCCTCGACCGCATGGAGCCGGAACTCAACAACGAGACCCCCGGCGACCCGCGCGATACGACCACGCCGGCGGCGATGCTGGCCACCACCGAGCGGCTGGTGCTGGGCGATGTGCTGACCCCGACGGCACGCGCCGAGCTGATCGGCTGGATGGCGGCCAGCCAGACCGGCGCCACCATGCTGCGCCCCGCGCTGCCCGCCGGCTGGACCGAGGCGCACAAGACCGGCGCCGGGTCCGACCGCGCCCGCAACATCGTGTCGCTGATCACCCCGCCGAATCGGCCGCCGATTCTGGTCTCGGCCTATCTGTTCGCCCGGGAATCGTCGCTGGAGGCGCGCAACGCCCCCTTCCCGGCGCTGGGCCGCGCCATCGTCGCCGCCCTGGCGTGACGCTATTCGCTTGACGCCCCGGCGTTCGCGCCTATGAGCGGCCCCGGGCCACGCGGTCCCAACGCCGCGCGAGCTCTCTGTAAGGAGAGAACATGACTGTTGAACCGACCGTGCGCACCGCGCGCGCGCATTTTTCGTCCGGCCCTTGCGCCAAGCGCCCCGGATGGGCTGCCGACCAACTCGCCACCGCCTCGCTCGGCCGCTCGCACCGGTCGAAACTCGGCAAGGCGCGCTTGCAGCTGGCCATCGACCTGACTCGCGAAATCCTGAACGTCCCCTCCACCCATCGCATCGGCATCGTGCCGGCGTCGGACACCGGCGCCTATGAAATGGCGATGTGGAGCCTGCTCGGCGCCCGCCCCGCGACGATGATCGCCTGGGAAAGCTTTGGCGAAGGCTGGGTGACCGATGCCGTCAAGCAGCTGAAGATCGACGCCGATGTGGTCACCGCCCCCTATGGCGAGCTGCCCGACCTGACCCGCATCGACCAGAGCCGCGACATCTGCTTCACCTGGAACGGCACCACATCGGGCGTGCGCGTGCCGAACGGCGACTGGATCCGCGACGATCGCGAAGGCCTCAACCTCGTCGACGCCACCTCGGCCGTGTTTGCGCAGGACATCCCCTGGGCCAAGGTCGATGTGCTGACCTACAGCTGGCAGAAGGTGCTGGGCGGCGAAGGCGCGCATGGCGTGCTGATCCTCGGCCCCCGCGCGGTCGAACGCCTCGAAAGCTACACCCCCGCCTGGCCGCTGCCGAAGATTTTCCGCCTGACGCAGAAGGGCAAGCTGATCGAAGGCATTTTCAGCGGCGAGACGATCAACACGCCGTCGATGCTGGCGGTGGAAGACTATATCGACGCGCTGGAATGGTCGAAGCACATCGGCGGCCTGCCCGAACTGATGGCACGCGCCGATGCCAATGCCACGGCGCTGAACGACTGGGTCGATCGCACGCCCTGGATCGAGAACCTCGCCAAGGTCCCGGCGACGCGGTCGAACACCAGCGTCTGCCTGACCCTGCCCGGCGCCGATGAAGCGGTGCCCAAGGCGATGGTGTCGCTGCTCGAAAAGCAGGGCATTGCCTTCGATATCGGCGCCTATCGCGATGCCCCTCCCGGGCTGCGCATCTGGTGCGGCGCCACCGTCGACACCAGCGATGTGATTGCGCTGACGCATTGGCTCGAATGGGCGCACGCAGAGGCAACGGCCTGACCCCTCCCCCCCCCTCCCTGCAAGGGAGTGGGCCGGGGGGAGGGTCCGCCACCCGCGGACTGCACTTCCCCCAAAACCCAAACATAGCATCCGAGCCAAAGAACCCTCCCCCCAGCCCCCTCCCTTGCAGGGAGGGGGAGTGAAGGAAAATCCCATGCCCAAAGTCCTTATCTCCGACCAGATGTCTCCCAAGGCCGCCGAAATCTTCCGCGCCCGCGGCATTGAAGTCGATGAAATCACCGGCCTGTCGAAGGACGAGCTGCTGAAAATCATCGGCAATTACGACGGCCTCGCCATCCGCAGCGCCACCAAGGCGACCAAGGACGTCATCGCCGCCGCCACGAACCTAAAGGTCATCGGCCGCGCCGGCATCGGGGTCGACAATGTCGATATCCCGGCCGCATCCGGCGCCGGCGTCGTCGTCATGAACACGCCGTTCGGCAATTCGATCACCACCGCCGAACACGCCATTGCGCTGATGTTCGCGCTCGCCCGTCAGCTGCCCGAAGCCGATGCCTCCACCCAGGCCGGCAAATGGGAAAAGAACCGCTTCATGGGCGTCGAGCTGACGGCGAAGACGCTGGGCCTGATCGGCGCCGGCAACATCGGCAGCATCGTCGCCGATCGCGCGCTGGGCCTCAAAATGAAGGTCATCGCCTATGACCCGTTCCTCACCCCGGAACGCGCCGAAACCATGGGTGTGACCAAGGTGACGCTCGACGAACTGCTCGCCGGCGCCGATTTCATCACGCTGCACACGCCGCTGACCGATTCCACCCGCAACATCCTGTCGGCGGAGAATCTCGCCAAGACGCGCCCCGGCGTGCGCATCATCAACTGCGCCCGCGGCGGCCTCATCGACGAAGCGGCGCTGAAGGCCGGGCTCGACAGTGGCCATATCGGCGGTGCAGCGCTCGACGTGTTCGTCGAGGAACCGGCCAAGGCCTCGCCCCTTTTCGGCACGCCCAATTTCATCTCGACGCCGCACCTCGGCGCCTCGACCGATGAAGCCCAGGTCAATGTCGCCATCCAGGTCGCCGAGCAGATGTCGGACTTCCTGTTGACCGGCGGCGTCACCAACGCGCTCAACGTGCCGTCGCTCAGCGCCGAGGAAGCGCCGCGCCTGCGCCCCTATATGCAGCTCGCCGAGCGGCTGGGCAGCCTCGTCGGCCAGCTGGTCGCCGATGGCGTCAGCGCCGTGAAGGTCGAGGTCGAGGGCGCCGCCGCCGAGCTCAACATCAAGCCGATCACCGCCGCGGTGCTGGCCGGGCTGATGCGCACGCACAGCGACACGGTCAACATGGTCAACGCGCCGTTCCTCGCCCGTGAGCGCAACATCGAAATCGCCGAAGTCCGCCACGAACGCGAAACCGATTATCACACTTTGGTCCGCGTCACCGTGAAGACGCCGGACGGTGACCGCAGCGTCGCCGGCACGCTGTTCGGCATGACCAAGCCGCGGCTGACCGAGATTTTCGGCATCACCGTCGAGGCCGATCTGAATGGCCGGATGCTCTACATCGTCAACGAGGACAAGCCGGGCTTCATCGGCAGCATCGGGACACTGCTGGGCAGCCACGGCATCAACATCGGCACCTTCAACCTCGGCCGCCGCGCTGCGGGCGGGGAAGCGGTGCTGCTGCTGCGCCTCGACGAAGCCCTGACGCCTGAAGTGATCGCCGAGGCCGAGAAGGTCGAAGGCGTGAAGCTGGTCAAGGCTTTGTCGTTCTGATCGCATGCCGATAATCGTCATCCCGGCTTTCGCCGGGATGACGATGCGGGTAGTGAGCCTGCATCATGACCAAGCCCAACGACCTCCTCCCTGAAGGCCTCGAAGACCGCCTGCCGCTTGAAGCGGCGCGGATCACGGCGGCTATGCGTGCCTGCCTCGATGTGCTGGGCGCGCATGGCTATGACCGGGTGCGCCCGCCGCTGCTCGAGTTCGAGGCCTCGCTCGCGGGCCGCATGGCGGGAGTGACGGTGGGCGAGGGGAGCTCGATGTTCCGCTTCGTCGATCCGGCGTCCCTGCGCACCCTCGCGCTGCGTTCGGACATGACCCCGCAGGTCGGCCGCATCGCTTCCACCAGCCTCGCCAGCGCCCCGCGCCCGCTCCGCCTTGCCTATTGCGGCGACACGGTGGTGATCAAGGCGAGCCAGCTCGACCCTGCGCGTGAGCGCCTGCAACTGGGCGCCGAGCTGATCGGCGCCGACTCTGTGGCCGCAGTGAGCGAGACGGTGCTGCTCGCGATCGAGGCTCTGAAGGCCGCTGGCCTCACCGGCATTTCGGTCGATTTCACGCTGCCCGATCTCGTCGATACGCTCGCCGGAGTCGATGGTCTTGGGG
>NKIQ01000014.1:86848-93942 GCA_002256005.1 Alphaproteobacteria bacterium PA4 | reverse complement strand
GCCGGGCTTGCTGACCGCGTGACGACCCCTGTAATTTATGAGTCCGGACCCTAAGGCCCCAGCCGCCGGAGGCCCTTCCATCCCAGCTGCGGCAAGCACTCTTCCTTTGCCTCAGACCATCACAACCCGCTAATGACACCCCATGGATCTCGCGGCGCTGCTTGCCCCCTTGCCGGTCGACCGGTTCCGGACGGAATTTTTCGGCTCGCGGCCCTGTCATGTGCCGGCGGCTCCGGGGATGCGGGCGCCGCTGATCGGCTGGGACCGGCTGGCGGAATTGCTGGCCATCGCGCCGCACTGGACGGAAGGCCATATCACGCTGGTGCTGAACCGCGCGGCGATTGCCGGCGAATTCTACATGGACGAATGCCTGACCCCGGCCGGCCCGGTGCGGCGCGCCGACCCGGCCAAGGTCGAGCATTTCCTGGGGTTGGGCGCCACGCTGGTCGCCAATGATGTCGATGCGATCGCGCCGGAGCTGCGGGCGATCACCGCCATGCTGGGCGCCGAGTTCGCCGCGCTGAGCAACGCCAATATCTATGCCTCCTTTGCCGGGGTGCAGGGCTTTGCCACCCATTATGACCTGCACGATGTCATCGCGGTGCAGTGCGCCGGGGAAAAGCGCTGGAACATCTATGGCCATCGCGCCGCGAACCCGGTGGCGCCGCTGGCGCAGGGCGGGGCCGAGGCGCAGGCGCTGATCGATGCCGCCCGCGGGCCGCTGGCCGGCACGGTGACGATGCGGCCCGGCGACCTGCTCTATCTGCCGCGCGGCGTCTATCATGATGCGCTGGCCACCGATGGGCCATCGCTGCACGTCACCTTCGCGCTGGCGCCGCATTCGGGGGAGGGGGTGCTGAAACTGCTCGGGGCGGCAGCGCTGCGCGATCCGCAGCTGCGCGCCTATCTGCCCGATGGCCGGACCGATCCGGCAGCGCTCGACGCGCATCTCGCCGATCTGGCGCAGCGGCTGGCCGGCATCGTCACCAGCCCCGGCTTTCGCGATGCCGTGATCGATGCACAGCGGTCGCGCCATGCCCATCCCCATGCGGTGCGCCTGCCACGACCGCCGGCCGCCATCGCCTATGCCCGTACCGATGTGCAGGCGGAGGTGCGTTATGCGGCGGAAGGCGCGATGCTGGTGACGGCGCGGGGCGCAACGCCGCTCGGCCTCGCCTTCGCCCCGGCCGATTATGCGCTGGCGCGCGCCGGCTTTTCGGATGTGGAACTGGCGGCGCGCTTTCCGCATGTGCCGCAGGCCGAACAACACGCGCTGCTGGCCTTGCTGGAGCGCGAGCGGCTGGTGCAACGCTATACCCCGGAACTGGGATGACCATGGTCACAATCACTGCCACCGACACCGACACCATCCCGATGATCGAGCGGCTGGACGACCGGCTGCGCTGGCTGTCGGCCTGGATGATCCACCATGCCAACCACATCCGGCCCAGCCGCGACGGCATCAAGGTCGGCGGCCATCAGGCCAGCTGCGCCTCGATGTCGACGATCATGGCCAGCCTCTATTTCGCCGCGCTTCGCCCCAACGATCGGGTGGCGGTGAAGCCGCACGCCGGGCCGCTGCTGCACGCCATCCACTATCTGCTCGGCAACGAACCGCTGGAGCGCCTGCAGGCGTTTCGCGGGCTGAACGGCGTGCAAAGCTATCCCAGCCGCACCAAGGATATGATTCCGGTTGATTTTTCCACCGGCAGCGTCGGGCTGGGCGTCGCCGTCACGGCGTTCGCCTCGCTGGTGCAGGATTATCTCATCGCGCATGGCCAGCTCGCCGAAGCCGATGCCGGCCGCATGATCGCGCTGATGGGCGATGCCGAGCTCGACGAAGGCAATATCTATGAGTGCCTGATCGAAGGTTACAAGCACGACATCCGCAACTGCTGGTGGATCGTCGACTACAACCGCCAGAGCCTCGACCACACTACCGCCGACCGCATGTTCCGGCGCTTCGACGACATTTTCGAAACCTGTGGCTGGCGCGTCATCACGCTGAAGCATGGCCGCCGCCTGAAGGCCGCCTTTGCCGAGCCGGGCGGCGCCGCGCTGGAGGCCTGGATCGATGCCTGCCCCAATGTCGATTTCGCGGCGCTGACCTATCAGGGCGGTGCCGCCTGGCGGGCGCGGCTGACCGCCGATATCGGCGACAGGCGTGGCATCGCCGAGTTGCTCGCCCGCCGCGACGATGATGACCTCGCCCGGTTGATGACCGACCTTGGCGGCCATTGCGTCGAATCCCTGCTCGCCGCCTATGCCGAAGCGGCGTCGAGCGACCGTCCGGCGCTGATCATCGCCTATACGGTGAAGGGCAAGGGGCTGCCGCTCGCCGGGCACAAGGACAATCACGCCGGCCAGATGAACGCCCCGCAGATGGCGGCGCTGCGCGATGCGCTGGGCATTGCGGAGGGGCAGGAATGGGCGCCCTGGGCCGGGCTGGGCGACAATCAGGCAGCCGCCTTGCAGGCGTTCGTCGCCGCCAGCCCGGCGGCACAATTGCCGCGCGACCGCGCTTTCGCCGCCGTGCCGGTGCCGGCGATTGCGGCGCCGGAGGGGGAGGAGCAATCGACCCAGGCGGCGTTCGGCCGGGTGCTGCTCGATCTCGCCAAGGCCGGCGGGCCGCTCGCCGATGCCATCGTCACCACCTCGCCTGATGTCACCGTGTCCACCAACCTTGGCCCCTGGGTGAATGCCCGCGGCCTGTTCCGGCGCGGCGAGCTGGCCGATGTGTTCCGTGCCGCCAAGATCCCGTCCCCGCAGAAATGGAGCGGCGACCATGCCGGTCAGCATATCGAGCTGGGCATTGCCGAGAACAATCTGTTCCTGATGCTCGCCGCCGCCGGCCTCGCGGCACCGCTGTTCGGCAGCCGGCTGATTCCGGTCGGCACGGTCTATGACCCGTTCATCGCGCGCGGGCTGGATGCGCTGAATTACGGTTGCTATCAGGATGCGCGCTTCGTGCTGGTGGCGACCCCTTCGGGTCTCACGCTGGCACCGGAGGGCGGAGCGCACCAAAGCATCAATCCGCCGCTGATCGCCATGGGCCAGCCGGGGCTGACCATGTTCGAACCGGCCTTTGCCGATGAACTGGCGGCGCTGCTGCACTGGTCGTTCGGCCATCTGCAGGCGCCCGATGGTGGCAGCGTCTATCTGCGGCTGAGCACGCGCAATCTGTTGCAGCCCCTGCGCAGCGACGACAGCTGGCGCGCCGGCTGCATCGCCGGTGGCTATTGGCTGCACCCGCCGGCACCCGGCGCCGAAGCCGCCATCATCGCCATGGGCGCGTTGCTGCCGGAGGCGCAGGCGGCCTGGGCGGCGCTTTCCGAAGACGTTCCCGGCCTCGGCCTGCTCGTCGTCACCTCGCCCGATCTGCTGCACCGCGGCTGGAGCGCCGCCGGCGCCCGGCGCTGGAGCGGCGGGGCTGCGCCGTCGCATGTTGAAACCCTGCTGGCACCGCTGCCCGCCGGCGCCCGCCTCGTCACATTGCTCGATGGCTCTCCGGCCGCGCTCAGCTGGCTCGGCAGCGTCCGCGGCCAGCGCGTCGTGCCGCTGGGCGTCGACCGTTTCGGCCAGACCGGCGACCTTGTCGACCTCTACCGCGAATATCGGCTGGACAGCGACGCGATCATTGCCGCGATGGCGGACGCGCTGGCGGGCTAGGGTGCCGGAGGCTCTACTTTCTTCGCAATTAGCGCTCACCACGGCTCGAAACTTGAATGTCGTTACGCCCTAGGCTCCCGCGCGTTTTGTCGCGAACCAGATCACGTGGCGCGGGCCCTTGCCATTGGCGCGGGCGCGGATGACGACTTCCTCGACATCGAAGCGCTGGCCTTCCAGCCGGCGGGTGAAGGCCGGGTCGGGTGCTGCCGACCAGATGGCCAGCACGCCGCCGGGGCGCAGCGCCATGCGGGCGGCGGCGATGCCGGCGCGCGAATAGAGCCGGTTGTTTTCGGCGCGCGACAGGCCGTCGGGGCCATTGTCGACATCGAGCAATATGGCGTCATATTTGGCCTGGGCGTGCTCGATGACCATGCCGACATCGCCCATCACCAGCAGCGTGCGCGGATCGGTCAGGCCATTGCCGGTGAGCGCCGCCATCGGGCCTTCCGCCCATTCGATGATGCCCGGCACCAGTTCCGCCACCGACACCTGCGCCCTGGGGCCCAATAGCGCCAGCGCCTTACGGAGCGTGAAGCCCATGCCATAGCCGCCGATGAGGATGTGCGGCGCCGGGCGGTCGCCGAGCCGCGCGATGGCCATTTCGGCGAGCGCTTCCTCCGAACCACTCATGCGGCTGCTCATCAGCTCGTTGCGGTCGAGCGCGATCATGAAATCGTCGCCGCGCTGGAACAGTTTCAGTTCGCCGCCGCCCGGAATGGCGGCAGTGCCGAGGAGCAGGCGCGGGATCATTCCGGCAGGAACGCGCCGGCGACACCCGGATAGACGACCGGGCTGGCGCTGCCGTTCGGGCCGAGCGCCGAGACGCCGAAGAACCAGCTGTCGATGTCGATGCCGGTCAGCGTCAGGCTGGTGGCATCGGCACCGACATCGCGGTGCTGCGTCCAGGCCACCGCCGTCGTCGGCCGCCACCAGATGCGATAGCCGGTGGCGCCACTGACCGGCTTCCAGCTCAGCTTCGTGTCCGGCGAGACCTGCCCGGCGATGCTGACACCGGTCGGCGGGGCGGGGGCGGTGGCGAGTGCCGCCAGTGCGGTGATGTTGAGTCGCGTCACCTTGGCGAGATAGGGGAAATCGACGCCGCTGATGACATCGCCATAGGCGCGGCCGTTTTCGGTGCGGATATTCTGGTGCTGGCGGTCATAATGTTCCTGCCGTTCGGTGATGCGCACGGCGGGAAAGCCCGCTTCCAGCATCGGCACCTGGTCGCCGCCGCGGCCGAAGCGATCGGTGCGCCACACCTGCTCGACGCGCAGGCCGGGGCTGGCGAGGCCGGCGATATAGCGCGACAGGTTGCGCGCCGGGCTGTCGACCTCGCCGCCATTGTAGCGGCGGCGGTTGGCCTCGGCCGGGGTTTCGGTGGCGCGGGTGCCTTCGGAAAACACGCGCACCGTCTTGTCGTCACGGGCGCCGCCGGAGCCATGGCTGTTGCCGACGATATCATTGTTGAGCACGGCGGCGACGCGCCAGCCCTTGGCCTTGGCCGTTTCGGCGAGCAGCTTGCCACCCAGCAGGCCCTGCTCCTCGCCCGACAGCACGGCATAGACAATGGTGGCGGCGAATTTCTGCTTCGACAGCACGCGGGCCGCCTCGATCACTGCGGCGGTGCCGCTGCCATCGTCATTGGCGCCGGGGGCATCGCCCCTGGCATCCAGCGGATCGGAATTGCGGCTGTCGATATGCGCCGACATGATGATGACGCGGCCCGGATCGCTGGTGCCGGGCTGGATGGCCAGCACATCGACGATCTCGGTCGGCACCGGCACGCGGTCGCCGGTGAAGATCTTGCCCGGCGTCTCGATCGTCAGGCAGCCGCCGCAATCCCTGGAGATCGTCGCCAGCCGTGCCGCCGCCCAGCGCCGGGCGGCGCCGATACCGCGCGTCTCGGATTGGGTGTCCGACAGGCTGTGCCGCGTACCGAAGCCGACGAGGGTGGTGATCGTCGCCTTCAGCTCGGCTTCGGAGACGGGCGCCGGCGCGGCGGTGGCGGCGCTGGCGAGCAGGGTGGAAAGCAGCAGGGCGGTTCGGATCATGCGGGCGGGTCCTTCGGTCTGCGCCCGGCTTGGCATGGCGACACGCCGGCGGCAAGCCGGTTGCGGGGGGGCAGCCCGTTTCGGTATAGCCCTGACATTCAGCAGGACAGGCAGTGATGGCAACCCGATTGCGCCCCGACGATCAGGCCGACCCCGATGCCGGCTGGTCGCTGCCCGGCTGGCTGTATCACGACCCCGAATGGTTCGCCGTCGAACAGGCGCGCATCCTGCGGCCGAGCTGGCAGATCGTCTGCCATGTCAACGAGATCCCGGCGACGGGCGACTGGCGGACGCTGGAGTTTCTCGGCGAATCGATCATCGTGGTGCGTGGTGACGATGGCCAGGTGCGCGCCTTCACCAATGTCTGCCGCCATCGCGGCTCGCGGCTCGTCGATGGCAGCGGCGGCTGCGCGCGAAAACTGGTCTGCCCCTATCATGCCTGGGTCTATGAGCTGGACGGCCGGCTGTCGGGCGTGCCGCTGAAATCCACCTATCCGGATTTTGCGCTCGCCGATCACGGCCTTGCCGCGGTCGAGCTGGAAGTCTGGCGCGGCTTCGTCTTCATCCGGCTGGCGCCCGGCCTGCCCAGCGTCGCGCAGATGCTGGCGCCCTGGGACGCCGAAGTGGCGCCCTATCGTTTCGAGGCCATGCAGCCGCTTGGGCCGGTTCGCACGCGGCCGCGCAGCGTCAACTGGAAGAACCTCTGCGACAATTACAGCGACAATCTCCACATCCAGCCGGCGCACCCCGGCCTGAAGCGGATCTTCGGCAGCAATTACGAAACGAAAGCTGCGGCCTGGTCGGACTGGCTGGGCGGGCCGCTGCTCGACGTGGCGGAGACCGGCAGCTGGTCGGAACGCGCCTATCTGCGGCTGCTGCCGCCGGTCGCCCATCTGCCCGCCGATCGCCAGCGCCACTGGTGGTACATCAAGCTGTGGCCGAACATCGCCTTTGACATCTACGCCGACCAGATCGATTTCATGCAGTTCATCCCCACCGGCCCGACGACGACGGCGCTGCGCGAGATCAGCTATGCCCTGCCCGACGATCGCCGCGAAATGCGGGCGGCGCGCTATCTGAGTGGCCGCATCAATCGCGATGTGAATGCCGAGGATACGGTGCTGGTCGGCCGCGTGCAGGCGGGCATGGCGTCGCGGTCCTTTTCGGTGGGGCAATTGAGCGAGACCGAGGTCTGCCTGCGCAGCTTTGCCGCCAAGGTGCGGGCGCTGGTGCCGGAAGCCCGGCAGCACCAGCCGCCGGCGCCGGGGTGGAGCCAGCGGTACTTGTAATGCTCACCTCCCCCCGCCGGGGGGGAGGTCGGACTCGGCAAAGCCGAGCCGGGAGAGGGGTTCACGTTCGGGCGCAGTAGCAACC
>NKIQ01000014.1:78040-86838 GCA_002256005.1 Alphaproteobacteria bacterium PA4 | reverse complement strand
GAGGGGGTCACGTTCGGGCGCTGTTGCAACCCCTCTCCCGGCTCGGCGAAGTCGCCGAGTCCGACCTCTCCCCGGCGGGGAGAGGTAGGTTACACGCGCGGTGCGACCTTCCGCTCCGGCACGAACGGCGCCACCAGCTGCCCGGCGAGGGACGTCGGCACCACCGTGTCGGTGCCATATTCCGCCGGCCAGTGGCGTGGCAGGTAGAAGGTGCCGAACACCCGGTCCATCACCGGCAGCATCGAGGCATAATTGCGGTCGATATGGTCGTTGCGGCTGTGGTGCCAGTGGTGGAACGCCGGCGAGCTGAGGATTTCCTCGAACCAGCCCAGCCGGAACCGCACATTGGCATGGATGAAGAAGCTCCACAGCGAGCCGATGAACAGCACCAGGGCCGGAATCAGTCCGGCATTGGGCCCGACCGGGTTGGCGAGGCCGGTGGCATAGAGCAAGGCCAGGCCGCACAGCCGGGTGAACACCATGTCGACCGGATGGGCGCGGGTGTTGACGAGGAAATTCAGCGTTTCGGCGCTGTGGTGGACGGCGTGGAAGCGCCAGAGGAACGGAATTTCGTGGCTGAGGCGATGGCCCCAGTAAAAGCCGATTTCGCCGACGATCATCGCGGCCACCATCTTGGCCCAGAGCGGCAGCGCCGCGGCCGCGCCGGTGATGGCGGCCGGGATGACGGCGTGGACGGTGGCGACAAGCAGCGCGGTCGGCGGGCCGAGGATGAACACCGCGGTCAGGCCGTTGAGAAAATACCAGCCAAGGTTGGTCAGCCAGCCTGGGGCGAAGCGCTGGTTGGCCTTGATCGCGAAGAAATGCTCCAGCGGCGCAAAGAGCGCGATCATCAGCGCCAGGGAAACGGCGCTGCGGAACACCGGCAGCAGCCATTGCGCATTGCCGAGCTGCGAGGTCAGAAAGGCTTGCATATCGGCTTTCTAGACGAACCGGGACAGCATCGCGAGGGGTGCGACAAGCGGACAGGGCCGGGAAGGGGTGCGACCCCGGCCCGACCCTGCCTGAGACGATCCGGAAGGATCAGGCGGTGACGGCGGTGCTGTTGCGGCGCCGCGCTGCCGCGCCGACCAGGCCGAAGCCCATCAGCAGCATCGCCCAGCTGGCCGGTTCCGGCACGGCGCCGACTTCCTGGCTGAAGGTCACGCCATCGAGCAGTGCGAACGGCGGCACCGGCAGATTGCCATAGGCGACGAACGACAGGGTTTCGGTGGCGTTGGTGGCGATGAAATCATAGCTGGCGCTCATCCAGCCCGAAAAGCCATGGTTGGGCAGGTTGTAATTGGCCGTGGTCGCCGACTGGCCGGCAAAATTCACCGTCCAGTTCTGGATGGTATCGCCGTCAAAGCCATGCTGCTGGGCAAAGCCATAGTTGAAACCGACGGTGTAGACCTTGCCGACGGTCAGACCGGTGATGATCTGTTCGAGCGGCTTGACCTGGAAGGCGCCGTCAAAGGCGATGATGTTGCCACCCGACGGGCTGGTCGCCGGCATGCCGTTGGCGGAACCGCTCTGCGGGCCCCACATATAATTGTCGCCATATTCGCCAAAGGTCTGGCCGGCCTTGTCGATCGTGCCCGGCGCATAAACAAAGGTATAGCCGCCCGGTGCCACGGTCCAGCCGGTGGCTTCGGTGTTGAAGCCAAGCTGGCCCGGGCCATTGGTCAGGTTTTCAAAACCGCCGTTGGTGAAGCTGTTGGCCAGGGCCGGCGAGGCCAGGCTGGCGGCGGCTGCGATGAGCAGCAGGCTCTTGGAAATGGTCATCTCTACGTCCCCTATTGTTGTGGGTTTCACAAACATCTGGTCATCGGCACATCGACTGCGTCCAACCACCATCGATCGTTAAGCAATCATTATGCCAAGTTTTGTTAACGAATATGAGAAGTCGGACAGACTATCCGACCGCAGCTGATCCCGTTGCCGGAGAGCCGGTCCCCAAGGAGCGCAATCAATTGCAATGTCCCGGTTTGCCGGGCTTTTCGGCGGGTTGGCGGTTTGGCGACCGGGGTGTTTTTGCCGTGGCGCGGGCGCCTGCCGTCCGCACTCTTTCCGTTTGCGCGCGACTTTGGCATGAAGGTCGGCGACGGCGCAGCACGCGTCACCGATTTTCAATCTGCAAAGACAGCGAAGATTTCTTCGCGATTTGCGACGGGGCAGGACGCAGCATGACGCAATCGCACGACGCCATCATCATCGGCGGAGGCCATAACGGCCTGGTCTGTGCCTTTTACCTGGCGCGCGCCGGCCTGAAGGTGCGGGTGCTGGAGGCGCGCTCGATCATCGGCGGTGCCTGTGTCACCGAAGAGTTTGCGCCGGGCTTTCGCAACTCCACCGCCAGCTACACCGTCAGCCTGTTGCGGCCCAAGGTCATCGCCGACATGCGGCTACACGAGCATGGCTTTCGCATCATCGAGCGCACCATCTCCAACTTCTTCCCGCTGGAGAATGACTATCTGAAGCTGGGCGGCGGCACGGCGCGCACCCAGGCCGAATTCGCCCGCTTTTCGAAAAAGGATGCCGAGACGTTCCCGGCCTATGAAGCAGCGCTGGAAGGGGTGGCGGAAGTGCTGCGCGACATCAGCCTGAAGACACCGCCCAATGCCGGCGGCGGCGTGCGCGCGCTGCTGGCCGCGGCGGCACAGGGGCGGCCGCTGCTCGGCATGGATATCGAGGCGCAGCGCGACGTGCTCGACCTGTTCGTCAAATCGGCGCGCGACTTCCTCGATGGCTGGTATGAAAGCGATGCGGTGAAGGCCGCCTTCGGCTTCGATGCCGTTGTCGGCAATTATGCCAGCCCCGATACGCCCGGCTCCGCCTATGTCCTGCTCCACCATGTCTTTGGTGAGGTGAACGGCAAGAAGGGCATGTGGGGCCACAGCGTCGGCGGCATGGGCGCGATCACCCAGGCGATGGCCAAGGCCTGCACGCTGGCCGGGGTGGAGATCAGCCTCGACAGCCCGGTCAAGAAGCTGTTGGTCAGTGGCGGCAAGGCGGTCGGCGTCACGCTGGTCAGCGGCGAGGAGATCATGGCGCCGATCGTCGCGGCGAATGTCGGCCCGGCATTGCTCTATCGCCAGCTGGTCGACAGCAGCGACCTGCCGGCCGAGTTCAACCGCCGCATGGCGACGTTCCGCACCGGCTCCGGCACCTTCCGCATGAACGTCGCGCTGTCGGAACTGCCCGATTTCAGCGTGTTGCCGGGCAAGGACAAGGCCGAGCACCACACCGCCGGCATCATCATCGCGCCATCGCTGGATTACATGGACCGCGCCTATACCGATGCCAAGGTCGATGGCTGGTCACGCGCACCGATCGTCGAAATGAAGCTGCCGACGACGGTCGACGACAGCCTGGCGCCGGCCGGCCAGCATATCGCCAGCCTGTTCTGCCAGCAGTTCGCCCCGGATCTCCCGCCCGGCCCCGATGGTAGCCCGCGCAGCTGGGACGATGTCCGCGAACAGGTCGCCGATCACATCATCGATTGCGTGACGCAGCACGCCCCCAATTTCAAGGCATCGGTGATCGCCCGGCAGATCCATTCGCCGCTCGATCTGGAGCGCAAGTTCGGCCTGATCGGCGGCGACATCTTCCACGGCCGCATGAGTCTGGATCAGCTGTACGCCGCCCGGCCGATCCTGGGCCATGGCGATTATCGCAGCCCGATCAAGGGGTTGTACATGTGCGGAGCGGGGACGCACCCGGGCGGCGGGGTGACCGGCGCGCCGGGGCACAATGCAGCGCGGGAAATCCTGGCGGATCGCAGAGTGCTGGGTCGCTGGCTGCGCGCGTAGCCAACCTCTCCCCTTGAGGGAGAGGTCGGACTCGCGAAGCGAGCCGGGTGAGGGGTATCTCACGCGGCCACGGGTGTCACCCCTCACCCGGCTCGGCTGCGCCGAGTCCTTGCCTCTCCCGCAAGGGGAGAGGTGGGTTAGAACCGCGTCCCGACCTTCAGGCCGATCGTCCGCGGCCGGATCACATATTGGTAGAAGATCCCGCCCGATGCGGTGACCCCGCTCGGATCGCCGCACACCGTTTCGCCGCACTGGACGGAACGGGACGTGATGCCGTTGGAATCGAACAGGTTGGTCGCGTAGAGCTCCGCCGTCCAGCTGTCCTTCTTCACGCCAAAGGTAAGGTCGACGGTCGTATAGGCGGGGAAATCGCCGACGATCTGGCGGGTGGCGGTGCGCAAATCGCCGACTCGGTCGCCTTCATAGACCACGGCGCCCTGCATGTGCGCGGTCAGGCTGCCGATGTCGAACTCGTAACGGGCCAGCGCATTGCCCTTGAACCTGGCGGTATCGGGCAGGCGGGTGCCTTCCGGGGCCAGGATCGAATTGGCCTGGCCGCCGGGTCCGGGCGTCGCGCAATTGCGCGCAGCATTGGCAAAGGCGCAGAAATTGGTGACCAGTTTCGCGTCATTGTAGCTGCCGCCGGCACTCAGCGTCAGGCCCGGGGTCGGCGCCAGCGTCAGGTCGAACTCGACGCCGCGGATGCGGGCATCGCCGGCGTTGGTGACGACGGTCAGGCCGTTTTCACCCAGGGCCGAAAACTGGATATTGTTCCAGTTTTCCTGATAGATGGCGCCGTTGAAACGGACCATGTTGTCCGCCCAGCTGGTCTTGAAACCCAGTTCGAAATTGTCGAGCTTGTCGGGCTGATACGGGGCCAGCCCGCCGCGCCGGTTGATGCCGCCGGGGCGGAAGCCCTGGCTGAAGGTGAAATAGACCAGCTTGTCGTCATCGATCTTGTAGGTGGCATTGGCCTTGGCCAGCCAGTCGGTCTTCTTCGTTTCGCGATCGAGGTTGGTGCAGGGCGTGCCGCTGACGACCGCCGGCGCGAAGCATTGCGACACGCCGGTGCGGCTCGAATAGCCGGCGGAATAGCCGAAGAAGCCGATCAGCGAATTGTCATAGCGATAGACGCGGGCGCCGCCGGTCAGCGTCAGCTTGTCGGTCACGTCATAGCTGACTTCGCCGAACGCCGCATAGTCGCGGTCGGTGCGATCCTGCCGGGTCAGCCAGATGTTGCTGGCGGTGCCGGGCACGGTGATGCTGTCGGCGATATTGTCGATGATGTAATTTTCTTCGATATTGTTGACCTGGCGCTGGTAGAACAGGCCGGCGATGACGCGCAGCGGCTCGGACTGCGGCGACGAGATGCGCAGTTCATGGCTCTGCCGGCTGAACTTCGGCCGTGACTTGATATATTGGTTGGGGCTGATGACCTTGCCGGCATTGTCATAGATGAAGGCGCCGGAGCCATAGAGCGCATCGTAGAAATAGGCATAGTCGGAATAATCGCTGTCATAGGGCTGGCTGCGCTTCATATAGCCGCCCGAATAGACGAGATCCCAATTGCCGATCTTGCCCTCGACGGTCAGCGACGCCTGCCACCAGTCATCGCGGCCGAACTCGGGGTTGTACTGCGCCACGGTGCGCTTCGGCATCGGGCGCTTGGCGGCGGTTTCCTGGCCGAAAAAGCCATGGATGGTCTGCTTCTGGCCCATCACCATCGGGGTGATCGTCCATTCGTCGTTGAGATCGATGCCCAGCGCGATGCGGCCGCCGATGGTTTCGACGTCGTTGTAATTGTCCTTCACATAGGGCGCGGTCGTCGCCTTCACCCCCGATGTCGGGAAGGTGCGGGTCTGCAGGACATTGTCGATGAAGCCGGCATCCTTGTCGTACCAGCCGACGGCGCGCACCGCGATGCCTTCGCCCAGCGGTGCGTTGATAAACGCTTCGGCAACGCCGCCCCAGGCGCCGTCCTGGACATTGTTGATTTCCAGATCGACACCGGCCGAAAATTTCGACGCATCCGGCTTGCTGGTGATCAGGCGCAGCGTGCCGGCAAGCGAGGACGAGCCGTAGAGCGTGCCCTGCGGCCCGGCCAGCGCCTCGACGCGCTGCATGTCATAGATGTGCAGGTCGATGGGGCCGGTGATGGTGGTGACCGGCTGTTCGTCGAGATAGATGCCGACGGTCGGCTGCGAGGTCGAATGGTTGGCGTTTTCGCCCGAGGAGACGCCGCGGAAATAGATCTTGGCGCTGCCCGGTCCGGCGGTCTGATAGGTGACGGAGGGCAGGAAGCGGACATAATCGTCAAAGGCCTGCACCTGCAGCTGGTCGAGCTTGGCGTTGCTGATCGCCTGGATGCTGATCGGCACGTCCTGCAGATTCTGGCTGCTCTTCGTCGCGGTGACGATGATTTCGGCGACACCGGCTTCGGGTGCATCGGCGGCGGTCTGCTGCGCCAGCGCCGGGGCGGCCAGCATGGTGCCGGCGAAGGCGCTGCCCAGCAGCATGATCGAACGGATGGACCCTGACGTCATGACACCCCCTGTCGGCGGCGCGCGGTATCGCGCTCCCGCCATGCGACAAGGTTGCTACACGTACGGGTAAGTGTCCAGCCGCTTGCCGAGCGCCGCGCGCAACGGCTGCAACCATTTTGCATAGTGTTGCCAATGGTCCACAGCCGAGGCGTAGAGCGGCTGGCGCACCTGTTCGGAACTGGCGGTGCGCACGGCGCGCTCGGTGCGGTGGAAATCGAGGCAGGCCGGCTCGAACGCCAGCCCGCAATAGGCGAGCAGCTTGCGGATTTCCGTCTCCGGCGTCGCCACCATCGCTTCATAATGCACGCGGTGCACCCGGCCGGGCAGCACGCGATCGAAATGGTCCATCAGTTCGGCATAATCGGCCCAATAGCGGCCGATCTCGCCAAGATCATAGCTGAAGGCCTGGCCGCGGGCGAAATGCTGCTTGAAGCCCGAAAAGCAGCAGCCGAGCGGATGGCGCCGCGCATCGATGATGCGGGCGTTGGGCAGGATCAGATGGATGAAGCCGGTGTGGACGAAATTGTTCGGCATCTTGTCGATGAACAGCGGCCGCCCGGTCTTGCGCTGCACGCGGGTGCGATCGAGATACTCCTGGCCCAGCGCGGCGAGGGCCTCGGCATCCAGCCCGGCCAGCCGCTCGGCAAAGCGGGCGCGCTGGCCGCCGCCGCCCTCGGCGCCCTGCGGTCGCTCGCCGAGCCGGCGCGCCAGCGCGATGATGTCGGGCAGTTCCGAGGTGCCTTCGACCTGGCTGTGCGAGCTCAAAATCTGCTCGATCAGCGTGGAGCCGGACCGCGGCAGCCCGACGATGAAGATGGGATCGGGCGCCGCGCAGCCCCAGCCGGCGCGGGTGGCCAGAAAGTCCGGCGTGTATAGCGCCTTGACGCGATCGACATTGGCGCTGGTCTCGTCCGGGTCATAATCGAGCTGGGTGCGGCGTAGCGCATTGCCTTTGGCATAATGTTCGAACGAGACATCGTGTTGTCCCTGGTCCTCCAGCGCCTTGCCGAGCGCGAAATCGAGGTGCAGCCGGTCCTCGTCGCCAAGGCCCGGCTGGGCCAGCGCCGCCTGCATCGCGGCAATGTCATCGGCGGTGAAGCGCACGGTCTTCAGATTGGCGAGGCTCCACCAGGCCTCACCCAGTGTCGGCGCATCGGCGAGGGCGCGGCGATAGGCGGCGACGGCATCGCCCTGGCGGCCGACGGTCTTCAGGGCATGGCCATGGCTCATCTGGGCGCGCGGCTGGTGCGGGTGGCGGGCGAGCATGTGATCGTAGAGCGCGATCGCCGCCTCATATTCGCCCAGCCGCACCAATATGGCAGCGCGCAGGATCTGATAGCCGGGCGAGTCCGGGTCGCGCGCCAAGAGGATGTCGGTTTCGGCCAGCGCCGCCTCCGCCTTGCCCTGGCGTTGCAGCACCACGGCGAGATTGTGCCGCGCGGCATCGAATTGCGGGGCCAGTTCCACGGCGCGGCGCAGCAATTTCTCGGCATCGCCGAAGCGGCCGATGCGGCCGGCGAGTTCGGCGAGCATGCGGATGGCCGGCACATCGGCGGGCTGGTCGCGCAGCCGCGCCTTCAGCAGCCGTTCCGCCACCGGCAGGTCGTTGGCCACCAGCGCGTTCGCAGCGGCAATCAGCTGCGGGTCACGGGCGGCGGCGCGCAGCGCCTGCGCCTGTGCCTCGGCCGCGGCGGCCTCATCCTCGGCCGCGGTATGCAGCTCCGCCAGCCGCTGCCAGCTGCCGGCATCGCCGGGGTTGGCCGTCGTGGCAGCGGTCAAGGCAGCGATGGCGCCATCACTGTCGCCACAGCGCATCAGCGCCCGGCCGAGCAGCGCCAGCGCCTGCGGCTGGCTGGGCGCCGCCGCCAATATGGCGCGCGCCTGTTCGGCGGCCAGCGTCGCATCCGCCGCCAGCAGCCGTTCGCCATGCGCCAGCGCATCGGCGAGGGTGAGCAGGGGGGCAGGGCTGGCCATGGCCGGAACCCAAGCCGGGCGGCGGCGGCTTGTCAATCAGGCGTATCCATCAGCCGGGCGCTGCGCCCGGCACAGAAAAAGGGCCAGCACCGGTTGTCCCGGCGCTGGCCCCTGTCGTTTCGCATCGGCGCCTGCGCGCCTCGGCCTTCAGATTAGCGGCGGAAGAACCGGCGCTGGTTCATCGGCATCGGCGCGGTTTTTTCGCGGAAGACGATGCGGCCCTTGTCGAGGTCATAGGGTGTCATTTCGACATGTACCCGATCGCCGACGATGGAGCGGATGCGGTTCTTGCGCATCTTGCCCGCCGTATAGGCGATGATTTCATGGTCGTTTTCCAGTCGCACGCGAAACCGGCCATCGGGCAGGATTTCGGCGATGACGCCTTCGATCTTGATAACCTCTTCTTTCGGCATAAGCGCGTCTTATGCCATCGCGAGGTTGACGGCCGAGGCGCGGCCCTGGCGATCATTTT
>NKIQ01000014.1:75566-78030 GCA_002256005.1 Alphaproteobacteria bacterium PA4 | reverse complement strand
TCCAGATCGAAGCTCACCTTGGCACCTTCGGCGAGATCCGAAAGGCCGGCACGCTCGACGGCGGAGATGTGGACGAACACGTCCTTGGAAGCGCCATCGGGGGCAATGAAGCCATAACCCTTGGTGGCATTGAAAAATTTGACTGTGCCTGTGGCCATGTCAGTTCCTGTACGTCTTTAGATTTCCCGGCGGAAACAGTCCGCCGAAATGCTGTCGGGAACCGTTCTGTCGAAGAGGGGGCCGAGGCACCGCGGATCGCTTGCTGGCACCTTCGCGCCATGGGCCTTTGCGCCACATGGCCGCAAAAAGCAAGGGCAGTGCGGCAGCCCCATTCCGTTGTCGCGGTGATTTGCGGTAGGAGGCGGCAGAACCGCCACAGGAAAGCCCCGTTTCATGAAAACCCGTGCCGCCGTCGCCTTTGCGCCCAAGACCCCGCTGGAAATCGTCGAGGTCGATCTGGAAGGCCCGCGCGCCGGCGAAGTGCTGGTCGAGATCATGGCGACCGGCATCTGCCACACCGATGCCTATACGCTCGACGGGCTGGACAGCGAAGGGCTGTTCCCCTCCATCCTCGGCCATGAAGGTGCCGGCATCGTCCGCGAAATCGGCCCGGGCGTGACCAGCGTTGCCGTCGGCGACCATGTCATCCCGCTCTACACGCCGGAATGTCGCCAGTGTAAGTCGTGCCTTTCCGGCAAGACCAACCTCTGCACCGCCATCCGCGCCACGCAAGGGAAAGGCCTGATGCCCGATGGCAGTTCGCGCTTTTCCTACAAGGGCCAGATGTTGCACCATTACATGGGCTGCTCGACCTTTTCGAACTTCACCGTGCTGCCCGAAATCGCGGTGGCGAAAATCCGCACCGATGCACCGTTCCAGACCAGCTGCTACATCGGTTGCGGCGTCACCACCGGCGTCGGCGCCGTCGTCAACACCGCCGATGTGCGGCCAGGCGACAATGTCATCGTCTTCGGCCTGGGCGGTATCGGCCTCAACGTGTTGCAAGGCGCCCGCATGGCCGGCGCCAATCTGATCATCGGTGTCGACATCAACCCGGCGCGCGAGGAATGGGGCAAGCGCTTCGGGATGACGCATTTCGTCAACCCGAACACCGTGGACGGCGATCTCGTCCAGCATCTCGTCGCGCTCACCGATGGCGGCGCGGATTACACCTTTGATTGCACCGGCAACACGACGGTGATGCGCCAGGCGCTGGAGGCTTGCCACCGCGGATGGGGCACCAGCATCATCATCGGCGTCGCCGAAGCCGGCAAGGAAATCGCCACCCGCCCGTTCCAGCTGGTCACCGGGCGCAACTGGCGTGGCACGGCGTTCGGCGGCGCCAAGGGCCGGACGGACGTGCCCAAGATCGTCGACTGGTACATGAACGGCAAGATCGAGATCGACCCGATGATCACCCATGTGCTGACGCTGGAGGAGATCAACAAGGGTTTCGACCTGATGCATGCCGGTGAGAGCATCCGTTCGGTTGTGGTGTTCTGACCTTCCTCCCTCCCCCCTGCGGGGAGGGAGAAGAAAGGCCCCCATGCAAACCCTCTCCACCGCCGCCTGCCATGGCGGCACCCAGTCCTTCCACAGCCACGCCAGCCACAGCACCGGCACGGCGATGCGCTTCGGCGTGTTCACCCCGCCCGGCGATGGTCCGTTCCCCGTCCTCTGGTGCCTCGCCGGCCTGACCTGCACGGAAGAGACCTTCGCCATCAAGGCCGGGGCGCAGCGCGTCGCTGCCGAACTCGGCCTGATGCTGATCACCCCCGACACGTCCCCGCGCGGGGACGGCGTTGCCGATGATGCGGCCTATGACATGGGGCAGGGCGCCGGCTTCTACCTCGATGCGACGGAAGCGCCTTGGGGCCAGCATTTCCGCATGGAAAGCTGGCTGATCGGCGAACTACCGGGCCTCATCGCCGCCAATTTCCCCGCCGCCATGGACCGCCAGTCGATCACCGGCCATTCGATGGGCGGCCATGGCGCGCTGACCCTGGCGCTGCGCCACTCCGGCCGCTTCCGCAGCGTCTCCGCCTTCGCGCCGATCGTCGCGCCGACTGAGGTGCCCTGGGGGCAGAAGGCGCTGCCGCTCTATCTCGGCGACAATCCCGAACTCTGGGCGCGCCATGATGCCTGTGCGCTGATCGCTTCAGGCGCGCGGGTCGCCGAACTGCTGGTCGATCAGGGCCTTGCCGACACTTTCCTCGAAAACCAGTTGCAGCCGGAACGGCTGGAAGCGGCCTGTGCGACGGCCGGCATCCCGCTGACGCTGCGGCGCCATGCCGTGTATGATCACGGCTACTGGTTTATTCAGAGTTTTGTGGAGGACCATTTGCGCTGGCATGCGGCGCGGCTCGCCTGACTCCCCCTCCCTGCAAGGGAGGGGGCCGGGGGGAGGGTACTGCCCACGCGGATACATCCGCCGTCTATTGGAGAAACCCTGCCAAAGGGGTCT
>NKIQ01000014.1:0-75556 GCA_002256005.1 Alphaproteobacteria bacterium PA4 | reverse complement strand
CCCCCGCGGATACATCCGACGTCTATTGGAGAAACCCTGCCAAAGGGGTCTGTTGGAGAAACCCTCCCCCCGGCCCCCTCCCTTGCAGGGAGGGGGAGCAGCGGCTACCCCACCGCCATGCTCCCCCTCGCCGGTCTCAAGGTCATCGACCTTTCTTCAGTCGTTTTCGGCCCCTATTGCGCGCAATGGTTTGCCGACCTCGGCGCCGATGTCATCAAGCTGGAGGCGCCGGAGGGCGATTCCACCCGCCAGACCGGCCCCGGCCTCGAACCCGGCATGTCGGCGCTTTTCCTCGGTTGCAACCGCGGCAAACGTGGCCTGGTGCTCGATCTGAAGACGGCGGAAGGCCAGGCGGCGCTCGACCGCCTGCTCGCCACCGCCGATGTGCTGCTGCACTCGATCCGGCCGCAGAAGCTGGCCTCGCTGGGGCTGGACCCCGAGGCGCTGCTCGCCCGCCATCCGCACCTTGTCTATGCCGGGCTGCATGGCTTTGGCGAGGCCGGGCCTTATGGTGGACTGCCGGCCTATGACGATGTCATCCAGGGCATGTCGGGTGTTGCCGATCTGATGGCGAAGTCGACCGGCAGCCCGCGCTACATGCCGACGATTATCGCCGACAAGGTGTCGGGGCTGACCGCCGGCATCGCCATCCTCGCCGCCATCATCCGCCGCCAGACGACGGGGAAGGGCGGCTTTGTCGAAATCCCGATGTTCGAAACGATGGTGGCCTTCAATTTCGTCGAGCATTTCTACGGCCATCATTTCACGCCGCCGCTGGGGCCCTTGGGCTATCCGCGCGTCATGGCGCCGTGGCGGCGGCCGCTCGCCACCGCCGATGGCCATGTCTGCATGATGGCCTATACCGATGCACATTGGCGCGGCTTCTTCACCGTCGCCGGCGCGGCGGAGCATCTCGAGGACCCGCGCTTTGCCAGCATCGCGACACGCACCGAGAATATCGACGCCATCTATGGCCTGGCGGCGGCGCTGATCGCGACGCGCACCACGGCGGAATGGATCGCCCTGCTGGAGGGCGCGCAAGTGCCCTGCGCCCGCGTCATCCCGCTCGCCGGGCTGGAGAGCGACGCGCACCTCACCGCCACCGATTTTTTCCAGACGGTCGCAACGCCGGCCGGGCCGCTGCGTTATCCCGGCGTGCCGGTGCTGTTCGATGGCGTGCGGCCGCCGGTGTCGCCGCCGCCGCATCTGGGCGAACACAGCCGCGCCGTGCTGGCCGAGGCCGGCTTCAGCGACCACGACATCGCCGCGCTGCTGGCCAGCCGGGCGGCCCGCGCCGGGGCATGACATTGCTGCACTGACGCCCTAAGCCCGCAGCCTGATTTCGGAGATTCTCATGCGTCGCCTCGCCCTTGCCGTCCTTCTTGCAACGCCCGCCATCGCCGCGCCGGTGCCGACCGGCCCCGCCAATGTGCCGGAGTTCAAGCCCGCCTTCGCCGGCCAGACCCGCGCCGAAGCCGTGGTGAGCAAGACCGCCACCAGCGTCACCGAAATCACCGGCGGGCTGAATGCGCCCTGGGGCCTCGCCTTCCTGCCCGATGGCCGCATGCTGGTGACGGAAAAGGCCGCCGGCACCATCCGCATCATCGGCCAGGACGGCAGCAAGTCCGCGCCCATCGCCGGCACCCCGCCGGTCAATGCCAAGGGCCAGATGGGCATGATGGGCATCGCCGTGCCGGGCGATGGCAAGGTGTACTGGAGCTATTCGGAGCCGCGCGAGGGCGGCAATGGCCTGGCCGTGGCGCGCGGCACGCTGGTCGACGGGCCGGAGCCGAAGCTGACCGGGGTGGAGGTCATCTTCCGCATGCTGCCGACGCTCGAATCCAATTATCACGCCGGCGGCCGCATCGTGGCGGCGCGCGATGGCACGCTGTTCATCACGCTGGGCGAACGCTCGATCCTGCCCGGCCGCATGCAGGCGCAGAAGCTCGACAGCGATTTCGGCAAGATCGTCCGCATCAACCGCGACGGCTCGATCCCCAGGGACAATCCGCTGGTCGGCAAGGCCGGCACCCGGCCGGAAATCTGGTCCTGGGGCCATCGCAACATCCTCGCCGCCACGCTCGACGCCAAGGGCCGGCTGTGGGAGGCCGAGCATGGTGCCAAGGGCGGCGATGAGCTCAACCTCGTCGTGAAGGCCAAGGACTATGGCTGGCCGACCATCACCTATGGCGAGGAGTATAGCGGCAAGCCGATCGGTGACGGCCTGACCCAGGCGCCGGGCATGGAACAGCCGGTCTATTATTGGGACCCGGTGATCGCCCCGTCCGGCATGGCGATCTACAGCGGCAGACTGGCGCCGGAATGGCGCGGCAATGTCTTCATCGGCGGCCTCGGTAGCATGGCGCTGGTGCGGCTGGTGCTGAAGAACGACCGCGTCATCGGCGAGGAACGGCTGCTCACCGACCGCAAGCAGCGCATCCGCGACGTCGTCGAAGGCCCGGACGGCGCGCTTTGGCTGCTGACCGATGCGACGGATGGGAAACTGCTGCGGGTGGTGCCGAAGTAAGGCGAACCCCTCCCTCCCCCTTGCGGGGAGGGCGACTCACCGAAGGTGAGCGGGGTGGGGGTTGCGCCCTTGGTGGCAATTGGCCGGCACCCCCACCCCGCTCGGCTGGGCTGACCTCCCTCCCCGCAGCGGGGAGGGAGGTCAGCCCAGCGCCTTGCGCCGCCGCCACGCGAACAGGCCACCGATGACGAGGCCCAGCACGCCGGCCACCCAGGGCAGCAGTTTCAACAGGCGCGGCACCAGCAGTTCGCGCATGGCATTGTCTTGCACCTGTTGCGGGGCGGTATAGCCGGCGGGCATCGGCAGCACCTGTTCGGCGCGGGCATAGGCGGCGTAATCGGCCTGAAGCGCGGCGAAATCGGCCGGGCGGGTGGCGGCGAGGTCGCGGGTTTCGCCGGGGTCGCTCGCCATGTCGTAAAGGTGCCAGACGGCGTCGCCATAGGGCGGCAGGTTCTTGACGAGCTTGAGGTCGCCCTTCCAGACGACGGCATTGCCGCTGAGCTCATAGCCCAGCGCCTCATCGGCGGGGTGCACGGCAGGCGCGGTGCCGGTCAGCATCGGCAACAGGCTGTGGCCGGTCATCGGTTCGACGCTGCGGCCATTGAAGCGGCCTTGCTGCGGGGCCACGCCGGCGGCGGCGAGCAGGGTGGGCGCCACATCGGTGACATGGGCGAAACCGCGGGCGATGGCGCCGGCCTGCCAGGCGGGGTTGCCCGGCCAGGCCATGATCAGCGGCACGCGCAGCCCACCTTCGCTGGCGGTGAATTTGTAACCGCGGAAGGGGGCGGCGAGCGCGCTGGCAAAGCTGGTGCCGACGGCGGTGATGCTGCCCGGCCGGCCCTGCTGGTCGGGGTTCTGGTTGTAATAGAGCCGGGCGATTGCGGCGTTGAAGCGGCTCGACATCGGGTCGAGCGCTTCCGGGCCATTGTCGGACAGGAAGACGAAGACCGTGTTGTCATATTCGCCGGTCGCCTTCAGATGCGCCACGAGCCGGCCGATCTCGCGGTCCATCGCCGTCGCCATGCCGCCATAGGCCGCCATGGCACGGGCGCGCTGCGCCTGTTCGGCACGGGTCAGGGCGTTCCAGTCCCCCATCGTGTTCATCGTCACCCGCGGCGCGGCCGGCACCAGCCCGGCCGCCGCCACCCGCGCCGAGCGTTCGGCGCGCAGCGCGGTCCAGCCGGCCTGGTAGCGCCGGGCATAGGCGGCGATGTCGCTGTCGGGCGCCTGCACCGGGATATGGTTGGCGAGGAAGTTCAGCGAGGCGAGGAAGGGCTTGCCGCCGGCGCGGTCGGCATCGATGTACTGCAGCGCCTTGTCGACGATGAAACGCGAGGAATAATAGGGCTTTGGCAGATGCGCTGGCTTGCGGTCCTCGGTCCAGTCGGCCTTGTCATAGATCAGCAGATTGGGCTTTTCCTCGAAATTGTCGGCGCCCGATTGTGACAGGGAAAAGCTGTGGTCATAGCCGCGGGACACCGGCAGCTTGTCGGGTGTTTTCCCGAGGTGCCATTTGCCGGTGAGATAGGTACGATAGCCGGCGGCGCGCAGCTGTTCGGCGATGGTGACGACGCGATTGTTGATGACAGCGTCATAGCCGGGTTTGCCCTGATGTTCGGGCGGGATGGTTTCCGGCATGTTGCCCAGCCCGGCGCGGTGGTGCGAGACACCGGTCTGCAGCATCGCCCGGGTCGGCGCGCAGCTGCCGGCGACATGGAAATTGGCAAAGCGGGTGCCGGCGCGAGCCAGCGCATCGATGTTGGGCGTGGCGATCTCGCCGCCATAGGCCCCGACATCGGCAAAGGCCCAGTCATCGGCGAGCAGGATGACGATGTTGGGGCGCGTCGGCACCGGCGCGGCGAGCGCCGGGGTGGCGGTGGCGAGGAGGAGCGCGGCGAGGCGCCATCTCCCTCCCCCTTGCGGGGAGGGAGGGGCGCATGTTCCTCACGCTGCCACCATCGGTGCGAGGCAGCCCGACGCCGCCAGCAGCGGATCGACCACCGCCCGGGCGTCCGCATCGAGCGCCGCGTAACGGGCGCGCAGATCGGCGAGGCATTTCACCTGATATTTGAACACACCCTGGGTATAGGGATGCCCCATGGCGGTGATGCCGAACGTCTCCGCACCCGCCGCCAGCGCCGCGGCGTTGGCCAGCAGGAACGGGAAATAGAGTTCGCCGATGATCGCCAGCAGGCCGGGGATGATGGGATCGAACGGGGCGTCGGCGGCATCCCATTCACCCTCGACGCCGCTCATATCGTCGATGTGGAGCAGCCAGCGCAGCGTATAGGGATAGTCGCGGCGCAGCATGGCCTCCGGCGTCGGATCGACACCCAGCTGCGAAATCTGGCCATAAAGGCCGAATTCGGCCAGCGACGGCCGCGTGCCGAACAGGCCATGGCGGTTGACGACATGCTCCTCCAGCAACTGGCAGACGGCGCGGGTCGAGGCCTCGATGAGCGGGAAATTCGCCTGGGTGCAGCCAACCAGCGCCATGCGGCCGACCTGGCGGGCGCGGAACATTTCGGCGGCGCCCTGTGACGTTGCCAGCCCGCCGCCCTGCATGGCGTCGAACGCCAGCCAGCGGCTCATCTGCACCTGGTCGACCTCGCGAAGCCAGCGATAGCCGAACATCGCCTTGGTCAGCCATTCATCGGCGAAATCCTCGATCAGATGGGCGAGGAAGGCGCGCGCGGGATCGGGCGGCACCACCGAACGGTCGGGGTGGCGTGCCTCCAGATCATAGAGCAAAGGCGTCGAATCGTTCAGGAAACGGCCGTCGGGATATTCCATGATCGGGATGACCGGCGCCTTGACCTGGCCGCGCGTCGCCGCCAGCGCGGCATTGCCGTGCAGCCAGATGTGCGGCAGGCGGCGATAGCGCAGCAGCGCGCGGATCTTCATCGAATAGGGCGAGCCGAGCGCGCCATAGAGCTTGTACATCCTCGTCCCCCTAGAGCAGCTTTTTCCGTTCGATCGATTTGCTGCCGGTGGGCAGCGAGAACATCATGCCGTCTTCGCCCACGGTAATCGGCCCTGAAAAATGCTGGGCGGCGTCGCCCAGGAACGCCGGATAGGCATAGGCAAAGGGCAGGGGCGGCACGAGATGGCTGAGCACCAGCTCGGTCACGCCGGCCCGGCTGGCGGCATCGGCGGCCATTTCGGGCGTGCTGTGATAATCGATGATGTCGCGGGTGATCTGTGCCGTGTTGGCCTGCCCCTTGGCGGCGAGCGCATCGGTGAGGATGGCGACCATCTTCGGCTGCAACGCCTCATGCACCAGCAGATCGGCGCCCCGGGCTGCGGCATCGAGCGAGGGCGACGCGGCGGTATCGCCCGACAGCACCACCGACCGCCCCTTGTATTCGAAGCGATAGCCGACCGCCGGGCTGACCGGGCGATGGTTGACCGGGAAGGCGGTGATGGTCAGCCCGTCCTGCTGTACCACCACGACCGGCGCATCCGCCATGGCAAAGGGCAGGGCGGTGCCGCCGGCGCCGGCCGCCGGCGTGATGACCGGGCCATGGTGCGCGGTGCGATAGCCATTGTCGATTTTATAGGCCGCGTTGAAGCCGGCGACGACCTGTTCGACGCCCGGCGGGCCGTGGATCGGCAAGGGGCTGGTGGCGCCGGCGCCGGTCCAGCGCAGCAGCATCAGCGGTCCCAGCCCGTCGATGTGATCGGAATGGAAATGCGTCAGCAGCACGCCATTGATGCGGCCGAACGGCAGGCCCATTTGCGCCAGCTTGCGCGGGCCGCCGTCGCCGGCATCGACGACATAGATCTGCCTCCCGGCGATGACGACATTGCAGGGTTCGGCGCGGGTCGGATCGGGCAGCGGCGAGCCGGTGCCGCACAGGATGACATGCAGGCCATCGGGCAGGCCGGCGGTGACATCGCGGCCGACGCGCTCGGCGGCGACGCGGGTCAGCATCCGCATGGCGATCGGCACCTGCCAAAGCTTCGCCGCGATGCCGCCGGCCAGCGCCAGCGCTGCCACCCCGATTGCCAGCCGTGCTGCCAGGCGCATCGTTTGTCCCCCATCCGTGCCGGTCTCGCCGGTGCTGCCGCGCATCATGCCCGTTGATAATGGCAGTTACAATGCCGGAATGTTGCAGCCTTGGCAAAGGCGCGGTATGAGGGAAGGATAACGTCAAAAGGGGATGATCGAGATGCGGCTGGCGATCTTCGTGCTGGGGCTGTTCAACATCAGCGTCGGGCTGGGCTTTCTGCTCGCGCCGCAGACGCTGGCCGCGGCGTTTTTCCTGTCGCCGGTCGGCACCCAGGGCCTGGCGACATTGCGCGCCGATTTCCCCGGTTTCTTCATCGGCGCCTCGGTGTTCGCGCTCTATGCGGCGTGGAAGCGCGATGCGGCGGCGCTCACGGTCCCGATGGTCATGCTCGGTCTCGCGCTGTTCGGCCGCTTCGTCAGCCTGGCGCTCGATGGCATGGCGCCGACGGCGGTGCAGCCGATGGTCGTCGAGGCGGTGATGCTCGTCGTGCTGGTGCTCGGCCAGCGCAGCTTCCGCAAGCGCTGAGGGGGACAAGGCCATGAAGACGTTCGGGCGGGTTTTGCTGGGCACCACCGCGGCGCTGGCGCTGGGGGTGTTCGCCAGTCGCGATTACATCAAGCTGCACATCGCCGGCTGGATGGGTGGCTCGACGGCGCCCAATCACGCCGTCAGCTGGAACCAGGGCCCGGCGACTCCGCCGGCGGGCGCCCGGCCGCCGAACGTCATCCTCATCATGGCCGACGATCTCGGCTATAACGACATCAGCCTGACCGGCACCGGCGCCGGTGGCGTCAGGACGCCCAATATCGACGCCATCGGCACGGAAGGCGTCGTCTTCAGCAATGGCTATGCCGGCAATGCCACCTGTGCGCCGTCACGCGCCGCGCTGATGACCGGGCGCTATGCGACGCGCTTCGGCTATGAATTCACCCCCACCGACACGCGGCTGCCGGCCTGGTTCCCGACCAGCCTGTTCCGGCCCGATGCGATGTTCGCGCGCAACATCGCCAGCTTCAAGACCGATTGGGAGCACAAGCCGATCTTTGACGAGGCGGCTGCCGCCAAGGCGCCGCCGGCCGGCGCCAAGGGCGTGCCGGCCAGCGAGATCACCGTTGCCGAACAGATGAAATCGATGGGCTTCCACACCGTCCATCTCGGCAAATGGCATCTGGGGGAGGCCAAGGGCATGCGGCCCGAGGACCAGGGCTTTGACGAATCCCTGGGCTTCATCATCGGCGGCCAGAAATATCTGCCCGAAGACGATCCCAACGTCGTCAATTCGAAGCAGGACTTCGATCCGATCGACAAGTTCCTCTGGGCCAATCTGCCCTATAGCGTGCAGTTCAACGGTGCGCCGCGCTTCGCGCCCGACAAATATATGACCGATTATCTCACCGACCAGGCGGTGACGGTGATCAAGGCCAATCGCAACCGGCCCTTCTTCCTGTATCTGGCCTATAATGCCCCGCACACGCCGCTGCAGGCGCTGAAATCCGATTATGATGCGCTGCCGCAGATCAAGGATCCGCGCCTGCGCACCTATGCGGCGATGATCCGCGCCGTCGATCGCGGTGTCGGCCGGGTGATGGCGGAGCTGAAGGCGCAGGGGCTGGATGACAATACGCTGGTCATCTTCACCTCCGACAACGGCGGCGCGCATTATATCGGCCTGCCCGAGGTCAACCGGCCGTTCCGCGGCTGGAAGGCGACCTTTTACGAAGGCGGCATGCATGTGCCCTTCATGATGCGCTGGCCGGGCCAGATTGCCGCCGGCAGCACCTATCCCAACCCGATCAGCCATTTCGACATCTTTGCCACCGCCAGCGCTGTCGCCGGCGCGCCGCTGCCAAAAGACCGGCCGATCGATGGCGTCAATGTGCTGCCCTATGTGCAGGGCAAGGCCAGTGGCATGCCGCACCAGACGCTGTTCTGGCGGTCGGGCAATTACCGCGTCGTCCGCGACGGCCAGTGGAAATTGCAGGCGCTCGATCTGCCGCGCCAGGATCTGCTGTTCGATCTCGCCAGCGATCCCACCGAACAGCATGATGTCGCCGCCGCCAACCCGGCCATCGTCGCCAGCCTGAAGGCCAGGCTGAAGGCGCATGATGCCGAACAGATGGCGCCGGCCTGGGGCGCGCTGGTGCGCTCGCCGATCGCCATCGATCGCCCGCTGGGCACCAAAGCGAAGCCGGGGGAGGCCTATATCTATTGGGCGAACTGATATCGGCCGAAATTGAATTGCAAATTGGGAATTTGCTAACCAAGCCATGGCATGACATTGGCAGATTGAGTGTCTATGGTGGTGGTCATGCGTTTCGGTTCTTCGCCTGTTACTGTTCCTTCCTCTGACGGTCGGCGCCGCCGGTCCGAAAAGAGCCGGGATGCCATTGTCGAAGCGATGATGGCGCTGGTCGAGGCTGGCGCCATCACGCCTTCGGCCGAAGAAGTCGCCAACAAGGCCGAGGTCGGGCTGCGCAGCGTGTTCCGGCACTTCAAGGACATGGAGAGCCTGTACGCCGAAATGGCGATGCGGGTGGTCGGCAGTTTCGAGCAATCGCTGGCGCCCTTTCAGGCGAGCGGCTGGCGGGCGCAGATAAACGAAGCCATTGACCGCCGCATTGCACTCTATGACCGGCTGTTGCCGTTCAAGCGTGCCGCTGACGTGCACCGCCACGAATCACCGGCAATCCAGGCCAATCATGTCGCGACGCAGAAGCTGCTGCGCTATCGCCTGCAAAGCCTGTTGCCGGAACAGCTGGGCGATGACGGGATGACGCTCGACGCGCTCGACCTGATGCTGAGTTTCGAAGTCTGGCAGCGCCTGCGCGTCGACCAGTCGCTGGATACCGAGGCAGCGCGCGTGATGGTCAAGGCGCTCGTTGCCCGCCTGATCGACAAGAACTGAGCCAGGCCATTCGCGCGCGCCTGCTTCTGCTGCCGGCAGTGCTGGCATGGGCGAGTCCGACCGCGGCGCAAGACACGGATGCCGCCCCGGCCTTCCGGCTTTCGGGCGCGGCGACGCTGGCCAGCGACTATCGCCTGCGTGGCATTTCGCAAACCGACAGGGATGTGGCGCTGCAGGGCAGTCTGACGCTCAGCCATCGCAGCGGGCTTTATGCGACGCTGTTCGCCGCCAATCTGAAGGGCTGGGGCACATTCGGCGGCCCTGATCTGGAGCTGGACCTGACCGGCGGCTGGCGCGGAACGCTGGGTGATGCCAGCATCGATGCCGGCATCACCTGGTACAATTACCCCGGCGGCGCCCCGATCACATCCTATGTCGAACCGACGCTGAAGCTGAGCGGCAGCTATGGCCCGGCCCAATTGCTCGCCGGCGTGGCCTGGGCGCCGCCGCAAAAGCCGCTGGGCAATTGGTCGAACCATCCCGACAGCCGGCCGGGCAGCAGCGCCAGCAACCTCTATCTGTGGGGCGATGCCAGTTCCGGCATCCCGCGCACGCCGGTGACGCTGAAGGCGCACCTCGGCTGGTCGGACGGCAATCCCGGCCTTGGCCCCAATGGCACCAGCGTGGCGCCCACCGGCCGCTATTGGGATTGGCTGCTGGGGGCGGATGTGGCGCTGGGGCCGGTGGTGCTGGGCATCGCCTATGTCGATACCGATATCAGCCCCGGCAGCGCCGCCTATCGCCGCCTGCAACCCAATTTCGCCACGCGCGATGGAACGTCAATTGCCGGCAGCACGATTGTCGTCTCGCTGTCGGCGGCCTTTTAGCAACCTTGCCCTTGCCCGCGCGCGTCCCTAAGGTCCGGCGCTTCCTGTTGCGGGGGGGAAGCCTGTTGAACGCCATCATCGCCGAGCCTGTTGTCGGCATCATCATGGGCTCCACTTCGGATTGGGCGACGATGACCCATGCCGCCGAAACCTTGACCACGCTGGGCGTGCCGCACGAATGCCGGGTGGTCAGCGCGCATCGCACCCCGCAGCGCCTGTATGACTATGCGCAGGGTGCCGCGGGGCGTGGCCTGCGGGTGATCATCGCCGGCGCCGGCGGGGCGGCGCATCTGCCCGGCATGGCCGCGGCGATGACGGCGCTGCCGGTGCTCGGCGTGCCGGTCGAATCCAAGGCCCTCAATGGCATGGACAGTCTGCTCTC
The DNA here is from genome assembly GCA_002256005.1 of Alphaproteobacteria bacterium PA4. Lineage (GTDB taxonomy): Bacteria > Pseudomonadota > Alphaproteobacteria > Sphingomonadales > Sphingomonadaceae > Sandarakinorhabdus. The sequence continues at coordinate 64,902 of NKIQ01000014.1, read as the reverse complement.
CATCGTCCAGATGCCCGCCGGCATTCCGGTCGGCACGTTGGCCATCGGCCGCGCCGGTGCCGTCAACGCGGCGCTGCTCGCCGCCGCCATGCTCGCCACCACCGATGCGGCGCTGGCGGCGCGGCTGGCGGCGTGGCGGCAGGCGCAGACCGATACCGTGGCGGACACGCCGGCATGATCGAACCGGGTTCGACGATCGGCATATTGGGCGGCGGCCAGCTCGGCCGCATGTTGGCGCTCGCCGCGGCCAGCATGGGCTATCGCGTGCATGTGCTGGCGCCGGAGGCGGAGCTGCCGGCCGGCGATGTCGCGGCAGAGGTGACCCGCGCCGACTATACCGATCGTGCCGCGCTCGATCGCTTTGCCGCCAGTATCGATGTCGCCACCTTCGAGTTCGAGAATATCGACACCGCCGCCATCCGCCATCTCGCCACGCGGGTGCCGGTGTTTCCATCGGCCGACAGCCTGGAGGTGGCGCAGGACCGGCTGGCCGAAAAGCGCTTCGTCGAGGCGCTGGGCGGCCGGCCCGCCGCCTATCACCCCGTCGATTCCCGCGCCGATCTCGATGTCGCCATCGCGGCGCTCGGCCTGCCGGCGGTGCTGAAGACGCGGCGGATGGGCTATGACGGCAAGGGCCAGGCGCGGCTCCACAGCGCAGGCGACGCCGATGCGGCCTGGGCGGCGCTGGGCGGCCAGCCGGCGATCCTCGAAGCCTGGGTCGATTTTTCCCATGAATTCTCGGTGCTGCTGGCGCGCGGGCAGGATGGCGACATCGCCAGCTGGCCGGTGCCGCACAACAGCCATGAAGGCGGCATCCTCGCCACCAGCCGCGTGCCGGCGCCGCCCGAAATCATGGCGCTGGTGCCCGACGCGGTGGCGCTGGCGCGGCGGGTGGCGGAGGCGCTCGACCATGTCGGCGTGCTGACGCTGGAGTTCTTCGCAACGCCGGATGGCCCGCGCTTCAACGAAATGGCACCGCGCGTCCACAACAGCGGCCATTGGACGATCGAGGGCACGCGTGCCTCGCAGTTCGAAAACCATATCCGCGCCGTCTGCGGCCTGCCGCTCGGCTCCACGGCGCTGACCGCGCCCGAGGTGCTGATGCGCAACCTGCTCGGCGAGGATGTTCATGACTGGGCGAAACTGCTCGCCGATGGGCGCGCCCATCTGCACCTCTACGGCAAGAGCGAGGTCAAGCCCGGCCGCAAGATGGGGCATGTGACGTTTTTATAGGGCACGGGCAGAAGCCGTCAGGGTGCCCAGGCATTGCCTCCGGCGGCTGGGGCCGTAGGCCCCAGACCCCAATCGATTTTATACTAAAAAACATGAAGTTACCCGCGGGCTATACCAACGGATGGGGTCTGGGGCCTGAGGCCCCAGCCGCCGGAGGCTTTTTCTCTACAGCTTCAGTATGTCAGCCGCCCCGCCGCCGGCGCGCAACAGATGCAGCCGCGCCTTGCCATGGTCGCGCACTGCCAACACTTCGAGATCGGTGGCGAGCGCATCCTTGCGCGCCGCTTCCACGGAAATCAGCGCGTGCGGGGCGATCCAGCCGCGCTCCGTGAGGCGCTTCAAAGCCATTTCGGCCAGCCCCTGGCCATAGGGCGGATCGAGCAGGATCAGGTCGCAGGGCGTCCGCGCCTGGCCGATGCTCTCCAGCGGTGCGGCGATGACCTCGGCGTTCGCACCCAATTTGGCGATATTGGCCTTCAGGGCGCGCACCGCCTCGGCGTTGCTGTCGACGAAGACGCCATGGGCTGCGCCGCGCGACAGCGCCTCCAGCCCCAGCGCGCCGGTGCCGGCAAAGCCGTCGAGCACGCGCAGGCCTTCGAGGCTGCCGAGCCGGCTGGCCAGCATGGAGAACAGCGCCTCGCGCACGCGGTCGGCGGTGGGGCGGGTGGCGTCGCCCGCGGGGGCGATCAGCGCGCGGCCGCGCCATTGTCCGGATATGATCCGCATGGGGGATTCCGACGCGCCGGTTGTCAGGCCCGCGCCAGCGACTTGCGCAGCGAGGCGACGACGCCGTCCGGCACTTCATCGGCGTCGCGCGGCGGCAGATCGCCCAGCTCGATGGGGCCATAGGCGACGCGGATCAGCCGCGAGACCTGCAGGCCCAGGAATTCCAGCACGCGGCGGATTTCGCGGTTCTTGCCTTCGGTCAGCGTGATCGACAGCCACAGATTGCGCCCGGTGCGGCGCTCGATCTCGGCATCGATGGGGCCATAGCGCATGCCGTCGATGGTCAGGCCCTCGATCAGCGATTCCACCGCCTGTTGCCCGATTTCGCCATAGGCACGCACGCGATAGCGCCGCGGCACGCCGCTGGTCGGCAGTTCCAGCGCGCGTTTCAGGGCGCCGTCGGTGGTCAGCAGCAACAGGCCTTCGGTGTTCATGTCGAGCCGGCCGACCGGCACGACGCGCGGCAGGCCGGGCGGCAGGATATCCATGATCGTCGGGCGGCCGCCGGGGTCGCGCGCCGTGGTGAGGAATCCGGCCGGCTTGTGGAAGCGGAACAGCCGCGACGGTTCCAGCGCCGCCACCGGCTGGCCTTCGACGGTGATGCCATCCAGGCTGGCGACGATGGTGGCTGGCGTCGCCAGCACGCTGCCGTTCAGCGCCACCTTGCCCTCGGCGATCATGCGTTCGATGTCGCGGCGCGATCCGATGCCGGCGCGGGCCAGCAATTTGGCGATGCGCTGCGGCTCGACGGGCACCGCTTTTCCGGACTTCTCGGCGGCGCGGGCGGCGGCGCGGGCCTCGCCACGGCCGCGACGGCCGGTGGGTGGTGCGGGCAGGTCGCTGAACGCGGCCGGGGTGCGCGGTTTGCGGTCACCCGAGCGCGGCGGCCGCGGCACGGCCTTCGGGGCGCTGTTGGGGATCTTGGGCAGGCGGCCGCCGGGGATATGGCGACGGCGTTCACCCGTGGCCGGCGTGGCGGCATCGCGGCTTTCGGCATCGCGGCGCGAGGTGAACAGCGCCTCGTCCTGGGCGCGCGGCGGGGCGGGGCGGCTGCTCCCGTCGCGACGCGGGCCGGGGCGCGCGGACGGACGGGCAGGGCGGTCGCCGTCGCCGGGGGGGCGGCGATCATTGCCGCCGGTCTTTCTGGGGGGTCTCATCGCCATCACTTGCGACCAAGCGGCGCGCAAGTCCAGCCTTTGCCGCCATTGGCATGCCGGCGTGCCCATATGAAAAAGGGGCCGGTCTTGCGACCGGCCCCTTCAACATTGGTCAGATGACCGCCGCAGCGATCAGAACTTCACCGAGAAGCCGCCATAGAAGAAGCGGCCGGTGTTGGTGTAGATGGCGCCGTCGCCGAGACCGGTCAGGTCATAGGGCGGCAGCAGGTCGAACAGATTGTCGACGCCGACATAGACGCGCTTCGACGCATCGATCTTATAGCTCAGACGCAGGTCGGTGTAGACGCGGTCCGGGTAGTAGACCACCGGGAACTGGTCGAGGTTGGTCGGCGGACGACCCTGGACGCTGTTCTGGGCTTCATAGGCACCCACCGTCATCTTGCCGATGTAGCGGAAGTTGCTGCCCAGGTCGAAGTCCTTCCAGCCCAGGTTGATGCGCAGCTGGCCAGCCCATTCCGGGTCGCCCAGTGCCAGCTTGGCCTGGGTGATGCGGCCCGGCTCGGTGATCGAGGTGAAGAAGTTGCGCTCGATGATGTACGACACGATGGCGCGGACGTTGATCGACCAGTCGGTGCTGAACTTCGTCGCATAGGTCAGGTCGAAGTCGATGCCCGAGGTCTTCTGCTTGGCATAGTTGAAGGCGCCCTGGATGAAGGACGAACCATTGCCGGTGACCGGGAAGTCGACCTGACCACCGCCGTGCAGAACGTTCTGCTGGCCGGCAAAGGTGCCGTTCGGGTTGCGGGTGATGGCCTTGCAGAAGGTGTTGTCGATGCCATCCGGGCTGTCATAGCACTGGTTGATGATCGTCTGGGCACCGACCGTGTTGATCGCGTTCTTCAGTTCGATGTTGTAGTAATCGACCGACAGGATCAGGCCCGGCACGGCGCGCGGCGTGAACACGGCACCGACGGTGTAGCTGTTCGAGGTTTCCTCGCTCAGCAGCGGGTTGCCGCCGTTGAGACCCGAAATGCCCGAGGCTGCACGGTTGGTGAAGGGTTCGGTGATGCCGTTAAAGGTCTGGGTCGTCGGCACGCCGGCGGCAGCGCAGTTCTTCACGCGGTTCGGGTTGTTGTTGATGTTCTGCTGGCCGCAGGGATCGACCAGACCGTTGAGGAAGGTCTGGCTCTGGGCCGAGTAGAGCTGGCTCTGCGTCGGCGCACGCACGGCGCGACCGTAACCGGCGCGGATGCGCAGATCCTCGACCGGCGACCAGACGACGTCGGCGTTCCAGGCAAAGGTCGAACCGGTGTTGCCCGAATTGTAATCGGAATAACGCGCGGCGCCTTCAACGGTCAGTTCCTTCAGCAGGAACACATCCTTGACGATCGGCAGGCGAAGTTCGCCGAAGACTTCCTTCACTTCCAGCGCCGGCGGATCGAAGATGGCGATGGAGTTCAGGAAGGTGCCGCCACCGCGGGTGAAGGCATCGAATTCCGAATAGCTGGTTTCACGCCGCCATTCGCCACCGATCGAGAAACCGACCGGACCGCCGGGCAGGCTGAACAGCTTTTCCGAGTCGCCCGACACGAAGCCGACGACGTTGTACTGGCTGGAGTTCTGCTTGCGGCTCGAGGTGTAGCCGAAATAGTCGAGCGCACCCTGGCTGGGGGCGCCGAGACCGAACAGATTGACGGGGACGCAGGCCGGATCGTCGTTGGTGGTGATCGCGTCGTTGTTGATCGCGCAGACGATGTTGCCGGCGGTGTTGCGCACCGCGTTCACCGAGTTGGTGAACTTGGCGAGGTTCACGTTGCCCTTGGTCTCGTAATAGGTGTCGACCCGGCCATAGTTGAAGGCCAGTTCATAGTGCCAGGTGTCGAGGAAATTGCCCTGGACGCCGGCGACGATGCGATACAGGTCGCGGCTGTGGTTTTCACCGCGGCCGGCGAAATCGATGTTGAAGCGCTGGATCTGGAAACCCGTGGCGCCAGGCGCCAGTGCGGTGACCAGCGTGTCACGCGCCTGGGTGGTGAGGAACGGGTTGTTGATGCTCAGCACCGGGTTCAGGGCGCCCGACGAGAAGGTCGGCTGGCCTTCCTGCACGGATTCGGTGCGCACGAACTTGCCTTCTGCGAACACTTCAAAGGCCGGGCTGAATTCGTAATGCGCCAGGATGTTGCCGGCATAGCGCGTGGTGCCGGTCGACAGCTGGCCGACTTCGCGCAGCGTCGAACCCTGGCCGCCCTGGCCGTTGCCCGAACCGACGGTGCGGAAATCCTGGGTGACGACGTTCTTCACCAGCGAGCCATCGGGCTGGAACACGAAGACGTTGCCAAGCTGGGCGCCGGTCGAGGTGAACAGACCCGAGCAGTTCAGCGCCACACGCGCGGCGTTGGTGGCCGTCGGGGTGGGGCAGGTGAAAGTGATGGCACCGCCGGTCGAAATGCCCATGTTCTTGATACCACGCAGGAAGGTGGTGTCGAAGATGCCGTCACCGGCGGCCGGTTCCGGCGTGCGGTTCGGGCCGGACACCGAAGTGTCCTGGGTCAGCTGGAACTGCGAGCGGCCGGTGAAGGCGCCGGCGAAGTCTTCGCGCTGGCTGAAATACAGCGGGTTCTGCTGCGAGAATTCGGCGTTGACGGCGATGTTGCCGCGACCATCAGCGAAGTTCTTGCCGTAGGTGCCGCTGAGGAAATAGGTCGGGCGGTCACCGCGCGACGACAGGCCGGTCTGGCCGTCGAGGGCGATGCCTTCATAATCCTTCTTCAGGATGAAGTTGACGACCCCGGCGATGGCGTCCGAACCGTAAACGGCCGAATTGGCGCCGGTGACGATGTCGACGCGCTCGACCAGGGCGTTCGGGATGGTGCTGGTGTCGACGGTGCTGGTGCCCGGCTGCGAGGTGACGTGACGGCGGCCGTTCTGCACCACCAGGGTGCGGCCGGTGCCTTGCCCGCGCAGATCGAGGATGTTCAGACCGGCGGTGCCGATGGCGCCGCCCGAGTTCTGGGTGCCGAAGCTGTTGCGGAAGGCCGGCAGCTGGGTGATCTGGTCACCGATGTTGACTTCACCGTTGATGGTCAGTTCCTGGCGGGTCAGCGAGGTGACCGGCACGGCGGAATCGAGCTTGGCACGCGCGATGCGCGAGCCGGTGACGACGACCATTTCGCCCTGGTCTTCGGCCGCAGCGTCGGCCGCTGCGGTCTTGGTGGCCGGCGCCGATGCGGTGGCCGGAGCCGGGGTCTGTGCGAAAGCGGGAATGGCGATCAGCGCCAGCGATGACACGCCGGCCAGGATGGATGTGCGCATGTGAGAGCCCCCTCGATGCGGATTGATGATGAGCCGCAGGTGAACGAAAATCGGAGCGCGCAAAAGAGGCACTATGTCACAGCTGTCATGATTTGGTCATATCGTTGCGGCCTGTTGCAAGAATGCATCAATGTCTTGCAGCAGCGCCGGCGCCGGTGCGGCAAGCGCCGGATTGAATCCCCAGGTCCGATGCGCTAACCGACGGATCGTGCCCCTGTGGTGAAATGGTAGACGCGTCCGACTCAAAATCGGATGGAGAAATCCGTGCTGGTTCGAGTCCGGCCAGGGGCACCACCTCCCTGCAATATGACGCAACCCGCGCGGCCTGGCCGGCAGAGGTGAGTGCAGCACTGTCTGACTGTCATGATGGCTGGTTTCTGGCCGTACCGTGAGGCCAGCAGGTCGAAACTGCTGACAGTCGAAGGATCAGGGATGACGGGTCTGTGCTAGATGGTCGGCGCAAAATGTCGATCCGTCCCGTGGTGCATTGTCATGCCAAAACGCGTCCATTCGTGGACAGGTATCCGGATTTCCTCGCCCGGGGCAAAGCTCGGCTGCATTTACACTGCTGTCGTCGCCACCGCCCGTTGGTGGCCCCAGGCCGCCGCAGAGCCGCATCCGGCACCATGGCTGCGATGCCCGGTAAACTGTCGCTCCTCATTTCGATTCGGCGCCGTCAGCCATTCGCGCCGGGCCTGACACGCCACCCGGCCTGATTGCTCACCAGGGGGCACTGATGGCAGCGACCTGTCGGGCCAGAAAGTCGATCCAGGCCCGGGTCTTGGCGGCCGGTCGACGGCTGGGGTGGGTGACGGCATGGATGGCGCCAGGGTCCATCAATGGCATGTCGAGGGTGACGGCCACCAGTCGGCCGTCATCAAGCGCGTCAGCGGTGAGAAAGCGTGGCAGATACACCATGCCTTGCCCGGCAATGGCGGCCTGCACCAGCATTTCCCCGCTGTTCACCCGCAGCACGCAGCGGATCGGGGCACGGATGCCGCCGTCCCGCCCGAAGCTCCAGTGGGTGACGCCGGTGTGCGGCGACAGCGTGTAGCCCAGGCAATCAACGCGGGCGAGATCGGCCAGGCTGCGCGGCGTGCCATTGGCGACCAGCCAGGCCGGCGACGCACACAGGCTGAGCCGCACCGGCGCCAGGCGGCGAGCGATGAGCCCTGAATCGGGCAGCCGCCCGATGCGGATCGCCATGTCCCAGCCCTCCTCGATCAGGTCGACATAACGGTCGTTGAGCCCCAACTCGATGGTCAGGGCCGGGTGGAGCCGGGCAAAGGCGGTAACCAGCCCGGCAAGATGGCGGGCACCGAAAGCGGCCGGCGCGCTGATCCGCAACAGGCCCTCCACCGCCACGGTGCGCGCCGCCATGCCGGCCTCGGCCTCGGCCAGTTCGGTCAGCAGCGGTTCGGCCCGTTCCAGATAATCAGCACCGGCCTCGGTCAGGACCAGCCGACGGGTGGTGCGTTGCAGCAGTGTGACCCCCAACCGGTCTTCCAGCATGTTGAGGTGACGGGCCGCCATCGCCGGCGACATGCCCATGGCCCGCGCCGCGGCTGACAGGCTGCCCAGTCGGCTGGCTTTCACGAACACCTCGATCCCGGTCAGGCGGTCGCTCATAATTTGATACCATTAGTTGAAACTGATTTGCACAATAGGCTCATTATCAAATGAATTGAAGAGGTGCATATCAGCAGCCAGCCGGAACTGTCCGGCGCCGCCCGCTTGATTTGGTCGTGCTTGACCCGTGAAAGGAAGTGCCCATGTCTCTGGAAATCGCCGTCATTGTCGGCTCCCTGCGCCGCGACAGCTTCAACCGCCGCATTGGCCAGGCTCTGGCGCGGCTGGCCCCGGCCGACCTCGCGCTCTTCGACGTGCCGATCGGTGACCTGCCGCTCTACAACCAGGATGATGACGGCCGTCCCGCGCCGGCCGTGAGCGCGTTCAAGGCGGCGGTGGCGCGGGCCAGTGGCGTGATCTTCCTGACGCCGGAATACAACCGCTCCGTGCCCGGCGTGCTCAAGAACGCCATCGACCATGGCTCGCGCCCCTATGGCGAAGGCGTATGGGCCGGCAAGCCGGCCGGTGTCATCGGCGTGTCGCCGGGCAGCACCGGGGCGGCCATGGCGCAGGCGCATCTGCGCCCGATCCTGGCCTTTCTTGACATGCCCACGCTGGGCCAGCCGGAGGCCTATCTGCAGTGGCAGGACGACCTGATCGACGCCGAAGGCGGCCTCGGTCCGCGCAGCCGTGAATATCTCGCCGGCTGGATGGCGCGCTTTGCCGACCATGTTCGCCTGCACGCCGTGCGCTGACAGCGCGGCGCTTAAAAGGGGCGGCACCTCAAAGGGGCGGCGCTGGCGACTGACGGCGCCGCAGCCTGTTGCACCCTGCGGCCGCAGGTTTATATGGCAATCAGCATATAAACCTGCGAAAGCCACCGCCTGTGCCTAGAAAGACTGATTCCCGTGCCAAGGCTCTGGCCACTGCCGAACAGCTGTTCCGCACCCAGGGCTATGCCGCCACCGGCCTTGCCCAGATCATCGCGGAGAGCGGTTCACCCAAGGGCTCCTTCTATTTCCATTTTCCCGACGGCAAGCTGCAGATCGCGCAGGAGGCGCTGGCCGCCTATGCCGGCCGGGTGGCCCTTTTCATCCAGACGATGCCGGCCGGCACGCCGCCCGATGCCGCCACGCTGATCCGCCGGCTGTTTGGCGCCATCGCGGCCGAGATGCAGTCGGCCGAGCATCGTCTGGGCTGCCTGGTGCAAAATCTGGCCAATGAGCATGTCGAACCCGATGGGGTACTCGCGCCCCCCCTGGCCAAGGCCATCGCCCTGTGGGAAGCGCAGCTGTCCGCAAGGCTGGTTGACTGCGGACTTGCGCCGCCGGCCGCCCGGAACCGCGCCCGCGCCATCATCCTGCTGCTGGAAGGCGCCCGCACTATCGCTCGCATCGAGCGCAGCGGCGAGGCCTTTGCCCTGGCGGCGCGGCTGGCCTGCGCCGATCTGGTCGAGGCGGGCTGATCGCCTGCCAATTGCACCGCAAGAAACGGAGCGTCCGGGCACGCCCCCCTGTCGCATGATCATCCTGTCGAAACGAAAGGACAGCGATCATGATCGTCAGCAGCGAACCCGCCATCCTCTATCTCGGCACGCCTGTCGTGCTGCTCAGCACCGAAAATGCCGATGGCAGTACCAATCTGGCGCCGATCTCGTCGGTCTTCTGGCTGGGCTGGCGGGCGGTGCTGGGCATTTCGGCCGCCTCGCAGACCGCCCACAACCTGCTGGCCCGGCCGGAACTGGTGATCAACCTGCCCAGCGCCGCCATGGCCGCCCATGTGGATGCGCTGGCGCTGACCACCGGGGCCAACCCGGTGCCGGATTACAAGGCGCAGCGGGGCTATGCCCATGTCGCCGACAAGTTCGCCGCTGCAGGCTTGACCGAACTTGCCAGCGAGGTGGTGATCCCGCCCCGCGTGGCCGAAGCGCCGGTGCAGCTGGAAGCCCGCATCGAAGCGGTGCACAGCCTGGCCGCTGACGACCCGGGGCAGGCCGGCAAGCTGCTCACCTTCGAAGCCCGCATCCTGCGCGTGCATGTGGACGATGCGATCCTGTTTCCTGGCCAGCGCAACCGCATCGATCCCGATCGCTGGCAGCCGCTGATCATGAGCTTTCAGAAATTCTATGGCCTGTCGGGCCAGCGCCATCCCTCCCGCCTCTCCAGCATCGACGAGGCGGTCTACCGCAGCCCCGATGTGGACCGCGCCCGCGCCGCTTGAACATCATCTGCAACCACGCGACCATGGAGACTGTCATGACCGATGCCATCGATCTCGATGCCGACCGCTGGGCCCGCGTGCTGGCCCACGACAGAAGCGCTGACGGTGTCTTCTTCTATTCGGTGCGCACCACCGGCGTGTTCTGCCGCCCGTCCTGTCCGGCGCGGCCCGCGCGGCGCGAGAATGTGGCATTCCACGACAGCGCCGCCGCCGCCGAGGCTGCCGGCTTTCGCCCGTGCCGCCGTTGCCACCCGCTGGCCCTTGACGGGCGTGAACCACACAGTTCGCTCATGCAGGCCATGGCCGACTATATCAGCGCCCATGCCGATGAGCCGCTGCCGCTCGCCCGCCTGGCCGATGAAGCCGGCATGAGCAGCTTTCACTTCCAGCGCACCTTCAAGGCGGTGATCGGGGTGAGCCCGCGCGATTTTCAGGCCGCCGCCCGCTTGCGCCGCTTCAAGACCAGCCTGCGCGACGGCGAGGCGGTGCTGGCGGCAACCTTCGACGCCGGCTATGGCTCGGCCAGCCGGGTCTATGAGCAGGTCGGCGGCCAGTTGGGCATGACCCCATCGGCCTATCGCGCGGGCGGGGCCGGCGAAACCATCGTCCATGCGGTGCGCGACACGGCGCTGGGCCCGTTGATGATGGCGGCAACCGCGCGGGGCGTGTGCTTCGTGCAGTTTGGCAGCGATGCCGCCGCGCTGGCGCAGCAGTTGGCGGCTGAATTTCCGCGCGCCAATCTGGAGCCGGCCGGATCCGGCAGCGGCCCTGCGCTCGATGCCTGGATGCTGGCGCTGGCCGATCACCTGGCGGGGGTGGCGCCCCGGCCGGATCTGCCGCTCGATCTGCGCGGCACCGCCTTTCAGGTGAGCGTGTGGCGCTTCCTGATGAGCGTGAAGACGGGCGATGTCGTCAGCTACTCCGAACTGGCAGCCGGCGTCGGCGCGCCGCGCGCGGTGCGGGCGGCGGCCAGCGCCTGTGCCGCCAACCGGGTGGCGGTGCTGGTGCCCTGTCACCGCGCGCTCAGGGCCGATGGCGGCATGGGCGGCTATCGCTGGGGGCTGGAGCGCAAGCGGGCCCTGCTGGATGCCGAGCGCCGGCAGCGGAGCGCCGCATGATCGGCCCGCTTCCCTCCGTGCCGGCCCTTCTGGCGGCGCTGGATGCCGATGGCCATGCGGTCATCCCGGGCATGCTGGATGGCGATGCCTGTGCGGCCATGGCGGCGCTGTTCGACGATCCGGACACCGCCTTCCGATCCAGCATCGACATGGCCCGCCATGGCTTTGGCCGCGGCCATTACCGCTATTTTGCCCGGCCGCTGCCGCCGCTGGTGCAGGGGTTGCGCACCGGCCTGTATCCGGCGCTGGCCGAAATCGCCAACATTTGGTCCGACCGGCTGGGGGATGGCCGGCGCTGGCCAGACACGCATGCCACCCTGGCCGAACACTGCGCGGCGGTAGGCCAGTCACGGCCGACACCGCTGCTGCTGCGCTATGGCCCCGGTGATTTCAACCGCCTGCACCAGGATGTTTATGGCCCGCTGCTGTTTCCGCTGCAGCTGGTGGTGCTGCTGGATGCGCCGGGGCGCGATTTCAACGGTGGCGAGTTCATGCTGGTGGAAGGCCGGCCCCGCCAGCAGTCGCAGGGCCGGGTGGTGCCGCTGCGCCAGGGCGACGCCGCCCTGTTTCCGGTGCGGGATCGGCCCGTGCCCAGCGCCCGCGGCTGGTCCCGCGCCACCATGCGACACGGCGTGTCGACCATTCATACCGGCCAAAGGCGCACCCTGGGCATCATTTTCCACGATGCCACCTGATGGCGCTTGCCGGGTCCCCGTCAGGAGGGAAACCGCTTGGCAAGCCAGGCCAGCCAGTCGGCCTGAACAGCCTTCAGATCGCGGGGCAGGGCGCCCTTGGGCTCGGCATTGGCCAGCCATTGCGCCATGGTCTCGCCGCGCGCAAAGGCTTGGGCGATATTGTTGAGAACCTTGGGGTCGCCGCTGCGCTCCGCCAGATAGCGGGATACCATGGCTGACTGCTGATAGAAACGGACGCTGCCGTCGGCGATTTTGCTGGCCTCCTCACCCGTCAGCATCATCACTGTTCCCTGCTTCTCCACGGCGGTGCGGGCCGCCAGCAGCGTCTTCACCGGGGCTGCTGCCGGATGTTCCTCGGCGAAGAAATTGCCGATATCCAGCAGCAGCTTCACATTTGCATCTGCCACATCCGGGTTGGCGCGCCAGCCGGCATAGCGTTCGGAAAACTGTTTCAGGCGCTGATCAAACATGTCGGGGGCTTCCATCAGCACCGCCGCCATCTCGTCGAGCCAATCCGGGCTGGGGCCGCCATAATGCTGGTTACCGTCCAGCGATGCCGCGGGCCAATAGGCGATCCGGAACCACATATGGCCCAGCTCGTGCGGAATCGCCGCCCGCTCGATGCTGTCGCGGCGTTCCGGCTTGATCTGGGCCAGCCCGGCCTGCACCGCGGCTTCGATCAATTCAGGTGGCCGGCCGGCCAGCTGGGCGGTGACGGCGCGGCGGATGGACTGTTCCTGTTGCTGGCGGAACACGGTTTCGGACAACCAGGGCAGTGCCGCCGGAAAGCCTGCGTTACGCAAGGCTTCCATCTTTTCGGCGGGCGCAAGTGCACTGGCGCCTTCAACAATCACATAGGGTGCCGGCCGCTGCCCGAAACTGGCCATGAAACGGCCGGCGCCGGCTTCGGCCAGGTCGCCCAATTGCCGGGCGCGCGCGGCATCGCCAGCCAAGGCCACGCCATGCGCGGTCTCAACACAGGCGAGGGGGCCAACAATGGCGCCGGCCTGCGCGCACAGCGATGACGATGCGGCGTCTGCTTCCCCGCTCCAGCCGCCGGCAAGGACGGCGATCACAAAGTGGCAGACGGATTTGGGACATCGAAACACGGCCACCTCCAAATGCTGTTCCGACTACATGTGTAGTCATGACTACAGATGTAGTCAATGGCGGCGTGGGTGGCATGTCGGGCCCTTGGGCTGACGGCTGGCTAAGGCCTCACAATGCCCGGATCGGGGCGAGCGGTCTCAGCCATATCATGGCTTGAGTCGGCCTCACGGCGAGGCCGCACCTGCACACGCGGCGGCAATATTCGGGCGGGTCCGCGCTATCTATATGTAAAAATGGATGATTTTATTGGGAAAGAGCGTCGGAGAATCGCGCTTGACATATATGGCAATCGCCATAATATAACAATCGCCATAGCAAAGGAGCTCGGCCATGCCTCTCATTCAGATCTCGGTTCCCGAAGGTTCCCTCGATGCCGCCCGCAAGGCGGAGATGATCCGGCTCGTCACCGATGCCGCCGTCACTGCCGAGGGCATTCCCGCTGCCCGCGCCTATACCTGGGTGCACATCAACGAAGTGCCTGACGGAGGCTGGGGCATGGCGGGCAACGCCATCACCCTGGCCCAGATGCAGGCTGCCGCTGCAGCCGCCGCCGCAAAGGCGGCTGCCGAATAGGCCCCCGCCGGCCCGGCGTGATCCGTGTCACGCCTGCCCATCCCACAGCCAGGACAGGATCCGCCATGACGATCAGTGATGACCAGATGCGCGCGCTCACCTTCCTCGCGCCGGGCCGGCTGGCCTGGCAGGCGGCGCCCCGACCCCGCCTGCAATCCCCCACCGATGCCATCGTGCGGCCGATCGCGGCCACCACCTGCGATCTCGACCGGCTGATCGTGCGCGGCGAAGCCCCGTTCCGCGGGCCGTTCGCCATCGGCCATGAATGTATCGCAGAGGTGGCCGAAGTGGGCGAAGGCGTCACCCGCTTCCGCCCCGGCGACATCGTGGTGGTGCACTGGCACATATCCTGCGGCCATTGCGGTCATTGCGATGACGGCCGGCCCAACAGCTGCGAGACCTTCCAGCCCGGCGCCATGTATGGCTTGCCCGGCCTGGGGGACTGGGGCGGCACCTTTTCCGACTGGCTGCGCGTGATCGCGGCTGACACGTCGCTCACGCCGGTGCCGGCTGGCCTTGATCCGGTGCTGGTGGCCAGCGCCGCCGACAATCTGCCCTTCGCCTTCGAGATGACGGTCCCCCATCTCCTGGCCAGGCCCGGTGCGCCGGTGCTGGTGATGGGCGGCTGCGGCTCCATCGCGCTGTATGCGGTGATGTTTGCCATGGCGGCCGGTGCGGGCAGTGTCACCTATTGCGACACGGATCCGGCGCGGCTGGCCCTTGCCGGCCATTATGGCGCGACCCTGATCGAAGGCCCGCCACCCCGCCAGCTGGGCCGCTTTCCTCTGGTGGTGGATGCCAGCGCCAATGCACAATCCCTGCTGTGCGGCATTCGCTCGGTCGATCCGGAAGGCCAGGTCAATTCGGTCGGCGGCCATTTTGCCGATGTCGCCCTGCCTTTGTTTGAAATGTACCGGCGCGGTGTGCATTTTTATACCGGGCGTGGCCGTGGTGGCCCTGGTGTGGCCGAACCCCTTGAATGGGTAGCGAAAGGTCTGGTCGATCCGCGCCCGGTGACCAATGTGGTTGCTGAATTCGACGATGCCCCTGCCGTGCTGGCCGAAGCGCCGTTGAAGCCGGTGCTGTCCCGGCCGCCGATCTTCTCCGCCTGATCCGCAACCGCGGTTCCTCACGCGCAAGTTGCGACTGTCCCGCCATCCTTTCCAAATGCCTTTGGAACAGATGGCGGGATTGTGTGTCACCATCAGACCAATCGGCTGGCAACATCAGTAAACATGATGATGGGAATGGACATGCTGATCATCAGAATGATGATTTCGAAATATTCGGCAATCCGGGTGTTCAGCGTCTTCATGTTGGCCTCCTTTGTGTTGGCCTTCTTGTCTTAAAAGAACACCCGATTCGAAACGCTCCGAAACTTGCGATCGAATATGCGCGGGGAGAATGCCCCGGTTTCAAGGGTCAAGGCTGACGGATGACAGCGCCTGGCGCGCCTGGCGCGGGTTGACCAGCGACACCCCGTCTGGCGTGCGCGCATCCGCGCTGGACCGGATCAGCGCCACCAGCCGGGCGGTCGTCAGGTCCGGGCGCAGTGCCAGCAGCTTGGCCGCCAGATTGGTGACATAGGGGGCGGCTGCGGATGTGCCGGAAAACGTCGCCCCTGGCGCATCCGGCAGGGCTGCCGCCACATTCACGCCATTGGCATGCACGGCCACCGCAGCACCGCTGCGCGAAAAGCCGGTGGCGCGACCTGCCGCGTCAACGGCGCCGACAGTGATGAGATTGGGCAAGGTCAGGCTGGCTGGCGCAGCCTCGTCATTGTCGAGATCGGCAGCATCATTGCCAGCAGCGGCCACGAACAGAATGTCGGGTGCCGAAGCGATGCCGGCACGCAGCGCGTCGGCCACGATGCCGTACAGCCGCTCCACCTTCTGGCGGCGGCGCGCGGGGTCCGGCTCCGCCCCGTTGGCAATGAAGGCGGCCTCGATGCTGTTGCGCGAGATGCCCCAGCTCAGGTTGGCGATGCGCACGCCGCAGCCCTTCATATGGTCGATGGCGCGGCGCACGGCCGTCGGAAAGGCCGCCATCCGATCCTCGTCGAGGGAAAATTCCGTTTCCATGCGGATGTTCTGCAAGCGGATAGCCGGGTTTCCGGCGGCCGCGATGGTCGCCACGCGGCTGCCGTGCACGTAACGCCGACCAAAGGCGACGGCATCGATAAAGGCACGCAAGTCCTTGGCCGGCGTGCCGGCGAAGCGTTCGCGATATTGGCGCGCCGCTTCGGTGTCGAGGCCGCGATTGGCGTCGTTGGCGCCTTGATGCAGGGTGATCAGTTCGGCTTCGCGGCCCCGCCACGGGCCAGGCACGGGCAGCAGGTCGCCACTGGCGGGTGCCAACTTCCGGTCGAATGCAAGCGTGCTGCAGCCGGCAGCATCCAGCCGCTGATCCGGGAAATCGGCCGGATCAAAGCCATTGTCCCAGATGGCCACGGCAATGGGCGTGCCGGTGCCGGTGGGCAGCGCGAACGATCGTTCCGGCCAGATTGATGCTGTCGGCGCACCGGCGGTGGCCAGATAGGCATCGATCGCCTCGATCAGCACAGCTCGGTAGACCGGCAACACCTGCATCGCAAAGCCGGTGCCCAGCAATTCGGTTGCCAGCGGCAGTTCCAGCCCGTTGCGGCGGGCATAGACGGGATCGAGCTGGGCCGCAAAACTCCTGACAACAAGGGCCGGATCAAAGGCAGCAAAACTGGCGCGCTGGGCACGCACCCTGTCGCCGGCCAGTGCGACGGGAATGGGTGCGAGGCTCGCCCGCAAGGCCGTTGCAAATGCGGCCTGCCGGGCGGCGGTGTCGCTGCCGGCATCGCGCGCTGCCATCAACGCCTTGGTCAGCAGCCCGGCCAGTGGCAATGAGGCGCCGTCCTTGGCGCGGGCGGCGGTCTGGCGCGCAAGATCAAGTGTCGTGTCGTAATCACCCAGCAGCAGCGCCGCCTGGATGGCGGCCGCCTCGAACAGCGCACGCTGGGTCGGTGGCAGGGCCGGATCGGCCAGCGCGACATTCGTGTCCTGACGCACATGGCGGGCCAAGGCCGCAAGCGCGGCGGGATCTGTCAGCAGGGCACTGGGTTTGCGAGGCAGCGTGTAGACGGGCAGGGCAACAACAGCGGCAGCTGGCAAGCTGGGCTGTGCCCGCGCGGCAGGCGCGCTGGTTGCAGCCAGAATGAGCGGCGCCAAAGCGGCCAGCCGCACCGACAATTTGGTCATGGTTATCCTTTTCCTCGCGGTCGCCGATCGTGCGCTGCCCGGGTGCGCGCCCGTCGGGACATCATGGGCCTGCCGCGACCGGCGGGCGCGCCGGCGCAATCGGGCGATGGACCTGAAATCGCGCGGCCAGCACCAGCAAGCCGATGCCGGCTGCCGCCCACAGCTGGCCTTCACCGGGATGGGCGGCCAGAATTCCGCCGAAGGCCCAGATGATGGCGACGGCCACTGCCGGTTCGCCGCTGCGGCGGACGATGTCCTGACCAGCGAGGGCGGCACCCAGCATCAGCAAGGCTGCAAGGCGGGCGTCGATGACCAGCCCCTGGCTGGTCAGCAGCTGGCACAGGTTCAGCGTGGTGGCCACCACCAGCCAGCCGGTGAACAGGCCAGCCGGCGCGCGCACCAGCCAGCGGCCGGCGCCGGCGTCGCAGCCCCTGGCCGCATAGAGTGCCGTCACCATGGCCAGCAGCGCCAGCGCGACCAGGATATTGCTCAATGGCAGGGCCACCAATGCGGTCAGCGCCACCAGGCCATAGCCAGCGGCCATGCTGGTGCCGACCCGGTCCAGCACCGGATTTGCGCGGTACTGCGGCAAGGCCTGGAACAAGGTGAAGCCGATGGCACCAACAAAGATCGGCAGCCAGATTGCAAAGCTGAACGGATGCGGCGCAAAGGCATTGGGGTTTTGCGCATACATGCCGCGGCGGCCGGCAGCAGCCAGATCGGTGGCATGGGCCTCCAGCCACAGATTGAGGACCAGCATCAACACCAGTGCCACCACCACGGCCAGCTGGCGAGATCTTGATCTGAGCATATGGCGTTCCTTCCCTGGACCCTCACACCAACGGTCGCCGGCAGTGCCACGGGCAATCGCCTGCAATCACAACACGATCGGCTGTTGTTCTGATGCGCCAGCCCATTAATATCGGACAGAGCCGCCACGAACCAAAGTTTGCCTATAATCTCGAAAGACGAGACAAATGTCCGATCCGCAAGACCTGACCCTTGCCTGGCAACGCCATGCCGCGCTGTTGTTCAGCTTCACCTCCTTTGCCGGCCGCCGCATGAAGATCGGCCTGGCAGAAGTGGCCGCACTTGAGCAGATTCAGGTGGCGGGCGAACTGTCTCCCGGCGCGCTGGGGATAATGCTGTCCATGCCGTCCGCTTCGGTCACCGCCCTGCTGGATCGGCTGGAAGGCAAGAAGCTGATCGTTCGCCGGCCCAACCCCAGGGATCGCCGCAGCATGTTGGTCTCGCTGACACCCATCGCCATGGAAAAGGCTGGGCTCGATCTGCTGCCGGTTTCGGAAGCCATGACCAGCATGGCCGCAGCCATGACACAGGAAGAGCGCGCCATCGTGGACTGCTATCTTGCCGCGGTGAACCAGTGCATGGCACGCCAGCAGGCCAGCGCCTGACCGGCGCGGCCATGTTCAAAATGATTGGATTTTGCAAGGCCGCTGCGCCTCGCCGACATTAAGGTCACCCCTGTCACCCGCCCCAAGTGACAGGAGAATGCACAGTGCAGGTTCATGTCCACAGCGCGCCGGAAAGTGCGTTTCTGGTCAACAGCTTCATCATCGAAGGCGCCCGTTCGCTGGTTGTCGTCGATACCCAGTTCCTCGTTTCGGCGGCCCTTGCGCTCAGGCGCCGGGTGCTGGCCATCGGCAAGCCGGTGGCGGCAGTGCTGATCACCCACCCGCATCCCGACCATTTCAACGGCACCGGCGCCTTGCTGGATGGTCTTGACGCGCCGGTGCTGGCCACGCGGCGCACCGCCGCCAGCATTGCCGATATCGAGGCCGACAAGCGCGCTTACTGGGCGCCGATCCATGGCAGCGATTATCCTGCCACCACCCGGATGCCCGATGGCGTTCTGGAACCGGGCGAACGGTTTTGGATCGACGATATCGAGCTGATCGTCGATGAGCTGGGCGCCGGCGAGTCAGGCAACGACGGCATCATCCGCCTGCCGCAGACCGATGCGCTGATCGTGTCCGACCTGGTTTATGCCGGCTGCCACCCCTGGCTGGCGGAGGGACGGTCGTTTGAATGGCTCCACCAGTTGGCGCGGCTTGACGCCCTGCACGGCGATGCCCGCCGGATCTATCCGGGCCATGGCCAGCCGGGTGGGCCTGTTCTGATCGATGCCCAACGCGACTATATCGAAACCTTGCGTGGTCTGGTCGCCACAGCCCTGCGCCGGTCCCGCCTGACGCCGGAACTGTCTGCCAATCTGGTAGCCGCCATCCAGGCCCGTTTTCCCGGTTACCTGTTGCAGGACCTTGTTGCTCTCAACGTGGCCGGCGTTGCTGCCGAACTTGAGTTTGCCTGACGGGCATGATGTAATCCGCGAGGGGAAAGGAGCGTGGCCATGGCCGCATCCATTGCCAACAAGGCTGCCGACCGTGCCGATGCCGGCATTGACCTGCGCGATGGCCGGGTCCGCACCCGACTGTTCGCCAACCGGGCGCCAATGGTGAGCAGTGCCGGGCGTCGTTGGGGCGCGATGCAGGCCGATCTGGAAACCCAGCCTTTTCTGGATGTGCATCAGGTCAGCCACCGCCATCATGTGCTGTCGTTCACCCTGTCCAGCGGCATCAATGAGCGCCGGCTGGAACGGGAGCGCCGCCGCGAAACCATGACAAAAGGCATGGTGGCCGTGGTGCCCGCTGGCATGACGCTGTCCACCCGCACCGATACGCCGCTGCAGTACATGAACGTGATCCTGGATCCGGACGTTCTGGCCGAGCTGCCCGACCGGCCCGGTCCGGCGCCCCGGCTGCGACCGACGTTCCTGAGTAATGATGATCCCGCGCTGGGGGGCCTGATGCGCGAAGTGCATGACGTCCTGCTGGACGAAGGCGGCCTGGCCGATTTGCGCGCCGAGGCGCTGGGCCTCAGCATCGCCCGGCATCTGCTGCGCCATCATGCCGAAGGCGGCGACAACGGTCTGCGCTGGAATTATGGCCTCACCCGTGCCCAGTTGCGCAAGGTAGAAGAGCATATCCTGGCCTGCCATGGCGACAGCCTGACGGTGCAGGCGCTGGCTGATCTGCTGGGGCTCAGCATGCCGCATTTCAGCCGGCAGTTCCGGCAAGCGACGGGCCTGTCGCCTTACCAATATGTGCTCAGGATCAGGCTTGATCAGGCGCGCCGGGCGGTGTTGCGCTCCCGGCTGCCGCTGCTGGCCATTGCCGCGGACCATGGCTTTGCCAGCGAGGCGCATCTGGCCAACGCTTTCCGGCAGCATTTCGGCTATACCCCCGGCAGCCTGCGCAATGGCCGGCTGCCGGTGGCCGGATAGCGACGCACGGTTCAGCCGGCGTCCACCAGCGAGCGCCAGGCGCCATTGTCCATCGCATAACGGGTAAGGGCCGGTTGGGCGAAACCCGCTTGCCGCTCGTATCGTGCAAGGTCGAGGCCGGGACTGAAGGGCGTGCGCATGAAATCCAGCCAAGCCTGCAGCACCCGCGCCGGGGAGCGTTGCGCCTTGGGCAACCGGGCATAGCGGGCGGCGGTCACTGCAAAGGGCTCGGCCGGCTGACCAGTCACCCGCAGCACATGATCATTGGGGGCGCCAAGCGCAAAGGCGCCCTCGCGGTGGTCGCGCACATAATAAGACAGGCTGTCCAGATCGAAGGCCGGCACGCCTTGCAGTCGCGCCGCCTTCAGGAACAGCCAGAACGGCATCGGCACCGATCGCACCTTGTGGCCCAGCACGGTGGACAGGATGGCCGCCATCTCCGGCACATTCAGCAGTTCCGGCCCGGTGGGCCGATAACGCTGGCCGATATGGGGGGCCGGATCGACCAGGGTGGCGGCGGCAACCCGGGCAATATCCTCGTTCGAAGGCGGCGCGTTGCGGCTATTCCCGGTCAAATTGGGCAAAATGCCCAGCAGGCCGGCAAAATCGATCAGCCGCAGATAATTGTCGGCAAAATAGCCGGGCGCGATCGCGATGAATGCCTCTGGCCGCTGCGCGAAAACGGCATCCACCTCGGCATGCAGCCGGGTCAGCAGCGCCGGATGGTCCGGGCTGGCGATCCACTGGCTCATCACCGCCACCGCTTCCAGCCGATGTGCGGCGGCCAGTTCGGCGAAGATGCGCGCGCTGTGCGCCATGGTGGCGGCATAGGGTGGCACGAACCAGGCGCGTTGCACGCCGGCCATGGCGCCATTCACTTGCCGGCGGTCATTCAGATCAGCGATGGCGACCTCGGCGCCCAGCCGGCGCAAGGCCTGGGCACGGTCGTCAAGGCGGCGCACCAGAATGCGCACGGCCATGCCCTTGGCCAGTAGTTCGGTGGCAACAGCGCTGCCGGTGTTGCCCGATGCGCCAGTGACAAGGATGAGAGGTCTGGTCATCAGCGTTGCTCCGGTGCGCCGACAGCGGCGGTGGCGCTCTGTGCGGCAAGTTGCGTTTCCAATTGGCGGACCCGCGCTGCCATCTGCTCCAGCGGCGACGGCGGATCGAGCACTTCGACCAGCCAGGTCAGCCAGGCCATCAGCCGGCTCCATCGCGTGTTCATGGTCATTCTCCCATGGTGCAAGGGTGACAGGTTCAGGCGGTCGCCGCGTCCTGCTGGCGGCGACCAAGCATCCACAGCGCGTAAAGCGCCGGCAGGAAGAACAGGGTGAGGGCAGTGCCCACCAGGGTGCCGCCGATCAGCACCACGGCCAGCGGGCCCCAGAAGCTGGACAGGGTCAGCGGCAGGAAGGCCAGCACTGCGGCCAGCGCGGTCAGCAGCACCGGCCGGGCGCGCCGCACCGTGGCTTCGATCACGGCGGCCTCGGCTGCCAGTCCGCGTGCCCGTTCCGCATCAATCTGGTCCACCAGGATCAGCGTGTTGCGCATCAAGATGCCGGCCAGGCCGATCAGCCCCAATATGGCGTTGAAACCAAAGGGCATCCCGGTCAGCAGCAGCGCTGGCACCGCCCCCAGCAGGCCCAGCGGGGCGGTGGCAAACACCAGCCCGGTCAGGCGGAAGCTGCGGGTCTGCAGCATGATCACCGTCAGCATCAGTCCGATCATGATCGGGAACAGCGGCAGCAGGGCGGCATTGGCCTTGCCCGATTCCTCCACCGAACCTGCGGGCGTGATGTGATAGCCAGCGGGCAGGGCGGTGATGATCGGCGCCAGCGCCGGCATGATCGTGGCGGTCACGTCGGGCGGCTGCAGCCCAGGTTTCACATCGGCCCTGACCGTGATGGTCGGCACCCGATCGTGGCGCTTCAGCAGCGGGTCTTCCATCGATGGCACCAGCCGCGCCACCTGCGACAGCGTCACCGGCCGGCCATCGTTGGTGGCAATCACCAGGTCACCGATATGCGCCAGCCCGCGCCGTTCGGCCTGTGGCAGGCGCACCACCACATCGGTGGTGCGATCGCCGGTGCGGGCCTGGGCAACGGTCACGCCCGACACCAGCGCTGCCACCTGCCGCGCCACCGCCGCCGGGTCCAGGCCCAGCAGGCGCAGCCGGTCCTGATCAAGGGCCAGCACCAAATTGGGCGTGCGGTCGCCCCAGTCGGTGTTCACGGCCACCGCATCGGGGTTGCTGCGCATCGCGGCAGCGACCTTTTCGGCAAGGCCGCGCAGCACCAGCGGATCCGGGCCGGACACCCGAAAGGCCACCGGATAGGGCACCGGCGGGCCGAACAGCAAGGTCAGCACCCGCACCCGCGCTTCGGGGTAACGGCCGTCAGCCACCAGGGCTTCCAGCCGGGCCTTCAGCCGGTCGCGGGCTTCGGCATCGGATGTCAGGATGATCAGCTTGGCAAAGCTGGGGTCCAGAGGCTCCGGGTTCAGCGACAGGAAAAAGCGCGGGGCGCCGCCGCCGACATAGGAATCGACGAAACGGGCCTCCGGCTGCCGGGTCAGGTCATGTTCCAGCCGCGCCACCACTTTGCCAGTGGCTTCAAGGCTCGATCCATGCGGCAGATAGACTTCGGCGATCAGCTCCGGCCGGTCTGACGAGGGGAAGAACTGCTTGGGCACGGCGAGAGCCAGCACCACGCCGGCGATGGCAAAGGCCGCCACCACCAGCAGCGCCACGCGGCCGCGGTTGGCCACGCTGCGGCTGATCGCGGCGCGCAAGCGGCGATAGCGCGGGGTGGCATAGATGCCCTCATGGCCGCCGGGCACCGGCGCGATGTCGGGCAGCAACTTCACGCCCAGATAAGGGGTGAAATAGACGGCAACCACCCAGGAGATGGCCAGCGCAAAGCCGACGATCCAGAAGATGTTGCCGGCATATTCGCCGGCCGTGGAGCGGGCAAAGCCCACCGGCAGGAAACCGATCACCGTGACCAACGTGCCGGCCAGCATCGGGGCTGCGGTGGCGCCCCAGGCGAAGGTGGCGGCGGCCACCCGGCTGAAGCCTTCCTCCAGCTTCACGACCATCATTTCGATGGCGATGATTGCATCATCCACCAGCAGGCCCAGGCTGAGGATGAGGGCGCCAAGCGTGATGCGGTCGAACTGGCGGTCGGTCATCAGCATGATGACGAACACGGCAGCGAGCGTGAGCGGCACTGACAGCGCCACCACAATCCCCACCCGCCAGCCCAGCGCGAGGAGGCTGACTGCCATCACCACGCCCAGCGCCACGGCGAACTTCAGCATGAACTCGCCATAGGCCTCGGCGATGTTGGCGGCTTGGTCGGCCACTTCGGTGACGCTGATGCCAAGCGGAAGCCCGCTGCGGACTTCGGCCAGCTTGGCCTTCAACGCTGCGCCAAGGGTCGTGCCATTGTGGTTCTCGCGCATCACCACGCCCAGGATCAGCGCGGCTTGGCCATTGTGCCGCACCAGATAGCTGGCCGGGTCTTCATAACCGCGCCGCACGTCGGCAATGTCCCCCACTCGCAGCACCCGGCCCTCCACGGCAATGGGGGTGGCCTGCACTGCGGCCACATCGTCAAAGGCGCCGGTCACCCGCAGGCTGATGGCGCGCGAGCCGGTTTGCACCTCGCCCACCGGTTGCAGCAGATTCTGATTGGCCAGCGCCGCCAGCAGCGCATCGGGCGCAAGGCCCAATGTGGCCAGCCGGCGCTGGCTGATGTCGACAAAGATGCGCTGCCGCTGCTCGCCGATCAGCGTGACCTTCTTGACGCCATCGACATGCTGCAGCTGGCTGCGGATGGCCTCGGCCTGCGCCACCAGCGCCCGGTGCGGCAGCCCCCTGGCCTGCACGGCGATCAGCGAAAAGAACACATCGGAATATTCGTCATTCGCGATCGGGCCGATCACGCCGCGCGGCAGGTTGATGACTTCGTCGCCCAGCTTCTTGCGGGCCTGATAGAATTGGTCCGGCACGGCGGCGGGGGGCGTTGAGTCTTTCAGGCTCAACGTCAGCGTGGTCAGGCCCGGACGGGTCTGGGTTTCCACCTTGTCGTAGTAACGCAGCTCCTGCAGCCGCTTTTCCATCCGGTCGGCGACCTGGTCCTGCATCTCGCGCGCGGTGGCGCCGGGCCATAGCGCCGTTACCGTCATCGTCTTCACGGTAAAGTTCGGGTCTTCCGCCCGGCCCAGCTGGAAGAAGGCGAACAGGCCCGCCGCGATGATGGCGATCATCAGGAACAGGGTGACCGACGGTTCCTTGACCGCGATGGCGGAAAGATTGGGCCCCTTCATGACCGCACCGTCGCGTCATGCGCCAAACGCACCCGCTGGCCGGCGCGCAGCAAATGGCCGCCAAGGGCCACAATGCGGCTGCCCACCGGCAGGGCGGTGGCCGGCACCAGCGCGCTTTCCTCGGTCAGGCGCTGCATCCGCACTGGCACAAGCTTGACCCGCATGTCGGCGTCGATCAGCCACACGCCGGGACCACGGCCAAAGTCGACGACAGCGGCCAGCGGCACAGCCACCAGATTTGTCCGCTCGGCAGACAGGCTGATGGTGATGGTGGTGCCCAACGGCGGCGGCGCTCCGCTTTCCAGCACATAACGGGCCTGGAAGCTGCGGGTGACAGGGTCCGCCGCCCCGGCCACTTCGCGCAGATGCGCCGGGATCGCCGCACCACCGCCATAGGGCAGGGCCAGGGCACGGCGTGGCAGACCGGCAACCCTGGTTTCGGGTATCGATACCAGCGCCTCGCGTGCACCGGCCCGGGCCAGCCGCAGCACCGGGGTGCCGGCGGCCACGACCTGGCCGGATTCCGCCAGGATTTCGGTCACGACGCCGTCGGCATCGGCCAGCAGGCTGGTGTATCGGCCATTGTTGGCCACGCTCGCGGCATTGGCCCTGCCGGCCGCCAGATTGGCTATGGCGGCGTCGCGTGCCGCCTTGATGCCGTCATAGGCCGATGCCGAAACCGCGCCGCTGTCGACCAGACCGCGCAACCGCCGTTCGTCTGCCACCGTGCGGTCGACATCGGCCTGTGCAGCGCGCACCCGATCCTGCGCGGCAGCGGTGGCAAGGTCATAATCTTCCGGCGCCAGCCGGAACAGGGGCTGGCCGGCGCGGACTGTCTGTCCGGCATCCACCAGCCGGGCGCTGATCTTGCCGCCCACCCGGAAGCCGGGGGCGGCTTCGATGCGAGCGCGCACGACACCGGTAAAGCCGGAATCGCTACCGGCCGCTGCTGGCACCGCAATCGCCACGCTCACAAGCGGCGGCTGCGGCGGCACTGTGCTGGCTGAACAAGCTGCCAGCAGCAGGAAAGTGCCAGCGTTCCAAACAAGCGATCTGCGCATCGTCGTCTCCAGCCCAAACCCGGGGTGTCGACTCCGATATAGCCTCAGATGGCTTTCATGATAAGATGAAAAATATCATCATTAATCACTTTTTATTTTCAACCCCGATAGCAGCAGATCAGCCAGGGCGACGGCATTGGCTTCCAGCGCCTCCGCGCCATTGGCGTCAATGATGATCGGGTGCCACACCGCCACCATGGCGTTGACGACAGTGGCTGCCGTTTCGTCGCTGTTGCGACCGCTGCGGAAAACGCCCTGGGCCACGCCTTCCGACAACACATGCCGCACGGCGCCATGCAAGGTGCCCATATAGGCGCGGACCGGCTGCCATTTGCCTCGGGTGGCGGCCAGGCAAAGCTCGCTCGCCCGGCCACTTTCTAGCAGAAGATCGCGTGTTTTCAATGAAACAGCAACGCAAAGCTGCCGAAAGGCGGCTTCGGGATCAAGATGGGCGCGGCGTGCCTCTGCCCAGGCAGCATCTTCAATAAGGCGCAACTGTCGCGCGGCCACGGCTTCATCGATGGCCTGGCGGTTGGCAAAGAAGCGATACAGGTTGGCCGGGGACATGCCCAGCTCCCGCGCGACATCGCCAATCGTCGTCTTGTCGAACCCGATGGCGTCATAGAGTCGCTCCGCCGCGTCGAGAATCTCGTCCCTGCGATCGACACTGGGCCGTCCCGCGCGTCGTTTTCCTGAAATTGGATCGTTGCTTTTCATGAAAAAGAATGTATTTTATCACTGTTCACATGTCAAGGAATCATGTCATGCGTCCGTCTCTGAATGCCATCGCTTTTGCCCTGCTGGCTGCCACCAGCGCTGCTGCCCGGCCGCCGCTGCCGGCGCCGCCAGCCTTGCCCGATCAATATCGCAACGCCATCAGCGTCACTGGCAGTTTGGATGCCCGGTGGTGGCAGCAATTCGGTGATCCGCAACTTGACCGCATGGTGGACCTGGCGCTGGCAGGCAATCTTGACATTGAAATGGCGGCGGCCCGGCTGGAAACCGCGGCAGCAGCATTGAAGGCGGCGCGTGGGGCGAGGCTGCCGACGCTGTTGGCCAGCGGCACGGCTGGCATTCAGCAACTGTCGATCGAAGACCAGCAGGGCAAGCTCACGTCGCGTATCCCCGGTTTCACCCGCACGGTGGAACGTTATGGCCTGACTAGTTCGGCCGCCTGGGAACTTGACCTGTTTGGCGGCCTCTCGGCAGCCAGCCGCGCTGCGCTGGCCCGCAAGGCGGCGGCGGAGGCCGGCGTGGCCGGCGCCCGGCTGACCATCGCTGCCGAAGTCTGTGATGCCTTCATCATGGCGCGCGGTTTGCAAGCCCGGCTGGCGGTGGCGCACGAACGGCTGGCCACGTTCGACACATTATCGCAGCTGGTGGGCGCACGGGCGGCCGGCGGTGTGGCTGCGGCGGTGGAGGCTGACCAGGTCGCCGCCAGCCGCGCGGCGGCCAGCACCGCCATTCCGGCGCTGGAAGCCGGCCTGGAGGTGCAGTTCAACCGGCTTGACGTGCTGATGGGCCGGGCGCCCGGCAGTGCCGAACGCGAAATGGGTGGTGGCGCGATACCGGCGGTGCCGATGGTTGCGGCGGCCGATGGCCCGGCGGCGTTGCTGTCTGGTCGGCCTGATGTTGTGGCGGCCCAGCGTCAGGTGGCGGCGAACGATGCCAATGTTGCCGAAGCGATTGCCGCCAGATATCCGCGGCTCACCTTGTCGGGTTTTGCCGGTTTTCTGGCCAATGGCATGACCAGTCTGTTGACGGCCGGCGCTGTTCAGCTGGGAGCCGAAGCCCAGATCAGCGCGCCGATCTTTGCCGGTGGCCGGCTGCGCGCCCAGGAAGCGGCAGCCAGGGGCCGACTGCGCGAGTCTGTCGCTGCCTATCGCCAGACAGCGCTGCTGGCGGTGGCAGAGGCAGAGGATTCGCTTTCGGCGCTGACGCGCAACCGCCAGGTGGCCAATCAGCTGGACGAAGCGCGGCGTGCCCTGCTGGCCGCCCAGGCCCGCACACATGCCGCCTGGCAGGCCGGCAGCCTCAGCCTGGTGGACGAAATCGCCGTGCGCCGGCAGCGGCAGGATGCAGAGGAGCAGGCCATCATTGCCCGGGCCGAAGCGGCGCGCAGCGCGGTGACCGCCTTTCGCGCGCTGGGCGGCGGCTGGCGGGCCGGATGATTGTCTCCATTATCGAGATTATAGACGAACATTCGTCGCGGCATGTTGGGCAATGGCTTAGGTTCATCACTTGAACTGCCGGTTGGTTGCGACTGACCTCAGGGTCCGGACCCCAAGCCCCCCCAGCCGCGGCAGACCGGCAGTTCACCCCAAGCAGATCAACAGCGTGCCGCTCGCGGCTCGCACGCCAGGGCGACAACTGCATTGCTGTCATACGGGGGTATATCGCTAAACGAGGAATCGGTAATGAACCTCGTGCGTCCCGTGCTTGCCGTCATGGCGCCGCTCGCCCTGAGTGCCTGCGCTTCGACACAGACCGTGCTCAGCCGGCCGGCCACTGAAGTCTACCGGACCGATCTGTCGGTCAACAAAGTCGCCTTCTGCCTTGCCAACAAGAACAATGTCGCCGTTCTGGATCAGGATGACGGCGCAAAGATCGTGCTCCTCAAGAATGGTTATCGGGCCGTGTCCAAGGCCTTCACCATCTATCCGGACGGTCGTGGCAGTCGCGTCGAGGTCCGCGACGGGTTCAAGACGCTCGGCGGCATCTGGAAGCAATGCGTGCTGCCGGCACGCGGCGCCTGACGCCTGGGGCCTTCGTGCCACCGGTGGCCGGTTTTGGCGGGTGCCGCCGGTTCAGCAAGACGCGGGGCCAGAATTGCTCCCCGGCGCCGCCATCGGTCGTGACCGCGCAGGCGTGCATCGAGCCGGCAGAACCCCGTGTCTGATGCGTCAATCGGTATCCGGCAATGCGCAAGGTTACGACTTGTTTAGATGATGATATCTTGTATCAAGCGCCCCGGATTCAGAATCAGCTGCCATTCACGAGGAACCCATGATCCGCCATATCGCTGCCTTGCTGCTGGCTGGCACTGCCCTTCCAGCCTGCGCGGCCGAAGCCGATGCCGACGCCGAAACCCGCGGCGCTGCCGAAATCACTGTCACGGCCACCCGCCAGCCCTATCGCGGTGACTTCACCATTCAGGAAACTCCGGCCGCGATCACCACGATCGATCAGGCCTGGCTGGCCAACAACAATATCCTGCGGCTGACCGACGCGCTGGATCTGAATGCCTCGGTGGCGCGGCAGAACAATTTTGGCGGGCTGTGGGACGCCTTTGCCGTGCGCGGCTTTGCCGGGGATGAGAATCTTCCCTCCGGCTATCTGGTCAACGGCTTCAACAACGGTCGCGGCTTTGGCGGGGTCCGCGATGTGTCGGGCATCGAGAAGATCGAGGTGCTGAAAGGCCCGCAGGCGGCGCTGTTCGGCCGCGGCGAGCCGGGCGGCGTCATCAATATTGTCACCAAAAAGGCCGATTTCGACACGCGGGCCAGCATCGGCGTGCAGGCTGGCAGCTGGGATCGCCAGCGGGTTGATGGCGATGTGAACCTGGCGCTGGCCGACGTGGCGGCGGTGCGGCTGATCGGCTTTTATGAAGACGCCGGCAGCTTCCGCGGCACAAGATCCGACCGCTGGGGTTTCACGCCGTCGGTGCTGGTCAAGCTGGGCGAGAAGACCGCGCTCACCTATGAACTGGAGCTGACCCGCGCCAACGCGCCGTTTGATCGCGGTGTCGTCGCCATCAATGGCAAGCTGGGCGTGATGGACCGCCGCACCTTTCTTGGCGAGCCGGGCGATGGGCCGCTTGCGGCCGAAGTCAACGGCCACCAGCTGCAGTTGAGCCACCAGTTCAGCGATGACTGGTCGGCCCTTATCGGTGGTCAGCACCGCGACACCCGCCTCACCGGTTTTTCCACCGAAGCCGAGCTGGCCGCCAGCCGCCAGCGCCTGTTTCGTGATGGCCGTTCCTTGTCGCGCCAGCGCCGGTTCCGGGATTATGATGCCGAACATCAGGTGCTGCGGGGCGAAGTGCAGGGCCGCTTAGCGACCGGCGCGCTGAAGCATCGTCTGCTGTTTGGGGCAGACTATGACCGGTTCGAGAACAGCCAGCTGTTCCTGCGTTTCCGGCCGCCGTCGATCGGCACCGCGACCACGGCCCAGCAATCGAATGACATCGATATCCTGGCCCCCGTCTATGGCCGCTTCCCGTTGCCGACACCGGGCCCGCAGACCAACCGGCTGGACACGCAACAGGCCTTTGGCGCCTATGTGCAGGATCAGATCGATCTGGGCGGCGGTGTGCAGGTCCGCCTGGGCGGGCGTTATGATGATTTCAAGCTCACCACCCTCAACCGGGCCAATGGTGTGGCCAGCACCCGCAATTTCAGCCGCTTCTCGCC
Organism: Alphaproteobacteria bacterium PA4; assembly: GCA_002256005.1. Lineage (GTDB taxonomy): Bacteria > Pseudomonadota > Alphaproteobacteria > Sphingomonadales > Sphingomonadaceae > Sandarakinorhabdus. Next base: position 34,895 of record NKIQ01000014.1, on the reverse strand, counting down.
GCAAGCCGGGATTGTCTATGAAGCCAGCCCGGCGCTGTCGCTTTACGCCGCTTATGGTGAGGGCTTCCGCGCCAACATCGGCGCGGATGTCGTCGGCCGCATCTTCAATCCGGAAACCAGCCGTTCTGCCGAAGCCGGCGCCAAGCTCAACCTGCTGGATGGCAAGCTGACCGGCACGGTCGCGCTGTTCACCCTCAGCAAGGACAATGTGCTGGCGGCCGATCCGTCCAATCCGGGCTTTTCGGTGCCGATCGGCCAGGCGCGCAGCCGCGGCCTCGAAGTCGACCTGAATGGCAAGCTGCCCGGCGATGTCGATCTGCTGTTCAGCTATGCCTTTGTGGACGCGACGGCGCGGGCGGCGGTGCTCGATCCCAATTTCAGTCTCAACATCCGGGTGGGCGATCGCCTGATCAACATCCCGCGTCACCAGTTTAACGTGCAGGCCGCCAAAGGCGTGCAGGTGACGGACGATCTGAAGCTGACCCTGGGCGGGGGCGTGCAGCACACCGGCGGACGGCTGGGCGAAACAGCGACCCAGTTCTTCCTGCCCGCCTATACCCTGGCCCGGCTGTTCGTGCGGGCCGACATCAGCCAGAAGGTGGAGCTGTTTGCCGAGGTCAGCAACCTGTTCAACGCCACCTATTACACCAACAGCTTTGCGCAATTGTGGGTGCAGCCCGGCCAGCCACGCGCCGCAACTGTGGCGGCGCGGGTTCGCTTCTGATGACGGCCACGCTGGCCATCGATGGTCTGGTGGTGGAGCGCGGTGGCCGCCGCGTTGTCGACGGGCTGTCGCTGACGCTGGCGCCGGGCGACGTCTATGCGCTGCTGGGCGGCAATGGCGCCGGCAAGTCGACGACGCTGTTCGCCACGCTTGGCCTGCTGCAGCGCAGCGCTGGCCGGGTGCTGGTGGCTGGCCATGATCCCGCCGTCGCAGCAGACGCGGTGCGCGCGGCGACCGCCTATTTGCCGGAAAATGTGGCCCTGTATCCGACGTTCACCGCGCGCGAGAATATTGCCTATTTCCTTGATCTGGCCAGCAGCCCGCGCGGTCGCGACGAGGTGGAGGGGGCCTTTGCCGCGGTCAAGCTGGCACAAAGCGCCTGGGACCGGCCGGTGGGCGGCTTTTCCAAGGGCATGCGCCAGAAGACGGCGATCGCGCTGGCGCTGCTACGCCGCACGCCGCTGCTGCTGCTCGACGAGCCGACTTCGGGCCTTGATCCGGCGGCCACGCGGGATTTTCACGCGCTGGTGGCCGATGTCGCGTCGCGTGGCGTTTCGGTGCTGATGGTGACCCATGATCTGTTTGGCGCCGCCGATGTCGCGGGCCGCATCGGCCTGTTGGCCGGTGGCCGGCTGGCGCGGGAATGGCGCGCCGCCGCGACCGGGCCGCGCTTTGATCTCAATGCCCTGCACGATGGCGTTGTCGCGGCATGAGCCGGGTGCGGGCCATTGCGGCGCTGCAACTGCGGCTGTTCGGGCGGGCGCGCCTGGCCGTGGTGGCGCTGGTGCTGCTCGGCATGTTGTCGGCCATTGCCGCTGTCACCGGGGCCAGCCAGGCCAGCCGCATGGCCGCCGATCGCGCTGCGGCGCAGATGGCCGCCAACACCCAATTTGCCAACCAGCCGGATCGTCACCCCCACCGCATGGTGCATTATGGCACCTATGCCCTGCGGCCCCTGGGGCCACTGGCGGCGTTCGATCCCGGCGTGGACGCCTTTGCCGGGTCACTGATCTATCTTGAAGGGCATCGCCAGAATGCCACCACCCTGGGCGCGGCGCGTGAATCGTCGGGGCTGATCCGCTTTGGCCAGCTCACCCCGGCCTTTGTGCTGCGCGTGCTGGTGCCGCTGCTGCTGGTGTTCATTGGCTTTGCGATGATCGTTGCCGAACGCGAGGCCGGGCTGTTGCGCCTGCAGCTGACCCATGGGGCCAGCACGGGCGCGCTGATCGCCGGCAAGGCGCTGGCGCTGGGCCTGGTGGCCGGGCTGGCGGCATTGCCGGCGCTGGCGGCGCTGGCGCATGCGGTGGTGCAGGCGCCGCAGGATGCCGCCGTGGCCGCGCTGATGGCGCTCGCCGCCCTGTTGTGGCTGGCCTTGTGGGTGCTGGGCATCACGCTGGTGTCGGTGCGTGCCCGCTCCGCGCAAGCGGCGCTGATGGCGCTGGTGCTGGCCTGGGCGGTGCTGGTGGTGCTGGTGCCGCGCGTCGCGGCCGGCGTGGCGGCGCTGGCCTATCCGCTGCCCACCAAGGCCGAAACCGATCTGATCATCCACCAGGAACTGCGCGGGCTGGGCGACAGCCACAATCCGAACGACCCGCATTTCGCCGCCTTCAAGGCTGCCCTGCTCAAGCGCCATGGCGTCACCAGAGTGGAGGATCTGCCCTTCAACTATCGCGGTGCGATGTCGACGGAAGGGGAGCGGCTGACCAGCCAGCTGTTTGCCCGGCACGCCGCCCAGCTGGCCGCCGTGCAGCTGCAGCAGCATCGCCTGCTGGAAATGCTGGGGGTGGTCAGCCCGGCGATCGGCTTTGCCCAGGCCAGCATGGCCGGCGCCGCCACCGATCTGGCCAGCCATATCGCCTTTCAGGACGCAGCCGAAGCGCATCGCTATCGCCTGATCCAGTCGCTCAACGGCCTGCACACCTTCCAGGTGCGCGCCGGCGATGATGCCGCCCGCAATCGCGACCCGATCGCCGAGCGCCAGAGCCGCGTTTCGGCCCGCTTCTGGGCCGAACAGACGCCATTCCATCATCAGGGCCCGGCACGGGCGGACCGCATGGCCGGTATGCTGCCCGCGCTGGCGGTCATGCTGTTGTGGGGTGCTGCGCTGCTGTGGCTGCTGGCGCGTGCCAGCCGGCAGGAGCCGGCGTGATGACGGCACTGGCGCGCGAATGGCGGCTGTTGGCCGGGCCTTCCCGGTTGGGGCTGGTGGTGCTGGCCTTGTTGGCCAGCATGGCGGTGGCGCTTGGCCTGGCGGATGTGGCGGCCATCCGTGCGGACATCGCCCGGGTGGTGGCGCTGGAGACCCGGGAGACACAGGCCATCACCGCCTTTGCCAAGGGTGATCCCGGCGAGTTCGGCTATTATCGCAACTTCCCGGTTTGGCGCATGCCCGGCGATCTGGCCTTTGTGGCGCCAACGCGCGGGGACGCCGTGCCAGCGGTGATGCGCATCCGCATCCTGGCACTGGAAGGCCAGATCAACGACAATGAAGCCGCCAATCCAGAGCTGCTGCTGGCCGGCCGTTTCGATTTCGCTTTCGTCACCGTCTATCTGGCGCCGCTGCTGCTGATCGCCCTGCTGCACGATCTCTGGTCGGGCGAGCGCGAGGCCGGTCGGCTGGCGGCGCTCGACAGCCTGCCGCGGGCCCGGCAGCGGCTGTGGAGCCCCCGCGTTGTGCTGCGCGCCGGCGGGGTGGTGCTGGCGCTGCTGGTGCCACTGGCCATTGGCGCGCTGGTCGAAGGCACGGCCCCGCTGCGCCTGGGCGCTGCCGTCGGCCTGGTGTTGCTCAGCCTGGCGTTCTGGATGCTGGTGACATTGGCCGTGGCGCGGCTGCCGGCCGCTTCGGCCACGCAAGCCGCCGTGTTGGCCGGGCTTTGGTTTGCCATCACGCTGGTGGTGCCGGCGGCCGCGCATCTTGGCATCAATGCCGCCGTCCCGCTGCCCGATGCCGCCGCCATCGCCCGCGAGAACCGCGAAGACGTGCACGCCGGCTGGGATCGACCCAAGGCGCAGACGATGGCGCGTTTTGTCCGGCAGTATCCGGCCTATGCCGACCAGGCCGCCACCGGTGTTGCCTTTGAATGGAAATGGTATTTCGCCTTCCAGCAATTGGGCGATGACGCCGTGGCCACCGACAGCGCCGCCCGCGATGCCGGCATCGCCCGACGCGAGGGCCTGGCCCAGACGATTGGCTGCCTGCTGCCGCCGATCAAGGCGGCGCAAGGGCTGCAGGCACTGGCCGGCAGCGACGTCGAGGCCGAACTTGCCTTCAAGGCCGAGGTTCGGGCCTATCATCGAGCCTTGCGGGAGTATCATTATCCCTATCTGTTCGGCGGCAGGACCATGTCCGGCGCCGATATCGCCAATGCCCCGGGTTTCATGACCCGACCGTCTGTCACCAGCAAGGCTGATGACCTGATGCAGCCCGATTTGCATCCATCGGTCCAAGTTTCCCAATGATTTCTGTGTCCCAATTCTGTCCTCTTTGGTGCACCAACTTTCCTGAATGCGTGCGCGCGCGGAAAGGCTGGCGCTGATCCAGGCTTGACCTGTGGCGCATCGCCGGCCGCGGTTGGTGAAATGCCGCGGCTCGGCTGGACAGGAATCCTGTTCGGGATTGTGACAGGCCAGACAAAATCCAGTGACGATCCGTTGCTAACCATGGGTGCAGTGAACCACCGCTCATGAGGTGCAGCGCATGCCTCGATCAAGTCGCCACCCCGTGCCGATCCATGGTCCAAGGCACGTCGTCCCCCTGTCGATTGCCGCCATGCTGGTTTTGGGCGGGGCCAGCGGGGCGGAGTCCGCCGCCGAGCCGATGGCCGATTTCAGGCCCGGTGCCTGGGAGATCACCCACAGGCTGATTGGCGGCCCGGCGGACGCAACCCCGATCGTCGGGCGCGCCTGCTTCACGCTTGCGCAGTTGCAGGTGGATCCACTGGCGCCCTTGCGGTTCCAGCCCGCCGGGCGCCAGGACAAAAGGGCGCCGCAATGTGCCATCAGCGAAACCCGCCTGCAGGGCGGCAAGCTGGTGATGCGGGGCGCCTGCAAGGGGCCCTTTGGCGCGCGTCCGGTGGCATGGACCGGCACCCAGGGCGGCGAGCAATTTGACCTTGGCGGCAAGATCAATTTCGGCCTGATGTCGGTGCGCATGGAAATCATTGGTCGCCATGTCGGCGATTGCGTGCGGCCATGAGCCGGCTTCGCAATGGCTGGGCGCCGGGCCTGTTGCTGGCCCTGTCGGCCTGTGCGGCGGGGCCGGACTATGCGCCGGCGCAGCCTTCCGACCTTGGTGTGCCGTCGGCCTATGCGGGGTCAGGTGGCGCCGCCCAGGCCGATCTTGTCGACTGGTGGCGCAGCCTCGACGATCCGGTGCTGACCGATCTGATTGTCCAGGCGCTGCGCGACAACCAGGATCTCGCCCAAACCATGGCGCGGGTTGCCCAGTCCCGCGCCGCTCTGGCGCAGACGCGGGGCAGCAACCGCCCGCAGATCGACATGACACAGCGCAATGGCCGCACATTCGCTGACGGGCCACCAGACAGCTGGTCCTTCTCCAACGGCATTGATGCGCGCTGGACGCTGGATCTGTTTGGTGCCCAGAAGCGTTCGGTGCAGGCGGCACGGGCGGACTATGCCGCCGCCGGCTTCACGCTGGCCAATGCCCAGGCGCTGCTGGCGGCTGAGGTGGCGCGCACCTACATCGATTTGCGCACCGCCCAGGCCCGGGCTGAAATTGCCCGCGGCAGCGAAGCGGTGCAGCGCCAGACCGAGCAGATTGTCCGCTGGCGGGCCGGGGCGGGCCTGGTGTCGGCCATTGATGTCGAACAGGCCCGCAGCCTCAGGGCCCAGACGGCAGCGACCGTGCCGCAACTGGAACAGAGCGAGGCGCAGGCGCGCTATCGCCTGGCCGTGCTGGCCGGCTTGGCACCGGGCGCGCTGGACGCAGTGTTGCGGCAGCCCCGCCCATTGCCGGCCGCCGGCACGATGATCGATACCGGAACGCCCGCCGATCTGCTGCGCCGCCGGCCCGATGTGCGCGCCAGTGAACGCAGCCTTGCCGCCGCGACCGCCCGGATCGGCGTCGCCAGGGCGCAACTGGCCCCGGCATTGACGCTCAGCGGGTCGCTCACCGCCAGTTCGGCGCGGGCCACCAATCCGTTTGATCTGGTCACCGGCGGCCTGTTCGCCAGCGTGTCCCAGATGATCTTTGACGGTGGACAGCGACGGGCCGGCATCCGGTCGCAGGAGGCCGCGGCAAAGGGCGCCTTTGCCGCCTATCGCGCCACCGTGCTGGGCGCGCTGGAGGATGTGGACAATGCCCTGGTGGCACGGTCTGCGGCCGATCGGCGGATCGCGGCCCTGCAGGAACAGGTGGAGGCCTCGGAACGTTCGGTCGTGCTGGCGCGCAACAATTATCGCGCCGGCACCAATGATTTCCGGGCGCTGCTTGAATCCGAACGCAGCCTGCTCGGCGCCCGGGATGGCCTCGCCAATGCCCGGGCCGCGCAGGTGAACGCCGTCATTCAACTCTATCTGGCGCTGGGCGGCGGCTGGGATGCCGCGCCATCAGCGGGGACGACGGGACAATCATGAACGCTTCATCTTCGTCTGCCGAGTTTTTCGGCGCCGCGTCGCAGCCATTGTGGCAGCGCCATCGCCGCTGGCTGATCGGCGGCGCGGTGCTGGTTCCGCTGCTGCTTGTGCTGGCCCGCTGCACGGGCGGTGAAAACGCGGTGCAATATGTAACGGTGCTGGCCCGGCGCGGCGACATCATGGTGACGGTTACCGCCACCGGCAATCTGGCGCCCACCAACCAGGTCGATGTCAGCTCGGAAATTTCCGGCATCGTCAACAAGGTGCTGGTGGAGGTGAACGACCGGGTGGTGGCCGGCCAGCCGATCGCGATCATCGACACGGTGCGGCTGAACGATGCGGTCACCCGGTCGCGGGCCACGCTGGCGGCAAACAATGCCGCCGTGGTGCGGGAACGGGCGGTGCTGCTGGATGCGCAGCTGCAATTGCAGCGCCTGCGCGATGTGCTGAAATTGTCGGGTGGGCAGGTTCCGTCGCAAACCGAATTGCAGGCCCAGGTGGCAGCCGTGGCCCGGGCGCAGGCGGCGCTGGCCACCGCGCAAGCCAATGTGACATCGGCCCGCGCCCAATTGTCATCCGACAGCACCAACATGGACCGGGCCATCATCCGCTCGCCGGTGTCCGGCGTGGTGCTGAAACGCTCGATCGATCCGGGGCAGACCGTGCAGGTGGCGTTCAACACGCCGTCGCTGTTCATCATCGCGGAAGATCTGAAGCGCATGCAGCTTGAAGTGTCGGTGGATGAAGCCGATGTCGGGCAGGTGAAGGCCGGCCAGCGCGCCAGCTTCACCGTCGACGCCTGGCCGGGGCGCAGCTTTCCGGCGCGGATTGACCGGGTCGATCTGGGCGCCAGGAATCTCTCCACCACATCGACTGCCAGCACGACCGCCGGCGTGGTGTCCTATGTGGCCACATTGTCGCTGGACAATGCCGATCTCAGCCTGCGGCCCGGGATGACCGCAACCGCCACCATTCCCACCGCCGGATCGCGCAATGTCTTGCTGGTGCCCAACGCCGCCTTGCGCTTCAAGCCGCCGGCGGCGACCACAGACGACAGGAAGCGCGGCTTCCAGTTCAGGCCGCCCAACCCCGGGCAGGGCACCACGGTGGTGCGCCAGCGGGGGATTGGCGTTGGCAGCACGCAGCCGCTGCATGTGCTCGACAAGGCGGGCCGCCTGCGCGCCGTTGCGGTGGTGACCGGGCAGACGGACGGCCGCTTCACCGCCGTCTCGGGCGCCGACATCCGGCCGGGCATGCCCATCGTGACCGGCGTGAAGGCCGGGCCCGCGTCATGAGCCCGGCCATGATCCAGCTTCGCGGCGTCACCAAGCGGTTTGGCAGCGGTGATGCCGCCTTCCAGGCGCTGCGCGGCGTTGATCTGACCGTCGATCAGCATGATTTCGTGGCGGTGATGGGAGCCAGCGGCTCCGGCAAATCGACGACCATGAACATCCTGGGCTGCCTCGATACGCCAACCGACGGCACATTCCTGTTTCTGGGCCACCGTGTCGAACGGCTGGATGTGGACCAACGCGCCATGCTGCGACGGCGCTATCTGGGCTTTGTGTTCCAGGGCTTCAACCTGCTGGCGCGGACATCGGCGCTGGAGAATGTCGAACTGCCGCTGCTGTATCGCGGCGAGCCGCCCCGGCGCCGCCGCGATCTGGCGATGGCCGCGCTCGACCGGGTGGGCCTGGCGCCCTGGGCCCATCATGCGCCCAACCAACTGTCGGGCGGGCAGCAGCAACGGGTGGCCATCGCGCGCGCCATCGTGACCGAACCCGCCGTCCTGCTGGCCGACGAGCCGACCGGCAACCTCGACAGCGAACGCTCCGTGGAGATCATGGCGCTGCTGACCCGGCTGAACGGCGACCTGGGCATCACCGTGCTGATGGTGACGCACGAGCCCGAGATGGCGGCCTTTGCCCGCACCATCATCCGCTTTCGCGATGGCATGGTGGCGGCGGTGGAGCGGCGCTGATGCTGGCCACGACCTTTCTCCTCGCCGTGCGCGCGATCCGCCGTCACCTGTTGCGCTCTTTCCTGACGGTGCTGGGCATCGTGATCGGGGTGTTTTCGGTGATCACCATGGTCACGCTGGGCAATGGCGCCACCGAAGCGATCAGAAGCTCGATCGCCGCGCTGGGTTCGGATGTGCTGCAGGTGCGGCTGGGCCAGAACAGCGGGCCGGGCGGCGGTTCGGGTGAGGCGCCGCCACCGTTCAAGCCTGCCGATGTGGCGGCGATCACCGAACAGCTGGCCGGAGTCACCGCGGTCACCGGCCTGGCGCAAACACCGGCAGCCGCCATCCGCAATGCCCAGAACTGGACGACCACGGTGAGTGGCACCACCAACGGTTACTTCATCGCCCAGAAATGGGCGGTGGTGAGCGGCCGCACCTTCAGCCCGGAAGAGGAGCAGGCCGGCAAGAGCGTGTGCGTGATCGGCAAGACCATCGTCGACAATCTGTTCCAGATGGTCGATCCCATCGGGCAGAGCTTTCGCATCAAGGGCATTGCCTGCACGGTGGTGGGGGTGCTGGCAGCGCGCGGCCAGGGCAATTTCGGCAATGATCAGGACGACACGGTGATCATGCCGATCAAGGCCGTGCAGCGCCAGATGATCGGCAACCAGGATATTCGCGCCATCATGGTGGGCACCGATCCGGCCTTTGATGGCACCAGCGTGCGCACCGGCCTGATTGCGCTGCTGCGCGAACGGCGTGGGCTGGCACCGGACGCGGCCGACGACTTCAACGTGCTGGATGCCAAGCAGATTTCGGACACGGTGTCCGGCACGGTCGGCATCCTGACCGCCCTGATCGGCGCCGTGGCCGGCGTCAGCCTGCTGGTGGGCGGCATCGGCATCATGAACATCATGCTGGTGAGCGTGACGGAGCGCACACGCGAGATTGGTATCAGGCTGGCCATCGGCGCGCTTGGTCACGAGGTGTTGCTGCAGTTTCTGGTCGAAGCGGTGGTGCTGTCGTGCCTGGGCGGGATTGCCGGCATGGTGCTGGCCTTCATCGCCTGCCTGATCGCGGCGCCATTGATGGGCCTGCCGTTCCTGTTCAACGCCCAGATCAATCTGCTCAGCTTTGGCTTTTCGGCCATGATCGGGGTGATTTTCGGCTATGTCCCGGCGCGGCGCGCGGCTGGGCTCAATCCCATCGACGCCTTGCGCTATGATTGAACCATGAGCCAGGCTGCCGAATCGCCGATCCATGTCATTCTGGTCGATGACGATGCGCGCCTGCGCCAGCTGGCGGCTGATCATCTGCGGCAGCATGGCTTTCGCGTGTCGACGGCCGATGGTGGCGGTGCGATGCGGGCCATTCTTGCGCGCGAACCGGTCGATATTGTCGTGCTTGATATCATGATGCCGGGGGAGGACGGTCTGTCGATCGCGCGCAGCCTGGCCGGGCAGCCCGATATCGGGATCATCATGGTGTCGGCGCTGGGCAGCGAGACCGACCGGATCGTCGGCCTGGAAGTGGGGGCAGACGATTATCTGGCCAAGCCCTTGGCCCCGCGCGAATTGGTGGCGCGCATCCGGGCCGTCATGCGGCGACGGCGGCTGACCACAGCGGCCGGCCGTTCTGGTGCCTTGCTGCTGTTTGATGGCTGGCGCTGTGATCTGACCCGAAATGCCCTGCATGATCCGGCCGATGTGCTGGTCTCGCTCTCGCAAGGCGAATTTGCCTTGCTGCGGGTGTTCCTTGAACAGCCCCAGCGGGTCCTGTCGCGTGACCAGTTGCTGGACAATTGCCGCGCCTCGGAAAGCGACGCCTTTGATCGGGCCATCGACACCCAGGTCAGCCGGTTGCGCCGCAAGCTGGCCAGCCGCAGCGAGACGGAATTCATCCGCACCATCCGTCAGGAAGGCTATATGTTCATGCCCCGGGTGGTGGCGCGATGATCCGCCTCATCAGCGGGTCGATCTTCCGGTCGAGCTTTGTCCTGGCCCTGAGCGGCGCGGTGCTGCTGGCCTGCGCCAGCCTGGGGGTGATCCTGACCACCCCGGTTCCCTTCGATTTCCCGGTCATCACCCTTGATGTTGCCCGCGCGCTGACGGGTCAGCCCTATGCGCAGCAGGGCGCGCCGCTGCAGGTGGAGATCCGCTCGGCGCCGGGCATTGCCGCGGGGGAGGGGGCCGTGGCGCAGGTGGTGGCCGCCGCCATCGCCCGCCAGGCCCATGTCGCGCCCGGCAAGGTGCTGCTGGAACTGTCGGGCGCCAACGAGCCGTTGGGGCCCCGCCAGTTCGACATGGCGCGGCGCAGCTATGAACAGGAGATGCTGGCGGCCGCGCGGCTTTACCGGGACGATGATCGCTTCAGCCCGCTGGTGTTCGGCAGCTTCCGGGCGGCGATGCAATTGCCCGATGGCCGCTGGCGGGTGGTGTCCCGCACCCCATCGGAACCGCAATGGCAATATGGTGTCGCCAAGGGCATCCTGATCGCCCTGCTGTTGATGATCCCGCTGGCCTGGTGGTTCAGTCGCGCGCTCGCAGCGCCCATTCACGCGCTGGGCGACAGCGCCAACCGCATCGGCAGCGGCGAAGATCATCCGGTGCGCGTGGCAGGCCCGCGCGAAGTGCGCCAGGCGGCCGAAGCGCTGAACATGATGCAGGCCCGCATTCGCCGCAATGCCAATGAACGGGCCGAAATGCTGGCCGCCATCGCCCATGATCTGCGCACGCCGCTCGCGCGGCTGCGGTTCCTGCTGGCCGATCAGCCGCTGTCCAACCACCCGCAGGTCGATCGGGAGATCGTTGAGATGAGCCGCATGCTGGAAACGACGATGGACTATGTCCGCGGTGAAAGCGTGCGGCCGCAGCGCGAGCGGCTCGATCTGCGCCTGATGATCGAAACCATCGTTGACGAGCTGATCGACCAGGGCTGCGATGCCCGCCTCGAACCCGGGCCGGCCTGCACGATCACCGCCGATCCGGTGCTGCTGCGCCGGGTGTTTGCCAATGTCATCGACAATGCGGTCACCCACGGCGGCTCAGCCCGCATCAGCCTTGCAGATGAAGGCAGCCAGGTCGCCATCGCCATTGCCGATGACGGGCCGGGCATGGCGGACGCCGACATCGCCCGTGCCTTTGATCCCTTCTTTCGGGCCGAACGCTCGCGCAATCGGGAGACAGGTGGCATCGGCCTCGGGCTGGCCATCGCCGCCCGCGGCGTTGCTGCCCATGGTGGTTCGATCACCATTGGCAGCAATCAGCCCGGTCTGATCGTGCGCATCGGCCTGCCGCGGTCACTGCACTGAGGGGTGACGGTCCGGACGGATTTTGCGTCCAAGCCTCGGCTGTCGCCCATCGGTCGGATATCGGTCCGGAAGGCTTGCTGCGCAGGAATTCTGTGGGATGAAGATTCCCCATGATTCCAGTGCTCGCTTTTATCCGCTTTGGCGCACCAATTCGTTTTTGCGGCGATGCAGCATTTTTTCGGCGTCGGCCCCCTTGACCCGCGGCGCGATGCGCCGGACACAAGGGGCAGCGGGGCCGATGTGCAGCGAAGATCCCGGGACGGCGACCAGCCGGCAACAGGCGTAACGCGTGTTTCTCCCTCTGGCACTCTCGTGAGGCGATCGATGCAACGGATCCTGTTTTCTGCCCTGTTGCTGGCCGGCACCAGCGCCCTGGCGCAATCGGCGCCGCCGGCCGCACCGTCGAAAGCCAGCGCCCAGCGCCTCGATGGCTATGTGCCGCTTATCTGGGATGCGGCGAAGGGCCGGGTGCTGCTGGAGGTGCCGGCGTTCGACGAAGACATTCTCTATTATGTCTCGGCGGCGACCAACCCCGGCTCGGTCGAGGCGCCCTTCGATCGCGGCGTCGTCTACAGTTCGGTCATCCATTTCGTGCGGTCGGGCGGCAAGGTCGTCGTCAACCGCATCAATGTGAACTTCCGCGCGCTCAACGGCAGCGCCAAGCTGCAGGAAGGCGTCGAGGACAGTTTTCCGACCTCGGTGCTCGCCGTGCTGCCGGTGGAGTCGGAGGCGGGCGGCAAGGTCACCGTCGATGCGACGGCGCTGTTCATGCGCGATGCCGCCGGCATCACCAACCGGTTGAAGCGGGCGAAACTGGGGGATTTCCGGTTCGATCCGGCGCGCAGCGTCTTCTACCCGCGCCGCATCAAGGCGTTTCCGGAAAACAGCGAGATCGAGACGATCTCGACCTTCACCTCCGATGCGCCGGGCAGTGCCATCAGCGCTGTCACGCCCGACCCCGGCGTGCTGACCATGCGCATCCACCACAGTTTCCTGAAGGCGCCGACCGGCTATGTCCCGCGCGAGGCCGATCCGCGCATCGGCGTCAGCACCATCCGCTTCAAGGATTTTTCCAAGCCCTTTGACGATTCGCCCGACACGGAATGGGTGACACGCTGGCGGCTGGAGAAAAAGGACCCCGGCGCCGCGCTGAGCGAGCCGGTGAAGCCGATCACTTACTATTTCGACCCCGCCATCCCCGATCCGATCCGCGCCGCGATGAAGACCGGGCTGCTCTGGTGGAACAAGGCGTTCGAGGCCGCCGGCTTCAAAAACGCCATCCGCGCCGAGGATGCCCCGGCCGACATGGACCCGATGGATATCCGCTATGCCTATGTGCTGTGGATCCAGCGCGACGAGCGCGGCTTTTCCTCCAGCGGCAATTATGCCGATCCGCGCACCGGCGAAACGCTGGGCGCCAAGACGCATATGGACACCTACCGGATGCGGACCATCGCCAATTACTATGACGCCTATAGCGGCGGCCTGGCGAGCGATGGCAGCGGCATCACCGTCGCCGACCCGAGCATCGTCAAGCCGGAGACTTTCGCCGCCATGCCCAGGGCGCAGCGCGACATGGTGCTGCTGCGCCAGGCGCTGCTGACCGCGCACGAACTCGGCCATACGCTCGGCTTCCAGCACAATTGGGCGGCGAACCAGAACAATCGCTCCTCGGTGATGGAATATCCGACGCCGCGCGTGAAGGTGACCAACGGCAAGCTCGACCTCAGCGAATCCTTCATGACCGCGGTCGGCGCCTATGACACGATGATGGTGCGCTATGCCTATACGCCCTTCGCCGCCGCCGAGGAGCGCGCCGGGCTGGATGCCGTCGTCAAGGACATGCGCGACAAGGGGATCGTCTTCACCGCCGACAGCGACCCGCGCTGGACCTGGTATGACGACCGCGGCACGCCCGAAGAAAACCTCCGCGAGAGCAGCGCGGTGCGCAAGATCGCGCTGGCCAATTTCGGCCCGGCGATGCTGAAGCCCGGCGAGGCCATCGGCGAGCTGCGCGACATGCGGTTGTGGATCGTCTATCTGCAGCAGCGCTATGCCGTTGAATCGGCTGTCAAATATATAGGCGGCATGGTCCAGAATCTGAGCGTGAAGGGCGAGGCGCATCCGCTGCCGCCGACCGAGTTCATCCCCGGTGATCGCCAGCGCGCCATCCTCGCCCAGCTGATGGGCGTGATCGCGCCGCAGAACCTCGAAATCCCGGAATCGCTGCTGCTGCAGCTGACCCCGGCGCCGGGCCGCAACCTCGAGGACCTGTCGAAGGATGATGTTTTCGACCAACTGCGCGCCGCCCGCATCCTCGCTGCGCAGGTGCTGGAACCCTTGTTCGACGCCGACCGCGCCGCCCGCCTCGTCGCGCTCGCCGCCCGCCAGCCCGGCGCGCTGACCCTGCCGGAACTGGTCGATACCGTCATCGCCAACAGCTGGAACGCCGGCGGCGACACCAGCCCCCAGGCCCGCGCCCTGCGCCGCGAAGTGCAGGGCGTGACACTGCTCGCCATGATGAAGCTGGGCGGCGCCGCCGATGGCTCGCCCGCTGCCCGCGCCTATATCCTCGATCGGCTCGCGCAACTGGCGACCGACCTGTCCGCCCGCACCGGCAGCGACGCGCTGACCACGGCCTTCTACCGCCAGACGGCGCGCGACATCGGCCACTATCTCGAAGACCCGGCGAAGAACGCCCCGGCATCGATCGCACCGGACTGGGGCGCGGGGCCGCGCTCGCGCTTCCCGCTGCCGCCGGAGGCATTCTACCTACCCCAAAGCCAACCGCCGCTGCCGCCAGCCATCCAGCAGACTGACCATGGTCGCGGCATAGACGGCGAGGGCGAGGAAGGTCATCAGGCGCACCGCCATCAGCCACAGCACGCCATCGCCGTTTTCGCTGTCGGTGACGGCGGGGCCGAGCAGCAGGATGATGGTGACCATGACATTCTGCCAGAAGGCGAAGCTGAAGCGGCTGGCGATGGCGCCATACATCGGCCGCGCCACGGCGAGCATGGCGAGCATGAGCAGCAGCACCAGCAGCGGCAGTTCCGGCCAGGCCTGCAGGGTCAGCCAGATGGCGATGGCGATGGCGCCGCCGATGGCGGTGGAGCCGATCAGTTCGCGGGCGAGGGTGCGGGTCTGGCTGTGTTCGACCTGTTGCGAGAGCAGCGCGCCCTTCATCATCAGCATCAGATAGCTGCCGGGGTTGTGCAGGGCGAGCAGCACCGGCGGCGCCATGATGATGGCGGCGCGGATGCCGGCCCAGCGCGCCAGCAGCGGATCCGCTGTGGCGGTCTTCGGCGGCGGCGCCGCGTCTTCGGGGAACAGCGCATGGCAGATGGCGGTGAGGACCAACGCGATGGCCATGCCGAGCACCATCAGTTGCACCACCGCCAGCGCCGCGGCCGAGGATTGCCGGGCGATGACGGCGATGATGGTGTTGCCGATGGTCATCAGCGCCGCAATGATGGCGAGCCGCGGCGTGGCGGCGAGGTAGGAGGCGAGCGCGATGCCGAGCAGCATCAGCAGCACGCCGGCCGGCGGCACAAAGGTCAGCACCGGCCCGAGCAGCAGGCCCCAGCCGCAGAGCAGGGTCATCAGCACCAGCACGACCAGCGCCTGCTTCGCCGGCGGCGGCGGCATCGCCGGGGCGAGCAGCGTCACCGTCAGCAGCACCGGCAGATAGGCCATCGGCCAGCCGGCGCCAAAGGCCAGCGTGGCGGCAAGGCCGGTGCCGGTCGTAAGGCGCAGCACCCGTCGCGTGGCGAGCGGCAGGCCCCTGCTACCAGGCATAGGCCAGCAGCGCCTTGACCCGGATGAACAGCCGGCCAAGCGCGTTCATTACGCCATTGTCGCCAGTGTAGACGATGACTTCGGCCTGGCCGCCTTCGCGCAGCGAGCGGATGACCATGGCATCGGGCTGGTCGAGCGCGACGATAACCGGGAAACGCTGCGCCTGGCGCAGGAAATCGCGGCTGTTCTGCACCTCGGGCAGGGTGCCGGGCGGTGTCTTGGCGCCGGCGTTGACGCCATAGCCGATGCTGCGCACCCGGCCCCTGATGATCTGGCCGGGCAGCACGTCGAGGACGATCTCGCAGGGCGCGCCGACGGTCATCAGGCCCAAATTGTTCTCGGTCATGTTGGCGGTCACCCAGGCGTCCTTCACCGAAATGAAGGTCATGATCGGGTTGCCCGGCCCGGCGAACTGGCCCTTTTCGGTCTTCAGGTCGGTGATCAGGCCGTCGGCGGGCGCGCGCACCGTGGTGCGGCGGATGTCGAGCTCGGCCTTTTTCAGCGCGCTCTGCGCCGCGATCAGCCGGTCATTGTCGTCGCCGGAGAGGCCGCGGGCGGCGACAGCCTGCGCCACCTGCGCATTGGCCCCGGTCACCCGCGCCCGCGCCTCGACCAGCGTCGCGCGGCTGACATCGAGGCGGCGGACGGAGACGGCGCCCTTGTCCTCGGCATAGATGCGTTCGAGGCGGCTGGCGTCCTTTGCCGATTTGTCGAGCTCGGCCATGGCGATGGCGACATTGGCTTTCGCGGCGACGATGGCGGCATCCTGCGCTTGCTGCTCGCGCAGGGTCGCGGCGATATCGGCGCGCGCCTTTTCGGCGGCGATTTCATAGGCATCGGTGCCGAGCGTGAACAGCGGCTGGCCCTTCACCACCCGACTGTTGTTGGTGACATGCACGGCCTCGACAGTGCCGCCGACTTCGGCCGCGATGCCGACGATGAAGGCATGGATGCGCGCCTGGTTGCTGTTGGGCGTCAGCCGGTCCCCGATCAGGTGGAGGGTGATGAGCAGCACGACCAGCCCGAGCAGCACCAGCCCGATGCGGCGGGTCTGCCTGGCTGGGGTGGCGGCGGTGGCGGTGTCATCGCTCATTTCGGCGTCCCTGCGCTTTGCGGCATGTCGAGTTGCCCGGCCCAATTGCTGCGCGCCTGCATGCGCGCGCGGGTGTCCGGGCTGGCGAAATCGGCTTCGGTCGGGGCGATCCAGCCGCCGCCGACCGCCTTCGTCAGCGCGACGAGCGCGATGGCCGTATCGCCGCGGTTGCTGATGGCGCGGTCCTGCTGGCGCAGCAGCGCCGCCTGGGCATCGAGCACGCGCTGGAAGTCCGACAGGCCCTCGCGATAGCGGATGTTGGCGAGGGTCAGCGAGCGTTTGGCGGCGATAACGGAATCGGCGAGGATGGCGCCTTCCTCGCGCGCCTTGACCAGCACGATGGCGGCGCTGTCGACCTCGTTTGCCGCCTTCAGCACCGTCTGCTGGTAATTTTCCAGCGCCTGTTCCAGCCGGGCATCCTGCACGCGGACATTGCCGCGGATGCGCCCGAAATCGAGGATGTTCCAGCGGATGGCGGGGCCGATGCCGATATCGACGCTGTTGCTGAGGCCGCCCAAAGTCGTCCGCGTCAGGCTGATCGAGCCGCCCAGCGACAGGCTGGGGTAGAGATCGGCGCGCGCAATGCCGATCTGCGCCGATTGCGCCCCGGCCCGGAACGCCGCGGTGCGCACATCGGGGCGCTGGCGGAGCAGATCGCTGGCGATGGCGACGGGCAGGGCGGCCGGCGTCGCCGGGATGGTGTCCGGCGACAGCGCCAGTTCCGGCACATCGCCCGGTGCCCGACCCATCAGCAGCGCCAGCGCGTTGCGGGTCTGCGTCATGCCGGCTTCCAGTTGCGGCACAGCGGCGCGGGTGGTGAGCAGCTGGGTGCGCGCCTGCTGCACGTCCAGCTCGGCATCATCGCCCTCGCGGAACTGCAATTCGGTGATGGCGACGTTGCGCTGCTGCAATTCGATATTGCTGCGCACCACCGCCAGCCGTTCCTGCAGCGTGCGATATTGCAGATAGAGCCGCGCCACCTCGGCGCGCAGAATCAGCGCCACATCCTGTTGCGAGGCGATGGCGGCGAAATAGCCGGCGGTCCCCGCCTCGATGCTGCGCCGGAACTTGCCCCAGAAATCGATTTCCCAGCCGGCGCTGACGCCGGCAGTGCCGTAGAGGAAATCATATTTGCCGATCGGCTGGCCACCCGGCGCGCTGGCGCCATAGCCGGTGGCGGCGCTGGCGGTGGCGGCCTGGGGGCTGCGCGTCGATTGCGCGATGCCGAGCTGGGCCCGCGCCTCCAGCACGCGCAGGCCGGCAACCTTCAGGTCGCGATTGCCGGCGATAGTGGCAGTGATCAGCGCGTCGAGCGCCGGATCGTTGAACGCCTGCCACCAGGGGGTGTCGCTGGCGGCGACGGCGGTGCTGCCCAGCGATGGCGGCACCCAGCCATCGGCGATCGCCGGCGGTGGCGGGGCATAGTCCGGCCCCAATGTCGCGCAGCCGGCGAGCAGCAGGGCTGCCGCCAGCGCCGGAAGCTGGCGCTGCATCAATGGCCGGCAGGCTTGGCCAGCCCCGCGACCTTGGCCGGCGGCTTTTCCGGGATGATGCCATAGCCGCGCAGGCCCAGCGCCATGATCTCCACCGCCAGCGCGGCGAGCAGCAGCGCGACGACGCGCAGCAGGATGGCGGAACCGCCGCCGCCGGATTTCTTGGCCGGGTCCTTGCCACCGATGAACTGGGCGATCAGCAGCATGACGACCAGGTTGAAGGCGAGGATGGCGCCGAGCGCCAGCCAGATCGGGCCGCGATTGCCGAACCCGGCGGTGGTCGAAAAGATGGTGATGGCGACAATGGCCTGGGGCGAGGCGAGCAGCGGCACCGCCAGCGGATAGGTGGCCATCGCCGTCGTCGGCTTCGGCGCGTTTTCATCGGCGGAATGATCCTCGCCCAGCACCAGCCCGATGGCGAACAGCAGCAGAATCAGGCCGCCGGCGACTTCCAGCGCCTCGACCGAGACATGGAAGAGTTCGAGGATGTTCGGCCCGCGGAACACGAAGATCGACAGCACGATGGCCTGGATGCCGACCGACTGGATGGCGACCTGGCGGCGCTCGGCCAGGGTCAGATGCGCGGCATTGGCGGCGAAATAGGCCGCTGCCTTGGTGGCCCCGGCCGTGATCAGCAGGATGATGAGAATGTCCGAAAATGCCATGGTGCCCCCGCAGGCTGAATTCCGCCCGCGACCTAACATGCGGCATGGCCGCTGTGCAAATCCCGGCGGAATTTTGCTGCGCTGCGACATAATGGCTCGACTTGCGGCGTGCGACGCGCTTCACTGCGGCCATGATGATCGCCGCCCCCCATCTCAGCGAACGCGAGGACGTTCGCTATCTCGGTCGCCTGCTCGGCGATGTCATTCGCGCTGCCGAAGGCGATGCGGTGTTCGATGCCATCGAGGGCGTGCGCCAGGCCAGTGTCGCGGCGCATCGCGGCGATGACCCGGCAACCCGCGCCGCGCTCGATGCGCGGCTGGCGGCACTCGATCTGGGGGACACGCTGCGCTTCGTGCGCGGCTTCCTGCTGTTCTCGCTGCTCGCCAATCTGGCCGAGGATCGCGGCGCCGCGCCGGAAAGCCGGCGCGAGGCGACGCTGGCCGGCGCCATCGACCAGCTGGCCGCCGCCGGCGTGGCGCGGGTCGATGTGATCGCGCTGTTGCAGGGCGCGCTGATCGCGCCGGTGCTGACCGCCCACCCGACCGAGGTGCGCCGCAAGAGCATGATCGATCGGGAGGCCAGCATCACGCGGCTGCTGGCGGCGTGCAGCGACGGCGTCTGCGCGCCGGAGACCGAGGCCGAGCTGATCCGCCAGATCACGATTCTGTGGCAGACGCGGCCGCTGCGCTCGGTCAAGCCGGTGGTCGCCGACGAGATCCAGTCGGCGCTGTCCTATCTGGAAGCGAGCTTCCTGCCGGTGCTGCCGCGCCTGCACCGGCGCTGGGAGGCGCTGACCGGCGCGGCGCTGCCGCCGTTCCTGCGGCCGGGCAGCTGGATCGGCGGCGACCGTGACGGCAATCCCAATGTCAATGCCGCGACGCTGGCCGGCGCGCTGGCCGCGCAGGCGGCGGTCGCCATCGGGCATTATCTGAATGAATTGAATGCGATCGGTGCGGAACTTTCCATGTCGTCGGCGAATGTCGCGGTGACGCCGGCGCTTGCGGCCCTCGCCGATGCCAGCGGCGATCAGGCCGCCAGCCGCGCCGACGAACCCTATCGCCGCGCCCTCATCCACATCTATGCGCGCACCGCTGCCAGCTATCAGGCGCTGGCCGGCCGGGCGCCGCCGCTGCCGGCGATGGTCGCCGCCGCGCCCTATGCAAGGGCCGCCGCGCTGCTTGCCGATCTCGAGATCGTCACGCAATCGCTGGCCAGCCATGGCGGCGCGGCGCTGATCGGCGTCAGGCTGGACGGGCTGGTGCGGGCGCTGCGCATCTTCGGCTTTCATCTGGCGACGCTCGACCTGCGCCAGAACGCCGATGTCCATGCCCGGGTGGTGGCGGAGCTGCTGGCGGTCGCCGGCGTGCCCGGCGACTATGCGGCGATGGACGATGCCGCGCGGGTTGCCCTGCTCGGCGACGAACTGGCCAGTCCGCGGCTGCTCTTCAATCGCCATGCGAACTATAGCGCCGAAACCCTTGGCGAGATGGCAATCCTGCAGGCAGCCGCCGATGCCCATGCCCGCTTCGGTCCGGACGCGATCCGCGCCTATATCGTCTCCAAGACCAGCGGCGTCGCCAATCTGCTGGAAGTCTATCTGCTGCTGAAGGAGGTCGGGCTCTATATCCCCGGCGATCCGCCCCATTGCGCCATCATGGCGGTGCCGCTGTTCGAAACCATCGAGGATCTGGAGGCGGCGCCCCAGGTCATGGCGCATTTCCTCGACCGCCCCAAGGCCGCGGCGCTGGCCCGGGCGCGCGGCTATCAGGAAGTGATGATCGGCTATTCCGACAGCAACAAGGACGGCGGCTATCTGACCTCCAACTGGTCGCTGCACGAAGGCGCGCTGGCGCTCGCCGATGTCTTTGCGGCGCGCGGCCTGCAGATGCAGCTGTTCCATGGCCGCGGCGGCGCCGTCGGCCGCGGTGGCGGCCCGGCCTTCGATGCCATCCGCGCCCAGCCGCAGGGCAGCGTCATGGGCCGCATCCGCATCACCGAACAGGGGGAGGTCATCGCATCGAAATATGGCACGCCGGGCGTCGCCGAAACCAGCCTCGAAACCATGGCGGCGGCAACCCTGCTCGCCAGCCTCGAACCGCCGCGGATGAATGCGCCCGATTTCAGGCGGTTCCGGGCCGCCATGCAGACGATCAGTGAGGATGCCTTCCGCGCCTATCGCGGGCTGGTCTATGAGACGCCGGGGTTCAACGGCTTCTTCCGCGCCGCCACGCCGATCACCGAAATCGCCGAGCTGAAGATCGGCTCGCGCCCGGCCTCGCGCACCCAATCCGACCGCATCGAGGATCTGCGCGCCATTCCCTGGGTGTTCAGCTGGGCGCAGGCGCGCATCATGCTGCCGGGTTGGTATGGTGCCGGTCAGGCGCTCGCCGATTTTGCCGACAAGGGGCTGCTCGCCGAAATGGTCGCGGCCTGGCCGTTCCTCACCGCCGCGCTCTCCAACCTCGAAATGGTGCTGGCCAAATCCAACATGGACATCGCCAGCCGCTATGCCGGGCTGGTGTCCGACCCGGCGCTGCGCAGCGCCATCTTCGGCCGCATCGACGCCGGCTGGCAGCGCACCCGCGACACGCTGCTGACGCTGACCGGCCAGAGCGCGCTGCTCGAACATCAGCCGGCGTTGGCCCGCAGCGTCAAGCTGCGCCTGCCCTATATCGACCCGCTCAACGAGCTGCAGATCGACCTGATCCGCCGCCGCCGCGCCGGCGAGGCCGATGCCCGGATCGCCGAGGGCATTCACCTGACGATCAATGGCATTGCGGCGGGGTTGCGCAACAGCGGATAGGAAAAGGCCGTCGTCGCTCGGACTACGGATAAAATCTTTAATTATAACAATAACTTAAAGGCTTTTTCTCAGCGCGCCGGCGCGATTCAGGCGTCGCGTTAGTGTCGCGTTATGGGCCGGACCCGCGCCGGGGGCCAGCCATGGCGGTCCGCATCGCCGGCGGCCGCTTTTCCCTTGCAAGTCACCGGCAAAGCCGACAACGCAGCCGCCATGACCATGATGCATTATGACGCCATCATCCTTGGCGGCGGCGGCGCCGGCCTGATGTGCGCGGCGGTGGCCGGGCAGGGCGGGGCGCGCGTGCTGGTCATCGACCATGCCGATGAAGTGGGCAAGAAGATCCTGATTTCGGGCGGCGGCCGCTGCAACTTCACCAATGTCGGCGCGGTGCCGGAACGCTATCTGTCGGCCAATCCGCACTTCGCCAAATCGGCGCTCAGGCGCTACACGCCGGCCGACTTCATCGGGCTCATCGAAAAGCACGGCATTGCCTATCACGAAAAGACGCTGGGGCAACTGTTCTGCGACGGCAGCGCCCGGGCGATCGTCGCCATGCTGCGCGATGAATGCGAGGCCGGCGGCGTCACGCTGGCACTGGGCCAGCCCATCGGCGCGGTCGAGCATGGTGATGGCCGGTTCCGCGTCAGCCATGGCGGGCGGGTGGCGGAAGCGCCGGCGCTGGTCATCGCCACCGGCGGGCCGTCGATCCCCAAGCTGGGCGCCACCGACTATGCCTATGGCCTCGCCCGCCGCTTCGGCCTCGCCATCGTCGAGCCGCGCCCGGCGCTGGTGCCGCTGACGCTGGGCGGCGACGAAACGCTGTTCCGCGAGATCTCGGGCGTTGCGGCGGATGTGGTGGCGCGCTGCGGCAAGACGGCGTTCCGCGAGGCAGCGCTGTTCACGCATCGCGGGCTCAGCGGCCCGGCCATCCTGCAGATCTCCAGCTATTGGCGGCACGGCCAGCCGGTGGCGATCAACTTCCTGCCCGATGCACAACCGGGCTGGCTGGTGGCGGCGAAGCGCGCCCGGCCCCGGACCTTTTTGCGCAACCAGCTGGCGGCGGTGCTGCCCGATCGGCTGGCGGAGATGCTCTGGCAGCGCATCGGGCTCTATGGCGACCTGCACAGCATCAGCGACGCCAGGCTCGGCGATATCGAGCGGCTGCTCGCCGACTGGCAATTCCTGCCCAATGGCAGCGAAGGCTTTGCCAAGGCGGAAGTGACGGTCGGCGGCATCGCCACCGATGGCCTGTCATCGCAGACGATGGCGGCCCGCAAGGTCCCCGGCCTCTACGCCATCGGCGAGGCGGTCGATGTCACCGGCTGGCTGGGGGGCTATAATTTTCAATGGGCCTGGGCCAGCGGCTGGGCCGCAGGGATGGCAATTGCCGCGCGCTGACGCCAAGAGGGACCGGTAACCACCACCGGGGCAAGCAACATGGAATTCGACGACGTCATCATGGGCCGGCGCAGCATCCGCGGCTACAAGCCCGATCCGGTGCCGATGGACCTGATCAAGGAGATATTGACGCTGGCGATGCGGGCGCCGTCGTCGATGAACACCCAGCCGTGGAACTTCACCGTGCTGACCGGCGAGCCGCTCGATCGCATCCGCAAGGGCAATACCGAGCGCAATGTCGCCGGCGTACCGCACAGCCGCGAGTTCCGCACCGGCGAGGCCTTCACCGGCGTGCACCGCGACCGCCAGATCGGCGTCGCCAAGCAATTGTTCAGCGCCATGGGCATCGCCCGCGACGATGCCGCCATGCGCCTCGACTGGGTGCTGCGCGGCTTCCGCCAGTTCGACGCGCCGGTGTGCGTCATCATCACCTATGACAAGGTGCTCGCCGGCAGCGACGACACGCCCTTCGATTGCGGTGCCGTCGCCACGGCGCTGGTCAACGCCGCCTGGTCGCGCGGGCTCGGCGCCGTCATCAACAGCCAGGGCATCATGCAGTCACCGGTGGTGCGCGAACATGCCGGCATCGCCGACGACCAGATCATCATGAAGTCGATCGCGCTGGGCTGGCCGGACGACAGCTTCCCGGCCAATGCCGTGGTATCGGAACGCAAGAGCGTCGAGGAGGCGGCGCGCTTCGTGGGGTTCTGACGGCTAGTCGATGATGACGCCCACGACGCGCCATTCGTCGTTCTCGCGCATCAGCGAAACCGTCTCGATGGCGTTGGGGCGGTTGGCATAGCGGGCGCGGAACTTGACGATCCAATAGCCATAGGGCGGGGCCGGCACGAATTCGGCGCTGGCCTGTTCACGGCCCTGGCAGACGCCGAGGCGCTTGCGCACGTCGGTCGACACGTCTGTCCAGACCTTGACGCTGTTCAGCGCCTTGAACGACTGGCCGGTGGCGTTCCAGCTGGCGTCCCAATTGTCGGCGTCGAGCAGGGCCAGGAATCGGCGAGCGGCGGTAACATGCGCGGCTTCGGCGGCGGCGGCCGGCGGGCTGGTCGTTGCCGCTTCCGGCGCGGTCATGGCCGCCAGGGCGACGGCGACAAGGGTGAATGACATGGCAATACCTCCGATGATCCAGCCGATCCAGGACGGTCTGCCTTTGGCGTCGGGCTGGTTCGGGTCAGGTGCAGCGAAAACCGGGGTCGCCGCAGCCCCCAAATCCTTGTCCACTGGCTTTTCGGGGGCGGCGCCTTCTAGTTCGCGCAGCAGGCGGGCGGCCTCGCGGCTGCTCGATGTCGCCAGCTTGCGGCGGGCATCGCGCAACCGTTCGTTGACTGTATGGACCGAGAGCCCCAGATGCCGGGCCATGCTCTTCGCGTCATAGCCGTTGGTCAGCAGGCGCAGTGCCTGCTTTTCCTTGTCGGTCAGCGCGTGGATGGCGTCCGTCATCCCTTGGACCTAATCCTGCACCGAAAGCCGGACCACCCCGAATTTTTCGTCTCTTGCCGGTCGGCTCTGTCAGGCCAGCCGGTGTGGGCTGGGGTCGCCAAGCTCGGCCAGCAATTGCTGGCGAGCCGTTGCCAATGCGGCGGACAGGGCGGATTCGGTCGCCGCAGGGTCTTGTCCGGTTATGTCGGAAAGGCGTTCGATCAATTCCGCATCTGGGCACACCGCCAATTCGCCGGCCAGATCAGCCGGATCGCGGCCATGGGCCTTGGCGATCAGGCCAATGGCGCGGGCCCGCTGCTGGAAAGCGAAATCCTGTAGCCGGGCGCTTTCCACCTCGGCTTTTCTGTGCAGGGCCCTGGCCAGATCCCACGCCATGCCCGTCTCAGTGCCGGTTGCCGGAATGTTTGGGGAACAATGCGGGTGTTACCGCATCGACGGCGCGGTCCCGCGGACCCGGGCTCATACGCCATTGGCCTTGAAATGCGCCAGCAGCCGTCCCCAGGCGTCGGGGCCATCGACGGGATTATAGCTCGGTCGGTAATCGGCGAGGAAGCCATGGTCGCTGGTGGCATAGAGCTTGATGCTGCTGCGCGCCGTCGCCGGATTGGCCTTGCCAGCGGTCAGTGCCGCCTGCATCGCCTCGACGTCCGCCACCGGAATGCCCTTGTCGAGCGCGCCGTAAAGGCCGAGCACCGGCGCCTTCAGTGTGGCGGCGATGTCGATCGGATATTGCCGGGCCTCGGTGGCGTTGGGCGCGCCTCTGATGCGGCCATACCAGGCGCCGCCGGCCTTCAGCTGGGGGAAGCGGGCGCAGGCCATCCAGACGACGCTGCCGCCCCAGCAGAAGCCGGTGATGGCCAGGCGTTTTGCAGCGACGAATGTCTGTTTGCCCAGCCAGTCGAGCGTGGTGGCGACATCGCCCATCACCTGCTCGTTCTTCGCCTCGCCGACGATCTTCATGATGACCGGAAAATCCCTGGTCGTCGCCAGCGTGTTGTCGGGGTCGTTGCGGTAGAAGAACGCCGGCGCCACCGCGACATAGCCGGCCTGGGCGAGGCGGCGGCAGACATCCTTGATCCATTCGTGGACGCCGAACACTTCGTTGACGACGATGACGGCGGGGTGACTGCCCTTGCCGGCCGGGCGGGCGACATAGCCGGGCAGGCCGCCGGGCATGGTGACCATTTCGGTGACCAGGCCGGTGGCGCTGGTGGTGATCGGATCGGCATCGGCGCTGACCGCGGCGGCGGCATAGCCGGCGGCCAGCAGCGCGGCGAGGCTGCGCCGGCTGATGTGCAAATCTTCGGGCAGCGTGCCTTCCGGGCGGGTGAGAACGGTCATGGCGTGAAACTCCTTGGGGGCGGGCCCGGGGCAGATTAGGCTGTGCGCATGGCAAAGCAAACGCCGCCTTCGCGAAATCTGTGGCTGGCAACGGCGGCCCTCGGCGGCTTGCTGCTGGCGGAACGGCTGTGGCCGAAGCGGACCCGCGTGGCGGAAGAGCCGGCGCGAACCGGGCGCAATCTGGCGCTCGGCGCTCTGAACCTGGCCGTCGTCGCCGGCGTACAGGCACCTTTGGCCCGGCAACTGGCGACGCGCGTCGCGCGCGAGCGGCTGGGCATTGCGCAGCAATTGCCGGCGCCGCTGCGCGATCTGGCGGCGATGCTGCTGCTCGACTGGTCCATGTATCATTGGCATGTCGCCACCCATCGCGTGCCGCTGCTCTGGCGGTTGCATCTGGTGCACCATATCGACCGCGACATGGATGCCTCGACGGCGCTGCGCTTCCATGTCGTCGACATGGCGCTATCGGTGCCGCTGCGGCTGGCGCAGGTGCGGCTGCTCGGCGTGTCGCCGCGGGCGCTGGCGTTGTGGGAGGGGTTTTTCATGGCCTCGGTGCTGTTCCACCATGCCGATCTGGACCTGCCCTTCGATGCGCCGCTGTCACTCGTCCTGACCACGCCCGGCATGCACGACATCCACCACCGCGCCGACACGGCATCGCTCGGTTCCAATTACTCTGCCGGCCTCAGCCTGTGGGACCGACTGCACGGTACATTTGCCGACAGTGCGCCGGCAGTGCCGATCGGCGTGCCGGGGCAGGGCGATCCGGCGCTCGGCGGCCTGCTGGCCTTGCCCTTAACCGCCGTCGCGGATTAGGTCGTCGGCAAAGGGAGCCGCGCCATCGCCATCATCGCCACCACCGCGCCGGTTCGCCGGCCCTTCTATGCCCAGCTCTATGTGCAGGTGCTGGCGGCGATCATCGCCGGAGGGTTGATCGGGCATTTCGCGCCCGACACCGGCGTGGCGCTGAAGCCGCTGGGCGATGCCTTCATCAAGCTGGTGAAGATGGTCATCGCGCCGGTCATTTTCCTGACCATCGTCACCGGCATCGCCGGCATGCGCGACCTCGGCAGCGTCGGGCGAGTGGCCGGCAAGGCCTTTGGCTATTTCCTGACCCTGTCGACCCTGGCGCTGATCGTCGGCCTCGTCGTCGGCAATCTGGTGCAGCCGGGGGCGGGGCTGAACATCGATCCGGCAACGCTCAGCAGCGGCGATGTCGGCAGCTATGTCGCCAAGGCGCATGACACGACGATCACCGGCTTCCTGCTCGGCATCATCCCCGACACGCTGGTCGGCGCCTTTGCCGAGGGCAATCTGCTGCAGATCCTGTTCGTCGCGATCAGCGTCGGCATTGCGCTGGCTTTGGTCGGCCCGGCGGCGGCGCCACTGCTCGCCGTGCTCGAATCGGGCGCCGCAGCGATGTTCCGGCTGGTTGCCATCTTCATGCGGGCGGCGCCGATCGGGGCGTTCGGGGCCTTTGCCTTCACCATCGGCAAATATGGCGTCGGCAGCATCGCCAATCTGGCGGCGCTGGTGGCGACCTTCTATTTGACCGCGCTGATCTTCGTGCTGGTCATCCTGGGGCTGGTGGCGCGACTGGCGGGCTTTTCGATCTTCACGCTCATTCGCTATCTGAAGGGCGAGCTTCTCCTGGTGCTCGGTACCTCCAGTTCCGAATCGGCGCTGCCCAGCCTGATGGCGCGAATGGAGGCGGCCGGCTGCCCAAAATCCATTGTCGGGCTGGTGGTGCCCACCGGCTATTCCTTCAACCTCGATGGCACCAACATCTACATGACGCTGGCCGCGCTGTTCATCGCCCAGGCGACCAACACGCATCTGTCGCTGGGCGAGCAATTGCTGCTGCTCGGTGTGGCGATGCTCAGCTCCAAGGGCGCGGCGGGGGTAACGGGCGCGGGTTTCATCACGCTGGCCGCGACCCTGTCGATCGTGCCGAGTATCCCGGTCGCCGGCATGGCGCTGATCCTGGGTGTCGACCGTTTCATGTCGGAATGCCGGTCGCTGACCAATTTCATCGGCAATGCGGTCGCCTGTGTGGTGGTGTCGCGCTGGGAAGGCGGGATCGACGAAGCGAAGTTCGCGGCGGTGTTCCAGCGTGGGGAATTCGAGGCGGGCGTGCTGGCGGCGCCGGTCGAACGCGACAGCGACTAACGGATTACCTCCCCCCGCCGGGGGGAGGTAGAATGTCTACATCAGCACGAACATCGCCACCGATGCCGTCGCCATCAGCAGCACCGCGCCCCAGCCCAGCGCCATGTGCCAGCCGCGTACCGTGAAGCTGCCCATGGTCGCATGGCGGCGGGCGAGCAGCATGATGACGACCATCACCGGCACGGCGACGACGCCATTGACGATGGCCGACCAGTAGAGCGCCAGAATGGGTGGCACGCCGCTGAAATCCAGCGCCAGTGCAATGCTGATGGCGGCCGCTATGATGGCGTAGAACCCCTGCGCCTCGCGCGGTTTCAGCTCCAGCCCGGCGCGCCAGCCCATCAGCTCCGACAGCGCATAGGCGGCCGAGCCGGCCAGCACCGGCACCGCCAGCATGCCGGTGCCGATGATGCCGATGGCGAACAGCGCGAAGGCGAAATCGCCGGCGAGCGGGCGCAAGGCCAGAGCGGCCTGGGCGGCACTGTCGATATGGGTGATGCCATGGGCGTTGAGCGTCGCGCTGGTGCCGAGCATGATGCAGAGGCTGATGACGAGCGTCACCGCCATGCCGCCCCAGCTGTCAATGGCCAGACGGCGGAACTCGGCCGGTGCCCGCGCCGGGGTGCGGCGCAGCGGCTGGCTGTG
The DNA here is from genome assembly GCA_002256005.1 of Alphaproteobacteria bacterium PA4. Taxonomy (GTDB): domain Bacteria; phylum Pseudomonadota; class Alphaproteobacteria; order Sphingomonadales; family Sphingomonadaceae; genus Sandarakinorhabdus. The sequence continues at coordinate 6,439 of NKIQ01000014.1, read as the reverse complement.
GTGGACGCCCATTTCCTCCAGCTCCTGCGCACTCTGCCAGAAGAAGAGATAGGGGCTGATCGTGGTGCCGAGCAGCGCGACGACCATCATCGCCATGGCGGCATTGCTCGGCCAGGCCGGGTGCAGCAGCGCCGCCGCCAGTGCCGGGCCGTCGACGCCGGTGATCAGCACCACCCCCACATAGGCGAACAGTGCCAGCGTCAGCCATTTCAGCAGGCCGACGTAGCGGTGATAGGGAATGAACACCTGCAGGAACAGCGCCAGCAGTGCAAAGCCCGCTGCCAGCACATAGCGGTTGCCGCCGGTGATCAGGGTCGCTGCCTCACCCATGGCGGCGATATCCGCGGCGATATTGAGGATGTTGGCGACGAGCAGCAGCGCGACGACGCCCGCAACGATGGCGCGCGGGAAGCTGCGCTTCATGTTGGCGGCGAGGCCGCGGCCGCTGACCCGGGCGATCTCGGCACAGGTCAGCTGGAACATGGCGAGGAACGGATAGGTGAAGATCACCGTCCACAGCAGCCGGTAACCGAACTGCGCCCCGGCCTGGGAGTAGGTGGCAATGCCCGACGGGTCATCGTCGGCGGCACCGGTGACCAGTCCCGGCCCCAAGGCGGCAAAGGGGTTGAAACGCCGGGGCTTGCGCGTCGCCATCAGGCCTCCCGATAGCGGATCAGCCCTTCCTGCACGACATTGGCGACGACCCGGCCGTTACGGGCATAGACGATGGCGCGATTGAGCCCGCGGCCACCGCCGGCAACCGGCGCATCCTGATCGAACAACAGCCAGTCATTGAGATCGGGCGTCGCATTGAACCAGATGGCGTGATCAAGGCTGGCGACCTGCAGGCGCGGGTTGGTCCAGGCGATGGCGTGCGGCAGCATGGCGGTGTCGAGCATCGTCATGTCGCTGGCGTATGCGAACAGCGCGCGGGCGACGGGAGCGGAGACGCTGAACGGCGCCGCCGCCCGGCACCAATGCTGGGCGCGCGGCGGCTTGGCCACCGGCTCGAACGAATCGACATGATCGACGGCGCGGAACTCGATCGGCCGTTCGCGGGTGCGCCAGATGGTGCGGAACGGCTCCGGCGTGCGCTCGGCGTTGATGATCGCCCATTCGGCGTCGCTCTTCAGCTGCTCGGGCGGGATGACCACCGGCAGCGTGGCGGCATGGCTCAACCCGCCTTCCTCGGTCTGGAAGGAGGCCGCCATGTTGAAGATCGGCCGACCCTTCTGGATCGCCACGACGCGGCGGGTGGTGAAGCTGCCGCCGTCGCGGTCGCGCTCGACACGATAGACGACCGGGTGAGTCGGATCGCCGGGCCGGATGAAATAGCAGTGCAGCGAATGGCAGAGCCGGCTGTCGTCGACGGTCTTTGACGCCGCCATCAGCGCCTGGGCGACGATCTGGCCGCCATAGATGCGCATCCAGCCGGCGTTGGTCGATTGGCCGCGGTAAAGATCATCCTCGATGCGTTCGACATCGAGCAAGGTGATCAGGCGCCCGACGGCGCCGGCATGATCGGGTAGGGGGGGCAGTTCGTCCATGGCCGTTGCCTAGACGCTGGCTTGCGGCCTGTCATCCCAAGCTTTCTGATGTCCCATTCGCCATTGCCGCTTGACAGGCAAAGGGGCCGTCCCTATCCCGCCGCTTCCGCTTCAAGCGGGTGTAGCTCAGTTGGTTAGAGCGCCGGCCTGTCACGCCGGAGGTCGCGGGTTCGAGCCCCGTCACTCGCGCCACCCTTTCAGATGGGTTGGCCAGGCGATGCTCCGAAAATCCTGCCCCATCAGCCGCGATTGCGGTCCCATGCGCTGAGTTCATAGGCGATCGAGGCTTCAACCAGCGTTTCCCACAGCGATTCGGCGAGACCGGCGGGCAAACCGGCCGCCGCGGCCGCTGTGGCGGCATTGGCGATGACCTGCGCCTTGCGGGCTTCGTCGCGCACCTGATCGCGCAGCGGCTTGATGCGGGCGGCAGCGTCCATATAGGCAAAGCGCCGCGCCAGCAGCGCCACCAGCTCGCGGTCGAGCGAATCGACGCCGGCGCGCACTTCGAGCATCGTCCGGCAATCGGCGCCGGGCTTCACCGCGGTCATTTGCGCAACGTCCAGCGGCCGGTGTTCATCCACAGGAACAAGGGCTTGAGCGGCAGCGTCCAGGCGAGGCCGGCGACGACATAAGCGACGATCATCAGCACGGTCGGCAGCGCCGACAGCGTCGCGGCAAAGGAGGCGACGAGGCCGGCATAGAGCACCAGATAGGCGAGCAGGCCGAGCACGCCGACAGGCTTGCGCCAGGAGGGTTCGGGGATATGGGGTTCCATGGGTGGTTTTGAAAATCCATGACTTTGTCGGCGCCGGCCCGCGCCACCGCCCGGCCACCCTGACAGGATAATCCCGCTGGGTGGCCGGGCGGGGGTGCGGGCCGGCGCCGACCTTCGACAAAAGCGCCCTTAGCGCAGCGTCCGGCAGTCGACCAGCCGCGTTGGTGTCGCGATATGGTCGAGCAACTGGTCCCAGGGGTCGCGCGGCAGGGCGTCGACGATCTGCACATCCCAGGCGAGACCGATGGCCGTGACCGGGCCCTTGCTGCGCAATCCCGCCAGCGCGCGATCATAATAACCGCCGCCCTGGCCGAGGCGAATCCCGGTCCGCGTTGCCGCCAGCAGGGGCACCAGCAGGAGATCGGGGGTGATTTCGGGAGAATTCGGTGGCGGTTCGGGGATGTTCAGGGGACCGGGCCGCATCTCGGCCCAGCTGGTGCGGTGAAAGCTGATGTTGCGGCCGTTGATGCGCGGGAAGGCGTGCGGGCCCATGCGTTCCTCGATCCATCGCGGATCGATCTCGTCGCCGACGGCGGCGTAGCTGGCGGGATTACGGACGCCGGCGAGAAGGGGGGCGATGATTTTCGCGAGGTCGCGCTCGGCGGCTTCCCGCGACGTTGTCGTCAGGCTTGCAACATAATCACGCCGCGCCGCACGGGCGATCTGTCGCAGGGCCGGTTTGGGATCGTCGGTCATGGATCGGTTCCGCTGCGCGGTGCCGGCCCGCACCGAAGTTCCTGCATATGTTGGCGGGACCACCATGGGCCGGTGCAGGAGAGATCCTCTGACGCCGTTTACGTCAGGTGGGGACCAGATAGGACAAACCGCGGTCTGCCCAGGGCCAGCCCCCTAGGATAGTGAATCGCCTCAGGGATGCTCGATGCTCGTACCGGGCAGTACCCGCCGCTGATCAATATAGGCGCGTGCGCCGCCAGCGCAATGGCGGCTCAGCCTTCCAGCTTCGCCGCCAGCGCTTCGGCACGGGCGAGCAGCGCGGTGAGGCGCGGATCGGTGGGTGCCTTGCCGAAATGACCCTGTTTGGCCTCGTGCAGCTCATCGGCGATCATCAGTGCCGCCATCAGCAGCAGGCGTGCTTCGCTCATCTGGCCCAATTGCCCGGTCAGCACATCGGCCTTGGCGGCGATGCCGGCAGCGAGCGCGGTCAGATGCGGCTCATCGCCGTCACGGCAGGACAGCGGATAGTTGCGGCCGCCGATGGCGACAATGACCTGTCCCATCTCAGGCCGCCTTGCTGGCGAGAATGGCGTCGAGCTCGGCGAGTGCCGCGGCAGCCGCTGTTTCGATGCGCCGCAGGCGTGCCATTTCCCGGGCATCGGCGGCACGGGCTTCGGCGCTGGCCAGCGCGGCTTCGGCAGCGCGCGCGTCGGCGGCGCGTTCGATCCGATCAAGGGCGGCGGCGAGCGCTGCGACCAAGTCATGGTCAAGATCGGTGGAGGCGCTGATGGTCGTACTCACAACTGGAACCGGGCAAGACCCGCGATGTAAGGCCGAACCCGCCATGCGGTCAATGTCGCACCGCGCCGGTCGGACCCTATGCTGCGTCAGGTTGCGGTGCAGCATATGGTTGACGCCCGCGTCATCGTCTGGCCAATGTCCGCCGCGATTCGATTTGGCTTTTTCGTATCGAACCCCTCGCCGGTTTTGCCGGCCTTTTTTGCAGGTAAGCGGCGCCGATGTCCGATCTTCGCAGCAGCCATCGCCATATGGCCAATGCCATTCGTGCCCTGGCGATGGACGCCGTCGAGGCGGCCAATTCCGGCCATCCCGGCATGCCGATGGGCATGGCCGATGCCGCCACCGCGCTGTTCGCCCGCCATCTGAAATTCGATCCCGCGGCGCCGCGCTGGGCCGATCGCGACCGCTTCGTGCTGTCGGCCGGCCATGGCTCCATGCTGATCTATGCGCTGCTGCACCTGACCGGCTATGACAGCCCGACCATCGCGGACATTCGCAACTTCCGCCAGATGGGCAGCCCCTGCGCCGGCCATCCCGAAAATTTCGAGCTGGCCGGGGTCGAGACCACCACCGGGCCGTTGGGGCAAGGCCTTGCCACCGCCGTCGGCATGGCGATGGCGGAGCGGCACCTGAACGCCGTTTATGGTGACGATCTCGTCGATCACCGCACCTGGGTGATCGCCGGCGATGGCTGCCTGATGGAAGGCATCAGCCAGGAAGCCATCGGCCTCGCCGGGCATCTGAAGCTCGGCCGGCTGAATGTGCTGTGGGATGACAATCGCATCTCGATCGATGGCCCGACCTCGCTGTCGACGTCTGAGGACATGGCCAAGCGCTTCGACGCCGCCGGCTGGCATGTCATCGCCTGTGATGGCATGGATTTCGACGCGGTCGATGCGGCGCTGGCCATTGCCAAGGCCGATCCGCGCCCGTCGCTGATCGCCTGCCGCACCACCATCGGGTTCGGCGCGCCGACCAAGGCCGGCACCAGCGGCTCGCACGGCTCGCCGTTGGGGGCCAAGGAAATCGAAGGCGCCCGCGCGGCGCTGGGCTGGACGGCAGCGCCGTTCGACGTGCCCGCCGACATCGCCGCCGACTGGCAGGCGGTCGGGGCGTGCGGCGCGGCGGTGCGCGCCGATTGGGAGGCGCGGCTGGCGGCGTCGCCCCAGGCCGAGCAGTTTACCGCGCGCATGGCCGGCACCATTACGGCCGCTGCCACCGATGCGCTTCAGGCCCATGTCGCCGGGCTGATCGCCGCGCCGCAGACCATCGCCACGCGCAAGGCCTCCGAAATCGCGCTGGCCGCGATCAATTCGATGGCGCCGATCCTCATCGGCGGCTCGGCCGACCTGACCGGGTCCAACAACACCAAGACCAAGGACCAGGCCGCCTTCACTGCGGAAAACTACGCCGGTCGCTACATCTATTACGGCATCCGCGAATTCGGCATGGCGGCGGCGATGAACGGCCTCGCCTTGCACGGCGGCTGCGTGCCCTATGGCGGCACCTTCCTCGTGTTCAGCGACTATATGCGCAACGCCATCCGCATGTCGGCGCTGCAGCGCACCCGTGTCATCTATGTGCTGACTCATGACAGCATCGGCCTGGGCGAGGATGGCCCGACCCATCAGCCGGTCGAGCATCTGCTGTCGCTGCGCGCCATCCCCAATCTCGCCGTCTATCGCCCCGCCGATGCCGTGGAAACGGCGGAATGCTGGGCGCTGGCGCTGGCCGACGAAGCGCGCCCCTCGGTGCTGGCGCTCAGCCGGCAGAATCTGCGCCAGCTGCGGTTGACCGCCGGCGCCAATCTGTCGGCCCGGGGTGCTTATCGCCTGAAGGCTGCCGGTGCCGCGCGCCGCGTCGTCATCCTCGCCACCGGTTCCGAAGTCGAGATCGCGCTTGCCGCGGCCGACCTGCTCGAAGCCGCGGGTACCGGCGTCGATGTCGTCTCGATGCCGAGCTGGGAAGCCTTTGACGCGCAGCCCGCCGCCTATCGTGCCGACATCCTGCCCGCCGACGCGCTGATCGTCTCGGTCGAGGCCGGGGTGACCATGGGATGGCAGCGCTACACCGGCAGCAACGGCCTCAACCTCGGCGTCGACACGTTCGGCGCCTCGGCGCCGATCGCCGCACTCTATGATCATTTCGGGCTGACGCCGGTGAAGATCGCCGCCAGTATCACGGCAAGACTGTAAGGTTTTCAATCACAACGCCAGAATGGCGACAGGGAAAGGAACGGACACATGGCCATCAAGGTCGCCATCAACGGTTTCGGGCGCATCGGGCGCAACGTGCTGCGCGCCATCATCGAATCGGGCCGCACCGACATCATTGTCGTTGCCATCAATGATCTGGGCGATGCTGCTGCCAACGCCCGGCTGCTGAAGCGCGATTCCGTGCACGGCACCTTTGCTGCCGACATCAGCGTCGATGGCGATGCCATCCTGGTCAACGGCCAGCGCATCCGCGTCACCGCCGAGCGTGACCCGGCGAAGCTGCCGCATGGTGAAATGGGCGTCGATATTGCGCTGGAATGCACCGGTTTCTTCACCGATGCCGCCAAGGCCGGCGCCCATCTGACCGCCGGCGCCAAGCGCGTGCTGATCTCCGCCCCCGGCAAGGGCGTCGACCTGACCGTCGT
>NKIQ01000013.1 GCA_002256005.1 Alphaproteobacteria bacterium PA4 | reverse complement strand
GGGGGGGGGCCGGGGGTTGGGTGCCTTGAAGGACCGTCCGGGGGAGTTGCAATAAAATGGCGCGCCGCATCGACCCCCGCCTCCTCGGTCACGCCGCCACCATGCGCCGCGAGCCGACCCCTTATGAACGCCGCCTCTGGACCGCGCTGTCCGGCCAGCGCCTCGGCGGGTTCAAGTTCCGGCGCCAGGCGGTGATCGGCGACCATATCGTCGATTTCTATTGTCCCGAAGTCGCACTCGTCATCGAGATCGACGGGGCGACGCATCAGCCGGCACGGGATGCCGTACGCGACGCGGTGCTGGCGGCGCGCGGCCTGCAGGTGCTGCGCTTTCCCAACCAGCAGGTCAGCGATGATTGCGACGCCGTGCTGGCGGTGATCCTTGATGTGGCGCGGTCGCTGCCGGCGGCGGCAGGGGATGTGCGGGTGCTGGCGGGTGAGGGCGGGCTGGTGGGGAGGACCCTCCCCCCGGCCCCCTCCCTCGTTGAGGGAGGGGGAGTCAGGATTCTCGGCCTTGACCCCGGCCTTGCCAAGACCGGTTGGGGCATCATCGAATCGGCCGGCAACCGCCTGCGCCATATCGCGCATGGCACCGTCACCACCCGCGCGGCGGACCCTCTGGCGGATCGGCTGGCGGCGCTTTACGCTGGGCTGGAATCGGTCATCGCCACGCACCCTTGCGATGCCGCTGCCATCGAGGAGGTTTTCGTCAACGCCAATCCGCAATCGACGCTGAAGCTGGGGCAGGCGCGCGGCGTCGTGCTGCTGGCGGCGGCGCGGGGGCGGCTGCCGGTTGCCGAATATGCGACGCGGCTGGTGAAAAAGGCCATTGTCGGCGTCGGCAGCGCCGAGAAGCAACAGGTGCACGCCATGGTCGAACGCCTGCTGCCCGGTGCGAAGGTGACCGGCGAGGATGCCGCCGACGCGCTCGCTATCGCCATCGCCCATGCCCATCTTGCCGCCAGCGCGCGGCTGCGGGGTCTGGCATGATCGCGCGGCTGAAGGGGTTGCTCGACGGCACGGCCGCCGAATCCTGCATCATCGATGTGAACGGCGTCGGCTATCTGGTCAGCGCGTCGGCGAAAACGCTGGGTGCGCTGGGCGGGATCGGCAGCGCCGTGGTGCTGCACATCGAAACCCAGGTGCGCGAGGATGCCATCCAGCTGTTCGGATTCCTGAGCGAGGCGGAGCGTGACAGCTTCCGCCTGCTCACCACCGTGCAGGGTGTCGGCGGCCGGGTGGCGCTCGCCATCCTCTCGGTGCTCGGCCCCGATGAGCTGGCGCACGCCATCGCCGCCGCCGACACCGCCAGCATCGCCCGCGCCAATGGCGTCGGGCCGAAACTCGCCGCCCGCATCGCCAATGAACTGAAGGGCAAGTTCGGCGCCATCGCGCTGGGCAGCGCCGCGCCGCTGCCGGTGGGCAACACCCGCGGCGACGTCGCCGACGCGCTGACCGCACTCGCCGGTTTGGGCTTCCGCCCGATGGACGCCAGCCGCGCCGTCGCCGACGCCCAGGCCGAACTGGGCGACGGCGCCAGCGTCGGCGAACTCATCCGCATGGCCCTGAAGAAAAGCGCACGGTGATTGTCTCCCCCTCCCTGCAAGGGAGGGGGCCGGGGGGAGGGTGCCTCCGTCGATCCGGGCGGAGACTCTGGTAGCAAATACCCTCCCCCCAACCCCCTCCCTTGCAAGGCGGGGGAGCGTGGTGGCGCTATCCGCCCCAGACCTCGCCATAGAGGCGCAGCACATTGCCCCCCAGCACCTTGTCGATCCGCGCCGCCGGCCAGCCATCGGCGGCGAGCGCATCGGCGAGGCGGAGGAAGCGGTCGGGGCCATCCAGATCGGCGACGATGTTGAAGATGTCGGCGCCTTCGCCGGGGGCGGCGATGCCGCGCGCCTGGCGGTCGTCGAAGAATTTCTTCTGTGCGGCGCGGGCCTTGTCGTCGATGATGGTCTTGCCGAGCATGCCGTCGGTGCCGATGCCGACGTGATCCTCGCCGCAGACATCGACGGCGTGGCGCATGTGGCGGACAAGATCGGCAGCGCTCGGCCGGCTGTTCGGCACCAGGAAGGGCATCCAGTAGAGGCCGACGACACCGCCCTTGTCGGCCATCGCCTTCAGCTCGGCATCCCAGACATTGCGGGGGTTGTCGTGCAGCGACCGACAGCCGGTGTGGCTGATCGTCATCGGGCGTTTCGCGGCGGCGATGGCTTCGGCAATGGTGCGCTGGCCGCCGTGGGACAGGTCGAGCAGCTGGCGATTGGCCTCGACATGTTCGATGGTGGCACGGCCGAGCCGCGACAGCCCGGCGTTGCCCGGCTCCAGCGAACCATCGCCCGACAGGTTGCGGAGGTTGTAGGTCAGCTGGACGATGCGGACGCCAAGGCCCTGCAGCACATCCAGCCGGTCGAGATTGGTGCCGACCATCGCCGTGTCCTGGGTGCCGAAGACCAGCGCCGCCTTGCCGGCGGCCTTGGCGGCGCGGATGTCGGCGGCCGTGCGCGCCAGAACCAGCGCATCCGGATTGGCGTCGACCAGCCGGCCATAGACGCCGATGTTGGACAGCGTCGCCTCCCAATTGGTCGGTTCGTTGCCGACCTCGCCGATGGTGATGTTCCAGGCGGTGATGCCGCTGTCGCGGATCTGCTGGCGACTGCGCGGCGACAGGCGATATTCGCCCGGCTTGCCATCCGGATCATCGATGCCGCCCAGCCCGTCGATGACGATGGCTCGGGCGAACTGGCCGCGGGGATAGGGGGCGGCGCGCGCCACGGCGGGCAGGGCCGCCAGCGCCGCCAGGCCCGCCAACAGGTTGCGCCGTGTTGTCACCATCGCCGATCCTCCCCGCGCTTTTCGAAAGTGTAGCGGGCGCGCCGGGCTGCGGCTAGGGTGGCGGCAATGACCGACACGCCGCTCTCGCCGCTTCGCAAGCCCGACGATATCGATGCCGCCCTGCGCCCGAAATCCCTCACCGAATTCATCGGGCAGGAGGCGTTGCGCGCCAATTTGGGCGTGTTCATCGCCGCGGCCATCAGCCGGGGGGAACCGCTCGATCATGTGCTGCTGCACGGGCCGCCCGGCCTCGGCAAGACGACGCTGGCGCAGATCGTGGCGCGCGAGCTTGGCGTCGGCTTTCGCGCCACCTCGGGGCCAGTGATTGCCAAGGCCGGCGATCTCGCCGCGCTGCTCACCAACCTCGATCACCATGATGTGCTGTTCATCGATGAAATCCACCGCCTGTCGCCGGCGGTGGAGGAAATCCTCTATCCGGCCATGGAAGACCGCGTGCTCGACCTGATGATCGGCGAGGGGCCGAGCGCGCGCTCGGTGCGCATCGACCTGCCGCATTTCACGCTGATCGGCGCCACCACCCGCGCCGGGCTGCTGACGACCCCGCTGCGCGACCGTTTCGGCATTCCATTGCGGCTGATCTTCTACACCGTCGATGAACTGCAGCGCGTCGTCACCCGCGCCGCCGCCTTGCTCAACCTCGCCATCACCGACGATGGCGCTCGCGAGATCGCCGGTCGCGCCCGCGGCACGCCGCGCATCGCCGGGCGGCTGCTGCGCCGGGTGCGCGACTTCGCGCTCGCCGCCGGCCAGGATGTGGTGGACGCCAAAGCCGCCGACCGCGCGCTCAACCGGCTGGAGGTCGACAATCTCGGCCTCGACGCCATGGACCGCCGCTATCTGATGATGATCGCCGATATCTATCGCGGCGGGCCGGTGGGCATCGAAACGCTGGCCGCCGGGCTCAGCGAGGCGCGCGACACGCTGGAGGATGTGGTGGAGCCGTTCCTCATCCAGCAGGGCCTGATCGCCCGCACGGCGCGCGGGCGCATGCTCAATCCCGGCGCCTGGCAGCATCTGGGGCTGGCGCCGCCGGCCGGCGCGGCGGTGCAGCTGCCACTGCTGGACGACGAAAACCTATAGGCCCAGCGCCGCCTGCCAGCGGGCAATGGCGGCCATGATCATCGGGTCGGGGTGCACGCTGTTGGTGGTCATGCCGCGGCTGGCCGGGGCGCGCAGATGGATATCGACCGCGCCATCGTCGCGCGGCACCTTCAGCCGATTGTCGACATGCGCCATGATGGCGGGCCCGGCGATGGCGGCGACCTGGTCCTGCTCGCACAGGTCCCAGATGCGGTTTTGCAGGGCAACCAGCCGGTCATTGTCGGGGATCTGATCGGGTTCCAGATCGGCAACGCGCAGCAGCATGCACATGGTGGCGCCGGGAGTATGGGCGCGGTCATGCTGCACGCTGGCAAAGACGCCATCCATCGACAGCGCCTTGCCTTCGGCGACACCGTTCAGGATCTCGAACCACAGGCCTTCGGCCAGCTTGCTGTCCTCGGCGATCATGAACAGCTGGTGGCCGATGATCAGGATGCGGCCATCATGGCCCCAGAACGGCCCGTCGAAGCGCACGCGCAGCTGGTCGCCCTGCCGCCAGATCGGTACGATGCCGGCCATGTTCTTGCCGGTGTTGGCAAAGCGATGGTTAATCTGGACATAGAGCCCCGGATAGCGATTGCCGTCGCGCAGCATCTCGCGGTGGCTCTGCACGCTGGACAGCGGCAGCCATTCGGCCAGCGTGTCGGTTGCCGCCACACCCTCCGGCCGGGCTGGCGCGGGCACCGGCGCAGCGGTGGTGACGGCGGCGGGGCCGGCCAGCCCCAGGCGGGCGGCGAATTGCGCGGCCTCCACCTCCCAGTCCAGCATGGAAAAGCCGGGGCGCTGCGCGGCGACCAGCCTGGTGATGCGTTCCAGATTGTGCGAGCTGGGGTGGACGGCGCCGCTCAGCCAGCGTGACACCAGCGATTTGTCGACGCCGATATCGGCCGCCAGCCGCGTGCGGCCGATCGACAGCAGCTTGAGCACCAGATCCAGCCGGCTGGCGAATGATGTTGCGGGGTCTGCCACGAACCGCAGGTTTGCCCGGTCCTGACCGGGCTGCAAGCCGCAAAATGCAACCAGATGCAACTTTTTGCATGGTGTTTCATCGCCATGAACGGCGTTGCACCTTCATGCACCATGGGGATGACCCTAGAAAAAGCCATCGACCGCACGCCGGGGGCGCAATCGGAGCGGCGATAGAAACCGCCGTGACAGGCTTTAGTCAGCACCGGGAAGCAAGGGCTCACCACCCGGCGGTGAAGTGTTGCCAAAATCCACAGTAACAACAGGGAGAATTTCGATGATCAAATCTCTTGCAATTGCCGCAACGCTTGTGCTGGCGACGCCCGCTACGGCCGCCGATATCATCAAATTTACCGATTACAGTCAGACGTCAGCCTATAATTATGGCCTGAATGGCTTTGTCCGGGGGGTCATGACGGAATGGAGCCAGACAAAATTCGTGCGCAACGGCGCATTGTCGGTCTCGGTGGTGTCCTTTGTTGCCGGCGGTGAGGCGGAATGGGTGCTTTACAAGCGGGGTTCCGGCCTGGTGGCCTCGGGCCGGTACATGGCGCCGCTGGCGCTGAACATGCCTTATAACCAGTTCAACCTGGTGCCGCAGACGCAATTGGCGTCCGGCCTGTCACTCGATCCCGGCGACTATGCCCTGGCCTTGTTCGGCCCGGACGGCGGCGGCGCCTCCGGCTTTCTGTGGCTGGGCGATTCCCAATTCTACGCAGCGGAAATCGCCAATGGCTTCACCCTGGGGGGAGATCTCGCCACCTCTGATCTCGACCCGATGCTTGGTCCGATCTTCCAATACACCGGCGGCTTCGGCATGGTGGCCTACAATCTGACGGGCAATGTCTCGAACGGCGTGCCGGAACCCGCCAGCTGGGCCCTGTTGATCGCCGGTTTCGGCCTGACCGGCGCGGTGATGCGCCGCCGCCGGGTGGCGGTCGCCGGCTAGGGTTGCTTGTGGTAGAGCGGCCTCCGGCGGCTGGGGCCGTAGGCCCCAGACCCCATTTCGCATTGATCTTGCCTGAAAAGCCGCCTTTGGTGCCATGCGGCAGCCAATAAATGGGGTCTGGGGCCTACGGCCCCAGCCGCCGGAGGCTCCGGTTTCTTCGCAATCAGCGTTCAGAACGGCTGAAATGCTGAATGTCGATACGGCCTAGCGCTCCAGCGCGATCACCGGCTCCGGCGCGTCCATGATCGCTTCCAGTTCCTTCATCGGCAGCTGCGAGACGATGACCAGGCCGGTGCGCGGGCGATCGAGATCGAGCACCAGCATGATCGACAGGGTGACGAGCAGGAAGAACGCCCAATTGGCGGCGCGCGTGACCCGGCCATGGACGGCACCGGTATAGCCAAGGATCGCCGCGGCGATCAGCGAGAAGACGATCAGCAGGTCGATGACCATCAGCGGGATATGCTCGCGCGCCATCGATTCGCGGCGGGCTGCGGCATCGTCCATCCGGGTCAGCGCATCGATCAGCGCGCGGGTGGTCAGCGGCTGGGTGCCGCTGGCGTTGAGTTCATCGGCGACCGACCACAGCCGCAGCCGCATGGCCCGCGAGGCGCCATCGGAGGGCCGGGTGCGGTCGGTCAGCCGGTCCTGCTGGAAATAATCGAGCCGGCGGTCGATATAGGCGCGCAGCGTGGTTTCCACCGTGCTGCGCGTCGGCTCGCGCAGCAGCTTGGCGCGCTGCCAGACCATGCCGATGGCGGCGGCTTCCTCCACCACCAGGTCGCGGCGGGCGTCATAGCGGTTGAGCGAGACGGAGAAGGTGAAGCTGATCATCAGCGCCAGCAGGCTGACCGCGGCCGAGGCGGCATAGTTGGTTTCGCCGCCATCGCCGCCGCGCCGCCGCCAGCGCCCGGCGAATTCCGCCACGGCGCACAGCGCGACCAGCAGCAGCAGGGCGATGGCGGCAATCGGCAGGGTGTCGATCAGGCTGTTCATGTCAGCCGGTGTTAACGGCACCGCCCGCCGCCGTCCATGCCGGCCCCCGAAATCCCCCGAAATCGCCCGTGATGCCCCCGCCGCACCCTCGCCGCAGGGCGGTCAGACCCGCCACGCGATGCGAACGCCGCTTGACCCGCCCGCCCCGCCGGACCTAGCAGCATTGCATGACTCAGCCCCGCACGCTCTACGCCAAGATCTGGGACGATCATGTCGTCCGCACCCTCGATGACGGCACCGCGCTGATCTTCATCGATCGGCACCTGATCCACGAGGTGACGACGCCCCAGGCCTTTGAATCGCTGCGCCTCGCCGGCCGCCGCCTGCGCCGCCCCGATCTCACCCTCGCTGTTCCCGATCACAATGTGCCGACCACCGACCGGCGCATGCCGATCCTCGACGCCATGTCGCGCGCCCAGCTCGACGCGCTGACCGAAAATTGCCGGGATTTCGGGGTGGAAATGTTCGCCATCGATGCGCCGGAACAGGGCATCGTCCATGTCATCGGCCCGGAACAGGGCTTCACCCTGCCGGGTGTCACCATGGTCTGCGGCGACAGCCATACCGCGACGCACGGCGCCTTTGGCGCGCTGGCCTTCGGCATCGGCACGTCGGAGGTGGAGCATGTCTTTGCGACGCAAACGCTGCTGCTGCGCCGGTCAAGGACGATGGAAGTGCGCATCACCGGCAAATTGGGCTTCTCGATCTCGCCCAAGGATGTGGCGATGGCGGTGATCGGCCGGCTGGGGACGGGCGGCGGCACCGGCTATGTCCTTGAATATACGGGCGATGTCATCCGTGACATGAGCATGGAAGGCCGCATGACGGTCTGCAACATGGCGATCGAGGCCGGCGCCCGCGCCGGGCTGGTGGCGCCCGACCAGAAGACCTTCGACTATGTCATCGGCCGGCCGCGCGCGCCGAAGGGAGATGCGCTGGACGCGGCGCTGGCCTGGTGGCGGACGCTGCCCAGCGACGACGGCGCGGTCTATGACGCGACGGTCGTCATCGACGGCAGCAGCATCGCGCCGCTGGTCACCTGGGGTACCAGCCCCGAAGATGTCGTCGCCATCGGCGATGTCGTGCCGGCGCCGGACAGTTTCGCCGAGGAAGGCAAGCGCGTCGCGGCGGCGAAGAGCCTCGACTACATGGGCCTGACGCCGGGCACGCGGATGCAGGACCTCAGCGTCGAGAACATCTTCATCGGCAGCTGCACCAACAGCCGCATCGAGGATCTGCGCGTCGCCGCCGCAGTCGCCAAGGGGCGGCGCGTCGCGGCCGGCGTCAAGCAGGCGCTGGTCGTCCCCGGCTCCGGCCTCGTCAAGCGCCAGGCCGAAGCCGAAGGGCTGGACCGTATCTTCATCGAAGCCGGCTTCGAATGGCGCGAGCCCGGCTGTTCGATGTGCCTCGGCATGAATCCCGATCAGGTGCCGGCGGGCGAACGCTGCGCCTCGACGTCGAACCGCAATTTCGTCGGCCGGCAGGGCGTCGGCGCCCGCACGCATCTGGTGTCGCCGGCGATGGCGGCGCGGGGGGGGGTCTTTGCGCGGGTGGCACGCGTCGGGCTTGCGCGACGCCCCACCCCCGACCCCTCCCGCAAGCGGGAGGGGAGGTAATCAACTCCGCCCCGTCACCGGGTCGAGCACCGTGTCCTTCGCTTGCGCCGCCAGCGCCGGATAGTCCGTCGTGTAATGCAGCCCGCGGCTTTCCTTGCGCAGGCGCGCCGACCGCACGATCAGATCGGCGACCATGACCAGGTTGCGCAGCTCGATCAGGTCCGGCGTCACCCGGAAATTGCCATAATAATCCGCGACTTCCTTCCTCAGCAGCTTCACCCGGTGCGCGGCCCGCTCCAGGCGCTTGTCGGTGCGGACGATGCCGACATAATCCCACATGAAGCGGCGCAGTTCGTCCCAATTGTGCGCGACGACGATCTCCTCGTCCGAATCCGTCACCCGGCTTTCGTCCCAGGGGCGGATGGCGGGGATCGGCGCGTCATCCCAGGCCCGGGCGATGTCGTCGGCCACCGCCTGGCCGAAGACCAGGCACTCGAGGATGGAGTTCGACGCCAGCCGATTGGCGCCGTGCAGGCCTGATTGGGTGACCTCGCCGGCCGCCCATAGCCCGGCCAGATCGGTGCGGCCATTGAGATCGACCATCACGCCGCCGCAGGAATAATGCGCCGCCGGCACCACCGGGATCGGCTCGATGGTGCAATCGATGCCCAGTTCGAGCAGCCGGGCATGGATGGTCGGGAAATGTTGGCGGACGAAATCCGCCCCCAGATGGGCGATATCGAGCAGGACATGGCTCAACCCCAGCCGCTTCATTTCGGCATCGATGGCGCGGGCGACGACATCGCGCGGCGCCAGCTCCAGCCGCTCGTCATAGCGGTGCATGAAACGCTCGCCCGAGGGGAGTTGCAGCCAGCCGCCTTCGCCGCGCGCCGCCTCGGTGATCAGGAAATTCTTGACCGTCGGGTGATAAAGGCAGGTCGGGTGGAACTGGTTGAATTCCATGTTCGACACCCGGCAGCCGGCGCGCCAGGCCATGGCGATACCGTCACCGGTCGAACCATCCGGGTTGGTCGAATACATATAGACGCGGCTGGCACCCCCGGTGGCCAGCACCACCGCCTTGGCGGTGAAGCGCAGCACCTGCCGGCTCGCCGTGTCGAACGCATAGACGCCATGCGCGGCGCGCGCCGCAAAGCGCTGGCCCTCGACATGGGCGGAGGTGATCAGGTCGACCGCCACCATGTTGGGCACCAGCGTGATATTGGGATGGGCCAGCGCCGCCGTCTGCAGCGCCTGTTGCACCGCCCAGCCGGTGGCATCATCGACATGGACGATGCGGCGATGCGAATGGCCGCCCTCGCGGGTCAGATGCCAGCGCTCGCTGACCGTCTCGCCGGGGTTGAACGGCACGCCCAGATCGGCGAGCCGGTCGATGGCCGCCGAGGCGTGCTCGACAACGAATTCCACGGTTTCGCGATGGTTGAGGCCGGCGCCGGCCACCATCGTGTCCTCGATATGGCTGTCATAAGTGTCGCCGGGCTCCAGCACCGCGGCGATGCCGCCCTGCGCCCAGGCGGTGGAGCCGGCAGCGATATCGCCCTTGGCCAGCACGGCGACACGGAAGCGCGGCGCGAGGTTGAGCGCGGCGGTGAGGCCGGCGGCGCCGGAGCCGATGATGACTACGTCATAGGGGCGGGGGTCGGCCATCTACTCCCCCTCCCTGGCCAGGGAGGGGGCCGGGGGGAGGGTCGTGCTCTGCGCCAGCAGATGTATAGCGTCGCGGGCAGGGGCGGTGCTGGTGGCGAGAACCCTCCCCCCGGCCCCCTCCCTCACGAGGGAGGGGGTGCTAGGCACGCGTCAGCTCCAGGAACACATCTTCCAGATCGGCTTCCTGCGTCGACACGTCGATAACCCCCAGCCCGGCCGCCGCCACCGCGGCCAGCACCTGGCCGGCGTTGCGGGTGCGCTTGTCATAGGTCAGCGTCAGGATGCGGCCGTTCTTCAGTTCGGCGCGGTCGCCCAGGCCGGCCGGCACTTCGGCCAGATCGCGATCGACGGTGACGATCAGCTTCTTGTCGCCGGCAGTCGACAGCAGCACCGAGGTGAAATCATTGGCGACGATCTCGCCCTGGTTGACGATGGCGATGCGGTCGCACAGCGCCTCGGCTTCCTCCAGATAATGCGTGGTCAGCACCACCGTGGTGCCGCCGGTATGCAAGGTGCGGACATAATCCCACAGCTGCTGGCGCAGTTCGATATCGACACCGGCGGTCGGCTCGTCGAGCACCAGCACCGGCGGGTTGTGGATCAGCGCCTTCGCCACCAGCAACCGGCGCTTCATGCCGCCCGACAGCGTGCGCGAATAGACATGCGCCTTGTCGGCAAGGTGCACGGCCTCCAGCAGCTCCATCGTCCGCCGCTCCGATTTCGGCACGCCGAACAGGCCGGCCTGTAGTTCCAGCGTCTCGAAGGGCGTGAAGAAGGCGTCGAACACCAGTTCCTGCGGCACGATGCCGATGCTGCGCTTGGCATTGCGCGGATGGGCGTCGATGTCGAAGCCCCAGATGTCGGCGCTGCCGCCGGTCTTGTTGACCAGCCCGGCGAGGATGTTGATCATCGTCGACTTGCCGGCGCCGTTCGGGCCCAACAGGCCGAACATGCTGCCGCGCGGGATGTCGAGGTCGATGCCCTTCAACGCCCGCTTGCCGCCGGCATAGGTTTTTTCAAGGCCGCGGATGGCAATGGCAGACTGGCTCATGGGCCGAGGAATAGGCGCGGGGGGCAGGCGGGGCAAGGCTTAGGCCGTATCGACATTCAGCCTTTCAGTCGTCCTGAACGCTGATTGCCAAGAAAATTGGAGCCTCCGGCGGCTGGGGCCGCAGGCCCCAGACCCCATTTATTGGCTGCCGCACGGCATCACAGGCGGTTTTTCAGGCCAGATCAAAGCGTAATGGGGTCTGGGGCCTGCGGCCCCAGCCGCCGGAGGCCGCTTCAACCTTGAATGTCGACACGGCCTAGGACAGCGTGACTTGGCCGCGCAGCCTTGGTAGAGGGGCGGCATGGATGTGATCCCGCCGCCCGAAACCTTTGTCAGCAATGCCGCCCGCGTGTTCTGCGATGGCGACGAACGCGGCGGCGATGGCCATCCGCGTGTCTGGCTGCAGATCGGCGCCGACGGCTTTGCCGATTGCGGTTATTGCGACCGCCGCTTCATCCTGGCCGGCAGCCCGGCCGACAAGCGATGAGGTATCGCGCGGCGCTGTTGCTGCTGGCGCCGCTGCTGCTCGCGGCGAAACCGGTGCCGGCGCCGCTGGTCATCGCCGTGGCGCCGGACGCGCAGCCGCGGATTCCGGTGCGGGTCAAGGACCAGGAGTTCGATATCAGGCTGGCGCTCAGCTTCGATACGGCGCTGATTCTCAATCAGGCACCGGCGGAGCGTGCCGCGCTGAAGCCGTTTCCGCTGATCGGCAAGCGCACCTTCCAGAACGCCATGATCCCGGGCGGTGAGGCGACCTTCCGCTTCAACCTTTATGGCATCACGCCGCGCGGCCAGGAAAAGTCCACCGCGCCGATCGTCTGGGTCAGCCGGCCGGTCGCCGATGATGGCGATGGCGTGCTGGGCCTGACGGCGCTGAAGGCCGATCGCATCGTCTTCGATCTCGGCCCGCAGTCGCCGGTGGCAAAGACGCACCGGTTGACCCGGCCCGACAAGGGCTCGGTGCTGATGAAGGTCAAGTTGGGCGACGAGACCATCCGCGTATCGCTGGAACTGAATTCCCCCGACACGGTGATGAACGCCCGTGCCGCCGCGGCACTGACCAATGCCGGGCTGGTCAAGCGCGCCGGCACCGTCGGCTATTGGCGGCCGTTCCCGAATGTCGCGCTGCCGTTCGAACGGCTGGCGCCGGTCGACGGCGCCCGCTTCCTCGGCCTGCCGCTGGTCCGCCCGGCGGTGCGCATAACCGAAGCCCAGGCCAAGGCGCTGGGTGCCCGCGCCGGCACCAGCGACGCCAGCGACGATGAGGATGCCATCACGGTGACCGCCGCCAAGAAGAAGGGCCGCGATCCCTGGATTCTGATCGGCCGCGACGTGCTGGGGCAATGTTCGCGCATCACCTTCGACCGTCCGGGCAAGGCCTGGGAGTTGATCTGCGGGGTGTAGGGCAGGGGCGATGCGCCACCGGAACGATCGGGCGGACTTGACAGAATGAACCATATTGGATAGTTTTAGGGATTTTCAGAAAGCCGGTGCGGCAGCCTCGATGGCCGTCGCTGCCAGATCGGAAGTACACACTTACCCCCGTAGGGCGTGACCTTCCACGCCCCGAAACCTCCCGAAAAGCCCCCAAATCCCCCCGAAATCCCCCTCAATCCCCGTTCTGGATCAGCCGCAACAGCGTCCCATCCGGGTCGATCAGGGCGCCGACGATGCCGCCCCAGGCTTCGCGCTTCGGCGGGTGCAGGCGTGGCCAGCCGTGCATCGTCTCCGGCACCCCGGCCGCCAGCGCTGCTGCATAAAAGGGCCTGATATCATCGAGGCGCAGGCAGGAGCCGAACGAACTCGTCGCCGGATCAAGGTCGGGATAGGGAAAGAATTCGAGCTGCAAGTCGCCGCGTGCGAGGATCAGCCAGCCGGCGTCGCGCCAGTCGACCTCGAAACCCAGCGGCGCGTAAAAGGCGATGGTCGCGTCGAAATCCCGCGACGGCAGGTTGGGGGTAGCCAGATCGGTCATCGGGTCCTCACCAATAGTCGGCCATGATGGCGCGCGCCCAGTCCGGCTCCCGCACTGCCCCGCGCGGCAGGAAACCGGACAGCACCGGCTTCACATCCAGCACCGGCGTGCCGTGAATCGCGTCCAGCCCCTCGACCTCCAGCCGGTTGCCGCTGACGGCGACGATGCGGCACACCGAAACGCCGATGCGGTTCGGCCGGTTGCGGCCACGCTGGGCGAGGATGCCGACCAGCGGCCAATCGGGGTTGCCGCGCGGCCGGCGGGCGCCGGTGGTGATCTCGCTTTCGGGGAGCTGGTCGAAGACGAACACCACCTCGCAATGCGAGAAGCTGTCGAGCCCGGTCAGCGCCGCCTCGGGCAGGCCATCGAGCACGATCGCCGCCCGGCTGGCGCCCCATTGGTCATCCTCCGCCGGCCCGCGCCCGCCATCGACATGGCCGATCGCTATCATCTGAAAATGTGTCGACATGCCCGGTTCCTTTGCCGCCGCCGCCCCCCTATATCAGAGCCATGAGCAATCTCGACCCCGCCACGATCTTCTATGCCGACACCGGGCTCGACCCCGGCCGTACCGAGCGGCTGGTCGCCGACGCGCTGAACGGCTGCGACGATGGCGAACTCTATCTGCAATATGCGGTGAGCGAGAGTTTCTCGTTCGACGATGGCCGGCTGAAGGCGGCGACCTTCGACACGCAAAAGGGCTTCGGCCTACGCGGCGTCGCCGGCGAAATGACCGCCTTTGCCCATGCCAATGAACTGAGCGACGCCGCCATCGCCCGCGCCGCCGACACCATCCGCGTCGTCCGCGACGGCCATGGCGGCAGCATGGCCCTGCCGCCGCAGCGCACCAATGCCCGGCGCTACATCGACGCCAACCCCCTCGACGGCATCAGCTTTGCGAAGAAGGTCGAGCTGATGCAGACCATCGACGCCGCTGCCCGCGCCCGCGATCCGCGCGTCGTCCAGGTCAGCGCCAGCCTGCTCGGCAGTTGGAGCGTCGTCGAGATCATCCGCGCCGATGGCCACCGGGTGCGTGATGTGCGGCCGCTGGTGCGGCTCAATGTGCAGATCGTCGCCGAAAAGAACGGCCGCCGCGAAACCGGCTTTCACGGACTCGGCGGACGCTATCTCTACGATGGCCTGTTCGAGGCGGAACAGTGGAACGGCGCCATCGACATCGCCCTGGCCAGCGCGCTGGTCAATCTCGATGCCGTGGCGGCGCCGGCCGGTGAAATGACAGTGGTGCTGGGGCCGGGCTGGCCGGGCATCCTGCTGCACGAAGCCATCGGCCACGGCCTGGAAGGCGATTTCAACCGCAAGGGCACCAGCGCCTTTTCCGGCCGCATCGGGGAGCGGGTGGCGGCCAAGGGCGTCACCGTCGTCGACGATGGCAGCATCGACAATCGCCGCGGCTCGCTGACCGTCGATGACGAAGGCACGCCGACCGAGCGCACCGTGCTGATCGAGGACGGCATCCTGAAGGGGTACATGCAGGACCGGCTCAATGCCCGGCTGATGGGCGTGCCGGTGACCGGCAACGGCCGCCGCGAAAGCTTCGCGCATGCGCCGATGCCGCGGATGACCAACACCTTCATGGAAAATGGCAGCGAGGATCCGGGCGAGATCCTGCGTTCGGCGAAGTCGGGCATCTATGCCAGGAGCTTCGGCGGCGGCCAGGTCGACATCACCAGCGGCAAGTTCGTCTTCACCTGTACCGAGGCCTATCGCATCGAAAATGGCAAGCTCGGCGCGCCGATCAAGGGCGCCACGCTGATCGGCAACGGCCCCGATGTGCTGACGCGCGTCCGCGCCATCGGCAATGACTTCGCGCTCGATGAAGGCGTCGGCATCTGCGGCAAGGGCGGCCAGAGCGTGCCCGCCGGCGTCGGCCAGCCGACCTTGCTGATCGAAGGGCTGACAGTGGGCGGCACCGCCGCGTAAATCTCCCCTCCCGCTTGCGGGAGGGGCCGGGGGTGGGTTGTTGAGCAGGAGGCAGCTATGGATTTCCTCGACCATATCGACGCCAAGGGCGCCGCCTTCATCGCGCGCCAGCCGGTGTTCTTCGTCGCCACCGCCGCCGCCGGCGCCCGCATCAACCTCAGCCCCAAGGGCATGGACACGTTCCGCGTGCTCGGCCCCAATCGCGTCGCCTATCTCGATTACGGCGGCTCCGGCAATGAAACCAACGCGCATCTCGCCGCCGATGGCCGCATCACCATCATGTTCTGCGCCTTCGACCAGCCGGCGCTGATCTATCGCCTCTATGGCCAGGGCCGGGCAGTGCTGCCGCAGGATGACGACTGGGCGGCGCTGGCGGCGCATTTCACCATCGAACGCGGCGTCCGCCAGATCTTCGATATCGCGGTGGCCTCGACGCAGGGTTCCTGCGGCTGGGGCGTGCCGAAAATGACCCTGGAGGCCGAGCGCCAGACGCTGCGCAAGGCGCACGCCCAGGACGATCCGGCGGCGCGCCTGCAGAAATATGCAGAGCGCAACCGCAGCATCGATGGCCTGCCGGTGCGCAGCCCGACCGTGCTGCCGTACAGCTGATGCCGCTGGTTACGCTCGAAACCGTTTTCGATCCGATCGCTGCCGAAATCATGCGGATGCGGCTGGAGGCCGGCGGCATCGAAGCCGTGCTGTTCGATGCCGGCATCGCCTCGCTGATCGGGTCTGGCCTGTCCGGCGTGCGGCTGATGGTGCTGGATGAAGACGCAGCGGCGGCGCGGGCGCTGCTTGCCGCGGCCGACGACGACTGACGCAATATCCGGCAGGCGCCCTGCTTAAAATTTGCGCCATTCCGTTAACCATGCCCGTGAATCGGGCAGGAAACGCGCAGCGCAGGGCGGCAAGTCCTTCGCCATGCTGCATCGCAACACTTGGCACGCTTTGTGCATCGCCCATCCCAACGCGGCTGTTCGCGTCTGGGAGGGGCCATGAAACTGATCATCGCCGTCATCAAGCCATTCAAGCTTGACGAAGTGCGCGAAGCGCTGGCGTCGGCCGGCGTGCAAGGCATGACCGTGACCGAGGTCAAGGGCTTCGGTCGGCAAAAGGGGCAGACCGAAATCTATCGCGGTGCCGAATACACCACCAACATGGTGCCAAAGATCAAGATCGAAGTGGTCGTCGAGGATGGCCAGGCGGCCAGCGTCGTCGAAACCATCCAGCAATCGGCCCACACCGGGTCGATCGGCGATGGCAAGATCTTCGTCACCGATGTTGGCCAGGCCGTGCGCATCCGCACCGGCGAAACCAACGAAACCGCACTCTGATGCTGACCGGAGGGGGAAAGATGAATTTTGACCTGAAGACGCTGGGCAAGGGGGTCGCCTTCGCCGCCCTGTTCGCCGCAGCGCCGCTGTTCGCGCAGGAGGCTGCGGCTGTCGCCGATGCCGCCGCCACCGCCGCCCCGGCCGTTGCCGATGCGGCGGCTGCCGCCGCACCGGCCGCGCCGGTTGCCGACAAGGGCGATACCGCCTGGATGCTGGCCGCCACGGTGCTGGTGTTCCTGATGACCATTCCGGGCCTGGCGCTGTTCTACGGCGGCCTTGTCCGTTCCAAGAACATGCTGTCGGTGCTCACCCAGGTCTTCATGATCTGCGCGATCGTCTGCCTGCTCTGGGTCTGCTACGGCTACAGCCTCGCCTTCACCAGCGGCAACGAGATCATCGGCTCGCTCGACAAGGTGTTCCTGAAGGGGGTCAACACCTCCTCGATGGCGGCGACCTTCTCGAACGGGGTCTATATCCCGGAATATGTCTTCATCGCCTTCCAGATGACCTTTGCCTGCATTACGCCCGGCCTCATCGTCGGCGCCTTTGCCGAACGCGTGAAGTTCGGCGCGCTGATGATCTTCGTCGTCGCCTGGTCGACGCTGGTCTATTTCCCGATGGCGCACATGGTCTGGTACTGGGCCGGCCCGGACTTCCTGAAGGACGCTCCGACCGACTATGGCTACCTCTGGGGCAAGGGCGCGCTCGATTTCGCCGGCGGCACCGTCGTCCACATCAACGCCGGGATTGCCGGCCTGGTGGGCGCGCTGATCCTCGGCAAGCGCACCGGCTTCGGCAAGGAACCGATGCCCCCGCACAGTCTCGTCATGACGATGATCGGTGCCTCGCTGCTCTGGGTCGGCTGGTTCGGCTTCAACGCCGGCTCCAACCTGGAAGCCAATGGCCTGACCGCGCTGGCCATGATGAACACCTTCACTGCCACGGCCGCCGCAGCGGTGGCCTGGATGCTGGTGGAGCAGGTGGCGCACGGCAAGCCGTCGATGCTCGGCGGTGTCACGGGTGCGGTTGCCGGCCTCGTCGCCATCACCCCGGCCTCGGGCTATGCCACGCCGATCACCTCGATCGTGCTCGGCATCGTCGCCACCATCGTCTGCTACGTGTTCTGCACCACCATCAAGAACAAGCTGAAGTATGATGACTCGCTGGATGTCTTCGGTGTCCACTGCGTCGGTGGCATCATCGGTGCGCTCGGCACCGCCATCGTCGCCGACCCGGCGCTGGGTGGCCAGGGCTTCCTCGATTACACCGTCATCCCCGCCGTCGCCGGTGCCTATGACATGGGCGCCCAGATGCTGACCCAGGGTCGTGCCGTGCTGGTCACGCTGATCTGGTCCGGCGGCATCTCGGCCGTGCTGTTCTTCGTCCTCGAAAAGACCCTCGGGCTGCGTCCCACGGTCGAAGTCGAGCGCGAAGGCCTCGATATCTCGGAGCTGGGCGAACGCGCCTACAACCTCTGATTGAAGCTTGATGACCGGCCGCTGACAGGCCGGCATCTCACCGGGTTCCTCCCCAAGGAAACCAACTGGCCCGGACGGCAACGTCCGGGCCCTTTTCTTGTCCACCAATTGCGAGGCGTTTGGCGGCGACGGATCGTCCCGGATTGCGCGCGCCGCTTCACCGCGATCGATGTCATCGGCGACGATATGGCGGCTGGGTTTCGCGCGGCTGATAGGGCGGTGGGCCGCTATGGCGCCAGCCGTTCCGCTCGCACGATCGAACGCCAGAACAGGTTGCGCAACGCATGCGCAACAGCCGCGGACCGTGACGTTGCACCCCGACCCGGTGGCAGGTGCGTCAGTGGAGTTGAGGTTGGGGCCGGGACTTCGGCCGGTAGCGGGACAGAGACGCCGGGGCGCCAGCGACAGGCGGTGCTGTTACCGCCCCTTCTTCCGCGCTGCGTAGCGCGCATCGCGCGCCGCCTTTTGCGCCGCTTCGCGGGCGATGGCTTCCAGCCGGGCCTGTTCGGCCTTTACCAGCGCTTCGGCTTCCTTGGCCAGACGGGCTTCCTCGGCGCGGCGGGCGGCTTCGGCGCGTTCGATCTTGCGCTGTTCCTCGCGCTCGGCGCGCTTTTCGGCGGCGCGGGCGCGGGCGGCAAGCGCTTCCTCGTTCGGCGGCGGCGCGCTCTTGAACTTTTCGAGCTTGGCCTTGCGGGCTTCGGCCGCGGCCTTGGCGCGGTCGAGGTGATCAGGGAGTTTGAATGCCATAGGTGGCGCTCTGTAGCCCGGGGTTCATTCGGCTGCAACTGCTGTGATGGCCGCCGCCACCACAACCGGCGTGCCGACCAGCGCGGCATTGCCCGACAGCGGGTCGATGCGGTCGCGCGTCGTCAGGTCGTTGTGCGACACGCCGGGGCGGGCGGCGGCAACGCTCAGCTGCACACCGGCGCGATCATGGCCGAAGCCGTGCGGCAGCGAGACGGTGCCGGGCATCATCGTATCGGTGATCTCGACAGGCGCGGTGACGCTGCCGGCGGCGCTGGAGATGGTCGCGGCGTCGCCATCGGCCAGGCCGCGGGCCGCGGCATCGTCGGGGTGCAGCATCAGCGTGCAGCGCGCCGGCCCCTTGGCGAGCCGGCGTGAGTTGGCCAGCCAGCTGTTGTTGTTGCGGATATGGCGGCGACCGATGAGGACGAGGCCGTCATGCGCCGGCGTTGCCAGCCAGGCGGCGAAGCGTTCGGACAGATCGGCGAGGAGCAGCGGCGGCGCGCAGGCAATGGTCTTGTCCGGCGTGCGCAGCCGATCGGGCAGGCGCGGTTCGAGCGGGCCAAGGTCGAGGCCGTGCGGATGCGCCTCGACATCGGCCAGCGACAGCTGACGCGGTGAATTCTGCAGCATGCGGTCGAGCGTTTCGCGCGGGTGGACGATGTTGGGCAGCGGCAGGCCCTGCGCGCCGGCGATGGCGCGGGCCAGTTCGGCGACGATTTCCCAATCGCTTTTCGTGCCCGGAGTCGGCGCGAACACCGGCGGCGAATATTTGGCGAAGTTGCGCACGGCGATGGGGCCGAGGAACAGCGGGTAATGGTCCTTTTCGAGCGGGCCACAGGGCGGCAGAATGTAATGGGCATGGGCGCTGGTCGCCGTCACATACATGTCGATGCTTACCATCAGGTCGAGGCCGGCGAGCGCCCGGTCGAGCGTGCCGCCATCGGGCACCGACAGCACCGGATTGCCGGCGATGGTGACCAGCGCGCGGATCTGGCCATCCCCCGGCGTCAGCATCTCCTCCGCCATCGCCACCGCCGGATATTCGCCGAGCAGTTCGGGATGGCCGGAGACGCGGCTGTGGAAGCGGCCGCGGGTGCCGCTGCCGCTCTGCCCGACGATATCGACCGCCGGGGTGGAGAACATGGCGCCGCCGATGCGATCGAGATTGCCGGTGGCGATGTTGAGAAGGTTGATCAGCCAATGGTTGAGCGTGCCGAATTCCGCCGTGGAGACACCGATGCGGCCATAGACGATGGCCGGTTCCCCGCTGCCCATTTCGGCGGCGAGCGCGCGAATTTCGGCCTCGCCGATGCCGCAGGCGGCGGCCAGCGCCGGGATGTCGAAGGCGCGCAGGGCCGCCCAGACCATGTCCCAGCCCTCCAGCATCGGCGCCAGCCGGCCCGGCCTGACCAGCCCGGCCGCATCCAGCGCCAGCAGCAGCGCGACGAGCAGCGCCGGGTCGCTGCCCGGCCGGATGAAATGATGGGCATCGGCAATGGCGGCGGTTTCGCTGCGGCGCGGATCGATGACGGTCAGCCGGCCGCCGCGTGCCTGCAAGGCCTGGATGCGCTTCTTCACATCGGGGACCGTCCAGACGCTGCCGTTCGACGCCAGCGGATTGCCGCCGATGATGACCATGTGCTGCGTGCGGTCGATATCGGGGATGGGGAACAGTGCGTTATGGCCGTACATCCACATCTGGACGAGCTGGTGCGGCACCTGGTCGACGCTGGAGGCGGAAAAATTGTTGGTGCTGCCCAGCGCCTTGCGCAGCGCCGGAATCTGGGGGCTGAGGCTGTAATTGTGCGCGGTCGGGTTGCCGACATAAAGCGCGGTCTCGCCGCCGCCGGCGCGGATGCTGGCGACCTTTGTGGCGATTTCGGCATAGGCCTGTTCCCAGCCGATGGGCTGCCAGCCGGCGGGCGTGCGCTTCACCGGCGTGCGCAGCCGGTCCGGATCATTTTCCAGATCGGCGATGGCGGTGGCCTTGGGGCAGATATGGCCGCGCGACAGCGGATTTTCGGGGTCGCCCTTGATCGACAGCACGGTGCGGCCGTCGGTTTCGATGATCAGGCCGCAATTGGCTTCGCAGAGATGACAGGTGCGGAGATGGCTGGTCATTGCGCGAGGCTCCCGATTTTGATGGCCAGTCTAGGAGGCGGCCCCGTGCAAACATAGCTGGCGTTTGTCGGAAGGGGGCCCGGCTAGGCAGCGACGGTTTATATTGTATAAATCGTCAACAGCGGTGCGGGGCCGCGGATGGGGAAGGCGCCGGCATGATCGATCCGATTGCGACCGGCCTTGTCAGCGCCGAATATGCAGCGACGCGCCCCGATGCGCCGGCGATCATCGCATCGTCCGGCAATCGCAGCTTTGCCGAACTGCACGGCAACGCCAATCGCCTGGCCCAGGCGTTGCGTGGTGCCGGGCTGGTGCCGGGCGATGCGGTGGCGCTGTTCAGCGGCAATCGCGCCGAATTCGTCGAAGTGCTGATGGCGACGCAGCGCAGCGGCCTCAGGCTCACCCCGATCAACAGCCATCTGACGCCGGGGGAAGCTGCCTTCATCATCGGCGATTGCCAGGCCCGCGCCGTGCTGGTGGAGGCGCGGCTGGCGAACGGGCTGGCGGCGCTGTTGCCCGAAACGCGGCTGCGGCTGAGCTTCGGCGGCCGGGTGCCGGGCTTTGGCGATTATGCCGGCGCGCTCGCCGCCGCCTGTGCGCTGGCGCCGCCGACACCGCTGCCGGGCACGCTGATGCTCTATACCAGCGGCACCACCGGCCGGCCCAAGGGGGTGTGGAAGCCGCGCGCCGAAACCGTGGCGCCGCAGCATGAAGGCAGCATCGCGGGCTATGCACCCGGAGACGTCGCGCTGTGTGCCGGGCCGGCCTATCATGCGGCGCCCCTGCTCTTCGATATCCGCTGGCCACTCGCTTCGGGCGTGCCGATCGTCCTGCTGGAACGGTTCGACGCGCGCGCCGTGCTCGCGGCGATTGCCGATCATGGCGTCACCCATGCCCATATGGTGCCGATCCATTTCCAGCGGCTGCTCGCCCTGCCGGCGGCGGAACGGCAGCGGCACGACCTGTCCAGCCTGCGCATGGTCATCCATGGCGCGGCGCCCTGCCCGATCCCGGTGAAGCAGGCGATGATCGACTGGCTGGGGCCGATCCTGTGGGAATATTATGGTGCGTCGGAGGGGAACAGCGGGCTGTTCATCACCGCCGAGGATTGGCTGCGCCACCCCGGCAGCGTCGGCCAGCGCCAGGGGCCGCGCGGTGCAGCGGGGGTCAGCGTTGTCCGCGATGCCGCGGGCCGCGACCTGCCGGATGGCGAGGAGGGGCTGATCTATCTGCCCGCCTCCCCCGAAAACCCCTTCGAATATTGGAACGACCCCGAAAAGACCGAAAAGGCCCGGCTGGGCCGCCACTACACGCTCGGCGACATCGGCCGCTATGATGCCGATGGCTGGCTGACGCTGACCGGGCGCAGCGCCGAGGTGATCATCTCCGGCGGCGTCAACATCTACCCGGCCGAAATCGACGCGGCGCTGGCCAGCCATCCAGCCGTCGCCGACGCCTGTGCCATCGGCGCGCCGGATACCGACTGGGGTGAAGCCGTGGTCGCGGTCATCGAGCTGAAACCCGGCCAGACCGGTGACGCGGCGCTGGCGGCCGCCGTGCTGGCGCATGTGCGCGGCCAGCTGGCGGGGTTCAAGCTGCCCAAGCGCGTGGAGTTCGTGCCGCACCTGCCGCGGCTGGCGAGCGGGAAGGTGCCGCGGGCGACGGTGCGGGCGGGCTATTGGCGGGGGCGCGAAAGCGGGATCTAAGCCGCAAAGGCCGCCGTCTTCGCACAACGGCCAAACCGTCCCTGGTCTGGCCACACCAGCCCGAAACGCCTATTTCCCTCCCCATGCCCAGCCTGTTCGACAAATTGTGGGATCGTCACGCCATTGCCACCACCGAGGGCGGCGCGACGATCATCGCCATCGATCGGATTTTCCTGCACGAACGCACTGGCGCGGCGGCGCTGAACAGCCTGGCAGCGGCGGGGCGGTCGGTGATCGATCCGGCGCGCGCCTTTGCGGCGATGGACCATATCGTCGACAC
Source organism: Alphaproteobacteria bacterium PA4 (assembly GCA_002256005.1). GTDB lineage: Bacteria > Pseudomonadota > Alphaproteobacteria > Sphingomonadales > Sphingomonadaceae > Sandarakinorhabdus. The sequence continues at coordinate 73,765 of NKIQ01000013.1, read as the reverse complement.
ACTGCCGGGGCGCAGCGATGTGACGACGATGCCCGGCGGCACCGCCTTCATCCGTGAAACCCGCGCCGCCTGTGCGGCGGCGGGCATCACCCTGTTCGATATCGGCGACCCCCAACAGGGCATCGTCCATGTCGTGTCGCCGGAACTGGGCATCGTGCTGCCCGGCCTGACGCTGGTGGCGCCGGACAGCCACACCTGCACGCAAGGGGCGGTCGGCGCGCTGGCCTGGGGCATCGGTTCGTCGGAGGCGGAGCATGCGCTGGCGACCGGCACGTTGCGGGTGATGCGGCCGCCGACGATGCGGGTGACATTCACCGGCACGCTGCCGCCGGGGGTGACTGCGAAGGACATGGCGCTGGCGCTGATCGCCGCGCACGGCGCTGCCGGCGGTCAGGGCCATGCCATCGAATTCGCCGGGCCAGCGGTGACGGCGCTGGCGATGGAGGCACGAATGACGCTGTGCAACATGGCGACGGAGTTCGCCGCGTTCGCGGGGTTCATCGCGCCCGATGCGGTGACGTTCGACTGGCTGCAGGGCCGGCGCTATGCGCCGCAGGGGGCGTTGTGGGACCGCGCGCTTGCCGACTGGCAGGATCTGCGCAGCGATGCTGATGCGGTGTTCGACCGCGAGATCAGCCTTGATGTCTCGACACTGGCGCCGATGGTCAGCTGGGGCACCTCGCCGGCGCAATCGCTGCCGCTCGGCCAACCGGTGCCGGCGTTCAGCGGCAGCGGCAGCCGCGCCGCGCATGACAAGGCGCTGGCCTATATGGGGCTGGCAGAGGGGCAGAGCCTCGCCGGGCTGCCGATCGACGCGGCGTTCATCGGCAGCTGTACCAACAGCCGGCTTTCGGACCTCGAACGCGCTGCGGCGGTCGTCGCCGGCCGGCAGGTGGCGCCGGGCGTGCGCGCCATCATCGTGCCGGGTTCATCGGCGGTGAAGCGCGCGGCGGAGGCGAAGGGGCTGGACGCGATCTTCCGCGCCGCCGGCTTCGAATGGCGCGAATCCGGCTGCTCGATGTGCTTCTTTGCCGGCGGCGAAAGCTTCGGACCGCAGCAGCGCGTGATCTCCTCCACCAACCGCAATTTCGAAAGCCGGCAGGGGCCGGGCACGCGCACGCACATCGCCAGCCCGGAAACCGTCGCCGCCAGCGCCATCGCCGGCCGGATCAGCGCGGCATGAGCAGGCCCTTCACCACGCTGACTTCGGTGGCCGCGCCGCTGATCGAGGACAATATCGACACCGACATCATCATCCCGTCGCGCGAGATGAAGACGACGGGCAAGACCGGCCTGAAGGACGGGCTGTTCGCCGGGCGGCGCTATGCCGAAGGCCGGGTGGAGAACCCCGATTTCGTGCTGAACCGCGCGCCGTTCCGCGATGCTGCCATATTGCTGGCCGGTGACAATTTCGGCTGTGGCTCCAGCCGCGAACATGCGGTCTGGGCGTTGGCCGAATATGGCCTGCGCTGCGTCATCGCACCGAGCTTCAGCCCGATCTTTGCCGGCAATGCGGTGCGCGGCGGCGTGCTGCCGCTGGTGCTGCCGGCGGCGGAGATTGCGGCGCTGGCGGCGGTGGCGGGGCCGCTCACCGTCGATCTGCCGGCGCAGACGGTGACGGGCGGCGATGCTGCGTTCTCCTTCGCCATCGGCGCCGAGGCCAAGGCCATGCTGATCGGCGGGCTCGACGCCATTGACCTCACATTGCTCTTCGCTGACCGCATCGCCGACTGGACGGCACGGAACCGTGCGGCGCGACCATGGGTTTATCTGGGGTCTGCCTGACCCCGGCGTCGGGCGTTACCCCAGGAGCCCGACATGACCAATGCCACCACCCATGGCGCATCCCCGCTGGAGCAGCCGCCCTTACCCTTCGCCCGCGACGCGCTGGCGCCCGCCATCTCGGCGGACACCATCGGCGTTCATTATGACAAGCACCACAAGGGCTATTTCGACACGCTGGTGAAGCTGGTCGCCGGCTCGCCGCTGGCCGGGCAGACGCTGGAACAGATCATCCGCGCCACCACCGATGACCCGGCGCAGGTCAAGATCTTCAACAACGCCGCCCAGGCCTGGAACCACAATTTCTACTGGGCGAGTTTGAGCCCCAAGGCGCTGACGCCGGGCGGTGCCCTGGCGGCCGCCATCGCCCGCGATTTCGGCGACCTTGCGGCTGTGCAGGCGGCGCTGATCAAGGCCGGCACCGAACAGTTCGGCAGCGGCTGGGCCTGGCTGGTGGCGGACGGCGATACGCTGAAGGTCGTCGCGACGCACGACGCCGGCGTGCGGTTCACCAGCGGTCAGCGCCCGCTGCTCACCGTCGATGTCTGGGAACATGCCTATTATCTCGATGTGCAGAACCGCCGCGCCGATTATTTGAAGGCGGTGGTCGAAGGGCATCTGAACTGGGACTTCGCCGCCGCCAATTTCGCTGCGGATTAGGGTCCGGACCCTAAGCGTGTTGGCGACATGGCCGGGACATGTTCCGGCCATGACCATGCCGTAACATCTTGCATTGCAACAAAAATGTTGTGGAACCGGCACGAAGCCGTAACACGCGCCTGTCATCGCGCCCCGGACTGCCACCATGTCCGGGGAAATCACTGTGCTTGCCAATACCATCCGTCGCGTCGCGCTTGCCGCCACTGCCCTCACCGCGCTTGCCAGCCCGGCGCTGGCGCAAACGGCGAACCCCGCCGTCACCCAGATCGCCGCCAGCGATGCCGCCGAGGGCGAAGAGATCATCGTCTATGGTCGCGGCCAGACCCGCTCCCAGGCCGAAGTCACCGCCGCCGATATCCGCCTGATCACCCCCGGCAGCAGCCCGTTCAAGGCCATCGAAAAGCTGCCCGGTGTCAATTTCCAGTCGGCCGATCCCTTCGGCGTCTATGAATGGTCGACGCGGATCAGCCTGCGCGGCTTCAACCAGAACCAGCTCGGCTTCACGCTCGATGGCATTCCCTTGGGCGATATGAGCTATGGCAACACCAACGGCCTGCACATCAGCCGCGCCATCATCAGCGACAATATCGGCACCGTCCGCGTCAGTCAGGGCGCCGGCGCCATCGGCACCGCCAGCACGTCGAACCTCGGCGGCACCATCGAATTCGAATCGCGCGATCCGGGCCAGGAACTCGGCATCGCCGGCAACCTGACCTATGGTTCGGCCGAAACGCTGCGCGGCTTTGCCCGCATCGACAGCGGCAACATGGGTGGCCTGCGCGCCTCCCTGTCCTATGCCTATCTCGATGCCGGCAAGTGGAAGGGCGATGGCGCCCAGCGTTCGCACCAGGTCAATGCCAAGGCGGTCTATGACTTCAGCGCCGACGCGAAGGTGACGGCCTTCGTCAATTTCACCGATCGCAAGGAAAATGACTATCAGGATCTGTCGCTCGAACAGATCAACCGGCTCGGCTATGATTGGGACAATATCAGCACCGATTGGCCCAAGGCGCTGCGCATCGCGCAGATTGCCGCCAACCGCGGCGATGTCGGCGGCGGCGTGCCGCGCCGGCCCAACACCGCCGGCACCGTCTATCCGTCGCCGATCACCAGCGTCGATGATGCCTATTATGACGCCGGCGGCCTGCGCCGCGACTGGCTGACCGGCGTCAAGCTGGACGGTAACCTTGCCAGCAACGTCAAGGCCAGCATTCAGGGCTATTATCACAGCAACAAGGGGCAGGGGTCGTGGTTCACCCCCTATCTCGCCAGCCCGAGCGGCAACGACATTTCGTTCCGCACCACCGAATATGACATCTCGCGCTATGGCGTCATCGGCGGGCTGGTCGCCGCGCTCGACCGCAACACCGTCAGCGCCAATGTCTGGTATGAAAACAATGACTTCAACCAGGCCCGCCGCTTCTATGACGTCAGCGGCACGACCACGCCGAGCACCACGGCGCTGACCTATCAGAGCAACCCGTTCTTCACGCAATGGTACAATGCCTTCAACACCGAAACCATCCAGATCGCGGTGCAGGACAATTTCAAACTGTCCGACAATTTCGCCATCACGGCGGGGTTCAAGGGCAACCAGGTCAAGCTGAAGGCGACGCAGCTGGTGCCGAACACCCTCGCTGTCGGCAATATCGAGTCGAAGGACTGGTTCCAGCCCCAGGCCGGCGCCGTCTGGACGATCGACAATCGCAACGAACTCTATGTGAACTATGCCGAAAACCAGCGGGCGTTCACCGCGGCGGCGACCGGCGCTTCGCCCTTTGCCACCACCCAGGCCGGGTTCAACGCCATCAGCGGCCAGCTGAAGCCGGAAAAGTCGCGCACTGTTGAAGGCGGTTATCGCTTCGGTGCCGACGGCCTGCGCGGCGTCGTCTCGCTCTATTATGTCGACTTCTCGAACCGCATCCTCGCCACCGCCGCCGGCGCCGGCATCGTCGGCAACCCGACCGTGCTCGCCAACGTCGGCAAGGTGCGTTCGGTCGGCGTCGAGGCCGGTGTCACCTGGAAGATCATCAAGCCGCTGACGCTGACCGCCAGCTATGCGTTCAATGACTCGACCTATCGCGACAATGTCCGCAACAGCGCGGGCACGATCGTGCAGGCCATCGCCGGCAAGACGGTCGTCGACAGCCCGCGCCACATCTTCAACACCGAACTGGCCTTCGAAAAGGACGGCTTCTACGCCCGCGCCAACGGCAACTTCATGTCGGAACGCTTCTTCACCTATTCGAACGACAAGTCGGTGCCGGACCGGCTGCTGATCGATGCCAAGATCGGCTACAGCTTCGCCAGCGACAACCGTTTCCTGGACGGCCTGGGTGTCGAACTGTCGGTGACCAACCTGACCGACAAGCGTTATGTCGCGACGATTGGTTCGAACGGTTACGGCTTCTCGGGTGACAACCAGACGCTGCTCGCTGGCGCGCCGCGCCAGGTGTTCGTGTCGGTCAGGAAGGGCTTCTGATTCAGCTCCCTCCCCCTAGAGGGGAGGGCGACTCGGCGCCAGCCGAGCGGGGTGGGGGTTACGCCTTTGGTGACAACAGGCAGGAACCCCCACCCCGCTCACCTTCGGTGAGTCGCCCTCCCCGCAGGGGGGAGGGATTTAGAACAGCCTGCCCCCGTTCGGCACGCTCTGGTCTGGGCTCAGCAACACCACCTCGCCATCCGCATCCGGTACCCCCAGCGTCAGCACCTCCGACAGGAACTTGCCGATCTGGCGGGGCGGGAAATTGACCACCGCCAGCACCTGCCGGCCGGGCAGGCCGTCCACATCATAGTGCCGGGTGATCTGCGCGCTCGACCGTTTCGTGCCGATCACCGGCCCGAAATCGATGACCAGCTTCAGAGCAGGCTTGCGCGCCTCCGGAAACGCCGCCGCACTGATGATCGTCCCCACCCGCACATCGGCTCGCAGCCAGTCATCGAAGCTGATCTGCGGCGCGGCAGGCGCCTTCAGGTCCGGCGTGACATGGCTCATCCATCGCCCAGCGCGGCGCGCGCTGCCTCCCAATTGCGTCCGTCATAGGCCGCGATCTCCGGCACCACACTCTCGACCCCGTCCAGCGCCCGCCAGCTGACACTGTACCCGTCCGGGTGCGAGCGCGGCACATAGAAACTCTTGATGCCGCAATGCCGGCAGAACAGATGCCGCGCCGTGCCGCTGTTGAAGCGATACTCCGTCAGATCCTCGGCCCCGCGCAGCAGCACGAAATCGTCCCGCGCCACGATCAGATGCAGATAGCCGGTCTTCGCACACATCGAACAATTGCAATCGAGCAGCACCGGCGGCGCGGCGAAGCGGACGCGGAAGCGCACCGCGCCGCAGTGGCAGCCGCCTTCTGCGGTATGCGTTTCGGACATTTTTTGCCTCCGGCGGCTGGGGCCTTGGGCCCCAGACCCCAATCATTTGGTTCGCCCTCTATTACCTGAGAGCGCACCAAACAAAATGGGGTCTGGGGCCCAAGGCCCCAGCCGCCGGAGGCATAAAACAAAACGGGCGGACCTCCCGGCCCGCCCGTCCACATCACATCGATCCCGGCCTTATTCGGCGGCGAGCTTCGTCACTGCCGGCGTTGCGGTCAGGGCCGTGCCGATTTCGACCTTGCGCGGCTTCTTGTGCTCGGGGATTTCGCGGACCAGCTCGATGTTGAGCAGGCCGTGTTCATAGGAGGCGCCGGTGACCTTGATGGTGTCGGCGAGCTGGAAGCGGCGCTCGAAGGCGCGCTTGGCGATACCGCGGTGCAGGAAGGTGCGGCCTTCGCCATCGGGCTCGGGCGTCGCCTGGCCGGTGACGATCAGCGTGTTTTCCTGGACGGTCAGATCGAGTTCGCTCTGGCTGAAGCCGGCGACCGCCATGGCGATGCGATAGGCGCCGTCGCCGAGCTTTTCGATGTTGTAGGGGGGGTAGGCGCTTTCGCCACCTTCGACACGGCCGGCGAATTCGACGAGCCGGTTGAGGTTTTCATAGCCGATGGAGGAGCGCAGCAGGGGGGAGATATCGAACGCACGCATGGTGGCAGGTCCTTTCAAAAACGGTTTGCCATGGGTCCCCGCCCGTCATGGGCCGGGGGTGCCGCCATCCCGATTGGCAATGGCGACGGATGGGATTTTGGGGGCAGCGATGGTGCTTTCAAGGGGTCGGCGCTGGCAATTTGCGCGGCGGCTTGGCATGGCAGGGGCATGGCTGGTCTGGCTGCCCGTGATGCCCTGTACCGCGATACCGTGCGTGTCGCCGATCGGGCGCGCGGCTGGTTCGACGGGCCGGGGGCGGCGTGGCGGGCGCGGCAGCCGGCGGCGGTGCAGGCGCTGGTGGCGGTGGAAAGCCTCGCCATCACGACGCGGCTGCTGGCGGTGATGAGCTGGCTGCTCGATCCGCGCCAGGGGGAGGGCCTGCCGGCCTTTGCCGCACCGGAATGCGGCGACATGGCGGCCGATCACCCGTTGCGGGCGGTGCCGGGCGGTGCCATTGCACTGGCCAGTCGTGCGCTGGTGGCGCGCGCCGTTGCCCTTTCCGGAGACGTTGCATGAGCCTGTCGCCCTTCCACCTCGCCATCCCGGTCGATGATCTGGCGGCGGCGCGCGTATTCTACGGCGATGTGCTGGGCTGCCCGGAGGGGCGGTCGTCGGACAGCTGGATCGATTTCGATTTCCACGGCCATCAGCTGGTCGTGCACCGCGCGCCGCGCGCCGCCATCGTGCGCAATGCCGTCGATGGCGATGCCGTGCCAGTGCCGCATTTCGGCCTGGTGCTGGACTGGCCGGCCTGGGAAGCGCTGGGCGCGCGGATTGCGGCGGCCGGCGTGGCGTTCGAACTGGAACCGCATGTGCGCTGGGCAGGGAAACCGGGGGAACAGGGCACGTTCTTCCTGTTCGATCCGGCCGGAAATGCGCTGGAGTTCAAGGCGATGCGCCACCCGGGGAATCTGTTCGCGAAATAACTTACCTCTCCCCTTGGGGGAGAGGTGAAACTACTCACAACCCCCGTGTCAGCTGCCGCACCACCGCGATCCACGGCACATCGGCCAGCACATGCTGGCGCGCGCCGGCCGCCAGCGGCAGGATCTGCACGCGGCCGGCCTCGGTCGCCACCAGCCGGCCAAAGGCGAAGCGGCCGGCCGGGCGCGGCGCCAGCACGTCGCGGTTGACGGCGCGGTGGAACTCCTCCGGCGCCAGCTTTTCGGCCCAGAGCTGGTCGCCGGCGCGGTAATCGCCCTGCGCCACGTCAACCAGGATGCCGACCATGCCGGTGGCGGGGGCCGGCGGCACGATGGCCTGGGCGCGGCGCGGCGCGCTGACGCCGTCGGCGGCGATGATGGCGGCGACCGGCAGATCGGCGCGATCGGGCAGCGTGACGAGATCGGCGGCCTCCACCTCCAGCGCCGCGGCGATGCGGTTCAGCCAGCCGACGGAGACGGTGCGGGTGCCGGTTTCCAGCCGGCCGATGGTCTGCGCCGTCGTCGGCGGCGCGCAGCGTTCGGCGACATCGAGCAGGGTCAGCCCCTTGGCCTTGCGCACGTCACGGATACGGGTGAGCATCAAATCCTCCGGATGAATAACCGTTACGGTTCTCTCTGTCCTACAAAGCGTCCGTTATGGCAAGACGTTTGTGCCAATCCAGCGGAAGGAACGAACCATGGCGGCACGCAAGACGCTCCCTTTTTCTCCCGAAATCCCCCCGGAACCCCGCAATCGCCTGCTCGCCACCCGGCAATTGGCGCCCGGCGATGCCATCGATCGGGCGCTGGTCACCGTCAACCTCGCCGAATCGCCGCTGGCCTGGCTGGTGCGGCGGGGGATGGTGACGGCGGTGCAGTTCCAGGCCAGCGAGCGCCTGCGCCATGATTTCATGCTGGCCGGGCAGGCGCCGCGCGTCACCATGCGCTGGGATGTGGCGCCGATCAGCCGCAGCGGCGGCGGCGACCATGATCCGACGACGGCGCAGATCGGCGCGCGTGCCCGCTTCGATGCCGCCGTCACCGCCGCCGGGCCGGGGCTGAGCGACGTGCTGTGGCGCGTCATCTGCATGGGGGAAGGGCTGGAAACCGCCGAACGCGCGCTGGGCTGGCCGAACCGCGCCGGAAAATTGGTGCTGACGCTGGCACTCGACCGCCTCGTCACGCATTATGGTCTCGATAACCCCCGTTGAAACCCCGTTGAGGACCAAATCCATGCGCGCTGCCCTGTTGCTCCTGCCCCTCGCCCTCGCTGCCTGTGCGCCCAAGGGGGAATCGCTGGGGCGCATGGGCGGCGCGCCATCGCTGCTGCTGACCGTGCCGCTGACCGGTGCGGACGGCGCACCGCGCGGCACCGTCACGCTGGCGCAGGAGGCGGATGGCACCCGCATCACCGCCCGGGTCATCGGCGTGCCGCCCGGCGATTATGCCATGCATCTGCACAGCGTCGGCCTGTGCGAAGGCCCGGCCTTCACCAGTGCCGGCGGCCATTTCAACCCGGCGGCGAAACAGCATGGCCATTTGAATCCGATGGGCGAGCACGCCGGCGACCTGCCCAATGTCACGGTCGATCCGTCGGGCCTCGGCCTGCTCAATGATTTCCGTGAAGGGCTGCGGCTCAAGGACGGGGCGGCGCCGCTGCTCGATGCCGATGGCGCGGCGGTGGTGCTGCACGCCAAGGCGGATGACTACAAGAGCGATCCGGCCGGCAATGCCGGGCCGCGGATTGCCTGCGGCGTGGTGGTGGCCAAGCCGTAATGTCCTGCCATCCCGGGCTCGACCCGGGACCCGGCTTCTATTCGGCGCGCGTCGAGGCAAGAAACTGGGTCCCGGGTCGAGCCCGGGATGACAGGGAAAAACTCAGGCGACCTTGCCCAGCGGTTCCGGCTGCGGATCGCGCAGCGCATAGCCGCGGCCCCAGACGGTTTCGATGCAGCCGCTCGACGGTGCGCCGGCCTGGTGCAGCTTCTTGCGCAGCTTGCAGACGAACACGTCGATGATCTTCAGTTCCGGTTCGTCGCGGCCACCATAGAGGTGCGTCAGGAACATTTCCTTGGTCAGCGTCATGCCCTTGCGCAGCGACAGCATCTCGAAGATCGCATATTCCTTGCCGGTCAGATTGACGCGGCGACCATCGACTTCGACGGTGCGGGCAGCCAGATCGATGGCGACCGGTCCGGTGACGATCAGCGATTGCGAATGGCCCTGGCTGCGACGGACAAGCGCATGGATGCGCGCCATCACTTCGGCCCGGTCGAACGGCTTGGTCACATAATCATCGGCGCCGGCGCCGAAACCGGTCACCTTGGTGCCGGTGTCATTGTCGCCCGACAGGATCAGCACCGGCGTGTTGACGCGCAGCATGCGCAGCCGCTTCAGCACTTCCTGGCCGTTGAGATCGGGCAGCGTCAGATCGAGAAGGATGACATCGAATTCATAGCTGCGGGCATATTCAAGCGCAGCCTCGCCGGTGCCCGCGGTCTCATGCTCGAAGCCGGCGGCGTCGAGCATCAGCTCGATCGTCCGGGCCATGGCCCTGTCATCTTCGATCAACAACACGCGCATCGGTACGTCTCCAGTCTGTCAGTGTGGCCGGCGTGGGCCCCCTTCACGCCGCTGACCCCTGTTAACCATTAGACGCCGGTCCCTGCCAAAGGTAAAGTGTTAATAGTCGAGTTGAGCCATCAATAGGGTGAATTGCCGTCATTTTTTAACCGTTCCTTCAAATATTGGCCGATAGATCTGTACGCGCGTGACGCGCAGTCCCGGCACGCCGGCGAAATGCACGGCCCGTTCCCACAGCCGCAGTTCCGCCTCGCTGATATTGTAGCGGGCACAGGCCTGGGCGCGGGTCAGGATGCCATGCTCGATCGCCGTCAGCACTGCCGCCTTGCGGCGCGCCACCCAGCGCGTCGTATCGATGGGCGGCAATTCAGGAAGGGGGGTGCTCCTGTCATCATGCGGTATCCGCGTTGCCTCCATGGTCTTGACCCTATCTGTAACACTGTTGTCCCACCGCTGTTCACGGCGGCAACGGCGGCACGCTAAGCTGCGGGCGTGGTTAATCGGCCTTGACCATGGGATGCCGAGGACTTGACGTGCCGCCGGAACCGGACAAAGCGCGCCGCATGTCTGTTGTTGCCAATCCCGCCTTTGCCGATGCCGCCGCCATTCTGGCGCCGCTGGCCGGCCGCCGCATTGCTGTCGCCATGTCGGGCGGCGTCGATTCCTCGGTGGTGGCGGCGCTGGCGCATGAAGCGGGGGCGGAGGTCATCGGCGTCACGCTCCAGCTTTATGACAATGGCGCGGCGACCGCGGCCAAGCCCGGGGCCTGTTGCGCCGGCGCCGACATCCGCGACGCCCGCGCCGTCGCCGCCCGGCTCGGCATTGCGCATTATGTCATCGACATGGAAGAACGCTTCCGCGCCAGCGTGATGAACGCCTTTGCCGACAGCTATGCCCGCGGCCAGACGCCGGTGCCTTGCGTCGAATGCAACAAGACGGTGAAGTTCACCGACCTGCTCGAACTGGCGCAGAGCCTGGGTGCCGAGTCGCTGCTGACCGGCCATTATGTGCAGCGCGTCGAGACGCCGGCGGGGGCGGAGCTGCACCGCGGCGCCGATCCGGCCAAGGACCAGAGCTATTTCCTGTGGACGACGACCCAGGCGCAGCTCGATTATCTGCGCTTTCCGCTCGGCGGCATGGCCAAGCCCGATGTGCGGCGCGAGGCGGAACGCTTTGGCCTCGCTGTGGCGGCCAAGCCCGACAGCCAGGATATCTGCTTCGTCGGGGGCAAGGATTATGCCAGCGTCGTCGAACGGCTGCGGCCGGAGTTGGCGACGCCGGGCGAGATCGTCGATACCGAGGGCCGGGTGATCGGCGGCCATGGCGGTATCCACCGCTTCACTGTCGGGCAGCGCCGCGGCCTCGATATCGGCGGCACGCCGGAACCGCTTTACGTGGTGCGTATCGATGCTTCGGCCAATCGCGTCGTTGCCGGGCCGCGCGCCGCGCTGGCGGTGGCGGCGATGCAGGTGGAAGGGTTGAACATTCTGGGCGATCTCGCTGGCACACTCGATGTGAAGGTGCGCTCGCTGGCGCCGCTGGTCGCGGCGGATTGGCAGGGCGAAGACGTGCGCTTTGCCGCGCCACAGCTGGGGGTGGCGCCGGGCCAGGCTGCGGTCGCCTATCGCGGCAGCCGGGTGTTGGGGGGCGGCACGATTGCGGTAACGCATCCGCAAGGTTAATGAAATAACAAGAAAATTCAACGCTTTGCCGGCGTCAAAAGACTGACGCTGCCCTGTCAAAATTTTGAAGCCCGGCCGTCAGTTTTTTGACAGGGGTCGCGTAGGTTCTGCGGCAGGCTGTCGCAGATGGGGACGGCCCTCCCTCTTGCAACGGCCGCAGCGACTGAGGCTTTAGCAGGATTGGCACGGCTTTTGCTTTGGTCCCGGCATGACCAATTCGCCCGCTCCCCTGCCTGCTCCGCCGCCGGTCCAACCGTTCCGCTGGTTGCCCGGTGTCGAGGATCTGCCGCTGCGTGACACGCTGCTGGTCGCCGATGGCCGCGCGCCGGGCCGCCATATTGTGCTCGCTCCGGCGCGGCGCTCGACGGCGACGCTCTCCGGCGATCGGCTGGCGCTGGCGGTGGCCGCCGGCGACCATGATTTCGCGCTGGCGCTGATCGCCGCCTTTGCCGCCCCCGATGCCATGCCCGCCGCCGCCGCACCGGCGTCGCAGGCGCTGCTCGGCCTCGCCGCCCGTGTCGCGCCGCGCGACGTGTCGGTGCTGATCGAAGGCGCCACCGGTACTGGCAAGGAAGGCCTGGCCCGCCTGATTCACACCCTGTCCCCCCGCCGCGATGCGTCCCTTGTCGCGGTCAACTGCGCCGCGCTCCCCGAAACCATGTTGGAAGCCACATTGTTCGGTCACGAGCGCGGCGCCTTTACCGGGGCGGCCGGCGCCGGCCAGGGCCTGTTCCGCGCCGCGCACGGCGGCACGCTGCTGCTCGATGAAGTCGCCGAACTGCCGTTGGCGTTGCAGGCGAAGCTGCTGCGCGCCGTGCAGGAACGCGAGGTGCTGCCGCTGGGCGCGACCCGGCCGGAACGGGTGGACGTGCGCATCATCGCCGCCGCCAACCGCGATCTTGCCGGCGATGTCGCCGCCGGGCGGTTCCGCGCCGATCTCTATTACCGGTTGGCGGTGTTCCCGCTGCGCACCCTGCCGCTGGCGGCGCGGCCGCAGGACATCATCGCCATCGCCGCGCACTGGCTGCTGAAGGCGACGCAGCACGGCCGGCTGTGCTGGCCGACGCCGGCGGCGCTGGCGCGGCTGCTGGACCATGACTGGCCAGGCAATGTACGAGAACTGGGCAATGTCCTCGATCGCGCCCTAGTGCTGACCGATGGCGATGTCATCGCGCCCGAGCATCTGGTGTTCGACACGCGCGCCGCCGCCCCGCAGGTCACAGCGCCGCTGCCGCTGCTGGCGCGCAGCCATGAAGACCGCGCCATCCGCAGCGCGCTCGCCGAAACCCGCGGGCGGCGCGCCGCCGCGCAGCGCCTGGGCATCAGCGAGCGGACCTTGCGCTACAAGCTCGCCGCCATGGCGCAGCGGCCGGCGGCGCTGGCGGTGCAGTGATGGTCGGCGGTATCGATACCGCCAGCGTGCTGGCCCTGCGCGCGCAGATCCTGCAGCGCAGCAGCGCGCTGGGCGGCGTGCAGCCGCCGGCGCTCACCCCCGCCGCGCCGCAGCGTTTCGATACGGCCATGTCGGATGCGCTGAAGGCGGTCAGCGCCGTGCAGGACCAGGCCGGTGCCGCATCGGCCGCCTATGAACGCGGCGACAGCCATGACCTCGCCAGCGTGATGATCGCCCGGCAAAAGGCGTCCATCGCGTTCGAGGCGACCCTGCAGGTCCGCAACCGGCTGCTGGGGGCCTACAAGGACGTGATGAGCATGCCGCTGTGAGGGGCGAGGCATGACCGATACGACTATCGACGGGATCGCCCTGCCGGCGCCCGTGCTGCCACCGATGGTGCCAGCCGCCCTCGCCGACGCCCTGCCGGAACGCGCCCGCACGGCGCTGGCCAGTCCGGCGGTGCGCCGCGCCTGGCCGGCCATTCTCATCGCGCTGGCGGTGATGGTGCTGGCCGCGGTCTGGCTGTTGCTGCGCAGCCCGGACTGGCGCCCGCTCTATGCCGATCTGTCGGATGGCGACAAGGCGGCGGTGCTCGGCGCCCTGCAGGCCGGCAATTACCAGGCGCGCGTCAACCCCGACACCGGCGGCATCGAGGTGGCGGGCGGCGATGTCGCGGCGGCGCGCATCCTGCTGGCGGGCCAGGGCCTGCCCAAATCGGCGCACAGTGCCGATCCGGTGGGCGACATGCCATTGGGCCTGTCCCGCGCTGTCGAGGCCGCCCGGCTGCAAGGCGCCCAAGGCCGAGGCACGGCGGGCCAGCGAGGCGGCGTTGCAGCAGCGCATCACCGGGCTGATCGCGACGGACATGCCGACCGGCAGCAGCGCCGCGATGGCGTTGCAGGCGAGGAAGAGCGGCGAGGCGCTGCTTGGTGCGCTGGCGGCGGATTCGGCGGCGCGCCTGGCGGTGACATTGGGCGAGCGCCAGCATCTGGCGGACGTGCTGGCCCGCGCCCGCGCCGCCGTCGATGCCGCCATCGCACGGCGCAATGATCGGGAGCGGGGCTTATGACGATCGGCGCGATGACATTGCTGGCGGGTGGCGGCGGGATTGAGGGCAGTGCGGCACCGGCGGTGGCGCCGGGTGCGGCGGGCGGATTCGATGCTGTGATGGCGGCGGTGGCGCCGGGGGTGCCGGTAGCCGTGGCGCCGGCATCGGTTGTGCCGGAGAGCGGCGCAACGGCCGCCGCCGCACTGCTATCGGAAGCACCCTCCGTCATTGTCACCGCCGGCCCGCAAGCGTTGCCGCCCGTCCGGCCCGAGAGCGATGTCGCCATCGCGCCCGGCAGCGATGACAGCGACGGTTCGGGTGCGGCGGCGCAGGTCCGCACGCCGGCGCTTGCGGCCCATGATCCGCCGGCCAGTCGCCCCACCGGGACGGCCGCCGCGCCGTCGCCGGACAGCACGGCGCCCATCGCACCGGACCGTGGACCGCGCTGGGCGACACTGCGTCGCGTCGCCCGCCCGCTGCCGGTCGAGCCGCCGATGCCGCCGGCTGGCGCCCCGGTGTTGCAATTGCCGCTGGCGACCACCCCGCATCGGCTGCCCGGCGCGGCGCTTGGCCAGAGCGATCCCGGACGTGACGGCGCGTCGGTCATTGAGGGCAGGGGCGCGACAGCCGCAGCCGAGCCGGGCTTTGCCGCACCCCTGGGCATCGACGTTGCAGCCGTCGCCAAGGCTGGGCCGGCGAACCCGGCCATCGGCTTGATGCGGTCGGACATGGCGGCTACGGCGCCGCGCCCTGCTGCTCGAAGCGGAGACGCTGACCGCGGCCGAGCCAGCACCGAAGCACCGGCCGCCGCGCCGTCCGACGCGGCCCCGCTGGTCGCCGTAATGGGCGCAGCCGCCGTCACCGCCACGGCTCCGGCCCCGCTGCCACCAGCGCCGCCGACCGCGCCGGCAGTGGCCAACGCCCCATCGGCAGCATCGACGATGTCTTCTTCACCAGCCTGGTCATCCAGTGAGCGACCTGCGCATCCGCTCCGAACCGCTGGCCGCCTATCGCGACGGGCTGACCCGGCAATATGCGGCGATGGACCGGCTGGTGGCGGAATCCAAGGCGGTGGGCAGCCAGCTCGACCAGCAGATCAAGATCTGGACGAATTCCGACAATCGCTGATCTCGTTCAGGCCGCCGCGTGCGGTCCGATGTGCAGCCGCCGCATCTTTTCGATGAGCGTGGTGCGCTGCAGGCCGAGCAGCCGTGCCGAAGCGGTGATGGCGCCGCCCGACGCCTTCAGCGCTGCCTCGATATAGGCTTGCTCCAGCTGGCTGAGGATGGTCTTCAGATCGACACTGCGCCCGGCGGCGACGCTGGCGCCGGGATCGATGGCCGGCAGCGGCGGCGATGGCGCCGTGCGCAGGGGCTGGCGCGCCGGCAGCGTCGCACCATTGTCGTCGAGCCGCAACAGGCGGTGGACATCGTCGCGGCACAGCGACTGGCCGGGGAAATGGGCCTGGGCGCGCTCTACCAGATTCTTCAGCTCGCGGACATTGCCGGGCCAGGGCTGCTCCATCAGCTGCGCCAGCGCCGCGGTGTTGAAACGCACCGGCGGCCCGTCGATCTGGCGGCTGAAATGCTGGACGAGCAGCGGGATGTCCTCCACCCGGTCGGCCAGCGCCGGCATTTCGAGGCGGATGACATCGAGCCGGTAGAGCAGATCGGAGCGGAAGGCGCCGCGATCGATGGCGGCGAACACATCGACGCTGGTCGCCGCCACCAGCCGCACATTGACGGCGATCGGCAGCATGCCGCCAACGCGTTCGACAACCCGGGTTTCCAGCGCGCGCAACAGCTTGGCCTGCATGGCCAGCGGCATGTCGCCGACTTCATCGAGGAACAACGTGCCGCCGTTTGCCGCCTCGAACCGGCCGGCGCGCGCCTTGATGGCGCCGGTGAAGGCACCGGCTTCATGGCCGAACATCTCGCTTTCCAGCAGGTCCGGCGCCACGGCGGCACAGTTGAGGGCGATACAGGGCGCGGCGGCGCGGCGGCTGCGCTGGTGCAGCAGTTGCGCGGCGACATCCTTGCCGGAACCGGAGGGCCCGGTGATCAGCACGCTGGCGCTGGAATCGGCGATCTTTTCGATTTCGCCACGAATGGTGACAATCGCCTTGCTGATACCGACCATGTTGGCAAGTTGCGGCACAGATTTGGCGGCACGATGGGACATGAGCAGTTTCCGATATGTGCTAAACTCTTTTTTAACACTTGACCCGAAACAGCTGACCCTCCGAACAGCTTGCATTCACGGTAGAACATCGCGAAGAACAATTGTGATGAAAGTGGCACCGGAATGACAGAACAACAACAGCAAGACCGCCAGAACTGGAACCATTCCGGATTCGATTATACGGGTCTGCGCGTTTTGACCGCAGGACCCGAATTGGCGCAGCGTCTTGTCGGCGGCCAGGCGCGCCCGACCAGCTTGGCCGAATTGCGCGCCGCCGGCGGCCGCGACGGCGATGTGCTGTTCGCCGATGCGGCGCTGCTTGCCGATCTCGGCGCCGCGGGTGTTGCCGCCATCGCCGTGCCGATCGTCATCGCGGCATCCGACGATGTGCCCGCTGCGGTAATCGATGGCGCCGCCGGGGTGATCTTCGCCGATGACGATGCAGCGGTGGTCGCGGCCGTGCTGGCCCAGGCCGTGGCACCGGCCAGCGGCTGGCGAGTCGGCGACTTTTCGGACACCACCCGCGGCAAGATCAACGCCCTGTCGGCCGAGGCGCAGCGCATCGCCGAGGCGTTGAACCGCCTGGCGGCGGAGGAGCGCCAGCAGCCCATCGACACCAGCCCCGTCGATGCCGCCCTGGTGCGCCGCCTGATCCGGGTGCGGCGGGAACGCGACCGCTGGTTCCCCGCCGAAATCTTCGCCGATCCGGCATGGGACATGCTGCTCGATCTGATCGCCGCGCGCATGGAGGGCAAGACCGTGCCGGTCTCCAGCCTGTGCATCGCCTCGGCCGTGCCGACCAGCACAGCCCTGCGCTGGGTGCGCAGCCTGCAGGAAGCCGGGCTGTTCCTGCGCCACACCGACCCCGGCGACGCCCGCCGATCCTATATCACCCTGTCCGACACCGCCGCCGCTGCCATGCTGGCCTGGCTGCGCGCCTTTGCCGGACAATTTGCGCCGCGCTGATCGTCCCCCGGCGTTCCGGCGGCTCGCCACCGGCAGCGTCCGGTCGGACCGCCCACCCGTGTCGGCAACGGTCATGACGGCAGAGCCGGGCGAATGGGTTCGCGGCCCCGCGGCCGCGCGGCAATCGCTGCTACCGGTCGCCCCGCCGGGTGATATCCGCCCATAGACCGGCGCCGCCCGCCGTCACCGCCAGCGTGCCGAGTCGATCCGCCCAGAACGCATCATTGCCGAAATCGGAGCGCCAGCCCATCAAACGGCGGGTGAACGGGTGCAGCGGGTAATCGCGGGTGAAGCCGATGGCGCCGTGCACCTGATGGGCGATGGCGACACCGCGGGTGATGGCAAGGTTGGCGCGCAGCTTGGCCGCCGGAATCTCGAAACTGGCGTCGCCGGCATCGAGCGCGCGGGCCAGCGCCGCCGAGGCCATGCCGAGTGCCGCCGCCTCGCTGGCCAGCACCGCCAGTGCCTGTTGCACGGCCTGCAACCGTGCCAGCGGCTTGCCGAACTGCACGCGCGTGTTGACATGCGCAACGGCGAGATCGAGCGCCGCTGCCAGCGCCCCGGCCGATTGCGCCACCCGCACGAACGCCCCCATCGCCTTCAGCTCGCCATGGCCGACGCATTGCGCCGGCGCATCGGCATAGTGCAGCGTGTCGCGCGGCTCGCCGGCCGGGCTGCTGCCCTCCGCCACATGATCGGCCGCCGGCAGCAGCAACAGCCGGCCATTGCAATCCGCCAGCACCTGCCCCGCCGCGCGCCCCCAGGGCACTGCCGCCAGCACGCCGGTGAAACGGTCGGCGCTGACCACCCCCTCCACCTGCGCCGCCAGCGCCGGCAGCCGGCCATCATGCGGCCAGCGCGCGTTTTCGGGCAGCGCCAGCGCCACCATCGCCTCGCCGATCGGCTGCGCCAGCGCCGTCGCCCCGGCGACGCGCAGGATCGCCTCCGCATCGCCCCAATCGCCCCCGAAACCGCCCTGGCGCTCGCTGACCAGCAGGAACGGAAAGCCGGCATCGGCAAGCGCCAGCCAGTCCGGCGCGGTCGGAAACAGCGCCTCGGCGGTGGCGACGAGTTGCGCGCGCATTTCGCTCATGGCGCTATCCTGAAGGAAGAATGCCTCCGGCGGCTGGGGCCTTGGGCCCCAGACCCCATTTGTTGGAGTCGGTTCCTGCACCCCAGCTGTGTTTTTGCACCAACCCCATGAATGGGGTCTGGGGCCTGCGGCCCCAGCCGCCGGAGGCGCCTGCCTTCACCCTGCATCACCGCAACCCCAGCCCGCGCGCGATGATCCCGCGCAGGATCTCCCGCGTGCCGCCGCGCAGCGAGAAGCTGGGGCTGACCTGCAGCAGGTGCGCCAGCAGCCGGACGAGGTCAGTGGAGCCATCGAGATCGGCATCGAGCACGGCCTGGATCAGCTGCGGCACGCGCTGTTCGAAATCATTGCCGAGGTCCTTGACGATGGCGGCTTCGACCACGGGGTCCTCGCCACCGGCCAGCTTGGCGGCGGTGGCCAGCGACATCTGGCGCAGCGTCCAGAGTTCGGCGGTCAGCTGCCCGATGGTGGCGCGCAGCACGGGATTGTCGCCGGCGGCATCGATCAGCGCCACCAGCAGGGCGTGGCTGGACAGGTAGCGTTCCGGGCCGGAGCGTTCGAGCGCCAGCTCCGCCGTCACCTGCGCCCAGCCATTGCCTTCGGCACCGACGAGCGCCTCGTCGCCGACCAGCACATCGTCGAAGAACACCTCGTTGAAATCATGGGCGCCGGTCAGGTCGATGACCGGACGGATGGTGATGCCCGGCGTGTCGAGATCGATGAGGAACTGGCTGAGCCCGGCGCCGCGTTCGCTGCCGGCCTCACTGCGCAGCAGGGCGAGCATGGCATGGGCGCGATGGGCGCCGCTGGTCCAGAGTTTCTGGCCGTTGATGCGCCAGCCGCCGGGGATTTTCTCGGCCCGCGAGCGCACGCCGGCAAGGTCCGAGCCGGCCCCCGGTTCCGACAGGCCGATACAGGCGAACAGCGTGCCGGCGGCCATGCCGGGCAGATATTTCCGGCGCTGTGCCTCGGTGCCATAGCGCAGCAGCAGTGGCCCGGTTTGCCGGTCGGCGATCCAGTGCGCGCCGACGGGGGCGCCGGCGGCAAGCAGCTCCTCCAGCACCAGATAGCGTTCCAGCGCCGGGCGTTCATGCCCGCCATATTCGCGCGGCCAGACCATGCCGATATAGCCGGCGGCGCCGAGCGCCCGCGAAAAATCGGCGTCGGCGACCGACCAGCTGTTGGCGCGGCGTGTGGCATCGCCCGGTGGCAGATGCGCGGCCAGAAAGCCGCGGATGGCGGCCCTGAGGGCAGCGGCACCGGCCAGCGGCGGGGCTGGCGGCAGGGCGAAAACGGCGGTCATGCCGCGCTTATGGCGACGCGCCGCGCCCGGCGCCAACTGATTATTTTGGGTCCGGGCGCGGCAAGGCAACCGACCGTCACCGCTTGCGAAATGCGCGCGCATCGTCAAAGGCTGGCCGGTGACCAAGCGCCTGCTCGCCTCCATCCACGACGTCTCGCCGCGATTCGAGCGGCAGGTCGATCAGCTCGCCGAACGCATCGACCGGCGGCTCGGAGCGGCGCGCTTTGCCATGCTGGTGGTGCCCGATCATTGGGACCAGTCGCCGCTCGCCGTCGACAAACCGTTCCAGGCGCGGCTGCGAAATTGGGCCGATGCCGGGGTGGAAATGTTCCTGCACGGCTGGAAGCATCTCGACGATGCGCCGGCAAGTTTCCGCCAGAAGCACATGACCGCGGGCGAGGGCGAGTTCGCGGCACTGGACGAGGCCGAGGCGACGGCGCGGCTGCGGCGTGGCCGCGCGGTGGTGGAGGATGCCATCGGCCGGCCGGTGGCCGGCTTCATCGCGCCGGCCTGGCTCTATTCGCCAGGCGCGCTGGCGGCGATCCGCGCCGAAGGCTTTGCGCTCGCCGAGGATCATATGAAGGTGTGGCGGCCCGGCGATGGCCGGGTGCTGACGCGCGGCCCGGTGATCACCTGGGCCAGCCGCTCGCCGGGGCGCATCCGCAGCTCGCTGTTCTTTGCGCGGGTGGCCCGCATTGGCCTTTCACCGCTGGCCAATGTCCGTGTCGCCGTCCATCCCGGCGATACCGGCGTGCCGGCGCTGCTCGATTCCATCGATGCAACTCTGGTCAGGCTTGGCCACGGCCGGGTGGCGGCGCGCTATGCGGACCTGAATGGCTGACGGTGCCGCCCCCCTGCGGGTGATGGTGTTCCTGCACAGCTTCGAACCCGGCGGGGTGGAGCGGGTGGCACTGCGCCTGTGCGGCGCCTGGGGGCGCGATCCGGGTATCGACCTCAAGCTGGTGATGGGCCGCGAGGCCGGCGCCATGCGCGACGAGGCGCCGGCGCATGTGCCGCGGCTGGTCATCCCCGAGCCCTTCCCGACCGCCGCCTGGGAAACCATCTGGCTGTGCATCGTGCTGTGGCGGATGATCCGCGCCCACCGCCCGGACGTGCTGTTCGCCGCCGGCAACAGCTATTCGATCGTCGCCGTGGTGATGACATTGCTGTTCGGCCGGCGCTGCCCGCCGGTGGTGCTGAAACTCTCCAACGATCTCGAACGCCGCGACCTGCCGCAGCCGATCCGCTGGATCTATCATCGCTGGCTGCGCATCCAGGGTCGGCGCCTGCAGCGCTTCACCGGTCTTGCCGGGCCGATGCGCGCCGAGATCGCGCGCTTCATGGCGGTCGACGATGCCCGCATCGCGGTGATCGAGGACCCGGCGCTGACGCTGGCCGATGTCGCGGCGCTGGCGGCGCTGGGCGATGCACGACAGACGGGCCCCGGTCGTCGCTATGTCGCCGTCGGCCGGCTGGCGGCGCAGAAGAATTTCGGGCTGGCCATCACCGCCTTCGCCCGCGCCGCCGGGCCGGACGACACGCTGACCATCGTCGGCGAAGGCGGTGCGCGGCCGGCGCTGGAACGCCAGGTGGCGAGCCTCGGCCTTGCCGGGCGCGTGCAGCTGCCCGGCCATGGCGCGGTGCCGCCGGCGCTGGCGGCGGCCGACGTCTTCCTGCTTTCGTCCGATTATGAAGGCGTGCCGGCGGTGGTGATCGAGGCGCTGGCCAGCGGGCTGCCGGTCGTCGCCACCGATTGCGCCGTGTCGATGCGCGGCCTGATCGGCGCATGGGGCAGCGTCGTGCCGGTCGGCGATGCGGCGGCGCTGGCGGCCGCCATGGTGGCGCAGCCGGCGCTCACCCCGGCGCAGCGGGCGGCCGCAGCGACGGCCATGCAGGCCTTCACCGTCGAGCGTGCCGCCACCGCCTATGCCACCCTGTTCCGCGCCGCGGCGTTGCTGCCGAAAGCGTAATCTGTCGTTCATGCCCGGGTCAGCCGGGCCTGCTATGGTCAATGTTGCGCCGCAAAGTCCCGAAATTGCCATATTGGTGCACTAATAGCTGTCACGTCAGATTATCGGACCCCGCCCCCTGTGTTGACCGCCCCCGCCACTGCCGAACGCCTGCCGCCGCCGGTCGCTGATCCGGCGCCACTGGTGGCGGAACGGCGCGGTGTATCGTGGTGGCTCAGCGCCGGCATCTCCATCGCCATCCTGATTGCCGTGCTCTGGCAGCTGCGCAGCGTCAGTTTCACCGAAATGCGCGCCATGCTGCCGACCAACCCCTGGTTCTGGGTGGCCTTCGGCGCGGCCTATTTCTCGGCGCCGCTGATCGATTTCGCCATTTTCAAGCGCTTGTGGGACATTCCGGCCGCCGGCTTCGGCGCACTGCTGAAGAAGCTGATCGGCAATGAACTGCTGATGGGCTATATCGGCGAAGTCTATTTCTACACTTGGGCGCGGCGGCGCACCGGCATGGTCTCGGCACCGTTCGGCGCGGTGAAGGATGTCGCCATCCTGTCGGCGCTGATGGGCAACGCCGTGACGCTGGTGATGCTGGCGCTGGCCTATCCTTTGCTCGGCAGCCTTCACCTCGGCATCGAAAGCCGCACGCTGATGGCCTCGGTCGCCGTCGTGCTCGTCACCTCCAGCCTGGTGCTGCTGTTCCGGCGCCAGCTGTTCAGCCTGCCGCGGCCGGAACTGCTGTTCGTCAGCGGCATGCATCTGCTGCGCATCGCGCTGACCACCGGCTGCAACGCCTGGGCCTGGCATCTGGTGTTGCCGCAGGTCGGCATCCAATGGTGGCTGCTGCTGTCGGCGATGCGCCTGCTGCTGTCGCGCCTGCCGCTGCTGCCCAACAAGGATATCGTCTTTGCCGGGCTCGCCGTATTCCTTGTCGGCCATGATGCCGATATCGCCGCGCTGATGACGATGATGGCCAGCCTGATCCTCGCCACGCACCTGGCGCTGGGCCTGATGCTGGCCGCCGGCGACGCCACCAAGATCAAGGCCGCCTGATGCGGCGGCTGCTGGCGCTGGCGCTGCTGCTGTCCCCGCCGGTGCTGGCTGCCGAGCCGGCGCTGCGTTCCACCCCCGACCTCGGCAAGGCCGAGGGCCAGTGTCGGCCGAACGAAAGCGGCCCGGCGCTGCTGGTGACGATTTCGGGCCTGAAGGACCGGCGCGGCAATCTGAAGGCCGAACTCTACCCCGCCAATGACGATGACTTCCTCGCCGACGACAATCTGCTGGTGATGGCCGGCAAGACCTTCCGGCGGGTGGAAGTGCCGGTGCCGCACGCCGGCGCCGTCGAACTGTGCATCCGCGTGCCCGGCCCCGGCACCTATGCCCTGTCGGTGCTCCACGATCGCGACGGCAACCGCAAGTTCGGCCTGTCGAGCGACGGCTTCGGCGTGCCCGGCAACCCGGCGAAATTCTGCTTTTCCAAGCCCGGCGTCGAGACGGCGCGGGTCAGCACCGGCGCCGGTGTCGGCAATGTCGTTGTCCGCATGAACTATCGCAGCGGCCTGTTCTGCTTCGCGCCGGTGAAGGGCTGAGCGTGCATATCGTCGACATCTCGGCGCTCTATTCGCCCACCGGCGGCGGCATCCGCACCTATACCCAGCGCAAGCTGCGCATCGCCGAATCGCTCGGCCAGCGCATGACGGTGATCGCCCCGGGCGCCGACAACAGCGTCGAACAGTTCGGCACGGCGCGGCTGATCAGCATCCGCTCGCCGCGCTTCCCGCTCGATCGCAGCTATTTCTATTTTGAAAGCGATGCGGTGATCCATGCGGCGCTCGACGCCGAAAACCCGGATTTCGTCGAGGCCTCCTCGCCCTGGGGCAGCGCCACCGCCGTCGCCGAATGGCAGGGCAAGGCGCCGCGCGCCCTCATCATGCACGCCGACCCGCTGTCGGCCTGGGCCTATCGCTGGCTGGAAGGCATGGTCAGCCGCAAGACCATCGACAGGGGTTTCGACTGGTTCTGGCGGCATTTGCGCCGGCTCGATGCGCATTTCGACATGGTGGTCTGCGCCTCGCCCAGCCTGGCCGGGCGGATGACCGCCGGCGGGCTCAGCCATGTCCACACCATTCCGATGGGCGTCGATCCGGGCGTGTTTTCGCCGGCGCATCGCGATCCGGCGCTGCGTGCCCGGCTGCTGGCGCGCTGCGAACTGCCGGAATCGGCAACGCTGCTGCTCGGCATCGGCCGCTTTTCACCGGAAAAGCGCTGGCCGCTGATCATCGCCGGCGCGGTCGCTGCCGGCTACAGTCGGCCGCTGGGGCTGGTGCTGGTCGGCGATGGCCATGGCCGCACCGCCGTGCTGCGCGCCGTTGGCGAAAATCCGCATATCCAGCTGCTGTCACCCATCGGTGACCGGCACGAAATGGCGCGGCTGATGGCCAGCGCCGATCTGCTGGTCCATGGCGCCAACGCCGAAACCTTCGGCATGGTCCAGGCCGAGGCGCTGGCCTCCGGCCTGCCGCTGGTGGTGCCCGATGAAGGCGGCGCTGCGGACCAGGCGCTGCCCGGTCTCGGCCTGCGCTATGCCGCCGGTGACGCCGCCAGCGCCGCCACCGTCATCGGCGAGGCCATTGCGCAATTGCCGACACTCAGCGCCAATGCCCGCGCGGCCGCTGCCGGCACCCGCACCATGGACGCGCATTTCCGCGACCTGTTCGCCGCCTATGAGACGCAATTGGCCACAGCGCGCGCGGCATAACAGTGCCGGGGGCTGACGAACCCGGTGGCCCGGCCCGCGTTCACCCCGCCAGCGCCGCTTCCTTTTCCGCCAGTTCCAGCCAGCGTTCTTCCGCCGCCGCCAGATCCGCGCGCACGCGTTCCAGTTCGGCGGTGACCGTGGTGAAGCGCTTGTTGTCGCGGGTGTAAAGGGCAGGGTCGGCCAGCACCGCCTCGTGCCGGGCGATGGCGGCGGCAAGCAGCTCCAGCTTCTTCGGCAGTTCGGCGAGTTCGCGGGCGTCGTTGTAGCTCAGCTTGCCGGCGGCCTTTTTGGGGCTGGCCGGCGTGTTGGCATTGCCGGCGCGCGGGCGGTTGGCGTCGCGCGCGGCGGCGGTCTTTTCCTTCTGGAAGGCTGCCCAGTCCGACCAGCCGCCGACGCTGGTTTCGGCATTGCCCTCGCCATCCAGCGCCACCACCATGGTGACGACGCGATCGAGGAATTCGCGGTCATGGCTGACCAGCAGCACGGTGCCGGCATAGCCATCGAGCACCTCTTCGAGCAGGTCGAGCGTTTCCATGTCGAGGTCATTGGTCGGCTCGTCGAGCACCAGCAGGTTCGACGGTGTCGCGAATTCGCGGGCGAGCAGCAGGCGCGAGCGCTCGCCGCCCGAAAAACTGTCCACCGGCGCATCGATGACGGAAGGGTCGAAGAGGAATTCCTTCAGATAGCCCGCGACATGCTTGCGCACGCCGTTGACCTCCAGCCATTCGCCGCCATCGGCCAGCACGTCGCGCACCGTCTTGCCGACGCCGTTTTCGGCATCCAGCCGCTGGCGGCGCTGGTCGATGATGGTGGGGTTCAGCGATTGCGCGCGCTTCACCGTGCCGCTGTCGGGCGCCAGCTGGCCGAGCAGCAGGCGGATCAGCGTCGATTTGCCGGCGCCATTGGGGCCGATGATGCCGATGCGATCGCCGCGGCGGACGCGCAAGCTAAGGTCACGCAGGATCGGCCGGCCGTCGAAGGCCAGCGCCGCATGCTGGGCGTCGATCAGCACCTTGGTTTTGCCATCATCGGCGGTAGTGGCGATCTTGGCCACCGCATCGCCGGTGGTCATGGCCTTGCGTGTCGCGCGCAGCTCGATCAGCTTGGCGA
Source organism: Alphaproteobacteria bacterium PA4 (assembly GCA_002256005.1). Classification (GTDB taxonomy): domain Bacteria; phylum Pseudomonadota; class Alphaproteobacteria; order Sphingomonadales; family Sphingomonadaceae; genus Sandarakinorhabdus. The sequence goes on along the minus strand of NKIQ01000013.1, from coordinate 48,293 downwards.
GGCGGCCCTCGTTGCGGCTGCGCCGGGCGGTGACGCCGCGCAGCAGCCAATGCTCCTCGGCCTTCAGCTTGGTGTCGAGCTTGGCGGCATTCTTGGCTTCCTCGGCGGCGACGCGGTCCGACCAGTCCTCGAAGCCGCCGAAGCCGACTTCGGCGCGGCGCAGCGTGCCGCGATCCAGCCACAGGCAGTTCTTTGTCAGCCGGGTCAGAAAGGCACGGTCATGGCTGATCGACAGGAAGGCGCCGCTGTAGCGGTCCAGCCAGTTTTCCAGCCATTCGATGGCGGCGATGTCGAGATGGTTGGTCGGCTCGTCGAGCAGCAGCAGATCGGGCTGTTCGGCCAGCGCCCGCACCAGCGCGGCGCGGCGACGCTCCCCGCCCGATGCGGTGCCGGCCTCGCGGTCAAGATCGGCACCCAGCCGACTCGCCACCGATTCGAGGCGATGATCCGGCGGCGCGTCATGGCCGGCGCGGGCATAGTCGCCCAGCGTGGTGAAGCCGGCAAGGTCGGGGTCCTGCTCCAGCCGGACGATGCGCAGGGTGGGGGACAGGGCGCGGCGGCCTTCGTCGAGCTCGATCTCGCCGGCGATCAGCTTCAGCAGCGTCGTCTTGCCGACGCCATTCCGGCCGATCAGCGCCAGCCGGTCGCGGGCGTCGATGGTCAGGTCGAGGCCGCGGAACAGCCAGGAGCCGCCCTGGCGCAGGCCGGCGTTTTCGAGCGTGAGAATGGGTTCGGGCATAGGGATCCGTATGGGGCTGGGGCGTGCAGTGGCCGCAATTGCGCCGCAGCGCAACATTGCTGGTGACCATGTCGCTGCAGCCTGTCGGAATCGGCATTGCTCATGACAGATGAAGTGTGACATTCATCGGCTATTCACGGCGACCATGCGATTGCGAAGGCCCGAGAAAGTCCGATTTGCCACCATGCGTTCCCTGATGCTCCTTCCCCTTGTCGGCCTGGCCATCGTCGCGGCCACGCCTTCGCTCGGCCTTGGCAGCAACGGCGTGCAGGATCTGGTGGAAGCCGGCGAGATCATGCCGCTGGAACCAATCCGTAATCGCGTGCTTTCACAGACACGCGGCGAATTCGTCGGTGTCGAGTTCGATTCGGCGAGCAAGCGCTATCGCTTCCGCTTTCTGGTCGAAGGGGCGCTGGTGAATGTCGATGTCGATGCCCGCACCGGGCGCCGCATCACGACGCGGCAAAGCTACTGACGATTTCGGCGATTTCCCTTACAAGGCTTCCTGATGCGCATTCTCGTTGTTGAAGACGAACCCAATCTGCTGCGCCAGTTGAAGGCGGCGCTGGAGGGGGCCGGCTATGCCGTCGACACCGCCAGCGATGGCGAGGACGGCCATTATCTGGGGCTGACCGAAAGCTATGACGCCGTGGTGCTCGATCTCGGCCTGCCCGAAGTCGATGGCCTGACCGTGCTCGACCGCTGGCGCAAGGATGGCCGGGTGATGCCGGTGCTGGTGCTGACGGCGCGCGACAGCTGGTCGGACAAGGTGGCCGGGCTCGACGCCGGCGCCGATGACTATCTGGCAAAGCCGTTCCAGACCGAAGAGCTGATCGCCCGGCTGCGCGCGCTCATCCGCCGCGCCGCCGGTCAGGCGACATCGGAACTGGTGTCCGGCGATGTGCGGCTCGACACCCGGTCGGGGCGCGTCACGCTGAATGGCGACCCGGTCAAGCTGACGGCGCAGGAGTTCAAGCTCTTGAGCTATCTCATGCACCACAAGGGCAAGGTGGTCAGCCGCACCGAATTGATCGAACATATCTATGATCAGGATTTCGATCGCGATTCCAACACGATCGAGGTGTTCATCACCCGTATCCGGAAGAAGCTCGGCCCCGATCTGATCAGCACGACGCGCGGCCTTGGCTACAGTCTCAACGACGCCGGCTGAGCCGCTGGCGGCCGCGCGGCCGCGCCGCCGCTTTTCGCTGGCGGGGTCGCTGCGGCTGCGGATGATCGCGCTGGCGGCCATCTGGATCATCCCGCTGCTGGGGCTCGGCGGTTTCGCGCTCGATCGCGTGCTGGTCGGCGCGCTCACCCGCAATTTCGATGCCCAGCTGGATTTCACCCTGGCCGGCATGATCAACGCTGCCGATCTCGATGAAGCGGGCGCGGTGCGCTTTCTCCGCCCGCTCGGCGACCAGCGCTTTTCGGAACCCTATTCCGGTCTTTACTGGCAGGTCTCCGCCGCGGAACAGCCGCCGTTTCCGTCGCGTTCGCTCTGGGATCGCGTGCTGGGTCCGCCGCCGCAGCTCGGCTGCGTGAAGCCGTGCCGCTACGAAAACCGCAGCTTCCCGGGCGAGCCGCTGCGCGTTGTCGGTCGCGATGTGAAGCTGCCGGGCTCGCCGACCGTCTTCTACTTCCAGGTGGCGCAATCGACGCGCGACCGCGATGCCCAGGTGCGCGAATTGCGCGCCATCCTGTTCTGGTCGCTGGGTGGCCTCAGTCTGGCGCTGCTGGCGCTGGCGGCGCTGCAATCGACCTATGGCCTGTCGCCGCTCGGCCGGGTCAGCCGGTCCATCGCCGCCATCCGCTCCGGCGCGGCGCGGCAGGTGCCGGGGGATTTTCCGCAGGAAATCGCGCCGCTGGTCAGCGAAATCAACGAACTGCTCGATCACAACGAACGCCAGGCCGAAGCCGCGCGGCGCCATGCCGGCAACCTCGCCCATGCGCTGAAAACGCCGATGAGCGTGCTGATCGGCGAGGCGGAGGGCCGCAACGATCCGCTGGCCCAGACGGTGCAGACGCAGCTGCAGGTGATGCGCCGCCATGTCGATCACCAGCTCGCCCGCGCCCGCGCCGCCGGCCGCCGCGGTGCCTCAACGGCGCGGGCGCCGGTGTGGCCGGCGCTGCAGGCGATCATCCGCACCGTCGAACGCATCCACACCGACCGCCATGTCACCATCGATCTCGACGGCGACCAGGCCAAGGTCTTTCAGGGTGAGCGCCAGGACCTCGACGAAATGGTCGGCAACCTCATCGACAATGCCGCGCTGCATGGCGGCGGCCGGGTGTTCGTCACCGTCGCCGGCGGGCCCGGCCGGGTCGAAATCCTGATCGAGGATGACGGTGCCGGCATCCCGGCCGAGGCACGCGAACGCCTGTTCGAACGCGGCGAACGCCTCGACACCGACAAGCCCGGCACCGGCCTCGGCCTCGCCATCGCCCGCGACGTCGCCGAACTCTATGGCGGCACCATCGCGCTGGAGGAATCGGAGGATCTGGGCGGGCTGCTGGTGCGGCTGGATTTGCCGGCGGCGGGGTAGGGGGGATCAGAAGAAGATGCCTCCGGCGGCTGGGGCCGTCGGCCCCAGACCCCATTCGTTTTGCGATTTCATGCGTTACCAGGATGTCGTCATGCTGAACTTGTTTCAGCATCCATTGCGGTGCGCGGACGCGTGTTCCGCTGGCGCGGTGGATGCTGAAACAAGTTCAGCATGACGATCCGGCCAGAAACGATGTGTCACTGGCCAACACCAACAAACTGGGTCTGGGGCCGTCGGCCCCAGCCGCCGGAGGCCCGCTTGCTTCGGCGCTTGTGAGCCGACCTTACCCCTTCGCCGCCACCTGATGATGCCGAATCACCTCATCGATGATGAAGCGCAGGAACTTTTCGCTGAATTCGGGATCGAGCTTGGCGGTTTCGGCGAGCGCGCGCAGCCGGGCGACCTGAGCGGCTTCGCGGCCCGGATCGGCGGCGGGCAGGCCGGCCATGGCCTTGTAGGCGCCGACCGCCTTGGTGATCTTGAAGCGTTCGGCGAGCATGAAGACCAGGGCGGCATCGATATTGTCGATGCTGTCGCGATAGCCGCTCAGGATTTCGTCAGACACGCCGTTTCCCCGTTCATTGCCGTGCGCACCTTTGCGGCGGATGCGCGCGTTGGCAAGTCATGGGGTTGCGCGGGCGGCAGCGATGGGTAAGGACAGGCACGTGACCGCGACCATCCATAGCCTGCCCAAGCGCCCGACGCCGTCGATGGCCGGGCTGATGGCGTTGACCGCGCCGGGGCTGACCCAGGTCAATCATGTCATCATCGATCGCATGCAGTCGCCGGTGGCGTTGATTCCGGAACTGGCCGGCCATCTGATCGCCGGCGGCGGCAAGCGGCTGCGCCCGATGCTGACTTTGGGCTGTGCGGCGCTGCTCGATTACGCCGGCACCCGCCACCACAAGCTGGCGGCGGCGGTGGAGTTCATCCACACCGCGACGCTGCTGCACGATGATGTCGTCGATGTCTCCGGACTGCGGCGCGGCAAGCCGACCGCCAACCGGCTATGGGGCAACCCGGCCAGCGTGCTGGTCGGCGATTTCCTGTTCAGCCGCTCGTTCGAACTGATGGTCGAGGATGGCAGCCTGAAGGTGCTGAAGATCCTGTCCAGCGCCTCGTCGATCATCGCCGAGGGCGAGGTGGCGCAGCTGACCGCGCAGCGCAATGTCGAGACCAGCGAGGATCGCTATCTCGAGATCATCACGGCCAAGACCGCGGCCCTGTTCGCCGCCGCCTGCCAGATCGCTGCCATCGTCGCCGAGCGCAACGCCGCCACCGAAGCCGCGCTGGAGGCCTATGGCCGCAATCTCGGCATCGCCTTCCAGCTCGTCGACGATGCCATCGATTATGTGTCGGACGCCGACACGATGGGCAAGGACAGCGGCGATGATTTCCGTGACGGCAAGATCACCCTGCCGGTCATCCTCGCCTATGCCCGCGGCAGCGAGGAGGATCGCGAATTCTGGCGCCGCGCGATGAGCGGCCGCGCCAATGGCGATACCGAACTGGCGCGCGCCGGCACGCTGCTCGCCCAGACCAATGCCGTCACCGACACGCTGGCCCGCGCCCGCCACTATGGCGCCCGCGCCATCGATACGCTGGCCGGCTTCCCCAATGGCCCGGCCAAGACCGCACTGACCGAAACCGTCGAATTCGCCATCGCCCGCGCGTATTGATCAGGTCGGCGTGCCGGCATCGGCGCTGTAGCGGACCAGATTGCGATCATGGATGCCCAGCGCCGGCCATTGCGCCCGCCAGGCGGCGATGTGCGGGCTGGCGAAATGCACGGCCAGACTGTCGGCATCGTCCCAGACCTCATGGACATGGATCAGCCCCGCCTCCAGCACATCCTCGGCATAGCCATAGCGCCGGCAACCGGGTTCGGCGCGACTGGCGCCGATCATTGCCTGCATGGCGGCCAGCGTGGCAGCGCGCTGCCGTGGGTCGATGCGGATGGTGCCGATGATGACGATCATGGCCTGTGGTCCGCTGCGGAATGGCTGTCGTCAAGACTTCGTCTTGAACATGGGGGCGGGATGCGCGTAGGGAGGCAGCATGTTGGCCCGCCTCTATCAGCGTCCGAAAAATGCCATGCAGTCCGGCCGGGCCAGAACCGGGCAATGGCTGCTGGAATGGGAACGTGACGAGGCACAGCGCCCCGATCCGCTGACCGGCTGGGCTGGCTCCGGCGCCACCGAAACCCAGTTGCAGCTGCGTTTCGAAAGCGAGGCGGCGGCGCTGGCCTATGCCGAAGCGCATGGCCTGACCGTGGAGATCGTGCCCCTCGGCCCGCGCACACTGAAACTTCAGGCCTATGCGGACAATTTCCGCTAGGGTTTTTCCCGGGCGCCCGTAGCTCAGCTGGATAGAGCGCGGGACTTCTAATCCTGAGGCCGCAGGTTCGAATCCTGCCGGGCGCGCCACCTTCCCCGATGACACGCTGTCGCTGCGATTGCAGCCGTCGCGGCGTTTGTATCCAAAGTCCGCAGCGGCTTGACGAAGGGAACGTTCTCATATAGGAAATGCAACAGTGAACGTTCACAACTGCCGTGGCAAACCGGCAGGCGCGCGTTCGAGGGGGAGAGATAGGCTGATGATCACGTCGTTCCGTCCGGCTTTCGGCCGTTTTCTGATGGGCGCTTCGGTGCTGGCGCTGGGCGCCTCGGCGCAACCGATCATGGCGCAGACCGCATCGCCGGCAACCGCCGCAGCCGCCGACAGCGAAAATGCCGAAGAAATCGTCGTTTCCGGCATCCGCTCCAGCCTGTTGAAATCGCTGAGCCTGAAGCGCGATGCGCTGGGCGTGGTCGATGCCATTTCCGCCGAAGACATCGGCAAATTCCCCGATACCAACCTCGCCGAATCGCTGCAGCGCATCACCGGTGTATCGATCGATCGCCAGAATGGCGAAGGCTCCAAGGTCACGGTTCGCGGCTTCGGCCCGGATTTCAACCTGGTGCTGCTCAATGGCCGCCAGATGCCGGCCTCGGGCCTTGGCAGCTGCTGCGAAGCGCCGGCCTCGCGCAGCTTCGACTTTGCCAATCTCGCCGCCGAAGGCGTCGCCGGGGTCGAGGTCTACAAATCCGGCCGCGCCACGCTGCAGAGCGGTGGCATCGGCTCGGTCATCAACATCCGCACGCCGCGCCCGCTCGATCGCCCCGGTTTCAAGGGCAGCCTGTCGGTGAAGGGCCTGATCGACCATACATTCGAAGGCACCAAGATCACGCCGGAAGTCTCCGGCATTCTCAGCAAGACCTTTGCCGATGATCGCGTCGGCATCCTTGTCACCGGCATCTATCAGCGCCGCAAGGCAAGCCTGGCCCAGTTCAATGCCGGCTGGCGCGAAGGCTATCTGGGCAACGAGAACAATTGGGGCTCGCTGCCGCCGGCGCCCAACGCCCAGGTTACCAACCGGCCCAAGGCGACCGATACCTACCAGGTCACCCAGAACGCCGGTTATGACTTCACCGACATCGATCGCGAGCGCATCAACGGCCAGGCCGTATTGCAGGTGAAGCCGACCGACACGCTCGATGTGGTGCTCGACTATACCTATTCGCAGAACACCATCGACGCCCGCACCAACAGCATCGGCGTCTGGTTCAACCATGGCAACACGACCAGCAGCTGGACCGATGGTCCGGCCGCCGGCCCGCTGTTCTATTCCGAAGTCTTCGCCCCCGGCGACGGCAAGGACCTGGCCATCACCGGCGCCATTGCCACCAACCGCAACATCAACAAGTCGCTGGGTGGCAACATCAAATGGGATGGCCCGGGCGGATTGCGCCTTGAGCTCGACGCGCATCATTCGACCGCGGAAAGCAAGCCGACCTCGCCCTATGGCAGCAACATCGGCGTCGGCAGCGCCATCTTCGGCGTCGCCAGCCAGAAGGTCGATTTCCAGACCGACATGCCGGTGATTTCGGTGACGATGCACCCCGGCGCCGCCATCCAGGCCTCCAACATCCGCCCGGCCGGCAACAGCTTCCGCAACGGCTATATGAAGGACGAGATCAACGAGGCCTCGCTGCGTGGCGGCTATGATTTCGACTCGCGCTTCATCGACAGCCTCGATTTCGGCGTGACCTATACCGAGAACAAGGTGCGCTCGGCCTTTGGCGTCATCCAGAACGACAGCTGGGGCGGCACGCTGAGCGCCGCCGATACGCCGGATGCGCTCTACAACATCACGCCGCTGGCCGAACGGCTGGCCGGCATGAATGGCTCCCAGGATCCGGCGCTGATCGCCAATTATTTCCAGGTCAACACCGCCGACCTCATCGGCCTGCTGCAATCGCGGCTGGGCATCTGCAACGCCAGCACCGTGCCGGGCGCCTGCCTTGCCAGCTACAACACCGATCGCCGCATCCAGGAAAAGACCTGGGCGCCCTATATCCAGAGCGTCCACAAGTTCGACCTCGGCACCATGAACGCCAATCTGCGGCTTGGCCTGCGCTATGAAAAGACCAACATTTCCTCGGCGGCGCTGGTGCCGATCCCCACCGGGGTCGTCTGGGTGTCCGACAATGAAATGGGCCTTGTCGGCGGCAATACCTCGGATTTCACCACGCTGAAGGGTGAATACAGCAACTGGCTGCCGGCCGTGGATTTCGATCTGGCGCCGATCGACAATGTCCGCCTGCGCGCGTCGTACAGCCACACCATCACCCGGCCGGACTATACCAGCCTGCAGGGCGGCATCACCGTTGCCCAGCCGCTGCGCCCCAATGGTGGCAGCACCGCCGGCAGCGGCAATCCTGGCCTGCTGCCCTACAAGTCGAAGAACATCGATCTGTCCGCCGAATGGTATTACAGCAAGGATAGCTATGTCTCGGTCGGCTTCTTCCACAAGAATGTCGGCAATTTCATCGCCAACACGACAACGCAGGGCCCGCTGTTCGACCTGCCCAACCCGGCGCAGGGGGCCGCGGTGCAGGCGGCGCGCGCTGCACTGGGTGGCAATCCCAACTTTGCCGCCATCCTCGGCTGGCTGGCGACCAACCGGCCGAGCGTTGTCCAGTTGACCAACGGCGTGCCCAGCGGCGTCATCGGCCAGAACGCCGATCCGGATGTGGTGTTCACCATCACCCAGCCCGGCAACAGCGACCAGACCGCCAAGCTGCATGGCTTCGAATTCGCCGTCCAGCACAGCTTCTGGGATACCGGCATCGGTGCCATCCTGAATTACACCATCGTGCGCAGCGACACGAAGTTCGACAACACGCTGCGTTACACCGCCACCCAGTTCGCGGTGAACGGCGTCAGCGACAGTGCCAATGCCGTGCTCTATTATGACAAGAATGGCATCCAGGCGCGTGTCGCGTACAATTGGCGCGACAGTTTCCTGTCGGGCTATGGCTTCGATCCCTTCTACATCGAGGCCTATGGCCAGTTCGATGCCAGTGCCTCTTGGGAGTTCAAGAAGGGCCTGACCGTCTTCGTCGAAGGCATCAACATCACCAATGCCGATCGTCGCGGCCATATGCGCAACAATAATACGGTGTTCTTCGCGGCACCGGGCTATGCGCGCTATTCGGGCGGGGTCCGCTATTCGTTCTGATACGGACGCATGGGCATGCTGAAGAGCCGCACGCAGGCGCGTTGCGGCTCTTCTCGCGCTCTGTCACTGTGCAGCGCGGGGAGAGATTTTGCGTGAAGGCGACGGCGCCGTTCCAGCTGGTCATCGTCGGTGGAGGCACCGCCGGCTGGCTGACGGCGTGCATCCTCGCCGCCCGTCATCCCGCCATGGCCATCACGCTGGTGGAATCGCCCGACATCGCGACGATCGGCGTGGGGGAGGGCACCTGGCCGACGATGCGCGAGACGCTGGCCGCCATCGGCATTGCCGAATCCGAATTTCTCACCGCCTGTGATGCTTCCTTCAAGCAGGGCTCGCGCTTCGATGGCTGGGTGACGGGCGCCGCCGACGACAGCTATCTGCACCCCTTCTCGCTGCCGCCGGCGGGCGACATGGCGGCGCTGCTGCATGGCTGGGCGCAAACGGCGCCGGACCGGGCCTTTGCCGCCGCGATGACGGCGCAGGCGGCCGTCTGTGCGCAGCACCTCGCGCCGCGCCAGCGCGCCATGCCGGATTATGCCGGGGCGCTGAACTATGCCTATCATTTCGACGCCGGCAAATTCGCGCAATTGCTCGCCCGGCACGGCACGACGCGGCTGGGCATCACGCATATCGCCGCCACCATGGTCGGCACCAGCGCTGCCGAAAATGGCGACATCGCGCAGCTGCAGCTGGACGATGGCCGCTGCCTTGCCGCGGATCTGTTCATCGATTGCACCGGGCTGGCGGCCCGGCTGATCGGCGGGCATTGTGCGGTCGACTGGATCGACCGGTCGGATGTGTCATTCAACGACCGTGCGCTCGCCGTGCAGGTGCCGGTGCTGCCGGGCAGCGCCATCGCCGCGCAGACCATCGCCACGGCGCATCGCGCCGGCTGGCTGTGGGATATCGCGCTGCCGACGCGGCGCGGCATCGGCTGTGTCTACAGCACGCGCTTCATGGCGGATGCCGAGGCCGAAACGATCCTCCGCGCGCATGTTGCCGCGCAGGTGCCAGGTGCCGATGCGGCGGCACTCGTGCCCCGCCAGCTCGCCTTTGCCACCGGGCATCGCGCGCGCTTCTGGCAGGGCAATGTCGTCGCCATCGGCCTGTCGGCGGGGTTCATCGAGCCGCTGGAGGCGTCGGCCATCGTGCTCATCGAGCTGTCGGCGCGGGCGATTGCCGAGGCGCTGCCGGCCAGCCCCGCCACCATGGCCATCCACGCCCGCCGCTTCAACACGCTGTTCCGCACCCGCTGGGACCGCATCATCGCGTTCCTGAAGCTGCATTATGTGCTCAGCCGGCGCAGCGAGCCCTATTGGCAGGCGCAGCGCGACCCCGCCACCATCCCGGAACGGCTGGCCGAGGATCTGGCACTGTGGCGCGAGCATCCGCCGTCCGCCCGTGATTTTCCGCTTCAGGACGAAATGTTTCCGGCCGCCAGCCAGCAGTTCATTCTTTACGGCATGGGCTATCCCCTGCCGCCGGCGCCGCCCGCCGCGCCCATTGCCGACGCTGCCATGCGCATCGCCGAGGTGCAGGGCCGGGCGCGCCATATCGCGGCGGCGCTGCCCGACAATCGCAGCTATTTCGCCGCCCTGGCGGCACAGGCCGCCTGAGGCATCGGACCCCCGCATGAGCAACCATCAGATCCTCAACCCCGCCGATCATGGCGAATTGCGCGTGCTGACCGGCGCCGGCGCCGCGCTCGGCGATGCTGTCATGGCCTGTCTGGTGGTGCCGGCCGAATTCCGCCGGCTGGCCAATGACTATCCCATCCTGTTTCGCAAGGACGATGCGACCGGGGCGTTTTCGGCGCTGGCGCTGTTCGGCTTCGAACCCGGTGAAAACCTCTATCTCGATGGCGCCGAATGGCACGCGCTCAACCGGCCGCTGGCGATGGCGGTGCAGCCCTTCCTCGTCGGCCGCAGCCGCGATGCCGATGCACCCGGCCAGGTGCATGTCGACATGGAGCATCCGCGCGTCTCGCAGAACGGTGAAGGCATGCGGCTGTTCGATGCCGGTGGCCAGCCGACGCCCCATGTCGAACGGATCGCCGACATGCTCGGCGCGCTCGACACCGGCTATCGCGCCAGCGGCGATTATTTCGCAGCGCTCGCCCGCTATGACCTGATCGAGCCCTTTTCGATGGACGTGACGCTCGACAATGGCGCGCTGCACCGGCTGGTCGGCTATCACATGATCGACGACGACAGGCTGGCGGCGCTGGAGCCGGGCGCGCTCGCCGAACTGCACGCCGAGGGGCATCTGCTGCCGACCTATATGGCGCTGGCCTCGATCGGCAATCTGGCCCGGCTGGTGCGGGCGAAGAACCGGCGCGGCGATGGCTGAGGCCTTGGCACCCCCGGCTCCGGTCGCCGAGGAGCGCCTCGCCCCCGCCGCGCTGGCTGATCGCCTCACCGGCGCCACCACGCCCTTCGTGGTGCGCGGGCTGGCGGCAGACTGGCCGCTGGTCCAGGCCGGGCAGCGCAGCGCCGCCGATGCCCGCGCCCATCTCGCCGGCCTTGCCCGCAACCGCACCTTTCCGGCCAGCATCGGCCTGCAGGCCGGCGACGACCGGCTGTTCTACGATGCTGCGCTGGCGATGAATTTCCGCTCCGATTCCGGGCCGTTGCCGCAATGGCTGGCGGCCATGGCGGCGGCGGAAACCGATCCCATGGCGCCGACGGTCTATCTTTCCTCCATCGACATGGGCGATTATTTCCACGGCCTCGCCGAAAGCCACCGCCTGCCGCTCGGTGATCGCCAGCCGCTGGCCAGCATCTGGATCGGCAACCGCAGCCGCATCGCCGCGCACAATGACGTGCCCGACAATGTCGCCGTGTGCGCCGTCGGCCGTCGCCGCTTCACGCTGTTTCCGCCCGAACAGTTCGCCAATCTCCATCTCGGCCCGCTGGAAAATACCCCGGCTGGTCGCCAGGTCAGCATGGTCGATGTGCGTGCGCCCGATCTGGCCATGCATCCGCGCTATGCCGAGGCGCTGCGCCACGCCCGGGTCGCCGAACTGGCGCCCGGCGATGCCATCTTCGTGCCGTCGCTATGGTGGCACCATGTCGAGGGACTGGCGCCGTTCAATATCCTCGTCAATTTCTGGTGGCGCGATGTGCCGCGCTGGCTGGGCAATCCGGAGGATGCGCTGCTCCACGCCATCCTGGCGGTGCGCGACCTGCCGCCGGCGCAGCGCGATCAGTGGCGGGCGCTGTTCGACCATCATGTCTTCGCCCCCGATGCGGCCGCCACCGCGCATCTGCCGGCAGAGGCCCGCGGCATCCTGGCGCCGTTGACCGCCGCCACCGCCAACCAGATCAAGGCACGTTTGCTCAGAGGATTGTCACGATGACCGGGAAGCCCTTGCGCGTGGTGGTCGCCGGTGGTGGCACCGCCGGCTGGATGACGGCGGCGGCGCTGGCGCATGCGCTGGGCCCGGTCATCGATCTCACCCTGGTTGAATCCGATGCCATCGGCACCATCGGCGTCGGCGAAAGCACCATCCCGCCGATCGTGCTGTTCAACCGCCTGCTCGGCATCAACGAGGCCGAGTTCATGCGGGCGACGCAGGCGACCTTCAAGCTCGGCATCTTGTTCGAGAATTGGAAGGATGTCGGGACGCGCTATTTCCACAGCTTCGGCGCGACGGGCAAGGATCACTGGACCGCGGGCTTCCAGCATTTCTGGATGCACGGCCAGACCCAGGGTCACACCCACCCTTACGACGATTATGCGCTGGAATTGCAGGCCGCCCTGCAGGGCAAGTTCGCGCATCTGCCCGAAGACCGGCTGAACTATGCCTATCAGCTCGATTCGGCGCTCTATGCCGCCTTTTTGCGCAAGCGCGCCGAAGCCGGCGGGGCGACGCGTATCGAGGGCCGCATCACGGCGGTGGAGCTGAACGGCGAAAGTGGCGATATCGCGGCGCTCACGCTCGACGGCGACCGCCGCATCGAAGGTGACCTGTTCATCGATTGCACCGGCTTTCGCGCCCTTCTGATCGAAGGCGCGCTGCACGCGGGCTTCGATGACTGGTCGCACTGGCTGCCCTGCGATTCCGCCATCGCCATCCAGACGGCGAGCGTGCGCCCCGCGGTTCCCTATACCCGCGCCATTGCCCATGATGCCGGCTGGCAGTGGCGCATCCCGCTGCAGCACCGCCAGGGCAATGGCATCGTCTATTGCAGCCGCTATCTCGACAAGGATGCGGCGCTCGACCGGCTATTCGGCTCGATCGAGGGTGAAAAGCTCGTCCAGCCCAATTTCATCCGCTTCACCACCGGCGTGCGCCGCCGGCAATGGCACCGCAATTGCGTGGCGGTCGGCCTGTCCGGCGGTTTCATGGAGCCGCTGGAATCAACGAGCATCCATCTCATCCAGCGCGCCGTGCTGCGCATTGCCCGCATGCTGCCCGCCGGCCGGATCAGCGCCCGCGACATCGCCGAATTCAACGATCAGCAGTTCACCGACATGGAGCAGATCCGCGATTTCCTGATTCTGCACTACAAGGTCACCCAGCGCCGCGACAGTCCGTTCTGGCGGCAGTGCGCAGCGATGGCGATCCCCGACAGCCTGGCGCACAAGATCGAGCTGTTCCGCGAAACCGGGCGGGTGTTCCGCAAGAACGAGGAATTGTTCATCGAAAACAGCTGGGTGCAGGTGATGCTGGGACAGGGCATCGTGCCCGAAAGCTATCACCCCGTCGCCGCGCGGCTGCGCCCGGAGGAACTGTCGGCGCTTCTTGGCGGGCTGCGCGAATCCGTCGCAAAGACTGTCGCCAGCCTGCCCGAGCATCACGCCTATGTCGCCCGCTATTGCGGCGCCAGCGATGCGGCGGCGGCGGTGCATCGCGCCGCGTGAGCGCCGCTCTGGCCGCCCTGCTGCTGGCCGCCGCGGCGCCGGAGCCGCCGGGGCCGGGCTGGCATCTGGTCTGGTCGGACGAGTTCGACGGCACGGCCATCGACGCCGGAAAATGGCACCAGGCCGATGATTGCTGGGGCGGCGGCAATCAGGAGCGGCAATGCTATACGCGCGCGCACCGCAACGCGGCGGTTGCTGACGGCCAATTGGTCATCACCGCCCGGCGTGAGCGCGTGTCCGGCCCGGCCTTGCCCGCCGGGCAGCGCAGCGGCGGCGCGGTGCCCGACATTGTTCGCGACTACAGTTCGGCGCGGCTGTCGACGCGCGGGCATGCCTCATGGCGCTATGGCCGCATCGAGATCCGGGCGCAGCTGCCGCAGGGGCAGGGCAGCTGGCCGGCGCTGTGGATGCTGCCCGATGACGATGCCTATGGCCGATGGGCGGCATCGGGCGAGATCGACATAGTGGAGGCGGTCAACCTCGGCGTGCCCTGCGCCGCCTGCCCGGACGGGCGGGAGGCGACCATCCTGGGCACGCTGCATTTCGGCGGGGCGTGGCCCGGCAACCGCCAGTCCGGCGAAGAAATGGCCTGGCCGCCGGCGCTGACCGGCTTTCACACCTATGCCATCGACTGGCAGGCGGACCGCATCACCTGGCTGGTCGATGGCAAGGCCTGGGCGACGCGCAGCGCCAGCCAGTGGCAGACCAGCGGCAGCAGCGCCGCGGGCGCGCCCTTCGACCAGCCGTTCCACCTGATCCTCAACCTTGCCATCGGCGGTGGTTTGGCGGAACGGCGCGGGTCGGGCGGGGTCGATGCCAGGGGGTTCCCGCGCGAATTGCGCATCGACTGGGTTCGCGTCTGGCAAAGGCCGGAGGCCGGCGTTAGGAATGCCGCAAGAGCAAGTGAAGGCAGATAGTTCATGGCACGTCGCCGCCAGGCCGTGACGATCCGGCATGTGTCCGCCGCGGCCGGCGTGTCGTTGCAGACCGTCAGCCGCGTCATCAACAACGAACCCAATGTGCGCGCCGAAACCCGTGACCGGGTGCAGGCCGCCATCGACAGCCTCGGCTATGTGCCGTCCATCGCCGCGCAGCGGATGAGCGGGTCGCGTTCCTATCTCATCCTCGCCATCAACGATCGCGAACGCACCATCGCCGACTGGCAGGCGCGGCAGGGCACCGACTGGGTCGACCAGATGCTGCTCGGCGGCATGCTGACCTGCGCCGAACATGGCTATCGCATGATCTTCGAACTGATCGACACGCACAGCGACCATGTCGAGCGCGAGCTGCTCGCCGCCATCGCCGCCCTGCAGCCCGATGGCATCATCCTGACGCCGCCGCACAGCGACAATCCGCAGATCGTCGATCTGCTCGCCGAACAGGACATGCCGTTCGTGCGCATCGGCTCGCAGCGTCAGGATGCCGGCATCGCGGTGTCGATGGACGATGCCGGCTCGGCGGCCACCGCCACCCGCCATCTGATCGACCATGGCCATCGCCGCATCGCCTGCATCGCCGGCGCCAGCGATTATGAACTGAGCGGCTGGCGCGTCGACGGCTGGCGCGCGGCGATGGCCGAAGCCGGGCTGGACACGGCCGGCCTGCTCGATGCCGGCGACTTTTCCCATGCCTCCGGCCGCGCCGCCGCGCTGCGCCTGCTCGCCCGGCCCGACCGCCCCACCGCCATCATCGCCAGCAACGACCAGATGGCGATCGCCACGCTGGCGGTGGCGCGCGAACAGGGGCTGGGCGTCCCCGACGACCTGTCGATCATCAGTTTCGACAATACCCCCATCGTCCAGTTCGCGCAGCCGCCGCTGACCGCCATCGATCAGTCGATTGCCGCCACCGCATCAACCGCCGTCGAACTGATCATCGCGCATCTGAAGGGCGCGCCGCCGCCCGCCAGCCTGACCAGCGTGCCCTCGACGCTCATCAGCCGCGCCTCCGTCGCCCGACATGGCTGATCCGGGCGGCGATGCCCGCCTGCGCCGCTTCCTGCCGGTCTATGCGCTGGCCTGGGCCGGCACCGCCATCGCCTATATGCCTTTCCTCATCCTGTTGCTGCCGATGCGCGTCGCGCAGCTGGCCGGCGCCGGCCCGGGCATCGGCTGGGTGGCGCAGCTGGCCTTTCTCGGTGCGCTGGCGGCGAGCAGTGGCCATATCCTGTTCGGCTGGCTGAGCGACATCAGCGGCCGCCGGCGCCCCTGGATCGCGGCGGGCCTGCTGCTGTCCACCGGGCTGCTGGTCGCCATGGACCGGCCCGGCGATCTGCCGACGCTGGTGGCCATGGTCATCGCCTGGCAATTCGCCCTCAACATGATGATGGCGCCGCTGGCCGCGCTGGCCGGTGATGTGGTGCCCGATACGCACAAGGGGATATTGGGGGGCCTGATGGCCTTCGCACCCGGCTGCGGCGCGCTGGCGGGCACCATCGTCACCTGGCCGGGGCTGGCCGGGCCGGAGGCGCGGCTGGCGCTGGTCGCAGCGCTGGTCGTCCTTTGCTTGGCGCCCGTGCTGATGCGGCCCCTGCCTGCCCCGGTGCCGGCCCCGCCGCCGGCCGATGTGACGTCTGCCGGCCTGTCGGCAGACGGTGTGCGGCGCATGTGGCTGGCGCGGCTGGCCGTGCAGATCGCCGAAGCCACGCTGTTCGCCTATCTCTATTTCTGGTTCCGCAGCATCGATGCCGGCGTCAGCGACAATCGCATCGCCAACCTCTTCGCCGTCATCCTGCTCGTCTCGGCGCCGCTGTCGCTGTGGGCCGGGCGCTGGTCCGATCGCAGCGGGCGACCCTTTCTGCCGCTGCGCTGGGCGGCCCTCGGCGCCGCGGCCGGGCTGCTGGTGATGGCATCGGCGCAGGGTCTTGCCGTCGCCATGGCCGGGTTCTCGCTGTTTTCGCTGGCCTCTGCCGGGTTTCTGGCGCTGCATTCGGCGCAGACCCTGCGCGTGTTGCGCCGCCCTGACCGGCGTGGCCGCGACCTGGGCCTGTTCAACCTGACCAACACGATCCCGTCGCTGATCATGCCGTGGCTGACGCTGGGCATGATGCCGGGATATGGCTTTTCCGGGGTTTTCGTGGCGCTGGCGCTGCTCAGCCTGTTGGGCGCGATCCTGCTGGCACCGCGCCGCGGCTGATTGCGGCCCCTTGATTTGACATTGTGACCATGGCAAAGCTGTGAACGTTCACAGAATAATGGCAGGGCCGGGCCGCGCACGGCCCGGCGCCAGTGACGCTCCGGGGGCTGGAAATGGCGACGTTCAAGGCAGCATGGCGCATCGGTCTTGCCGTGCTGATATCGGCCGAGGCTGGCGCCCAGACGCCAGCCGCCGCTACGGGCAATCCCGCCACCTGGCTGGCCACGCACAGCCCGGCAGCGCTCAGCGATCCGGCCATAGAAGCACGCATCACCGCGCTGATGCAGCGCATGACGCTGCGCGAAAAGATCGGCCAGATGATCCAGGCCGATATCACCGCCATCAAGCCCGGCCAGTTGAAACATTATCCGCTGGGGTCGATCCTCGCCGGCGGCAATGGCGGCCCCTATGGCAATGAACGCGCCGATGCCGCGACCTGGGTGAAGCTGGTCGGCGAATTCCGCGCGGCGTCGCAGAAGACCGGCGCGCGGATCCCGATCCTGTTCGGCATCGATGCCGTGCACGGCCATTCCAACCTGCCCGGCGCCACCATCTTTCCGCACAATATCGGGCTGGGTGCCGCCCATGATCCCGATCTCATCCGCCGCATCGGCGTGGTGACCGCCGCCGAACTGTCGGGCAGCGGCATCGACTGGACCTTTGCGCCGACACTGGCGGTGCCGCAGGATCTGCGCTGGGGCCGCAGCTATGAAGGCTTTTCCGCTGACACCGGGATCATCGCTGCCTATGCCGGCGCGCTGACAATGGGGTTGCAGGGGCCGATCAATGGCGCCACGCCGCTGGCCGCCGACAAGGTGGCAGCAACCGCCAAGCATTTCATCGCCGATGGCGGCACGCTCGGCGGCAAGGACCAGGGCGATGCGGCAATCGGCGAGGCGGACCTGGTCGCAACCCATGCCGCCGGCTATGCCCCGGCGATCGAGACCGGTGTGCTGGCGGTCATGGCGAGCTTTTCGAGCTGGAATGGCGTCAAGGCGCATGGCAACCGCTATCTGCTCACCGATGTGCTGAAGGGCCGGATGGGCTTTGCCGGGCTGGTGGTCGGGGACTGGAACGGCCATGGCCAGTTGCCGGGCTGCACGCCCACCGATTGCGCGCCGACCATCAACGCCGGGCTTGATCTCGTCATGGCGCCCGACAGCTGGAAGGGCATGTTCGACAGCACGCTGCGTCATGCCCGCGACGGCACCATCCCGCTGGCGCGCATCGATGACGCGGTGCGCCGCATCCTGCGCGTCAAGGCGCGGCTCGGCCTGCTCGACACGCCACCGCTGCTGCGTGCGGCGCCAGCGCGCATCGGCACGGCCGACCATCTCGCCATCGCGCGTGAAGCCGTGGCGAAGTCGCTGGTGCTCCTGAAGAACAATGGCGGCGTGCTGCCGATCCGCCCCGGCGCGCGCGTGCTGATCGCCGGCCCCGGTGCCGATGACATGGCGATGCAGTCCGGCGGCTGGACGGTGACCTGGCAGGGCACCGATACCACAGCCGCGGATTTCCCGAAGGGCCAGACCATCGGCCGCGCGGTGGCCGATGCGGTGCGCGCCGCCGGCGGTGACGCGGTCATCGCCCGGGACGGCGCCAGCGATACCCGCCCCGACGTCGCCATCATCGTCTATGGCGAGCAGCCCTATGCCGAATTCCAGGGCGATGTGCCCGATCTGGCGTTCCGCGCGCTGGCCGGCGAGGCCGCGCTGATCGCCCGGCTGAAGGCTGAGGGCGTCAAGATCGTGTCGGTGTTCCTGTCCGGCCGGCCGCTGTTCGTGCCGCAGCTGATGAATGCCTCGGATGCCTTTGTCGCCGCCTGGCTGCCGGGGTCGCAGGGGCAGGGCGTCGCCGATGTGCTGGTCGCGCAGCGTGATGGCACGGTGGCGCGCGATTTCACCGGCCGGCTGCCCTTTGCCTGGCCCGCCGATGCGCGGTCACCGATCACGACGCCGCTATGGCCGATCGGCCATGGCCTTGATTATCGCAGCTCCGTCACCGTGGCGGCGCTGAGCGAAGACCCGAAGGTCGATCTCGCGGCGCTGGCCAGCGAGGACAGCTATATGGTGCGCGGCAAGGTGCCGTCGCCGTGGCGGCTGGGCATCGACAGCGCGGTCGTGGCGCGCGCCGTCGACCTGTCGGCCCAGGAGGACGCCCGCCAGTTCCGCTGGACCGCTGCCGGTGCCATCGCCATCGATGGCCCGCCGGTCGGCCTGTCGCGCCAGGCGACGGGTGGCTTCGCGCTGCAACTCGACTGGCGCATCGATGCGCCGGTGGCGGGGCCCATCCGGTTGAGCTTCGGCGGCGCCACGCTCGATATCGGCGGGCTGGTGCGCGGGCTGCCGGTGGGCGAACCGGCCCGGCTGGCGATTCCGCTGGCCTGTTTCGTCGCGGCCGGCGCCGATCTGGCGCATGTCGGCACGCCGCTGCGGTTGCAGGCGCCGCGCGGGCTGGCGGTCACGCTGCGCACCGCGCGCCTCAGCCAGCCGCTGCCGCTGCCGGCCTGTCCGCCCATCGCGAAATGATCGGGCGGGACCCGCTGGTCCCGCCCAGCAGCCTCACAGCGTGCGGCGGCCACCGACCAGGTGCATGACCAGGCCGACGACGAACAGCACAACGAAGATCCAGAACAGCAGCACGGCGATGGACGAGGCCGCGCCGGCGACGCCGCCAAAGCCGAGCGCCCCGGCAATCAGGGCGATGATCAGAAAGATGATGGCGTAACGCAACATGACGATTCCTTTGGGTTGGGGATGTCGCCTCAACACCGGCTGGCCCGCCCGGTTCCACAAATGGGACGCCATGGCGGTGGGCGCCGCTGCGACGGAACCGCGCCGCGCCCGGCGGGTTTCAGTGGGGATGACGCCAATGAGGGAACAGGCCGATGCCGGATGTTGAGGATGCGGATTTCGACATGGTGCGGGGCGATCCCGGCGCCTATTTTCGCCAGCCGCAGGCCATTCTCGCGGATCCGACGCTCGATCGACAGGAACGCCTGACGCTGCTCGAGGCCTGGCTGGAGGATGTCGATGCCCGCAGCGCCGCCACCGATGAAGGCATGGTGCCGGATCGCACCGGCATCACCGACAAGGATGTGCGCACCCGGGCAGCGATTGTCGCTGCGCGCGACACGCTGCTGGCCGGACCCGATGCCGGCGGCACCGGCATCGCCGCGGTGGCCACGCGCTTCTGGCACCGGCTGACCGGCGCCGGCTGAGCCTATTGCGAGCGCAGCGAGGCGAGGCGGCCGCTGTCGACAAAGCAGATTTCCAGGACGCCCGCGTCACCGACATGGCTGATCGGCGCCTGCAATTGCCGCGCCATCCCGCGGATGATGCGCACCGAGGCGGTTTCCTTGTGGCTTTCGAGCGGATTGCGGTTGACCAGCGTTTCCGCGGCGATGGTCAGCAGCACCTTGTCGCCATCGCGGCGCGCGCCCAGCCGCAGCAACAGCGGCCCGTCGGGTGCAGTCGTCACCGCGATGCTGCTCGCCTCGGTGATCAGGAAGGCCACCGGGATGGCGGCGTCGGCCGATGTCGTCAACGGCTCAAGGTCATCGCTGATGATGCGTACTTCGGGATGGGTTGGTGAGACCAGGCTGATTTCCAGTCCCTTGGCCAGTTCGGCGCCCAGCGCTTGCAGATCGACGCTCGACAGGGTTTCGCCGTCGAAGATCCAGCGGTGCACCAGCGCCAGCGCGCCGACCCGGGCCTGCATAGCGGCATAGGATTGCGCCACTTCCGCCGACTGGCCTTCGCGGCCGTGCAGCGCCAGCACGCTCGACACGATCTGCAGGCTGTTCTTGACGCGGTGATGCATCTCGCGGGTCAGCCGCTGCTGTTCGATCAGCGCCAGCACCAGCTCGTTGCTGTGCGTGGTCACCGCCTCGCGCATCGTCACGATGCTGTCGGCCAGCACCTGCATTTCCGCGCTGCCAAGATCGGATAGCGACACGGGCGCATCGGGATTTTCGACCATGGCGCGAATCTGCTGCAGGGGCTCGACCAGCATCGTGCGGGCGACGATGGTCGTCAGATACATTGCCAGCATCCACAGCAGCAGCGGCAAGGCCATGGCGAACAGCCGGGCAGGGGTGATGATGGCATCGACCAGCCGCCAGTCGTCGATGACCATGAACAGCAAAAGGATGAGCAGCGGCAGCATGGCCAGCGCCAGTGCCGCCGTCAGCCGTGCCGACAAGGACCAATGCCGCGGTCTGCGCACCGCGTCCGGCAACCGGAAACCGTCCATCAGGCTTTGTGATCGAGTGCGCGCAGCAGTGCCGCGATCCGATCCGGCAATGGCGTGGTCAGCACGGGCGCAAAGGCCTGTTCCAGCAATCCGCCCAGCGCCTTGCGCTCCGCCATCATCGTGGCCACGTTGCTGGGCGGCACCAATGGCACCGGGACCGGTCGGCTGGGCTCATCCTGGTTCACTTCTTCACCGCAAAATATTTCAGTTCCCTGATGGAACGCGACACGACTTTGGGGGTTACTCGGGCTAGGCCGCGCAGGCGCAGGGTGCCTGACACGGGGTTCGTAACAGCAAGAACGTCAATTCTTCCGGAAGGTTCCACGTCAATGTCGCTCGCTGCTTCGATCGCGCCGCATCTGCCCTATCTGCGCCGCTATGCCCGCGCGTTGTGCGGTTCACAGACGGCAGGGGACGGCATGGTGGCGGCGACGCTGGAAGCCATCATTGCCGATCCCAGCTGGTTCCCCGTCGACGTCACGCCGCAACTGGGGCTGTACCGTGCCTTCCACAGCCTGCGCGATCTGAGCGCGGCGACGGTGCAGATTCCGGCGCACGCGCCGGCGCCCGGCGAAACGGCGGATCTGGTCGTCGACCAGCGCCTGTCCGGCATGATGCCGCGGTCGCGCCAGGCACTGCTGCTCAGTGCCATGGACGGCTTCACCACCGAAGACACCGCCTGGCTGCTCGATTGCACGCCGGGGGATGTACAGGATCTGATCGCCGAGGCGCTGGCGGAAATCGCCCGCCAGACGCGTTCGCGGGTGCTGATCATCGAGGATGAGCCGATCATTGCCCTGCACCTCGAAAGCATCGTCACCGACCTCGGCCATGACGTGACCGCCATCGCCGCCACGGCCAGCGAGGCCGTCGCCGCCTTCCGCGCCACCGGCCCCGGCCTGGTCCTCGCCGATATCCAGCTTGCCGATGCCAGCAGCGGCATCGATGCGGTACGCACCATCCTCGCCCAGACTTCGGTGCCGGTGATCTTCATCACCGCCTTCCCGGAACGCCTGTTGACTGGCGAACGGCCGGAGCCGACCTTCCTGATCGCCAAGCCCTTCCAGGTCGCCAGTGTCGAGGCAGCCATCGCCCAGGCGCTGTTCTTCAATTCCACCGCCCGCATCGCGGCCTGAGGTAGATCCATGTCCCGCAAACCCTATGGCCGTCCCCTTGCTTCGCCGAAGCGCCTGAGCGGCGCCGGCGACCAGACCCCGGCGGTCCGTGACATCGGCGCCTTTCTGCGCATCGCCTATGCCCAAGCCGAGGCGGCGCCGCTGCCCGATGTCTTCGTCGATCTCCTGTCCCGGCTCGGCGCCGATGAACCGACGGTCGAACCGCCCCGCGACGGGCTGAGCGACACGGAGTTCAAGCGGCAGCTGGGCGAGGTCATCCCCAAGCTGCGCATCTATGCCCGTTCCATCTGCAGCGGCGGCGATATCGCCGATGATCTGGTGCAGGAAACGCTGATGAAGGCGTGGACGGCGCGCGGCCGCTTTCAGGCCGGTACCAACATGCGGGCCTGGACCTATGTCATTCTGCGCAATCATTATTTCAGCCAGTTGCGCCGCGCCCGCTTCAAGGGCGAATGGGATGATCTGACTGCCGATGCGCTGCTGGCCGAGCCCGCCAACCAGGAAGCGCATGTCGCCCTGTCGGACGTGCAGCGCGGCATGCTGCAATTGCCGGCGCTGCAGCGCGAGGCGCTGATGCTCGTCGGCGCCGGCGGCATGAGTTACGAGGAGGTCGCCGCGATCTGCGAATGCCCGATCGGCACGATCAAGAGCCGGGTCGGCCGCGCCCGCGCCGCGCTGGTCGCGATGATCGAGGATGGCACGATGAACCCGCGCGACCGGACGCTGCTGGGGTCCGACCTCGCCATCGTCGACCAGATCATGTCGGGGGTCGAGGCCTTGCAGCGGCACTGACCGTTCTTTGCTTCGGCCATGAAAAAACCCCCGCAGCGCCATCGCGCTGCGGGGGTTTTTCTGTCGTCTGCCGTTACTGTGGGGTGCAGGTGCCGGCGTTGACGGGGGCCGGGGCACCACCGAAGGTCAGCTCGACACGGCGGTTCTGCGGTTCGCGCACACCATCGGCGGTCTGGACGAGCGGGCGCGACTCGCCAAAGCCGCTGGCCATGGCGGCGGTTTCCGGCACGCCCTTGCCGAGCATATAGGCCTTCACCGCATTGGCGCGGCGTTCCGACAGCGCCTGGTTATAGTCGGGGCTGCCCGAGGTATCGGCATGGCCGGCGAGCGCGACGCTGGTCTGGCCGGTGGCCAGATACTGCTCGGCAGCGCGGTCGAGGATGGTCGCAGTCTCGGCGCTGAGCACCGACTTGTTGAAGTCGAAGAACACCAGGAACGGACCCGGCGTCGCAGCGGCGGGCGGGCAGGGCGGCAGGACCGGGGCGGCCATCGGCAGCGGCGCCGGGGCGGGCGGGGCCGGTGCCATGGCGACTTCGGTCACCGGCGGGCTGGACTGGCCGAAGCGCAGGCCGAGGCCGCCGATCACCTGATGGCCCTGCATGCCATCCTTGTAGTTGGTGTAGCGATATTCGACCTTGGCATAGAGACTGCGGCCGAGACCCTGTTCGAGACCGACGGCACCGCGCACGCCACCATAGCGTTCCGAAGTGTTGAAGCTGGCGCCGGGCGTTGCCGGGACCACCAGATAATTCACCTTGGTGCTGGCATAGCCGGCGCCGACATAGAGCAGCGTGGTGTCGGTGACCTTGACGCCAAGCCGGCCCATCGCCGACCATGTGCCGCGCGAATCCGCAGCGATGCTGCTGCCGGCGCCGTTCGCGAAGGTGCGGCCGACCGACGACCAATTGTAATTGCCGAGCGCGCCGAGAATGACCTTGGGCGACAGCCGCAAGTCGAAACCGGCTTCGGCACCATAGGTCCAGCCATTGTCGTTGCCGTTGATGGCGATGCCGTTGCTGTTCTGCTTGAACTGCAGGCGATCAAAGCCGCCCTGGCCTTCGATGCGAATGCCATCGAATTCATAGGCGGCAGCAGGCGATGCTGCGACAACAGCAAGCAGCGCTGTCCCGATCAGGAACCGTTTCATGGGGAATACCTTTGTGAATGGAGTGTCAGACTGACCCCGCCCTAACGAGCCATTGTCCGAGAGGTTCCGTCCCCCTGTCTCCGCCCGGCATCCGGGAATGCCCTTATACCGCCGCGCCCGCGCTCCGGGGCATGGATGCAGCCGGCAACATTGGCCGAACAACGGGGCGATGCGATGCAGGCAACCTTACTGAAATCGACCGGCTATTTCGCCGCCATGGCCTTGGCGCTGCTGGCAGCGGCCAAGGCGGTGGACGGCGGTTTCGCCATCCATATGGCGATTTTCGCCCTGGCCGCGTTGATCGCCGCCATCGTCACGCTGCGCACCGCCGATGTCGGCGGCACCGCGGTCGTCGACCGCAGCCGCTATGACGATGACCCCATCCGCTGGGGTGTGATCGCCGTGGTGGTCTGGGGCCTCGTCGGCATGACGGCCGGCCTTTACATCGCCCTGCAACTGGCGTTTCCGGTGCTCAACCTCGGGCTGGAATGGACCAGCTTCGGCCGGTTGCGGCCGCTGCACACCTCGGGCGTCATCTTCGCCTTTGGCGGCAATGCCCTGCTCGCCACCAGCTTCTATGTCGTGCAGCGCACCTGCCGCACGCGGCTGGCCTTTCCCGGCCTCGCCCGCTTCGTGTTCTGGGGCTATCAGCTGTTCATCGTGCTGGCCGCCAGCGGCTATGTGCTCGGCATCACCGAAGGCCGCGAATATGCCGAGCCGGAATGGTATGTCGACATCTGGCTGACCATCGTCTGGGTGTCCTACCTCGCCGTGTTCGTCGGCACGCTGGTGCAGCGCCGCGAACCGCACATCTATGTGGCGAACTGGTTCTACCTCGCCTTCATCATCACCGTCGCCATGCTGCACCTGGTCAACAATCTGACCATGCCGGTCAGCCTGTTCGGCTCCAAATCCTATTCGGCCTTTGCCGGGGTGCAGGATGCACTGACGCAATGGTGGTATGGCCACAACGCCGTCGGCTTCTTCCTCACCGCCGGCTTCCTCGCCATGATGTATTACTTCGTGCCGAAGCAGGCGGAGCGGCCGGTCTATTCCTACCGGCTGTCGATCATCCACTTCTGGTCGCTGATCTTCCTCTACATCTGGGCCGGCCCGCACCACCTCCACTACACGGCGCTGCCCGACTGGGCGCAGACGCTGGGCATGGTCTTCTCGATCATGCTGTGGATGCCGAGCTGGGGCGGCATGATCAACGGGCTGATGACGCTCAATGGTGCCTGGGACAAGATCCGCACCGATCCCATCATCCGCATGATGGTGCTGGCGCTGGCCTTTTACGGCATGTCGACCTTCGAAGGGCCGATGATGTCGATCAAGTCGGTCAATTCGCTCAGCCATTATACCGACTGGACCATCGGCCATGTCCATTCCGGCGCGCTCGGCTGGAACGGCATGATCACCTTTGCCTGCCTCTATTACATGGCCCCCCGGCTCTGGGGTCGCCAGCGGCTCTACAGCCTCCGCATGATCAACTGGCACTTCTGGACGGCGACTTTGGGCATCGTGCTCTACACCGCCTCCATGTGGGTGGCAGGCATCATGCAGGGCCTGTTGTGGCGGGAATATGGGGCCGACGGCTATCTGGTGAACAGCTTTGCCGAGGTCGTGGCGGCGATGCACCCGATGTACCTGATCCGCGCCACCGGCGGCGTGCTGTATCTCACCGGCACGCTGCTGTTCGCCTTCAACATCGTGATGACCATCGCCGGCCGCATCCGGGTGGAAAAGCCGATGACCGAAACGCTTATCAACGCGGCGGCGGATCGTCCGCTCGTCGCCCAGATCGCAGCATAGGGAGCGCGCGCCATGGTAACGCCCACCCCCGACACCGGTTTTTCCCACCGCACCATCGAGAGGAACGTCACCCTGCTGATGGTGCTGGCGCTGGTCGCCGTCGCCATCGGCGGCATCGTCGAGATCGCGCCCTTGTTCTGGATCGATTCGACGATCGAGAAGGTGGAAGGGGTGCGCCCCTATACCCCGCTCGAACTCGCCGGCCGCAACATCTACATCCGCGAGGGCTGTTATAACTGCCACAGCCAGATGATCCGGCCGTTCCGCGACGAGGTGGAGCGCTATGGCCATTACAGTCTGGCCGCGGAAAGCATGTACGACCATCCCTTCCAATGGGGGTCGAAACGCACCGGGCCCGATCTCGCCCGCACCGGCGGCCGCTATTCCGACAGCTGGCATGTCCAGCATCTGACCGATCCGCGCTCGGTGGTGCCGGAATCGATCATGCCGGGCTATGCCTTCCTCGCCACACGGCCGCTCAGCCCCGGCGATCTGCGCGATCATCTGCGCGCGCTGAGCCGTGTCGGCGTGCCCTATACGGAGGCCGCCATCGCCGCCGCCAATGACGATCTGAAGGTGCAGGCCGATCCGGATGCCGACAGCACGGCGCTGCTCGCCCGCTATCCCAAGGCGCAGGTCAGGGATTTCGACGGCAATCCCAAGGCGCTGACCGAAATGGATGCGCTGGTCGCCTATCTGCAGATGCTCGGCACGCTGGTCGATTTCCAGGCCGCCGCGCCGCAGGAGACACCGCGATGAGCTATGACGAACTGCGCCACCTGGCCGACAGCTGGGGGCTGGTGATGATGGGCGTGCTGTTCGTCATCTTCATCGGCTGGACATTCCGGCCCGGCGCCCCGGCGCGCATGCAGGAAGCCGCCACCATGATCTTTGATGATGAGGTCGATGATGACCAAGCGCATTGACGAACCCACCGGTACCAGCACGGTCGGCCATGAATGGGACGGGATCGAGGAGCTCGACACGCCGCTGCCGCGCTGGTGGCTGCTGATCTTCTTTTCCTGCATCGTCTTTGCCATCGGCTATGTCATCGCCTTTCCGGCGATCCCGTTCCGGCACAGCGCCAGCGCCGGCGTGCTCGGCTGGAGCAGCCATGGCGACCTCGACACGCAGCTGGCCGCCGAGCGCCAGCGCCGCGCGCCGCTGCTGCGCGCCATCGCCGCGACGCCGATCACCGACCTGCCGGCCAACCCGCAACTGCTCGCCCAGGCGGTGGAGGGCGGCCGCGCCGCCTTCAAGGTGCATTGCGTGCAATGCCATGGCGCCGGCGCCGCTGGCAGCAAGGGCTATCCCAACCTCAACGACGATGACTGGCTGTGGGGCGGTGACCTCGCCACGCTGGAATATACGCTGACCAACGGCATCCGGAATCCCGATCACGAGGCCACGCGCCTGTCGCTGATGCCGGCGTTCGGCGAGATACTGACGCCGGCGGAGATCAATCGGGTCGTTGCCCATGTCCGGCTGATTTCCGGCCAGCAGAAGCCCAATGCCGCCAGCGCGGCCGGGGCCGTGCTGTTCGCCGCCAATTGCGCCGTCTGCCATGGCCCGGAAGGCAAGGGCGGCCGCGAAGTCGGCGCGCCGAACCTCAGCGATGCCATTTGGCTCTATGGCGGCGATACCGCCGCCATCCGCGCTTCGATCACCGTGCCGCACGCCGGCGTCATGCCGCGCTGGGGCAATCGCCTCGATGCCGTGACGATCCGCATGCTCGCCGCCTATGTCCATTCGCTGGGCGGCGGCGAGGCGACCCCGGCGCCGGTCGCGACGGCGGAAGGTGGCGCCGATGGCGGCGCTTGATCTCATCAGCCCGTCGGGGCCGCTCTACCAGAAGCGCAAGGCGGTCTATCCCAAGGCGGTCAGCGGTTTCTACCGCCGGCTGAAATGGGCGATCATGCTGGTCACGTTGACCATCTATTATGTGACGCCCTGGCTGCGCTGGGATCGCGGTGCCTATGCCCCCGATCAGGCCGTGCTGGTCGATCTGGCGCACCGCCGCTTCTACATGTTCAGCATCGAGATCTGGCCGCAGGAATTCTATTATGTCGCCGGGCTGCTGGTCATGGCCGGCATCGGCCTGTTCCTCGTCACCTCGGCGGTCGGCCGCGCCTGGTGCGGCTATGCCTGCCCGCAGACGGTGTGGACCGATCTGTTCGTCCATGTCGAACGCGCCATCGACGGCGATCGCAATGCGCAGATGAAACTGGCGGCGGCCCCATGGACGGCCGGCAAGGCCGGCAAGCGGCTGGCGAAATGGGCGATCTGGCTATTGATCGCCGTCGCCACCGGCGGCGCCTGGATCTTCTATTTCGCCGATGCACCGACGCTGGCGCAGGCCTTTGTCACCGGCACGGCGCCGTTCGTCGCCTATGCGACGGTCGGCGTGCTGACCTTCACCACCTTCCTGCTCGGCGGCTTCATGCGCGAACAGGTCTGCATCTACATGTGCCCCTGGCCGCGCATCCAGACGGCGATGCTCGATGAAAAATCGCTGATCGTCACCTACAAGGACTGGCGCGGCGAGCCGCGCTCGCACGGCCTGAAGAAGGCGGCGGCGCTGGCGGCGGATTATCCGGCGGAAAGCATCACGGCGGCGCTGGCGGCGGCAGGCGGCGCCGGCCGCGCCGGCGACTGCATCGATTGCCATCAGTGCGTCGCCGTCTGCCCGACCGGCATCGACATCCGCGAAGGGCCGCAACTCGGCTGCATCACCTGCGCGCTGTGCATCGACGCCTGTGACAAGGTCATGGCCCAGGTCGGTCGGCCACGCGGCCTCATCGATTATGCCACGCTCGACGATGCCGTGGTCGAACGCGCCGGCGGCACCGCACCATCGGCGTTGCGGACGTTGGTGCGGCCGCGCACCTTCATCTATTTCGGGCTCTGGGCGACGATCGGCGCCGCCATGCTGTTCAGCCTCGGTCAGCGCAGCCGGTTGGAGCTCAACGTCGCCAGCGAGCGCAACCCGCGCTTCGTGCAACTCTCCGACGGCAGCATCCGCAACAGCTACACCGTCAAGCTGCGCAACATGGAAACCCGACCGCGGCCGGTGGCGCTGGTGCTCGACGACCTGCCCGGCGCGACGATGTGGCCGGACAGCGGCGACCGCGCCGCCGCCAGCCGCCGCCTGGCGCTGACGCTGGCGCCCGATGCCACCACGCGCATCCGCCTCTACGTCGTCGCGCCGGCGGATGGCGAGGAGCATGAACGCTTCGAGCTGAAGGTCGAGCCGCAGGACAAGGCCGGCAAGGACCATCACGACGCCGAGGATGATGCCGTGTTCGAACGCCCGGATCGGGAGGATTGACGCCATGATGCACGCCTTTACCGGACGCCATATGTGGCTGGTCATGCTGGGATTCTTCGGCACGGTGGGCGCGGTGAACTTCGGCATGGCCTGGCTGGCGGGTGCCAGCTTCAGCGGCACCGTCGTCGACAACTCCTATGTCGCCAGCCAGCAGTTCAACGGCTGGTTGCAGGCGGCGCGCAGCCAGCGACTGCTGGGCTGGACGGTGGCGCCGACGCTCGATGACAAGCGCCATGTCGTGCTTGTCGACAGCCGCCCCGGGGACACGGTCACGGGCCTTGCCCTGCACCCGCTGGGCCGGGCACCCGACATGGCGCTGCACTTCGCGCTGGCGCCGGACGGGCATCTGCACAGCCGCGAAAGCCTGCCGCCGGGGCGCTGGCAGGTGCGGCTGACGGTCAGGCGCGCCAGCGAAACCGCGCGGCTGGCGGCCGACGTCAAATGAACGCCATCTCGCCTGTCACCGGCGATGCGGCGCTACCGCAAAGCCTGTTCGCGGTGCCCGGCATGCGCTGCGCCGGCTGCATCGCGAAGCTGGAAACCGGGCTGGCGGCCGTGCCCGGCGTCGTCGCGGCGCGGGTCAATTTCACCGCCAAGCGCGTGCGGGTGACGCATCGCGTTGACCTGACGCCGCCTGCGCTGGTGGCGGCCTTCGCTGGCCTCGGCTTCACCGCCGAACCGCTCGCCGATGCGCTGGCGGTGACCAGCGATGACAGCAAGGCGTTGCTGCGCGCCGTCGCCGTCGCCGGCTTTGCCGCCATGAACATCATGCTGCTGTCGGTGTCGGTCTGGTCCGGCGCCACCGGCGTGACGCGCGACCTGTTCCACTGGCTGTCGGCGCTGATCGCGCTGCCGACCATCGCCTATGCCGGCCAGCCCTTCTTCCGCTCGGCCTGGACGGCGCTAAAGGCCGGGCGCACCAACATGGACGTGCCGATCTCGATCGGCGTGACGCTGGCGACGGCGCTCAGCCTGTTCGAAACGATCAACGGCGGCGCCCACGCCTATTTCGACAGCGCCGTCATGCTGCTGTTTTTCCTGCTCACCGGCCGCTGGCTCGATGCGGTGATGCGCGACCGCGCCCGCGACGGCGTCACGCAATTGCTGCGCCACACCGCCGCCGGCGCGCTGGTGCGCGATGCCGATGGCCTTAGCGGCTGGGTGGCGGCGGGCGCGCTGGCGCCAGGCATGGTCATGCTTGTGGCTGTGGGCGAGCGGCTCGCCGCCGATGGCATCGTCGTCACCGGTCGCGGCGAACTGGATTGCGCGCTGCTGACCGGCGAAAGTGCGCCGGTCGCCGTGGTGCCGGGCGACGCGGTCGCCGCCGGCACGCTGAACCTGTCGGGCGCGCTGACGGTGCGCATCACCGCCGCCGGCGCCGATACCGGCCTCGCCGATATTGCCCGGCTGATGGCCGAGGCCGGCCAGTCGAAATCGCGCTACGTCCGCATCGCCGATCGCGCCGCGCGGCTCTATGCCCCGGCGGTGCACTGCCTGGCGCTGCTCAGTTTCACCGGCTGGATGCTGGCCGGGGCGGGGTGGCACGCCAGCCTGCTCATCGCCGTCGCTGTGCTGATCATCACCTGCCCCTGCGCGCTGGGGCTGGCGGTGCCGGCGGCGCAGATCGTCGCGGCCGGTGCGCTGATGCGCGCCGGCGTTTTGGTCAAGGACGGCTCGGCGCTGGAACGCCTCGCCGAGGCCGATCATGCGGTGTTCGACAAGACCGGCACGCTGACATTGGGGCGCCCGGTGCCGCAACGGCTCGCCGCCCTCGATGCCGAACAGCAGGCGGTGGCGCTGGCGCTGGCGGAGGCCAGCCGCCACCCGCTCAGCGAGGCGCTGCGCCGCGCGCTGACGCTGGCCGGTGTGCAACCGGCCGTGCTGACAGAGGTGCAGGAAACGGCAGGGCAGGGGGTGACGGGCGACTGGCAGGGCGTGGCCGTCAGCCTCGGCCGCCCTGACGACGGCAGCGCCGGCATGGCCTGTGCGCTCCGCATCGGCGCCGCGCCGGCGCTGGTCATCGGCTTCGATGATCCGCTGCGCCCGGATGCCGTAACCACGCTGGCCGAGCTCGCGGCGCTGGGCCTGCCCGGCGAAATCCTCTCCGGCGATCGCTGCGCCGCGGTGCTGCCGCTCGCCCGCCAGCTCGGCCTGCCGGCGCTGGCCGGGCTCAGCCCCCAGGAAAAGCTCGCCAAGGTGCGGGCGCTCGCCGCCGATGGCCGCCGCGTGCTGATGGTCGGCGACGGCCTCAACGATGGCCCGGCGCTGGCCGGCGGCCATGTCGCGATGGCGCCCGCGTCCGCGATGGATGCCAGCCGCAGCGCCGCCGACGCGGTCTGGCTGGGTGACAGCCTCGCCCCCGTCGCCACTGCCATCCGCGTGGCGCGGGCGACGCAAGCCATCGTCCGCCAGAACTTCATCGCCGCCATTGCCTATAATGCCATCGCAGTGCCGCTCGCCATCGCCGGCCAGGTCACGCCGCTGCTGGCGGCGCTGGCCATGTCCGGCTCCTCGATCATCGTCGTCGCCAATGCGCTGCGCCTGCGTGGAGCCGCGCGATGAACGGCCTGATGCTGCTCATCCCGGTGGCGCTGCTGCTCGGCCTCGGCGGGCTGGCGGTGTTCTTCTGGACGCTGCGCGCCGGCCAGTATGACGATATGGACGGCGCCGCCCTGCGCATCCTCGGCGACGATGACACACCGCTGGAGCCACGCGATGCGGGATGATCCCCTGGGCTTCCTGCCGGCGCTGTTCGCCGCCGTGCTGCTGGCGCTGGCCCCGCCGGCATCGGCGATGCCGCTGTGCAGCCAGGGCAACACCCCACCGCGGCAACAGGATTGCGACAAGGCCTGTCATTTCGCCTGCCAGCAGCGGCGGGTGCGGCCGACGGGTGGGGTGGCGGGGGATTGATTTGCCTCTGGCGGCTGGGGCCTTAGGCCCCAGATCCCGTTTATTCCGTTGAAATCCTGATATTATACGCGATTTTCGGACATCGTCATGCTGAAACAAGTTCAGCATGACGACGTCGCGTGGATGAATGTGCCCCCAACAAATGGGGTCTGGGGCCAGCTTTAGCGATGCTGGGCCCCAGCCGCCGGAGGCAAAAACCTAAGCCAGCCGCGCCGTGAACGCGATACGCAGCGCTTCCGACAGGCTGTTCACGTCCAGCTTGGCCATCAGATTGGCGCGGTGGATTTCGACGGTGCGCGGCGAGATGCCGAGGTCATAGGCGATGACCTTGTTGGCATGGCCATCGACCAGCCCGGCCAGCACGTCATGCTCGCGCGGGGTCAGCACGTTCAGCCGGGTGCGGGCGGCTTCGGCCAGGCGGTGCTGCTGGTCCCGGCCGTCATTGTGCAGGTGCGCCTGGGCGAGCGCCGCCAGCAAGGTCGCCTTTTCGAACGGCTTTTCGATGAAATCGACGGCGCCGGCCTTCATGGCGCGGACGGCGAGGGTGATGTCGCCATGGCCGGTGATGAAGACGACCGGCAGCAGCAGCCCGCGCCCGCGCAGCGCCTCCTGCACGGCAAGGCCATCCATGCCGGACAGCCGCATGTCGAGCAGCACGGCGCCCGGTACCAGCGTGGCGGCCACCTTCAGAAACGCCTCGCCCGATTCAAAGGCTTCGACGGCAAAGCCGGCGGTTTTCAGCATGAAGGCGAGCGAGCGGCGCACCGCCGCCTCGTCATCGACGATATAGACCTGTCGTTCAGTCATCTTCGCTATCTGCCCGCATCAGCGTGAAGTGAAAGGCCGCGCCGCCGCCATCGGAAGGCTCCGCCCAGATTCGCCCGCCATGCCCCTCGATCAGTCCGCGGCTGATCGACAGGCCCAGCCCCATGCCCTCGGCCTTGCTGCTGCGGAACGGTTCGAACAGATGCGCGGCGATGTCGGGCGACAGGCCGGGGCCGGAATCGGAAACGCTCAGCCGCACCATATTGTTGTCGGCGGCGACACTGCGGATCTGGATGCGGCGGCGCGGGCTGCGCTGCATCGCCTCAATGGCGTTGCGAATGAGGTTGAGCAGCACCTGCTGGATCTGGATGCGGTCGACGAGCACGCGGTCGGCGTGCGGATCGAGGCGGATGTCCATGTCGACGGCGGTCTGGCCCAGCCCGGTCAGCGCCAGGGCATTGGCCTCGGTCACCAGCTTGCGCAGGCTCTCGACGCGCTTTTCGGTGCTGCCGCGGGCGATGAAGTCGCGCAGGCGGCGGACGATCTCGCCGGCGCGGATGGCTTCGGCGGCGGCCTCGCCCATCGCCTCGCGCACCATGGCGATGCGCTCGGCATCGGGGGCGGCCAGCAGCTCGCGGGCGCCTTCCATGTAATTGGCGATGGCGGTCAGCGGCTGGTTGAGTTCATGCGCCAGCGCCGAGGCCAGCGAGCCCATGGCGCTGACCCGCGACATGTGACTGACTTCCGATTGCAGATCGGCGAGCCGGCGCTCGGTATTCTGCCGCTCGGTCAGGTCGCGGACAAAGCCGGTGAAGACGCGGCCCTGCGGCGTATGCGCGTCGCCGATGGCGAGCTCGATGGGAAACAGGCTGCCGTCACGGCGCTGCGCCGACATCACCCGGCCGATGCCGATGATGCGCGCCTCGCCGGTTTCCAGATAGCGGCGGATATAGCCGTCATGCGCGTCGCGATCGGGCTGTGGCATCAGCAGCTTGACGTTGCGGCCGCGCACGTCCGCCTCGTCATAGCCGAACATGGCGGTGGCGGCGGCACTGAACGACAGGATATGGCCGGCGCTGTCGATGGCGACCATGCCATCGGGCACGGTGGCGAGGATCGAGCGCTGATAGGCATCATCACCATCGAAACCGGCGGCCCCATGGCCGGGGGCGGCAGCGGCAAGGGCATCCTTGAACGGGCACATGCCGGCTGTTGTGCGTCAGACCGGCGACGGGTTCAATGCGCCATGACGAGCGGCAGGTTCGCCGTCTGGATCAGCTCGCGCGTCACGCCGCCCAGCACGGTTTCGCGCAAGCGGCTGTGGCCATAGGCGCCCATCACGAGATAGCCGGCGTGCAGTTCCTCGGCCGCATGCAACAGGGCGACGCTGATGCGGCGGCCCTTTGGCGGCCAATCGTGTATCTCCGCCTTGATGCCGTGCCGCGACAGCCAGGTGGCAGCCTCGCGCGCCGGCCGGCCGGGGCTTTCATCGCTGACTTCGACGAGATGCACCAAGGCAGCGCCCTGCAACAGACCGAGGCTCTGGCGCAGCGCATGGGCTGCCTCGGCAGAGCCGTTCCAGGCCACCATGGCCGGGGCATCGGGCGCGATGCCTCGCGCCGTCACCGGCACCATCATGATCGGGCCCATGATATTCAGCGCCAGCTCCCCGATGATCGCCGGCGGCGAATCGAACTGGCTGCGCGCTGCCGGCGGCTGGCTGAGCACGGTCAGATCGGCGAGGCGCGATTCGGCAATCAGCCCCTCGATCACGCCATCGTCGCGATAGCGCCAGTCCCAGGACACGCCTTCATTTTCCAGCCGGGTGCTGATCGCCGTGCGCAGCGCCTTGTCCTGGTCGAGCATTGTGTCGACGATCGCGGCATAGCCGAACATGCCGCCAAAGGGCTCACCGGCAATGGGTTCGATGCCGGTCGCCTGAATGCAGGTCAGATGGCCATTGTGCGCGCGCGCCAGATCGAGCGCCACCTGCAACCGGCTTTCAAACCCGCTGTCCTGATGCACATGCAGGGCAATCGTCTTCAGGGCAATCGTCGTCATGGTCGCCACTCCCGCCCGCAATTGCGCCGATTTCGGGCCATGCGGGTCTGGACTGGAGTATGGCGAAAATCGCGCGCCGGACCATTACGGACAAATACGCAAGGCCGCCGGCGCGACTCCTGCCAACGCCCGGTAATGATGACTCATTCCAGATCCCATGGATAAAATCTTGCTGGAAGGGGCCTCCGGCGGCTGGGGTCGAAGACCCCAGGCCCCATTCATGGGCTCGGTCCAAGCGTAGCCACATTGTTTCTTCGCTATAATCGATTGGGGTCTGGGGTCTTCGACCCCAGCCGCCGGAGGCTCTTTTCAAAGGTTTTTCCGCATGGGATTCGGGTTCAGGCGGCCATCCAGCCGGCCAGATCGGCCCGCGCCCGGGCGACCAGCGCCGGCTTGCGCTGGTCCTTCGACAGCGGCGGCGGCACCAGCGGCGGGAACAGGCCGAAATTGATGTTCATCGGCTGGAACCCGCGGGCATCGGCGCCGCCGGTGATGTGCGCCAGCAATGCGCCCAGCGCCGTCGTCGCCGGCGGCGGCATCGGCGCCAGTCCGCGTGCCTCCGCAATCGCGAAGCGGGCGGCGACCAGCCCGATGGCGGCGCTTTCGACATAGCCTTCGCAGCCGGTGATCTGGCCGGCAAAGCGGATGCGCGGATCGGCCTTCAGCCGCAGCGTTGCGTCGAGCAGCACCGGCGACTTGATGAAGGTGTTGCGATGCAGGCCGCCGAGCCGGGCGAATTCGGCCTTTTCGAGGCCCGGAATCATGCGGAACACCCGCACCTGCTCGGCATGCTTCATCTTGGTCTGGAAACCGACCATGTTCCACAGCGTGCCCAGCGCATTGTCCTGGCGCAGCTGCACCACCGCCCAGGCGCGGCGGCCGGTGGCGGGGTTGGTCAGGCCGACCGGCTTCATCGGGCCGAAGCGCGGCGTCATGCGGCCGCGCTCGGCCATCACCTCGATCGGCATGCAGCCATCGAAATAGGGCACATTCTCCCAATCCTTGAACACCGTCTTTTCGGCGGCGAGCAGCGCGTCGATGAAATCATTGTACTGCGCCTTGTCCATCGGGCAGTTCAGATAATCCTGGGTGTCGCCATTTTCGTTGGGGCGATCCCAGCGCGACTGCGCCCAGACAATGTCCATGTCGATCGAATCGCGATGGATGACCGGCGCGATGGCATCGAAAAAGGCGAGGCTGTCCTCGCCGGTCAGGCTGCGAATTGCCTCGGCGAGCGGCGTCGCCGTCAGCGGCCCGGTGGCGATGATGACCTGGCCCCAGTCGGCCGGCGGCAGGCCGGCAATCATTTCGCGGCGAATTTCGATCAACGGCTCGGCCTCGATCGCCGCCGTCACCCGCCCGGCGAAATCATCGCGGTCGACGGCCAGCGCCGAACCCGCCGGCACCCGCGACGCATCCGCCGCCGCCATGATCAGGCTGCCCAGCGCGCGCATTTCCTGGTGGATCAGCCCGACGGCGTTGTTGTCCGGGTCATCGGAGCGGAAGGAATTGGAACAGACCAGCTCGGCGAACTTGTCGGTGTGATGGGCGTCGGTGCCCATCACGCCGCGCATTTCGTGGAGGATGACAGGCAGGCCGGCGCGGGCGCAGGCCCAGGCCGCTTCCGACCCGGCAAGGCCGCCGCCGATGATATGGATGGGATTCATGCCGCATCCTATGCGGCGAGGGCGCAATTTTGCGCAAGGGGGCGGCGACTTTGCCTTCCCATTGCGGCAACCCGCCGCTATAGCCGCCGCGACGCGGGAATTCTGCCGCGTCGGACCCAGTTGGATTGGACCATGGCGAGCCGCCATCGCGCGCATATCTCGGCCCCCGGTGGCCGCCCTTGGCCGGAAGCCTGAGCCATGCCGAAACTGACCGTTGATGGCGTTGAAGTGGAGGTGCCGGCCGGCGCCACCGTGCTGCAGGCCTGTGAGGCCGCGGGCGTCGAGGTACCGCGCTTCTGCTATCATGAGCGGCTGAGCATCGCCGGCAATTGCCGCATGTGCCTTGTCGAAATGGAAAAGGCGCCCAAGCCCGTCGCCAGCTGCGCCATGCCCGCCGCCGATGGCCAGGTGGTGCTGACGACGACGCCCAGGGTGAAGAAGGCGCGCGAAGGGGTGATGGAGTTCCTGCTCATCAACCACCCGCTCGATTGCCCGATCTGCGACCAGGGCGGCGAATGCGACCTGCAGGACCAGTCGATCGCCTATGGCAAGGGCTTCACCCGCTATCAGGAAAACAAGCGGGCGGTGACCGAGAAGCACATGGGGCCGCTGGTCAAGACGATCATGACGCGCTGCATCCATTGCACCCGCTGCGTGCGCTTTGCCGAGGAAATCGCCGGAGTCGAGGACATCGGCGCCATCGGCCGCGGCGAGAACATGCAGATCACTTCCTATCTCGAAAAGGCGGTGACCAGCGAAGTTTCGGGCAACATCATCGATCTGTGCCCGGTCGGCGCGCTGACCTCCAAGCCCTATGCCTTTCAGGCGCGGCCCTGGGAGCTGAAGAAGACCGACGGCATCGATGTGATGGACGCCATCGGCAGCAATATCGTCATCGGTTCGCGCGGCCCCGCCGTGCTGCGCATCACGCCGCGCATCAACGATGACGTCAACGAGGAATGGCTGTCGGACAAGAGCCGCTTTGCCCATGATGGCCTTGCCGAGCGCCGGCTCGACCGCCCCTATGTGCGCGTCGGCGGCAAGCTGAAGGCGGCGAGCTGGGCCGATGCCTTTGCGGCGATCAAGGCCGGCCTCGCCGGTGTGCCGGGCAGCGCCATTGCCGGTATCGTCGGCGACATGGCGGCGGTCGAGGACATGGTGGCCCTGAAGGACCTGCTGGCGACCTTGGCGTCGTCGCGCATCGAATGCCGGCAGGACGGCGCCGATTTCGGTGTTGGCGCGCGCGGTGACTATCTGTTCAATTCAGGCCTGGCCGGGATCGAGCAGGCCGATGTCGTGCTGCTGATCGGCAGCGACCCGCGCCGCGAGGCGCCGCTGCTCAACGTGCGGCTGCGCAAGGCGGCCTCGCGCCGCCAGTCGCAGGTGTTCGCCATCGGGCCGGAAACCGACCTGACCTATCCGGTGACCTGGCTGGGCGATGACGCGGGCCTGCTGGCGGCACTGCCGGCAGCGGCGGCCGAGGCGCTGGCCAGGGCGGAGCGGCCGGCGGTGATCGTCGGCATGGGTGCGCTGAAGACGCCGGGCCTGTTCGCCGCAGCGCGGGCGCTGGCTGCCAAATACAATGTCGTCCGCGACGGCTGGAACGGCTGGAACCTGCTGCACACGGCAGCCGCGCGAGTCGGCGCGCTCGACCTCGGCCTCGCTGCCGATGGCGTCGCGGCGATTGCCGGCGATGCGTCGATCAAGGCGCTGTTCCTGCTCGGCGCCGACGAGGTCGATACCGGCGGCTCGGCCTTCACCATCTATATCGGCACGCATGGCGACCGCGGCGTGCGCCACGCCGATGTCATCCTGCCCGCCGCCGCCTACACCGAAAAGCCCGGCACCTATGTCAACATGGCCGGGCTGGTGCAGCGCAGCTTGCGCGCCGTGTTCCCGCCGGGCGATGCCCGCGAGGACTGGACGATCTGCCGCGCGCTGTCGGCCGTGCTCGGCACGCCGCTGGCCTATGACGATTTGCCGGCCCTGCGCCGCCGCATTGCCGCCGAATGGCCGCATCTTGTTGGTGGCGCCACCCCGGTGGCGACCCTGTCCGCGCCCGAAATCGCCCAAAATCCCCCGGCGGCGCTTGCAGGCCCGCTGGCGCCGGCGCTGACCAATTTCTACCTGACCAACCCCATCGCCCGCGCCAGCGAGACGATGGCGGCTTGCGTGGCCGAGATTCTCGCTCCGCTGCAGGAGGCCGCGGAATGACCTTCACCGGCTGGTTCCAATCCTATCTCGGCGATGGCCTTGGCTGGTTCGCCGGCACGCTGGTGTTGATCCTCGCCATCATGCTGCCGGTGATGGTCGGCGTCGCCATGGCGGTCTATGCGGATCGCAAGATCTGGGCGGCGATGCAGATGCGGCGCGGGCCCAATGTGGTGGGCCCCTTCGGCCTGCTGCAAACCTTTGCCGACGCAGCGAAATTGTTCCTCAAGGAAACCATCATCCCGTCGAGCGCATCGAAGGCGGTGTTCCTGCTGGCGCCGATGATCAGCTTCGTGCTGGCGCTGGCGATCTGGGCGGTGATGCCCTTCGATGCCGGGCTGGTGCTTGCCGATCTCAATGTCGGCCTGCTCTATGTCTTCGCCGTCTCCTCGATGGGCGTCTACGGCATCATCATGTCGGGCTGGGCGTCGAACTCGAAATACCCGTTCCTCGGCGGGCTGCGCTCGGCGGCGCAGATGGTCTCCTATGAAGTCTCGATGGGCTTCATCCTCGTTGCGGTGATGCTCTATGCGCAGAGCCTCAACCTCAGCGACATCGTGATGGCGCAAAAGGGCAATGTGCTGGGGCTGCTCAACGGCAACATCTTCAATCCCCTGCTGTTTCCGATGGGGATCATGTTCTTCATCACCGCGCTCGCCGAAACCAACCGGCCGCCGTTCGACCTGCCCGAGGCCGAGGCCGAGCTCGTCGCCGGCTATCAGGTCGAATATTCCTCGATGAGCTTCGCGCTCTTTTTCCTCGGCGAATATGCCAACATCCTGTTCATGTGCGCGCTGATCCCGGTGCTGTTCCTCGGCGGCTGGCTGCCGCCGCTCGACTGGGCGCCGCTCTACCTCGTCCCGGGCTTTGTCTGGATGCTGGTGAAGATGGCGTTCATGTTCTTCTGCTTCGCCTGGGTGAAGGCCGCGGTGCCGCGCTACCGCTATGACCAGCTGATGCGGCTGGGCTGGAAGGTGTTCCTGCCGCTGTCGCTGTTCTGGGTGGTGGTCGTGTCGGGCTGGCTGATGTTCTTCACCGACAAGTTCGTGGCCGCGCCGGGGAGTGTTGTGTTGTGACCGCCGTTTTCCGCGCCGCCAAGTCGTTGCTGCTGCTCGAGTTCATCGGTGGCCTCGGCCTGACGCTCAAATATTTCTTCCGGCCCAAGGTGACGCTGAACTACCCCTATGAAAAGGGGCCGCTCTCCCCGCGCTTCCGCGGCGAGCATGCGCTGCGTCGCTATCCCAATGGCGAGGAACGCTGCATCGCCTGCAAGCTGTGCGAGGCGATCTGCCCGGCGCAGGCCATCACCATCGAGGCGGAACCGCGCGAGGACGGCAGCCGCCGCACCACGCGCTACGACATCGACATGACCAAGTGCATCTATTGCGGTCTGTGCCAGGAAGCCTGCCCGGTCGATGCCATCGTCGAAGGCCCGAACTTCGAATTCGCGACCGAAACCCGCGAGGAACTGATCTACGACAAGGGCAAATTGCTCGCCAATGGCGACAAATGGGAACGCGCGATCGCCGCGAACCTTGCGGCAGATGCGAAGTGGCGGTAACGGCTCCTGCATCCGGTGCGGCCGCCTGCCGCACCCTGGTTTCGCTCGCCCGGCATCTGCCCGTGGCTGCGCATAGAGTATTGCCGTGACCGCCGCTGTCTTTGCCTTCTACCTCTTTGCCGTGGTGCTGATCACCGCGGCGGTGATGGTCATCCTGTCGCGCAATCCGGTGCATTCGGTGCTGTGGCTGATCGTGTGTTTCTTCAACGCCGGCGGGCTGTTCATCCTGCTCGGCGCCGAGTTTTTGGCGATGCTGCTGGTCATCGTCTATGTCGGCGCCGTCGCGGTGCTGTTCCTGTTCGTCGTGATGATGCTCGACATCGATTTCGCCGAATTGCGTTCCGGCATGGCGCGCTATCTGCCGTTCGGCCTTGCTGTCGGCGGCGTGCTGCTCACCGAAATCATCCTGGCGGTGGGCAGCTGGCAAGCCGGTGCCGGCGTGCCGCTGTTCGATGTGCTGGCCGGCGTGCCCGATGGCATGACCAACACGCAGTGGATCGGCTCGGTGCTCTACACCCGCTATCTCTATATCTTCCAGGCGGCGGGGCTGGTGCTGCTGGTGTCGATGATCGGCGCCATCGTGCTGACGCATCGCCAGCGTATCGGCACCAAGCGCCAGAGCATCGCGCATCAGGTGGCGCGCACGCCCAAGAATGCCGTGCACCCGGCCCAGCCCGGCGTCGGCCAGGGGGTGGAGCTGTGATCGGCCTGTCGCATTATCTCGCCGTCTCGGCGGTGCTGTTCGTGCTCGGCGTGCTCGGCATCTTCATCAACCGCAAGAACGTCATCATCATCCTGATGTCGATCGAGCTGATCCTGCTTGCCGTGAACATCAATTTCATCGCCTTTTCGGCCTATCTGCACCAGGTGCATGGCCAGATCTTCGCGATGTTCGTGCTGACCGTGGCGGCCGGCGAGGCGGCGATCGGCCTTGCTATCCTCGTTCTCTATTTCCGCAACCGTGGCACCATCGCGGTTGACGATGCCGACATGATGAAGGGCTGATGTCCGTGTTTGCTCTTTCCTCCCTCCCCCCTGCGGGGAGGGAGTGATGATCCTGCTCCTCGTCTTCCTGCCGCTGGTGATGGCGCTTGTCGCCGGACTGGGTGGTCGCCTCATCGGCCACAAGGCCGCCAAGATCGTTACCACCGGCGGGCTGTTCACGTCGGCCGCCCTTGCCTGGGTGATCTTCAGCCAGTTCTGGCTACCCAACCCTGCTTATGGGCTGCATTTGGGTCCGTACACCGTGCCGGTGCTCGACTGGATCCAGTCGGGCGACCTCAGCGTGCATTGGGCGCTGAAGGTCGATACGCTGACCGCGGTCATGCTGGTCGTCGTCACCAGCGTCTCGGCGCTCGTCCACCTCTACAGCTGGGGCTATATGGAGGAGGACCCGTCGCAGTCGCGGTTCTTCGCCTATCTGTCGCTTTTCACCTTCGCCATGCTGATGCTGGTGACCGCCGACAACCTCGTCCAGATGTTCTTCGGCTGGGAAGGGGTGGGCCTTGCGTCCTACCTGCTCATCGGTTTCTGGTATCACAAGCCCAGCGCCAACGCCGCCGCCATCAAGGCGTTCGTCGTCAACCGCGTCGGCGATTTCGGCTTCTCGCTCGGCATTTTCGCGACCTTCATGGTGTTCGGCACCGTTTCGATCGACGCCATTCTCGCCGCTGTGCCGGGCCAGGCCGGCGCCACCTTCTCGTTCCTCGGCGCGCGGTTCGACGTGATGACGACGCTCTGCCTGCTTCTGTTCGTCGGCGCGATGGGCAAGTCGGCGCAACTGGGGCTGCACACCTGGCTGCCGGACGCGATGGAGGGGCCGACGCCGGTGTCCGCGCTGATCCATGCCGCGACCATGGTCACCGCCGGCGTCTTCATGGTCTGCCGCCTGTCGCCGATGTTCGAAGCCAGCCTGACCGCGCAGGCCGTCGTCACCTATGTCGGCGCCGCCACGGCGCTGTTCGCCGCCTCGGTGGCGCTGGTGCAGACCGACATCAAGCGCGTCATCGCCTATTCGACCTGTTCGCAGCTTGGCTATATGTTCTTCGCCGCCGGCTCGGGCGCCTATGGCGCCGCGATGTTCCACCTGTTCACCCACGCCTTTTTCAAGGCGCTGCTGTTCCTCGGTGCCGGTTCGGTCATCCATGCGATGCATCACGAGCAGGACATGCGCTTCTATGGCGGCCTTCGGAAGCATATCCCCGTTACCTTCTGGCTGATGACCATCGGCACGCTGGCGCTGACCGGTTTCTTCTTCACAGCCGGCTATTATTCGAAGGACGCCATATTGGAAGCCGCCTTTGCCAGCGGCACCAGCCATGGCCAGTTCGCCTTCTTCGTCGGCGCGCTCGTTGCGCTGCTAACCAGCTTCTATTCTTGGCGGCTGGTGTTCCTGACCTTCTATGGCGCCCCGCGCTGGGCAGGGTCCGAGCATATCCAGCATGCGCTGCACGATGCGCACGGCCATGACGATCATGCGCACGATCACGGCCATGACGCGCACGCCCATCACGCCCCCGCCACCGTCACCGGCGGCTATCACCCGCACGAAAGCCCGATCTCGATGCTGATCCCGCTGTTCGTGCTCGGCGCCGGGGCGCTCGGCGCGGGCTGGCTGTGGCACGAGAATTTCGTCGGCGCAGAGCAGGGCGGTGCCTTCTGGCGCGGCAGCCTCGCTTTCCGCGAACATCTGATGCATGCCATGCATGAAGTGCCGGCCTGGGTGGTGTGGACGCCGTCCATCGCCTTCTTCCTCGGCCTTGCCGGCGCCTGGTTCGCCTATCTGCGCAATCCGGCATTGCCCGGCCGTGCCGCCGGCGCACTGCCCGCCG
Source organism: Alphaproteobacteria bacterium PA4 (assembly GCA_002256005.1). Taxonomy (GTDB): domain Bacteria; phylum Pseudomonadota; class Alphaproteobacteria; order Sphingomonadales; family Sphingomonadaceae; genus Sandarakinorhabdus. The sequence goes on along the minus strand of NKIQ01000013.1, from coordinate 4,963 downwards.
TCTATGCCTTCCTCACCCACAAATGGTATTTCGATGAGCTGTACGACGCGCTGTTCGTGCGGCCCAGCTTTGCCATCGGGCGCTTCCTCTGGGTGCGCGGCGACCAGCAGACCATCGATCGCTTCGGCCCCGATGGCGCCGCCGCTGCGGTGGCCGGTGGCGCGCGTGCTGCCGGGCGCTTCCAGTCCGGCTATGTCTATTCCTATGCGCTGGTGATGCTGGTCGGCCTCGCCGCCGCTGCCGCCTGGGTGTTTGTCGGCGGTCCCGCCGTGGGTGGCCAGTGATGCCGATCCTGTCGATCATGATCCTGCTGCCGGTGCTGTCGGCACTGGTCATCGCCATGCTGCCGGGCGTCGATGCCGGGCGTGCCCGCATCGTCGCGCTGGTGACGACGCTGGTGGAATTCGCCCTCGGTCTGCTGCTCTGGCAGGATTACGACAATGCGGCGACGGCATTCCAGTTCGTCGAAAAACTGCCGCTGTTCGCGCCCTATCTCGATTGGCATCTCGGCATCGACGGCATCGCGCTGATGCTGATCCTCCTCAGCGTCTTCCTGATGCCGCTGTGCATCCTCGCCAGCTGGGAAAGCGTGCAGAAGCGCGTGCCCGAATATATGGCGGCGTTCCTCATCATGGAATCGCTGATGATCGGCACCTTTGCGGCGCGCGACATCTTCCTTTTCTATCTGTTCTTCGAAGCCGGCCTCATCCCGATGTTCCTCATCATCGGCATCTGGGGCGGCGCGCGGCGCATCTACGCGTCCTACAAATTCTTCCTCTATACGCTGCTCGGCTCGGTGCTGATGCTCGTTGGCATGATCTATATGGTCGGCCAGGCCGGCAGCACCGATATCGGTGTGCTTTCGGCGTACGACTTCGCGCCGGCGGCGCAATTCTGGCTGTTCCTTGCCTTTTTCGCCAGCTTCGCTGTCAAGATGCCGATGTGGCCGGTGCACACCTGGCTGCCCGATGCGCACGTCGAGGCGCCCACCGCCGGCTCGGTCATCCTCGCCGGCGTGCTGCTGAAGCTCGGCGGCTATGGTTTCGTGCGCTTCTCGCTGCCGATGTTCCCCGATGCTTCGGCGCAGCTGATCTGGCTGGTGTTCGGCCTGTCGATGGTCGCCGTCGTCTACACGTCGCTGGTCGCGCTGGTGCAGAACGACATGAAAAAGCTGATCGCCTATTCCTCGGTCGCGCATATGGCCTTCGTCACCGCCGGCCTGTTCGCGCTCAACACCCAGGGCATCGAGGGCAGCCTGGTCATGATGCTGTCGCACGGGCTGGTGTCCGGCGCCTTGTTCCTTTGCGTTGGCGTCATCTACGATCGCCTGCACACCCGCGAGATCGCCCGCTATGGCGGCCTCGCCGATACCATGCCGCGCTATGCGCTGCTGCTGCTGTTCTTCACCATGGCCAGCGTCGGCCTGCCCGCCACCTCGGGCTTTGTCGCCGAATTCCTGGTGCTGATCGGCCTCTACCAGACCAGCACCTGGGCAACCTTCGTGATGACCACCGGCATCATCCTCGGTGCCGCCTATATGTTGTGGCTGTATCGCCGTATCGCCTTCGGCTCGGCCGCCGGTGACGACACCCGGGCGATGCCGGACCTCAGCCTGCGCGAAATCGCCATTCTGGCACCGATCACCGCCGCGGTCATCTGGATGGGCGTCTATCCCGCCAGCTTCCAGGTGCCGATGAAGCCGGCGATCGCCCAGATCGTCGCCCGGCTCGATGGCCGCGCGCGCGCCACGCTGCCGACCGCCATGACCATCACCCCCGGCCTGCCGGTGCTGACCGCACCGGCCGCAGCCGCCGAGGCGCATCAGCCATGAACCCGACCTTTGCCTCCATCGCCATCGCCGGGCCGGAAGCCGTGCTCACCGCCGGCTCGCTGCTTACGCTGATGATCGGCACCTTCGGCGGTGGCGACAAGGCGCTGCGCGGGCTGACCTGGGTCGCGGTGCTGATCCTTGGCCTCGCCGGGCTGACGCTCCTCGACGATCCCGCCACCATCCAGCGCGGCTTTGACGGGCTCTATGTCGCCGACGCCTTTTCCAGCTTTTTGAAGGTGCTGATCCTCGCTGCCGCCGCCGCCTCGATGCTGCTGGCGCTGCCCTATCTCGGCACGGCGCGCACCGGCCGTTTCGAATATCCGGTGCTGCTGATGCTGGCGACGCTGGGCATGTGCATGATGGTGTCGGCCGATGACATGCTGTCGCTCTATGTCGGTCTCGAACTGACCAGCCTTGCCTCCTATGTGCTTGCCGCCTTCCACCGCGGTGAGGCGCGCTCGTCGGAAGCCGGCCTCAAATATTTCGTCCTTGGCGCGCTCGCCTCGGGCATCCTGCTCTATGGCATCACTTTGGTGTATGGCTTCACCGGCTCTACCGGTTTCGGCGGCATCCGCGACGTGCTGGCCGGGATGCAGGAGCGGTCGCTCGGCGTGCTGATCGGCCTCGTCTTCATCCTCGCCGGCCTCGCCTTCAAGATTTCCGCCGTGCCGTTCCACATGTGGACGCCCGATGTCTACGAAGGCGCGCCGACGCCGGTTGCTGCCTTCTTCTCGGCGGCGCCCAAGGCGGCGGCGCTCGGCCTGATGGTGCGCGTGCTGGTGCAGGGCTTTGGTCCGATGGCGCTCGACTGGCAGCAGATCGTCTTCTTCCTCTCCGTCGCCTCGATGGCGCTCGGCGCCGTCGCCGCCATCGGCCAGACCAACATCAAGCGCCTGCTGGCCTATTCCTCCATCGCCAATATCGGTTTCGCCCTCGTCGGCCTCGCCGCCGCGACACCGCAGGGCATCGAGGCACTGCTGTTCTACACCGCCGTCTATCTGGCGATGACGCTGGGCAGCTTCCTTGTCGTTTTGCAGCTGCGCCGCGCCGATGGCGCGCCGGTGGAAGCGATGAGCGACCTCGCTGGCCTGTCCAAGGTGCAGCCCGGCCTTGCCGCCGCGCTTGCCATCTTCATGTTCAGCCTCGCCGGCATCCCGCCACTGCTCGGCTTCTGGCCGAAATTCGCGGTCTTCCAGGCCGCCATCGCCGCCGGGCTGCTGCCGCTCGCCATCATCGGCTTCATCACCTCGGTGATCGCCGCCTATTATTACCTCCGCATCATCAAGCTGATGTACTTCGATGAGGCTGGCGTTGCCGTCACCAGCGATGGCGGCCGCGCCAATGGCGCCATGATCGCCGCTGCCGCGCTGTTCTGCTCGCCGGTCGGCATGCTGGTGATGACGCCGATCGTCGCCGCCGCCGGCCGCGCCTACTTCGGCGCCGGCATCACCGTCAGCTCCACATCGGCCAGCCAAGCCCATGCCGCCTGCAGAACCACGCCTTTCACGACGATGTCGTAGGGCAGCCCGGCAGTGCCCTTGTCCCAAAACTCGGGCTTCAGGCTGGAGCTGTTGCGGTGCCACAGCGCCAGGTCCACCACGGGTGGCGCGGCGTCCTTGGCGGCGGTGTCGGCCGGCCGCGTCACGCTCACCCAGCCGGGCTGGCGCAGTGCCACATCGGATGCCGGTGCGGTCTTCTCGTAAGGGCGCAATTGCTGCGTCAGCCAGGCCGCTTCGGAGCTGGACCCCAGCGCGAACGAGAAGTCCATCCGCGTGCGCACGGTGTAGGGCGGCCCATTGCCGGTGTGGACCGGCGCGTAGTCCAGCCGCTCGGCCACCGTGTAGCGCGCTGCCAGCACCTTGCCCTGCCAATCGCCTTCAGGAACGAAGCGCAGAACGGTGCGCCGGGCCTCGTCATCGGGTACCGCGCGGTACAGCGGCAACGGGTGCTCGTGCGGGTGCTGCGGCGGGCCGTGGAAGACCGCGTCCTCGTACGCCGGCTCGCCGCGCAGCGGCATCAAGAAGCAGCCGTGCGGCGGCAGCGGCTCGGCGGCGGCCAGCGCCGGGGGCGCTTCCGGCACCATCAGCATGCCCGTTGCTGCCATGCCGGGCAACCTGACCACGAACCAGGCGCAACCGGCCGGCGCCGGCGCGTGGCGCAGCCCGACGCGAGCGAAGGCCACGCGGTTCTGCGGCCGGCAGCCCAGGCTGCCGTCGGCGCGCCGTTGCCATTGCAGGTATTGCCCAGCGGGAAAGCGGTCAGCCGGCAGCGCCAGCTCGTCGGGGCCGACCTCGTGCACCAACGCACCCGCCAGCGGCAGCCACTGCATCGGCTGCGGCGCCGGCATCTCGGGCACCGCGGCCGCAGCCCCGCCATGGTGCGGCCGGATCGGCGCCAGCCACTCGAACTGCGGCACCGGCGCGGGCGCGTCGGCGCGGCCCACCAACGCCAGCACCGGCCCGGGGTCGCCAATCAGCCGGCCGACGATGTCAAAGCCGTGGGTTTGCGGGCAGGCACTGCGCGCCAGCCGGTCGGCACGCACGTACACGCCTTCGGCTGCCGCCGGCAGAAAGCCCACGGTCTGCACACGGCGGCCGACGAAGCCCCAGCGTTCGGTGCGCAGGTCCAGCCCGGTGGCCACCAGCCGGTCGACGCAGCGCAGGAACAAGTCCACCTGCTCCTCGATGTGCGGGTTGAACTTGACCGTGACGAAGCGCCTGGCGTCACCGGGGAAGGCCAGCAGATGCGGCGCGGCGGCCGCCCCGCCGGCGGCGGCGGTCTGCGCCGCCGCGGCATCGCGCCAGTTCAGCGCCTCCACCGCCAGCATCAGCCCGCTCGCCTGCACACCCAGCAGGTCGGCAAACAGCGCCTCCAGCGCACCGTACGCCAGCTCGATCGGCACCTTCTGCTCCCGCACCCGCGTGAGCAGCAACTGGGTGCAGCTGTGCAGCAGGCCGCTGTCGTGCGGCCCGCCCACGGTGCCGGCGTGCACGTCGTACAGCAACTGGTCGATGTCAAACGCGCCGTGGCCCGACAGCGCGGCGGCCATCTCCTCGGCCCACTGGCGGCCAGCCGCGGTGGCGGCCATCGCCGGCTCGAACGCGCGGAAGTTGGCGTACTGGTTGCGGATCA
>NKIQ01000012.1 GCA_002256005.1 Alphaproteobacteria bacterium PA4 | reverse complement strand
CGCCCCGGCCCGCCCGGCTGCCCGGCCGCCGGCACGACCGGCGGCGCCCGAACCGCGCCGCGCGCCGCCGAGCAACATGACCCAGCAGGAGCGGCTGGCCCTGCTGCTGCGCCAGGCCGAGGAAGACCGGCTGCGCGCCGCCGAGGAAGCCCGCATCCGCGAGGAAGCTGCCAAGGCCGAAGCCGCCGAGGCCGAGCGCCTGCGCCTGGAAGAAAAGCGCTTGCGCGAGGAAGAGCTCGCCACCCGCCCCGATCCGGTACCCGCCGACCCGGCGACGATGACGCTGGTCGAGCTGGACGAGGAAGAAGAGCGGCTGCGCGTCCGCGCTCTGCCGGGCCGCAAGCCCGACCTGGGTGCCAAGCCGGCGCGTCTGCGCATGGGCGACGATCGCCGCCAGTCCGGCAAGCTGACCGTGACCCGCGCGCTGGAGGCCGATGACAGCACCCGCACCCGCAGCCTTGCCGCGCTGCGCCGCGCCCGTGAAAAGGAACGCGGCCGGCTCGGCACCCAGGCCAAGCAGGTCCGCGATGTCACCGTGCCCGATCGCATCACCGTCGCCGAACTGGCGCACCGCATGGCCGAGCGCACCCCCAATGTCGTGCGCCTGCTCGCCCGCATGGGCATGCCGGCCGCGGCCGTCGATGAAATCGATCAGGACACCGCCGAACTGGTGCTGACCGAATTCGGCCACAACATCATCCGTGTATCGGAATCCGATGTCGAAATCGGCATGGTCGGCGATGCCGATGTCGATGATCACCTGCTGCCGCGGCCGCCGGTGGTGACGATCATGGGCCATGTCGACCATGGCAAGACCAGCCTGCTCGATGCGCTACGCGGCACCAATGTGGTGAAGGGCGAAGCCGGCGGCATCACCCAGCACATCGGCGCCTATCAGATCGTGACGAAGTCGAAGGACAAGATCACTTTCCTCGACACGCCGGGCCATGAAGCCTTCACGGCCATGCGCGCCCGCGGTGCCGGTGTCACCGACATCGTCATCCTGGTCGTGGCCTGGGACGACGGCATCATGCCGCAGACCATCGAGGCCATCAATCACACCAAGGCCGCCGGCGTGCCGATGATCGTCGCCATCAACAAGATGGACAAGGCCGGCGCCAATGCCGAAAAGATCCGCCAGGCGCTGCTGCAATATGACGTGCAGGTCGAATCGATGGGCGGCGAAGTCCAGGACGTCGAAGTGTCGGCGACCCAGAAGACCGGGCTCGACGAACTGATCGAGAAGATCCTGCTGCAGGCCGAAATCCTGGAGCTGAAGGCCAACCCCGATCGCGCCGCCGAAGGCACGGTGATCGAGGCGCGGCTGGACAAGGGCAAGGGGCCGCTGGCCACCGTGCTCGTCCGCCGCGGCACGCTGAAGCGTGGCGATATCTTCGTCATGGGCCAGGAATGGGGCAAGGTCCGCGCGCTGAACGACGACAAGGGCGCGCTGGTCAAGGAAGCGCTGCCGTCGATGCCGGTGGAGGTGCTCGGCCTGACCGGCGTGCCGATGGCCGGCGATGTGGTGACGGTTGTCGAAACCGAAGCCCGCGCGCGCGAGGTTGCCGATTATCGCGCCGGCCTCGCCAATGCCAAGCGCATCGAGCAGGAACCGGCCAATCTCGAAACCATGTTCAGCGTGCTGCGGGCGGCCAAGGCGCAGACCTATCCGCTGGTCATCAAGGCCGATACGCAAGGCTCGGCCGAAGCCATTGCCGGGGCGATCAACAAGATCTCCACCGACCTGATCAAGGCCAAGGTGCTGAGCGCCGGCGCTGGCGGCATCACCGAAAGCGATGTCACCCTGGCCAAGGCCAGCGGCGCACCGGTGATCGGTTTCGGCGTTCGCGCCAACGCCAAGGCCCGCGAAATCGCCCAGCGCGATGGCGTGGCGCTGAAATATTACGACGTCATCTATGACCTGATCGACGAAGTGAAGGCAGCGATGGCCGGCCAGCTCGGCCCGGAAGCGCTGGAAACCGTTGTCGGCCGCGCGCTGGTGCTCGACGTGTTCCAGGCCGGGAAGACCGGCAAGGCCGCCGGTATCCGCGTCACCGAGGGCTTCATCAAGAAGGCGCTGCGGGCGCGCGTCATGCGCGACGATGTCATCATCTACAATGGCTCGATCGCCTCGCTGCGCCGCTTCAAGGATGATGTGGCCGAGGTGAAGTCGGGTTTCGAATGCGGCATCACGCTGGCGGATTCGTCGGACGTGAAGGTCGGCGATATCGTCGAGACGTTCGAAGTGGAGATGCGCGAGCGGACGCTGTGAGTTTGCTCGCTATCGCTTAAGGCCTATCGTCATGCTGAACTTGTTTCAGCATCCACTCCACCATCGGGACGCATTTTCCTGCAGCGTGGTGGATGCTGAAACAAGTTCAGCATGACGAAGCCCTGAATTGGGTCGTTCGATCCCGCGTGGCATCCGGGACAGGCGTTCCGAACCGGCTTTGCCCCGCTGCCCTTTTTTCGTCCGATAGAAGCGACTAACCTCCCGCCATGCCCCGTTCCACCCCCGATTCCCAAGGCCGTTCGATCCGCCTGCAACGCATCGGTGAACAGGTGCGCCATGCGCTTGCCGAGGTCATCGGCCGCGGCGAGCTGCGTGACGAACTGTTGCAGCGCACGATCGTGTCGATCAGCGAAGTGCGCGTCACCGCCGACCTGCGCCACGCCACGGTGTTCGTGAAGGCGCTGGGCGGTGACGATGACCAGGCCGTGGTCAAGGCGTTGGCCGGCCATGCCCGCTATCTGCGCGGCGAGGTTGCCCGCCACATGGCGACGAAATACACGCCCGACCTGCGCTTCCGCCCCGATGAAAGCTATGACGCCGGCGCCCGCATCGACGCCATCCTGCGCCGGCCGACCATTGCCCGCGATCTGGAGCCGGAGGTGCGGCTGCCGACCCTGTCGGACTATGACGACGAGGACTGAGCTTTACGTGCCGCTCGCCGCCGGCGAGGTTCGGCTGGTGCCGCTGGCGGAACACCATCGCGAAGCGCTGCGTGCGGTGGCGGCGGCCGACCAGGACATCTGGGTGATGTACCCCTATTCCATGGCCGGCGCGCATTTCGATCCGGCGTTCGAGGGCATGCTCTCTGGCCCGCGCCGCGCCTATGCCGTCCATCGCGGTGAGCGGCTCGTCGGCTGCACCAGCTGGTACGACCATGATCCGGTCCATCGCGTCGTCGCCATCGGCGGCACCTTCCTGCACCCGGATGTGCGCGGCAGCGGTTTCAACCTGGCGTTGAAGCGCCTGATGATCGGCCATGCCCGCGCCTGTGGCATCGTTCGCATCGTCTTCGATGTCGACGTCCGCAACACCCGCTCACAGGCGGCGGTCAGGAAGCTGGGCGCAAAGCTCGACGGCATCCTGCGGCAGAACAAGATCACCTGGACCGGCCATGTCCGTGACACCTGCGTGTTCTCGCTGCTGCCGGGCGAGGAATCGGACCTGCTGCTGGGGGTTGAACCCGGGGCGCTGGCCAATCCGGCGCCCTGATGATAAATTGTTGCCATGCGCCGCGCTGAAACCACTGCCTTGCTGGCGGCCCATGCCGAGGCGCTGCGCGAAATCGGCATCGGCGCCCTGTTCGTGTTCGGATCGATGGCGCGTGATGAGGCCGGCGCCGACAGCGATGTCGACCTGTTCTTCGATCCATCCCACACCGGACTCAGCCTGTTCGACGTGATGGATGCGCGCGACCACATCAGCGGCCTGTTGCAGCGCCCTGTCGATATCATGACGCGCAATTCGCTGCACCCTTATCTGCGCAGCCGCATCGAGGCGGAAGCCGTCCGGATTTTCTGATGGTGCGCCGCTCACATCGGCTGCGCCTGCTCGACATGGCAGCGCAGATGGCCGCCATCGAAGCGGCAGTCGCGGGCCGCGATGCCGATGCCTTGCGCCAGGACTGGCTGTTGCGCAGCGCCGTCGAACGCGGCGTGGAGGTCATTTCAGAAGCCAGCCGCCACCTCGATCCGGCGCTGACCGCGGCCCATCCCGAGGTGCCATGGCGCCGCGTGGCCGATATCGGCAATTGGATGCGCCATGCCTATGAACAGGTCGATCCAGCGCTGATCCTGGCCGTTGTGACCGATCACTTCCCGGCCCTCGCGCATGCAGTCAGCGTCATGCTGGCGCAGACGCCGGAGGATTGAGCATTTCCGTCCCGTCCCTCAACGGCTGGCTGATCCTCGACAAGCCCATCGGCCTGTCGAGCGCGCAGGGCGTGGCGGCGGTCAAGCGCATCCTGCGCGGGGTCGGCATCCGTCCCGATCGCATCGGCCATGGCGGCACGCTCGATCCGCTGGCGACCGGCGTGTTGCCGATCGCCATCGGTGAGGCGACCAAGCTGGCCGGGCGGATGCTCGACGCGACCAAAGGCTATGACTTCACCGTCAAATGGGGCGAAGCGACGACGACGGAGGATGCCGAAGGCGCGGTGATCGCCACGTCAGATATGCGGCCCGATGCCGCCGCCATCGCTGCCGTGCTGCCGCGCTTCACCGGCGCGATCGACCAGGTGCCGCCGGCGTTTTCAGCGCTGAAGGTCGATGGCCAGCGCGCCTATGCGCTGGCCCGGGCCGGCGAGGCGGTGATGCTCGCCACCCGCCATGTCACCATCCTGCACCTCGATCTGGTGCACGCCGACGCCGGCAGCGCCACCCTCTCGGCGCTGGTCAGCAAGGGCACCTATATCCGCAGCCTTGCCCGCGACATTGCGCTGGCGCTCGGCACCGTCGGCCATGTCACCATGCTGCGGCGGACCAAGGCCGGGCCGTTCACGCTCGGCCAGGCGATAGCGCTGGACAAATTCGAAGAATGCGTGCAGGAGCGCGCGCTAGAACAGGTCATCCTGCCACTGATGGCGGGGCTGGACGACATCCCGGCTCTCGCCATTGATCCTGATGAAGCGGCGGCACTCCGACAGGGGCGCAGGCTTTTCGGGCACCCTGCCTCACCCGGCACCTATCTCGCCTGCCTCGGCACTGTTCCCGTGGCGCTGGTGGAGATCGACCATGAAGCGGTCCGGGTTTTGCGCGGGTTCAACCTATAATCAAGGAGTATCCGATGTCGATTACCGCAGAACGCAAGGCCGACGTCATCAAGGGCAATGCCCGCGCCGCCAACGACACGGGTTCGCCCGAAGTCCAGGTCGCCATCCTTTCGGAGCGCATTGCCAATCTGACCGAACATTTCAAGACGCATGCCAAGGACAATCACAGCCGTCGCGGCCTGCTCGTCCTCGTCAACAAGCGTCGCTCGCTGCTCGATTATCTGAAGAAGATCGACAGCCAGCGCTACACCGACCTCATCACGAAGCTCGGGCTTCGCAAGTAACCCGAAAGGCCCCTGCTGCGGGGCCTTTCGTTTATCGGGCGCCGGCGATGGTCGCCGGGGTCCGCCCGCCAACAGTGGCGGAACTGCAGGCAGGCGTGACGGCAATAGGGCCGGGGCGCCGATACGAAAGACGAAACATGTTCAATATCCACAAACAGGAAATCGAATGGGGCGGCCGCAAGCTGACCCTCGAAACCGGCCGCATCGCCCGTCAGGCCGATGGCGCCGTGCTCGCCACCTATGGCGAAACCGTCGTGCTCTGCGCCGTCACGGCTGCCAAGAGCGTCAAGGAAGGCCAGGATTTCTTCCCGCTGACCGTCCACTATCAGGAAAAATTCTCCGCCGCCGGCCGCATTCCGGGTGGCTTCTTCAAGCGCGAGCGCGGTGCCACCGAGCATGAGACGCTGACCAGCCGCCTGATCGATCGCCCGCTGCGCCCGCTGTTTCCCGAAGGTTTTTACAACGAAATCAACGTCATTGCCCAGGTGCTGAGCTATGACGGCGAAAACGAAGCCGATATGGTGGCGATGATCGCCGCATCGGCCGCGCTGACCATTTCCGGCGTGCCGTTCATGGGCCCGATCGCATCGGCCCGCGTTGGTTTCAACGACGGCGAATATATCCTCAACCCGACCAAGGCGCAGATCGCCGAAGGCCGGCTCGATCTGGTCGTCGCCGGCACGCATGACGCCGTGATGATGGTCGAATCGGAAGCCAAGGAACTGTCGGAAGACGAGATGCTCGGCGCCGTGATGTTCGCGCACCGCGGCATCCAGCCGGTCATCCAGGCGATCATCGCGCTCGCCGAAAAGTCGGCCAAGGACCCCTGGGAACTCGCCATCCCCGACAACACCGCCATGCTGGCCCAGATCCGCAAGGCCGTCGGCAAGGACATCACCGCCGCCTACAAGCTGACCAAGAAGTCGGACCGCCAGCAGGCGCTGTCCGACGCCAAGGCCAAGATGAAGCCGCTGTTCGCCGATGCCGACAGCGCCACCCAGCAAAAGGCCGGCAAGCTGTTCAAGAAGCTGGAAGGCGAAATCGTTCGCGGCGCCATTCTGAAGAGCGGCAGCCGCATCGACGGCCGCGATACCAAGACGGTCCGCCAGATCGAAGCCATGGTCGGCCTGCTGCCGCGCACCCATGGTTCGGCGCTGTTCACCCGCGGCGAAACCCAGGCGATCGTCACGACGACGCTGGGTACCGCCGATGCCGAACAGATGATCGATGGCCTCGACGGCCTGCGCTACGAACGCTTCATGCTGCACTACAACTTCCCCCCCTATTCGGTGGGCGAAGTCGGCCGCTTCGGCGCGCCGAGCCGCCGCGATATTGGCCATGGCAAGCTCGCCTGGCGCGCCGTCCATGGGGTTTTGCCGACGAAGGAAGCTTTCCCCTACACGATCCGCGTCCTGTCGGACATCACCGAGTCGAACGGCTCGTCGTCGATGGCCACCGTCTGCGGCGCTTCGCTGGCGCTGATGGATGCCGGCGTGCCGCTGACCCGTCCGGTCGCCGGCATCGCCATGGGCCTGATCCTCGAAGGCAAGGACTTCGCCGTCCTGTCGGACATCCTGGGTGATGAAGATCACCTCGGCGACATGGACTTCAAGGTGGCTGGCACCTCGGAAGGCGTCACCGCCCTCCAGATGGACATCAAGATCGCCGGGATCACCGAGGAGATCATGAAGGTCGCCCTCAGCCAGGCCAAGGCCGGTCGCGAGCACATCCTCGGCGAAATGGCCAAGGCGCTCGACCATACCCGCGAGGAAATGTCCGCCCACGCGCCGCGCATCGAAACGATGCAGGTGCCCAAGGACAAGATCCGTGACGTCATCGGCACCGGCGGCAAGGTCATTCGCGAAATCGTCGCGACGACCGGCGCCAAGGTCGACATCGAGGACGATGGCACCGTCAAGATCGCGTCTTCGGATCCGGAAAAGATCGCCGCGGCCCGCAAGTGGATCGAAGGCATCACCATGGAAGCCGAAGTCGGCAAGATCTACACCGGCAAGGTCGTGTCGATGGTCGATTTCGGCGCGTTCGTGAATTTCATGGGTGGCAAGGACGGTCTCGTCCACATCTCCGAAATCAAGAACGAGCGTGTTGCCAACGTCAAGGACGTGTTGACCGAAGGCCAGCAGGTCAAGGTCAAGGTCCTCGCCGTCGACGAACGCGGCAAGGTGCGCCTGTCAATGCGCCTCGTCGACCAGGACACCGGCGCCGAGCTGGAAGACACGCGCCCGCCGCGTGAAGGCGGCGACGACCGCGGCCCGCGCGGTGATCGTGGACCTCGTCGCGATGGCGGCGGCCGTGGCGATCGCGGCCCGCGCCGTGACGGCGGCCGCGACGACCGCGGTCCCCGCCCGGAGCGTGCACCGCGTGACGAAGCCCCGCAGGAAGGCGGCAGCTTGCCCGACTTCCTGACCGGCCCGCGCGACTGATTTCGGCATCAGCCGAAACGGATGAGGCCGCCCCGCAAGGGGCGGCCTTTTTCGTATCTGGATCGTGGTAGAAGAATGCCTCCGGCGGCTGGGGTCGTGGCCCCAGACCCCAGGCGTTGGGCGTCCAGCTCATGCTGCGCCATATTGGCCTTGGTGGGCATCGCCGGCCTTCGGCTCCGCATGTATCGCGCGGGGCGACGCATCAACCGTTGGCGCCGCTGAGGCTGAATCATGAACCGGCAAAGCCAATCAGTTCAGATCTCGCATTGAAGCGATAGCATTGCCCCACAACAGGGGTCCGGGGCCAAGGCCCCAGCCGCCGGAGGCAGTCACAACACACCCCTCCCGACTATAGCTCCGCGTCGCAAAGCCGGACGCAATGGCGCACAGGCAAGAAAAAGGCGGCGAAACCGGGAAGGTTTCGCCGCCGATTTTCTCAGTTGGTCAGTTGATCAGAAGCCAACGGTCAGGGTCGCGCGGGCGCCATGATCGTTGTTGTTGCTGCCGATCACGCCGCTGTAGCCGACACCCAGCGAGATGGTGCCGCTGAGGCTGAAGCGCGCCTGGGCTTCCAGGGCAACCGCATCACGATCGAGCGCCACGGCGGCGATGTTGGACGTGGTGCCCATGCCAGCGATGCCGAGCACGGTCAGGCCGTTGCGATCGCCGCCGGTGCGCAGCCAGCCGGCCGAACCCATCAGGGTCGTCGAACCGATGCTGTAGGCGCCGCGCAGACCCAGGGTGACCTGCGACAGGTCGTTGGACTGTTTGGCGGCAGTCACCGCTGCGGCACCACCGGCTTCGGTCAGGTCGCCCGAGTCGACCTTGGCCAGGCCGATGCGTGCGAACGGTTCGACGCGGGTTTCGGCCGACTTCACCAGATCGAAGGCCACTTCGCCGAACAGCTGGTAGGTGGTGCCGTTGACGGTGTTGGTCAGCGTCTGGGTCAGGCCGGTCGCCGTGATGGCGCGGTTGCTGCGGGCCTTGTTGCCGGCGACCGAAGCGCCGGCGCCGATGGCAAAGCCGCCATCCTGACGATAACCGGCATAGACACCGGCACCGATGCTTTCCAGCCGCGACGTGCCCAGATTGTTCATGGTCACATCGTTGCGGGTGTAGTGGAACAGACCGCCGAACTTGAAGCCGTTGTTGGCAAAGTCGATGCCGGTCAGGAAACCGGTCTGTTCGGTGGTGAACCGCGTACCCACGCCATCGGCAGAGGCGGTGCCCCACGAACCGGCGGCCCGCAGCCAGAATGTCGTCGACTTGTCACCATCGGTCTGGGTGACCGACTGGCCGCTGAGGGCCGACAGGCCGGCGTTCAGGCGATCGAAGGCCGCTTCGCGAACGACACGGGTATCTTCGAGGAGCACACGGCGCTCGGCCGCATGCACTTCACCCGACAGCTGGCTGAGCGCCGCCGGCAGAGCCGAACCCTGGTTGTACAGGGCGAAGAACGCCTGCGGGTTGTAGCCGGCGGTGACGGCGCGGTCGAAGGCCGAAGCCACCTGCGCGGCGTTGCCCGACAGGGCCGCACCGCCCTGGCCGACCAGCGAAGCCGGGGCGAGCCGCAGCACGGCCCCCGTGGCGTCGTAGGTGATGACCGGTGCGAAGGCGACACCGAAGCCGTTCAGGCCGGTGACATTGGCGAAGGTGCCCGTCCGCGCGCTGCTCGACACCAGCGTGTAGCTGCTGTTGAACGTCGTGAACGTACCGACCGGGGTCAGCGCCAGATTGCCGGCGATCGTCGCGGCACCGCTGGCGGTGATGCGATCGCCCGCGGCGGCCGTGATTTCGGCAGCCATGGTCGAACCGGCGGCCAGATTGAGCGCACCATTGACCGAGAGCGTACCCACGGCGCTATTGCCCGCGGCAACGGTGGCGCCGGACTGGACCGTGAGCGCGCCCACGGTGCCGGTACCGGAGATCGTTGCCCCGCTGAGCACGGTGGTGGCCGAGCTGGACAGCGAGCCGGTGACATTCAGGCGACCAGCCGAGACCGTGGTGGCACCCGACATGGTGTTTACAGCCGACAGGGTCAGCACGCCAGCACCGGTCTTGTTGAGTGTGCCGGTACCGGAGATGACTTGCGAGAACGTCGCATCCACCGGCTGGGCGATGACCAGCGCCGCATTGTTGAGGATGCCACCTGCACTGAAGACGCTGGCAGCGCCGCTCAGCGTACCGGCAGCGATGGTGATACCGCCGGTATAGGTGTTGGCACCCGTCAGCGTCAGCGTGCCGCTACCCGCCTTGGTGATGCGGCCGGAGCCGCTGATCACGCCGGCATAGGTATCGTTGTTGGCGCCCGTGTCGATCGTGCCCGCGCCGGCGAAGTTCGCGGCGTTGGCAATCGTCAGGCTTGCCGCATCGAGCAACAGGGTGCCGGCATTGACGCGCAGGGCGCCGGTGCCGAGAGCCGTGCTGGTGCCAAGGGCAAGCGTGCCGGCCGACAGGATGGTGCCACCGCTGTAGATGTTATTGGCGCTGGTGAGGCTGAGTTGGCCAGTACCGGTCTTGGTGATGCTGCCGGCGCCGGCAACGACACCCGACAGGGTCAGGACTTCGCTCGGCCGCACGTCAACGATCGCAGCGGCGTCGGTCAGGACGGTGATGGCAATGTTAACCGCAGCAGCGCCCGATTGCAGCGTGGCATTGTTGTTGATGGCGATGTCGCGGGTGCCAGCGGCGGTGTTCGAACCGACGCGGACGGTGCCGGCATTGATGCCGAGGCCGTTGAACCCGTTGTTGCCGTTCAGCACCAGCGTGCCGGGGCCGGTGGCGCTGACCGAGCCGGCGCCCACAACATTGCCGTTCAGCGTCAGCACTTCACCGGTGCGGACGTTGACCAGGCCGTTGCCGGTCGACTGGATCGTGTTGGCGAGCGTGACGGCAGCGCCGCCCGACTGCAGGGTCGCGTTGCTGTTCAGCGCGATGTCGCCAGCGCCAGCGGCGGTGTTCGAACCGACGCGGACGGTGCCGGCATTGATGCCGAGGCCGTTGAACCCGTTGTTGCCGTTCAGCACCAGCGTGCCGGAGCCAACCTGGCTGATAGAGCCAGCGCCGGAGATGTCACCATTCAGGGTGAAGATCGAAGCAGCGCTGCCGGCGTTGACGATGCCATTGCCCAACGTGGTGATGGCATTTGCCAGGTTCAGACCGGAGACACCTGCCACCAAGGTCGTGTTGGTGCTCATCGTCAGGCGATTGCTGCCCAACGCGGTATCATTGCCGACGGTGATGGTGCCGGCTGTCAGAAGCGTGCCGCCACCATAGCTGTTGGCACCGTTGAGGACGAGATTGCCGCTGCCGGTTTTGGTGATCTGGCCGCGACCCGAAATCACACCATTGAGCGTCAGCTGGAAGCCCTGGGTGTCAATGGTCTCGCTGCCCGGATCCGTCGCGACATTGTTGGCAAGGGCGATGTTATTGCTGAACGCCTGCAATGTGGTGCCGTCGCGGAACAGCAGGTCACCGGTGCCGAGCGCAGTGTTGTTGCCAACCGCGATCGTGCCAGCCTGCAGATCGGTGCCACCCGTGTAGGTGTTGGCCCCTGTCAGAACCAGCGTGCCGGTGCCGATCTTGGTCAGCGAATTGCCACTAATGACGCCAGACAGAGTGAAGGCATTGCCGTTGGTATCGACTGTGCCGACGCCGAGCGCGATGGCATTGCCGATCGTCAGGCCAGCGCCAGCCGATTGCAGTGTGGTGTTGTCTCCCATCCCGAGCGTGCCGGTTCCCAGCGGACCAGAGGTCAGCGCACCGGGCGTACCCGTCGAACTCGTCGTCACCGCAATCGTGCCGGTGAAGAGATTGGTGCCGCCCGAGTAGTTCGACCCTGCGTTGCTCAGGATGAGCTTGCCGGTGCCGAACTTGGCAAACACATTCGGGCCCGAGATCTGGCCCGTCAGCGTTGTGGTGAACGCCTGGGTATCGAACGGACGGTCGACCGTGCCGCCGTTCAACACGAAGTTGTTGGCGACGACAAGATTGTCGACACCTGAAACGACACCCGTCCCCGGGCCGTTGTACGTCAACGCGCCAGTGCCCAGTGCGGTGTTCGAACCGATGACGATGGTGCCGGCGGTGTGGTTGGTGCCACCGGCGTAGCTGTTGTTACCGGTAAGGATAAGCGTGCCGGTGCCGGACTTGGTCAGCGAGTCGCCGCTGATGACGCCCGACAGGGTCAGCGCATTGCCGTTGGTGTCGACCGTACCCGTGCCGGTGATGGCGACGGCGTTGCCGATGTTGAGGTTGGCCGCACCCGATTGCAGGGTGGTGCCGGTCGCCATGTTGAGCGTGCCGGTGCCCAGCGCCGCATTGTTGGCCACCGCGATGGTGCCGGCATTGAGGTTGGTGCCACCCGTATAGGTGTTGGCGCTCGACAGCGTCAGCGTGCCGGCATCTGTCTTGGTGAGCGTGCCACCGCTGATGACGCCCGCCAGCTTCAGGGCATTGCCCTGCGTGGCGAAGGTGCCGGTGCCGGTGATGGCAAAGTCATTGAGCAGCGAAACCGTCGGGGCATTGGCCTGTACGGTCGTGCCATTGGCCATGGCGACAGACCCGCTGCCAAAGGCTGTGTTGGAACCGGCGCCCAGGATACCGGCCGTCAGCGTCGTGCCACCGGCGTAGGTGTTGTCACCGGTAAGGATCAGGCGACCGTCACCCTGCTTGGCGATCGCGCCGACGCCGGTGATCGGCGCCGAAATGGAGGCCGTCGCGCCGCTATCGACCGAGATGAAGCTGGAGGTCGCAGTGGTCAGGCTACCGCCGTTCGACGCGGCAACCGTGTAACCGTTGGTGACGAACTGCAGGCCCTGGAAGGCGATGGCAGACGCATCGATGGTGACAGTGCCGGCCGCGCCCTGGAAGGTCGCCAGCGCACCCTGCTGCCAGGTGGCGTTGAAGGCGCTCGGCGTTGCGCCGGTCCAGTTGGTGTTGGCGAGGTTCCACACGCCATTGCCGCCGCTGATGGTGCCGTTGCCGATACCATCACCACCATCCCAGTAGAGATTGACGGTCGGAGCGCTGGTGATGACCAGATTGACCTGGCCATTGACCGCGGTCTGCACCAGGCCGCTGAAGCCGCCGGGCAGGCTGCCCAATGCCAGCGTGCCGCCGCCAAGCGAACCGGTGTAGCTGATGAGATTGTAGATGCCGGGCGCAAAGGTGCCGCCAGCCGACTGCGCCACCGCCAGGGTGCCGCCGAGGCTGACGTTACCGTTGACGATGATGCGATCGTTCAGCGTGTTGTTGACCGCGTTGGCAGCGCCCAGATCGAAGTTGAGCAGAGAGCCATTGTCGAGCGTCAGGCCGCCGAAGGTCATCTGGCCGGCGGTATTGGCCGGCGAGGCCGGGCCGACGGACAGCAGGCCACCGTTGCCGATCGTGACCAGCCCGGTGGTCGAACCGGTACCGATCAGGCTGGCGCCGCCGGCAATGTTGATCGCGCTGGTCAGGCTGCCGGTCAGGTTGAGGGTACCGGCGTTGATCTGCGTGGTGCCGGTGTAGGTGCTGGCACCCGAAAGAGTCAGGGTGCCGCCGGTGCGCTGGGTAAAGCCCGAACCGGCCCCGGTGATCGCACCCGAGAGCGTGAGAGTGTTGCCATTGGGATCGATGAAGGCCGAGCTTCCGGGCGAGATGACCACGGCATTGGCAAACGACCAATTGCCGCCGCTGGCGACCAGCGCGGCGTTGTTGCCAAGCGTCAGCGTGCCGTTGCCGAGCACGCCATTGTTGGCAACCTGCAGCGTGCCCGCGTCGATCGTGGTTGCCGACTGGCTGTTGCTGCTATTGGTCAACACCAGCGTGCCGATCAGGGTCTGATTGAGAACGCCGCCGCTGATCGGCCCGTTGAGGGTGAAGACCGTGCTGTCAGACTCAACCTTGGCGGTGCCAGTGATGGCGATCGCGTTGGCAATCGTCAGGCCGTTGGCACCCGAGCGCAGGGTGCTGCCATCGGCCATGTTCAGCGCGCCAGTACCCAGCGCCGCACTGTTGGCAACGGTGATCGTGCCGGCGTTGAGGTTGGTGCCACCCGTATAGGTGTTGGCGTTCGACAGCGTCAGCGTGCCGGCACTGATCTTGGTCAGCGTGCCGCCACTGATGATGCCCGACAGGGTCAGCGCATTGCCGTTGGTGTCGACGGTGCCGGTGCCGGTGATGGCAACGGCGTTGCCGACGTTGAGGCCATCGGCGCCCGATTGCAGGGTGGTGCCGGTCGCCATGTTGAGCGTGCCGGTACCGAGCGCCGCATTATTGGCGACAACAATGGTGCCAGCGTTGAGGTTGGTGCCCGCGCCATAGGTGTTGGCATTGGTCAGCGTCAGCGTACCGGCGCCGATCTTGGTGAGATTGCCCGACACCAGGCCGTTACCGATGACGCCGGTCAGCGTCAGGCTGTTGCCATTGGTGTCGACAGTGCCGAGGCCGGACAGGGTGATGGCGTTGCCGATCGACAGATTGGCGGCACCCGATTGCAGGGTGGTCCCCGCCGACATGGCCAGCGTGCCGGTGCCCAGCGCCGCATTGTTGGCCACGGCGATGCTGCCGTTATTGAGGTTGGTACCCGCGGTGTAGGTGTTGGCACCGGACAGGGTCAGCGTGCCGGCACCGATCTTGGTCAGCGTGTTGCCGCTGATGACGCCCGACAGGGCCAGGGCGTTGCCATTGGTGTCGATGGTGCCGATGTTGGTCAGGCCGATGGCGTTGGCGAGCGTAACGGCCGCACCGGCCTGCAGCGTGGTGCCGCCGGCCATGGTGAGCGCCCCGGTCCCGAGCGCAGTGCCCGACGTGACATTGATGGTGCCGGCATCGAGCGCGGTGCCACCGGTGTAGGTGTTGGCGCCACCGAGGACGAGCGTGCCGTCGCTCTGCTTGACGAGCTTGCCACCGTCGATCGTCGAATTGATCGTGGCGGTGAGGCCCGAGTCAACCGAAACGAAGCTGCCGGTCGGGCCGGCGTTGGCGGTGATGCCGCCGCCGGTCAGCGTGTAGCCGCCGGTGGTGAAGTTGAGGCCGAGGGCGCCGAAGGTCGAGCCCAGCGTCACGGTGCCGGCGGTGCCAGCGAAAATGGCAATGCTGTTCGGCTGCCATGTCGTGTTCAGCGAACTGGGGGCGGTGCCCGTCCAGTTGAAGCCACCGGTCGACCAGGTGCCAGTGCCGCCATCGATCGCGCCATTGCCGGCGAAATCGGTGCCATCCCAATAGAGGGTCAGCGGGCCGGGGCCGGTGACCAGCAGGTTGATCTGCTTGCCGGCGGTGTTGTTCTGGATGATGCCGGTCAGCGTGCCGGGCAGCGACGACAGGACCAGGCCATTGTCGACGACAGTGCCATAGCGGAACAGATTGTAGATGCCCGGCGCCAGCGTGCCACCGGCCGATTCCGTGACGCTCAGCAGGCCGTCGAGCTGCAGATTGCCAGTGACGTTGACATGATCGTTGAGCGGGCCACCGATGGTGTTGGCCGCGCCCAGTTCCCAGCTCAACAGCGAATTGTTGAACAGGTTGAGGTTGCCGATGGTCAGCGTGCCAGGGCTGTTGCCCGGCGACAGCGTGGCGAAATTGTTGATCGTCACGGTGCCGGCAACGCTGCCGGTGCCGCCAAAGGTGGTGCCGGCGGCAGCGATGATGGTCGTGGCGGCGTTGTTGAGCGCGCCGTTGAGCAGCTCCAGCTTGCCTTCGTTGATCTTGACCGTGCCCTGATAGGTGCTGGCACCATTGGTCAGGGTCAGTGTATCGGTACCGACCTTGTTGAACTCACCGGTGCCCGAAACGATGCCGGTCAGCGTCAGGTTGCTGCTGCCGCCAATGGTGTTGCGCGTGCCGGCAACGACCACGTTGTTGCTCGCGGTCAGCGCGGTGCCGCTGTCGTTGCGGATGCCGCCGAAATCGTTGAGCGTGACCGTGCCGGTGCCAAGACCGTTGCCATCGCCGAGATAGGCAACGACGCGGTTGAGGCTGGTACCACCGCTGTAGCTGTTGTTGCCGTTGACGATGAGCTTGCCGACACTCTGGCTGGTCAGGCCGCCATCACCGCTGATGATGCCGTTCAGCGTCAGTGTGGTGCCGGTGGTGACGACGAGGCCGGTGGTGAGATCGACCGAGAAGTCATTGGGCTCGCCCGAGAATCCGAGCGTGGTGTTGCCCGTGCCGAGCACGATGGCGTTGCCGAGCGTGATCGTCGAATTCTGCGCAGTGCCGGCGATGAAGGTGGTGCCCCCCGTCGTCGTCAGCGTGCCGGAGCCGATGGCGTTGCTGTTCGAAATGCGCAGCGTGCCGGCATCGAGGTTGGTGCCGCCGGCATAGGTGTTGCCGGTACCGGTCAGGATCAGCGTGCCGGAACCCGCCTTGGCCAGCGAGCCGCCACCAGCGAACAGACCCGAATAGGTCGAGGTGCTGGCGCCGGTGTCGATGGTGCCCGTCACGCCGGGGGCGAAGCGGATCTCACGGTTGCTCGTGATCGGCGCGGTCAGGCTGAGCGTGCTGTTGCCGACGAAGCGCACCAGACCGGTGCCGAGCACACGATCATCGGCGATCTGCACCGTACCGGCATTGATCGTGGTGGTGCCATAGCTGTTGGCGACATTGGTGAGAACCAGGGTGCCGGCCGAATCCTTGTACAGATTGGTGCCGGAAATCAGACCATTGGCGGTCAAGGTCGTGCCGGCGTCAGTGTAGATACCGCCACCCAAAATGGTGGTCAGGATGATGTCACGGCCGGTCGCAAAGCTGGCCGTGGTGGTCAGGCCAGCGTTGTTGAGCGTCAGCGTGTTCGCGGCATTGCCCAGGCCCGAATCGGCGCCAATCTGCGCGAACGCAGCAGAGACCGAAACATTGCCGGTGAAGGTGTTGACACCATTGAGGATGATGCGACCGCCGCCAACCGGCAGTGAGACGATGTCGAGGGTCGAATTGCCCGAAATCACGCCATCGAGCGTGAGAGTCTTGGCATTGGCGTTGAACGTGGCGGCAGCGCCCGACAACACGACGGCATTGGTCGCCGTCAGGCCGGTGACACCGGCCTCAAGCGTCGTGCCATTGGCCATGGTCAGCGTGCCGCTGCCCAGCGCGGTATTGGCGCCGATCTGGATGGTGCCGGCGTTGAGGGCGGTACCGCCGCCATAGCCATTGCCACCATTCAGAATCAGAGTCCCGGCGCCGATCTTGGTCAGCGAGCCGGCGCCGTTGATTTCACCGTTGAGGGTGAAGGTGTTGCCATTGGTGTCGACCGTGTCGGTCCCCGTGAGGCCGACATTGTTGGCGAGCACGAGGTTGGCGGCACCCGATTGCAGGGTGGTGCCATTCGACATCAGCAGCGTGCCGGTGCCGAGCGCGGCATTGTCGGTGACGCGGATCGCGCCATCGCGCAGGTCGGTGCCGAGCGTATAGCTGTTGGCACCCGACAGGATCAGCGTACCGGCGCTGATCTTGCGAACGGAATCGCCGGAAATGACACCCGACAGGGTGAAATCATAGCCATCGGTGTCGAGAATCGCGATTCCGTCCGCCGAAATGGTGTTCGAAAGCGTCAGATTCGCAGCACCGGCCCGCAGCGTCGCGGTGTTCGCGATGCCGATATTGGCGGCGCCCAGCGAACCATTGGTGCCGACGGCGATCGTGCCCTGGTCGATCTGGGTGCCACCGGTGAAAGTATTGGTTCCCGAAATCGCCAGCGTGCCGAGGCCATCCTTGACGAGCTTGCCACCCGACACCAGGCCGGACAGGGTCATGGTGTTGTTGTTGGTATTGATCGTCGAAGCATTGCCGAGCACGATGGCATTGCCAATGTCGAGATTGCCGGCATTGGCGCGCAGCGTAGTGCCAGTCGCCATGGTCAGCGTGCCGGTGCCAAGCGCGGCGTTGTTGGTGACGCCGAGGATGCCCGCGTTGAGATCGGTGCCGCCGGCATAGTTGGTACCGGCATTCCCGAGAATCAGCGTGCCGGACGTCGCCTTCACCAGCTTGCCCGCACCCGTGATCGCTCCGGAAGAAGTGACCGTATTGCCGTTGGTGAGAATCGAATTGGTGCCGATCAGGCTGATGGCACGCGCCGAAGTCACGGTGCCCTGCGCACTCAAAAGGGCATTGCTGAGCGCAAGCGTGTTGGCGGCATTGCCCAAGGACGCATCAGAAGCGATGATCAGGAGTGTGTCGGTAACGGACACATTCCCCGTGAAGGTGTTGGCCGCGGCGAAGGCCCAGCCGGTATTCTGGTTCGCCGGCGCCGTCCCGACGATGGCCAAGGGACCGGTACCGCTGATCACTCCTCCCAAAGATGTCCCGTCACCATTGGTGCGGAACGTTACGGCGCCATTGAGGATGATATTGTTGTGAATCACGGGATAATTTGTCCCGCCCGATCCCTGCAGCGTCGTGCCGTCGGCCAGGGTCACGCTGCTGCTGTTCGCACCAAGTGCGTTTGAAGTGGCACCAGGCATTGCGATGCTGTTGGCGCCGATCTGCACCGTGCCGGCGTTGACCATGAAGCCACCGGTGAAGGTGTTGGCGCCGCCGAGCACCAGCGTGCCGGTGCCGCTTTTGATCAGGCCGCTGGCGCCGGAGATCCGGTTGTTGACGGTGGCCGTATTGGTACCGGCCACTGCAATTTCCGCCGTCGCGCCGCCAGCAAGCGCGCCGGTGCCCGACAGGACATAGTTATCGGCGTTGAAGTTCAGCTTGCCGAAGTTCTGGACGCCGACGACATCGATGGCACCGCCGCCGAGCGTGCCGGCGAAAATGGCTTCGGTCGTGCCGGTGTTGCCCCAGGCAACCGCGCCGGTGCCGGTGGCGCCGGTCCAGTTGGTGTTGGCGGCGTTCCAGGTGCCAGCGCCACCCTGAATGATGCCATCGGCAGCAGGACCATTGCCATCCCAGTTGTAGGGCGCGTTGAAGGTGACCTGCAGCTGGACCTTGCCAGCAACGCCGGTGCCGTACAGCACGGTCGGCGTGAAATCGGCAACAAGCCCCGTGACCGAACTGAACGTGCCGGCACCGAGAGTGTTGTTGTAATTGATCAGGTCATAGGTGCCGACGTTGAAACCGGCGCCCGGCGTGATTGCCAGCGTGCCGCCCAGATTCAACATGCCAGCGCCGCTGTTGACGATGATCAGGTCGCTTGCGGTGCCAAGATCGAATGCCGTCGTGGACGTCGCGCCGAGCGCGAGATTGCCGACCGTCAGCGTGCCGACACCGGCAACACCCGGCGAAATCGTCGCGCCATTGTTGACGGTGACGAGACCCGTGCTGGTGCCCGTACCATTCAGGGTCGTGCCAGACGCAAGATTGACAGCACCGACCGAGCCCGTGCTGCTGAGCGTCGTGGTGCCACCATCCACATTGAGTGCACCGGTGAACGTATTCACGCCACCGAGAATCAGCCGACCGCTGCCCAGCTTCCTGATAGCCGTTGCACCCTGGATCTCGGAATCGATCGTGGTCGTGACGCCAGACGAAACAAACAGGTTCGTGACACCGCCCGGCCCCGCTGCAATGATCGGGCTGCCGCTCAGCACATAGCCCGTTGCCTCGAACGACATGCCGGCTGTCGTCGGCGAGCCGGCCACGGTGATTGCACCACCAAGGGTATCGAAGACATTGAGATTATGGGTCGTCGCCAGGCTGTTATAGCCGATCAGCGACAGATTGCCGGCGCTGTCGGTCCAATTCTTGTTGGTCGGATTCCAGGTGCCGGCACCACCGGCGATGGAACCGTCACTGGCCGTGCCGCCGCCATCCCAGAAGCGCCCGCCCGTGAAGAACACGTTCAGCGCGATGTTCTTCGGATTTGTCGTCGTATCGACAGCAAAACCGAAATCGGTCGGCGCGGTGCCGACGACCGGGGTGCCGGCAAGCGTGCCAACCGTGGTCAGCACCGTGTAGGTTGCTTCGTCAAAACCGGTCAAAGCGCTGATGTTGATCGTGCTGTTGACGGTCGCGTTGTTGGTCACGGCAATGAGGTCATTGGTGCCGGGCGCGCCGAGCTGCAACGCCAGCGCCGAACCGGCATTGCCCGTCAGATCATAGGTCGTGAACGTGCCGACGCCGTTGACGCCCGGCGCCAGCGTGCCGCCCGAATTCAGCGTGGTCGACTTGGTGCCACCGACCGTGCCCGTACCCGCCAGCGTGCCGCCATTCGCAGCAATGAAATTGGTGTTGGTGAAGATCGCGGCAACATTCAGCGTACCGCCCGAAACGGTGGTATCACCGGAATAATCGTTGAGAGCATTGTTCAGCGTCAGCGTGCCAGCGCCGGTCTTGGCGATGCTACCGACATCGGCGCCATTGTTGCGGATGCGGCTGCTGATCGTCATGTCGTTGCCGCGGGTATCGACGGTCAGCGTCGCTCCACCGGGAGCACCGACACGCAGCGCCTGCGTCAGGTTGATGTTGTTGCCATAGGCGGCGAGGCCGGCATTCATCGATGCGACGATCGAGGCCGAATTGCCAAGCGCGGCAGCGCTGGTCAGGCCGAGAACGCCGCCGTTGAGCAGCGTCGTGCCGGCGTAGCTGTTGCCAGCATTGGCCAGCACGAGCGTGCCGTCAAAACCCTGCTTCAGCAGCAGGCCGGCGGCGCCGGAAAGCACGCCGTCGAGCTGGAGCACATTGCCTGCCGACACTTCGAAATTGAGCTGCTGATTGGCGACAATGGCATTGGCCAGCGTCACATTGGTCATCGCGGCCAGCACGCCCGGCACGGTATCGACCGTCAGCACGTTGCTGTTGGCGCCGAGCGAGTTCGCGCCGGTGACCTGCAGGCCACCACCGTTGAGGAACAGGCCGCCGGTGAAGCTGTTGCTGGCACCCAGCGTCAGATTGGCATTGCCGCTCTTGTTGAGGCTCGACGCACCGGAAATCACGCCGGTCAGGCCGGAGGCGAAACCACCGACATCGACGAACAGCGGCTGGTTGAGGATGATGTTGTTGGCAACGGTGTGGCCGGCGCTGCCCGGTGACAGGGTCGACAGGCCGTTGACGGTGATGTCACCCGAGCCGAACGCATTGCTGTTGTTGTAGATGAAGCCACCGCCCTGCAGCTCGGTGCCGCCGCTGTAGCTGTTGTTGCCGCCCAGGGTCTGGATGCCGGCCCCCTGCTTCACGAAGCGGATCGCGCCGGAGATCATGCCGTTGTAGCTGGTCGCCGAGGAGGTGTTGCTGGTCAGCGTGGCGGCTGCGGCGCTGGTCACACCATTCGCCGAATTGCCCGACAGACCCTTGATGAGCTGGTTGAAGCCGGCAAGGTCGACCGTCCCGGTGCCCGTGATGTTGAGCTGCGAATTGGCCGAGAAGGCGAACGCTGCGCCGGCCGCGAGCGTGCCGTTGCCAACATTGGTGTTGCCGGTGAAGTTATTGAGCGTGCCGGTCAGGGTGAGGGTGTTCGCACCAAGCTTGGTGAGCGACAGTATGCCGGTGCCGCCGCCGCTGGCGCCATCGGTGAGGCGACCGCCGAATGTGAGGCCCGCCAAGGCCGGGTTGACCGACAGCACCGAAGGGGTCGCGTTGGTGTTCGTGTAGATCGCATCCGGCAGCGTGCTGACCGCTGCGGGGCTGGTGCCGTTCAGATCGCCGGCCGCCGAAGGCACCGCCGTGATCGCCGTTCCTGCCAGCATCAGGCCGGTCAGGGAAATCCCGATTCGCATCCGACGAAGGCCGCCTTCGATCACACGAAGGCCGGTCTTGTTCTGGCTGTTCAGCATATTACACCCCAAAGTCACACGCATCGCGTCTATTAATACACATTCACTTTGGAGAAAAAATTGTCCTAACGCAAGCGCCTAACGCGATTTTTGGGGCGGGAATGGCGGTTTCGCGCGCTACGTTCAGGCGCTTGAAAGGTTGCACGAACGCGATGAAAAAAATCGCGCGCGTCGCATCCCATCCTGTCCCGCCGGCAGGGGTGTTAATAAGTTGCAAACGCGCTGCCGCCGAACGGGGAGCGCCGGCGATATTCAGCCGCGCGGCTTGCGCGCCGGCGCCCCACCCGATTCGCGAAACGGGTTGCGGCTGCCGCGAAAACTCAGCCGAATCGGCACGCCTTCGAAGTCCAGGTCATCGCGCAGGCTGTTGACGAGAAAGCGGCCATAGCTGGCCGGCAGATCATCGGTGCGGTTGCCGAAGATCACGAAGGTCGGCGGCCGCGCCGCGACCTGAGTGACATAGCGCAGCTTGATGCGGATACCGCCCGCGGCCGGTGGCGGGTTGCGGTCCAGCGCCGATTCGAACCAGCGGTTGAGCCCGGACGTCGGCACGCGGCGCGACCATTTTTCGCGGGCTTCCAGCACGGCTTTCATCAGAATATCCAGACCCTTGCCGGTCTGGCCCGACAGCGCGACCAGCGGCACGCCGCGGATCTGCGACAGGCCGTCGTCCAGCGCCTTGCGCACGCCCTGGAACAGCGAGGACTGGTCATGGGCGATGTCCCATTTGTTCAGCGCAATGACGAGGGCCCGCCCTTCCGACAGCACCAGATCGGCGATGCGCAAATCCTGCGCCTCCAGCCCCAGCGTCGCGTCAAGCAGCAGCACCACCACCTCGGCAAAGTCGATGGCGAGCTTGGTGTCGGCGGCCGACATGCGCTCCAGCTTGTCGCTGACCTTGGCGCGCTTCCGCAGACCGGCGGTATCGACCAGCCGCACCGGCTGGCCATAATAGTCCCAGGGAATGGCGATCGAATCGCGGGTGATGCCGGCTTCCGGGCCGACGACCAGCCGCTGTTCGCCGATCAGCGTGTTGATCAGCGTCGATTTGCCGGCATTGGGGCGGCCGACAATGGCCATTTTCAGCGGGCCGTCCGGCACCGCGAAAAAGCCATCCTCTGGTGCCATTTCGGCAGCATCTTCGGCGGCTTTCGCCTCGGCCTCGCTCAGCGCCGGCGCATCCAGATAGGGCATCAGCGCTTCGAACAGATCGGCCATGCCTTCGCCATGTTCGGCGGAAATCTGCACGGGGTCGCCGAGGCCCAGCGCATAGCTTTCGGCAACGCCCAATTCGCCCGAGCGACCTTCCGCCTTGTTGGCGACGAGGATCAGCGGGGTGCCGCGCTTGCGCAGCCAGGTGGCGAAATGCTTGTCGAGCGGGGTGACGCCGGCACGGGCGTCGAACACCAGCAGCGCCACCACGGCATCGCCGACGGCGAGATCGGTCTGCTGCCGCATGCGCCCGGCCAGTGAAGCGGCGTCGGCATCTTCGAACCCGGCGGTGTCGACGATGGTGAATTCCAGATCGAACAGCTTGGCCAGCCCTTCGCGCCGGTCGCGCGTCACCCCCGGCGTGTCATCGACCAGCGCCAGCTTGCGGCCGACGAGACGGTTGAACAGGGTCGATTTGCCGACATTGGGGCGGCCGACAATGGCCACCCGCGGCAGGGCTTTGATCTGGGACATGACCCGCCCCTAGCAGAGACGGACGCCGTCCGCCACGCATGGCGCATCAAGCGCCTGCATCAGCGCCAGGCGGTCAGCTTGCCATCGTCGGTCAGCACATAGGCGGTGTTGGCCGCCACAACCGGCGCGATATAGGCGGGCGAGCCCAGTTTCCAGCTCGCCAGTCGGCTGCCATCGAACGGCGACACCGCCACCATCTGCTTGTTGGAGCCGACGACAAGCAGGCGATCCGAGGCCAGCACCGGCCCTTCCCACTGGATGGGGTTGGCCTTCTTCTTCGGCTTGGCATAGCGATCGAGCTGATGGACCCAGCGGATCTTGCCGTCGCCGCGGGTGACGCAGACGACCTCGCCTTCCAGCGTCACCAGGAAGACGAATTCGCCAGCGGCCCAGGGCGTCGAAGTGCCGGCGAAATTGCGTTCCCAGACGCGCTGGCCGGTGGCCAGTTCCAGCGCCGCCATGCGGCCGCCATGGCCGATGGCAAAGACGCGGCCGCGATCGATGACCGGCGAGGCGTCGATGTCCGACAGTGCCGCCATGGCGGTGGAGCGGCCGGTACGGGCGAGCGCATCGGCCCAGACGGTGCGGCCGTTTTCGGCGCGCAGGGCATTGAGCTCCCCGCTCGAAAAGCCGACGACGACGGTGTCGAGCGCCACGGCCGGCGATGCTGCTGTCAGCAGACCGGCCACCTCGACGGTGCCGGAAACGTTCCATAGCGTCTCGCCGGTTTCGACATTCAGCGCGAACAGCTGATTGTCCTGCGTCAGCACATAGACGCGATTGCCGGAAATGGTCGGCGCACCGCGCAGTGGCTCGGATATGGTCTGCGACCAGAGCTGCGTGCCGGTGCCGGCGTCGAAGGCGCGGACGATGCCATAGCCCGTGGTGGCGAAGACCCGGCCATTGGCAACGCTCACGCCGCCACCAAAGGCGGCATTGCTGTTGCGCTTCGTTACCGTGATCGCCTTTTCCCACAGCAATTTGCCATTGGTGGCGTCAAAGGCGCGGACCAGCGCGCCGGTGTCCATGGTGAACACCTTGCCATCGGAGACCACCGGCCCGGCGTTCAGGCGGCGGGTACCGGTGCTGCCCTTGCCGATCGACACGCTCCACGCCGGCGCCAGCTTTTCGGCCAGCGTGAGATGGCCGTTGTACTTGCTGGCGGTGCCGCCGGGTTGGCCCCATTCGCTGTTGGTCTCGGCGATGGGCAGGACGACGGCGGTGTCCTTCAGCTCCGGCTCCGCCTCGGCGCGGGTTTCATAATTCAGCACCGGAATGCGCTCGCCGACCGTCAGCGACTTGGGCGCCGTCTTCTTGAACACCCCGCAGCCGGACACGCCGAGTGCCGCGACAAGCAGCAGGGCAAGCGAGTGCTGGTGGAGACGCTGTTTCAAAGCAAAACCTTTACTTCGCGGGTTCCGCCGCGGCGACGCCGGTCGACGGCGGTTGCAATTGCTTGGCATCGACACCGAGCGACAGGGCGATCTGCGCCAGCCGGCTGCGCAGCGAGGCAGGCTGCGCCGGATCGCGGACGATGGCGGTGAGCAGCACCTTGGCCTTGTCGGTCTGGCCGGCATTGATTTCGGCGACGGCGACCAGTTCGCCAGCGACGCCGAACCAGGGATTGCCCGGCACGGCCATGTCCTTCAACCGCTCGATGGTTTTCGCCGGTGGCTGTGTGTCAAAGCCGAGGCGCACCGACTTGAGCAGCGCCGCGTCGCGCAACGCCTGCGGGCGCTTTTCATCAGCGGCGATGGCGTCGAGCAGCTTGATCGCCTTGGCATTGTCGTTGCCGGCAACGGCATCGGCCGCCTGCATCAGTTCGGCCAGCGTCGGATAGGCGCCGGGGCCGTTCTGCGCCATGTCGGCCAGAATAGGCAGCGCCTGCTTGCGCTCCCCGACGTCGAGCTTCTCCGTCGCCTCGATGAACGTTTCGCCGGTCTTGCCGGCCAGCCTGGCCTGATGGTCGCGCCAGTACAGCCAGCCGCCGAGCGCGCCAAGAAACAGCACCAGCACCGCGATGCCGATCTTGCCATAGCGCTGCCACAGCGTCGCGACCTGGTCACGGCGGACGCCTTCATCGACTTCACGCAAAAAGGCTTCGTCAATTTCCTGTGGGGGCAGAGCCAAGATCGCGGTCCATTACGAAATATGGGGTGTGGATTAATCTCGCCGGGCTGAATGCCCGATGACACATCAGAGATAAAGTTGTTTCTCGGTCGGGAAGCGCCGCTCGCGCACCGCGGCGGCATAGGTCGCGGCGGCGGCATCGATGCGCTGCGCCAGATCATCGAAACGTTCGACGAAGCGCGGCACCCGTTCGAACATGCCGAGCATGTCGTCGACCACCAGCACCTGGCCATCGCAGGCCGCCGAGGCGCCGATGCCGATCGTCGGGCACGCCACCGTTTCGGTGATGCGCCGGCCCAGCGTTTCGACAACGCCTTCGACAACCATGGCAAAGGCGCCCGCCGCCGCCACTGCAACGGCATCGGCGAGGATGGTTTCCGCCTCCGCGGCGCTGCGGCCGCGCGCGCCATAGCCGCCGAGCGCATTGACCGCCTGCGGCGTCAGACCGACATGACCGACCACCGGGATGCCGCGCCGCGCGAGGAAGTGGATCGTCTCCGCCATCGCCGTGCCGCCTTCCAGCTTCACGGCGGCGGCGCCGGTTTCCTTCATCACCCGCGCCGCATTCTCGAAGGCCTGCGCCGGCGACGCCTCATAGCTGCCGAACGGCATGTCGACGACGACGACCGAATGATAGGAGCCGCGCACCACGGCGGCGCCATGGGCGATCATCATGTCGAGCGTCACCTTGACCGTGGTATCGAGGCCATAGATCACCTGCCCCAGCGAATCGCCGACCAGCAGCATGTCGCAATGCTTGTCGAGCAGCTGCGCCATCCGCGCCGTATAGGCGGTGAGCATGACCACCGGCTCGCCGCCCTTGCGCTTCTGGATGGCCGGCACGGTCAGCCGGCGCAGCGGCTCCGGCACCGGATGGGCGCGGCTGGTGGCGGTATCGAGAGTGAAGGTCGTCGACATGGCCGCCCCCCTGCGCGCATTGGCGGCGCGAGGCAAGATGGCAGCGCCGCAATGCCGGGTCCGCCGCGCCGGTCCGAAAAGATTAATCGAAATTAGGAAATTGACAAAGTTGACAGATCAAACCGGTTTCTGACGCATTGCCCGTCCCTTGGACGCGCCAATCACCGCCACCTTGAGCCAGAGGCCTTATAACGCAAAGGACCCCCCGTAGGACAGGCCTCAGCCCTGCCCCATCGCCACGATCACATCCCATTCCGCATCGGTCAGCGGTGCCACCGACAGGCGAAACTGGCGGAACATCGCCATGTCGGCCAGCCGCGGCTCCGCCTTCATCGCCGCCAGCGTCACCGGCACCGCCAGCGCCCGCACCGGCGCCACCGTCACCGCTGGAAATCGGCCCTTGGGATCAGACGGATCGATGAAATGTTCGCCGGCCACGCGCGCGATGCCGACCACCGCCAGACCCTCATTGCTGTGATAAAAGGCCAGTTGGTCATCGACCATCATGCTGCGCAGATAGATCGCCGCCTGATTGTTGCGCACGCCATCCCAGGTCGTGCTGCCATCACGGACCAGATTGTCCCAGCTATATTTGAACGGTTCGGACTTGATCAGCCAAGGCATTGCAGACTCACACGAAATCGGTCGGTTGATGATTTAGTGGTGACAAGAAGAGGGCCTCCGGCGGCTGGGGCCTTGGGCCCCAGACCCCAGTCATAGCCATCCTGCAAAACAACGCTCTGGCAAGAGAACCAACCAGATAAATGGGGTCTGGGGCCCAAGGCCCCAGCCGCCGGAGGCATCCTTCCTGCCACCCGCACCACCCTCACGCCGACAGCAGAAATTCGACAATCGCGCGCACCTTGGCCTGGCGCCACTGCGGCGTCGGCGCGATCAGCCAATAGCTGTGGGGACCGGCCTGCACCTCGCCCACGGCCACCACCCGGCCGGCGGCGAGGTCGGCGGCAGCGAGCAGTGCCGGCACCAGCGCGGTGCCGAGGCCGGCGGCGGCAGCATCGATGGCGAGGCCGGCGTCGCCGACGGTCAGTCCCGGCGCCAGGGCATCGGCGGGATGCGCGATGCGGGGGGCGTCTGCCGAGCTGCCGGGCGCTGCGAGCAACAACAGGTCCGGCCCGGCGAGCACGCGGCCATGGATGCCCTCTTCCTCAGGCTCCCCGGCGTAGACCAGCGCCAGGTCGAGATTGGCCTGGGTGAAATCGGGCACGCCTTCCGTTGGCGTGATGACGAAGCGGATATCGGGGTTGGCGGCGGCATAGCGCGCCAGCCGGGCGTTGAGCCATTTGCTGGTCAGGTCGCGGGGCGCGGCGATGGTCAGCACCTTGGAGCCCTGACCGTCCTGCAGCACCCGCACCGATTCCTCGAAATTGCGAAAGCCTTCGCGCAGCGCCGGCAGGGCGCGCTCGGCCTCCGGCGTCAGTTCGAGATTGCGGGTCATCCGCTTGAACAGCACCACGCCCAGTGTGTCCTCCAGCGCGCGAATCTGCTGGCCGACGGCGGCCGGCGTCACCGCCAGCTCGTCGGCCGCCTTGGTGAAGGACAGGTGGCGGGCGGCGGCATCGAAGACACGCAGCGCGTTGAGCGGGAGATGGGTGCGCTTCATCGGGGCGTCGGCAGGCGGGCGCTCATTCGCCGGTCGGGCGGGTCAGCGCGAAGGGCGGAATGCGCACGCTGAAATGACCGCTGTCGGCGACCATGTCGTAATGGCCCTGCATGCGCCCTGATGTCGTTGCCAGCGGGCAGCCCGAGACATAATCAAAGGCGCCGCCGGGTTCGATCCAGGGCTGCTGGCCGATGACGCCGGGGCCATCGACCTGTTCGGTGCGGCCATAGCCATCAGTGATCGTCCAGTGCCGGGCGACGAGTTGCACGGCTTCCAGGCCATGGTTCTCGACGCGGATATGATAGCTCCAGACGTGGCGGGGGGCGTTGCGATCCGATTGTTCGGGCAGGTAGCGCGGCGCCACCCGCACGGTGACGCCATGGGTGGTCGCGGCATGCGGGAAGATGAGATCGATGACGGTCACAGCCCGGCCGCCACCAGCGCGCGATCGAGATCGTCGATCAGGTCATCCGGGTCTTCCAGCCCGATCGACAGGCGCAGCATGCCTTCGGTAATGCCCATTTCCGCGCGGACTTCGGGCGCGACGCTGGCGTGCGTCGTGCTCGCCGGATGCGTCATCAGCGTGCGCGAATCGCCGAGATTGTTGGAAATGTCGATCAGCTGCAGGCCATCGAGCAGCGCATGTGCCTGGGGCCGGCCGCCATCGAGCAGCAGCGCGATGATGGTGCCGCCCGCCGCCATCTGGCGCATGGCGAGCGCGTGCTGCGGGTGCGATGCCAGCCCCGGATAGCGACAGACCGGCACGCGCGATTCGAGGAAATGCGCCACCTTCAGCGCATTGTCGCACTGGCGGCGAACGCGCAGGTCGAGCGTTTCGAGGCTCTTCAGCACCACCCAGGCGTTGAAGGGCGACAGGTTCGGACCCGTATGGCGGGTGAAGGCCAGATAGACATCGTTGATCCATTGTTCGCTGGCGCAGACCGCGCCGGCGAGCACCCGGCCCTGCCCGTCCATCAGCTTGGTCGCCGAATAGGCGACGACATCGGCACCGAGTTCCAGCGGCCGCTGCACGATCGGCGAGGCAAAGGCATTGTCGACGACAACGAGCGCGCCGGCGTCATGCGCGATATCGGCGATGGCGCGAATATCGGAAACTTCGAGGCCGGGGTTGGACGGGGTTTCGAGGAAAAAGGCCTTGGTATTCGGCCGCCGCGCCCGCGCCCAGGCGTCGACATCGGTCGCATCGACGGTCGTGGTCTGGATGCCGAAGCGCGGCAGGATGGTATCGACCAGCACCCGGCACGAACCGAACAGCGCCTTGCCGGCGACGAGGTGATCGCCGGCGGACAGCTGGCAGAGCAGCGCCGCCGTCATCGCCGCCATGCCGGTGGTGGTGGCGCGCGCCGCCTCCGCCCCTTCCAGCAGGGCGATGCGCTTTTCCAGCATCTCGGTGGTCGGATTCTGCAGCCGGCTATAAGTCATCCCCGGCCGCTCGCCGCGGAACCGCGCGGCGGCTTCCTCGGCATTGTCATAGGCATAGCCCGAGGTCATGAAGATGGCCTCCGACGTTTCGCCATAATCGCTGCGCGCCGTGCCGCCGCGCACGGCCAGCGTTGCGGGCCGCCAAGTGTCGGTGATGGTGCGGTCCTGGCCGGTAAAGCGTTTCATGAAGACAGGGATAGCGACGCGGGCAGGCGGGCGCAACGCCGCGTGCGGGGGTTGCAGGGCTTGCGGCTTAGGCGAAACGGAAAGCGGGGTCCCGGGTCACGACTAGACCCCTCTCACCCCGCCACCACCTGCGCCCCGCGCACCAGCCGGCCCGGCAGCGCACCGGTCGGCTCACCGTCGCGATAGGTCACCACGCCGCTCTTGATCGTCACGGCGTACCCATCGGCAAGCTGGCGCAGGCGCTTGCCACCGGCGGGGAGGTCGCGGGCCATAGTGGGAGCGTGCAGCACCAGCCGGTCGAGCGCGATGATGTTGAGATCGGCCTTGTAGCCCGGCGCCAGCCGGCCGCGATCGGCGAGGCCGACAGCGCGCGCCGGAATGTCAGTCAAGGCGCGGATCGCCGACGCCAGCGGCACCGCCTTGCCCGGCGCTGCATCGCGGACATGATGGGTCAGGTAGAAGGTCGTGAAGCTGGCGTCGCAGATCAGGCCATAATGCGCGCCGCCATCGCCCAGGCCGATGATCGTATCGGGGTGGGTGCACATTTCGCGGGCGGCATCGAGATTGCCGTCGCGGTAATTGGCGCCGGGCAGGAACAGGATGTTGCGGCCGTCGTCCTTCAGCAGCAGGTCATAGGCGACCTCGGCCGGGCTGCGACCCTCGCGCTCGGCGATGCGGTCGAGGCGAAACTCGGGCGCCGGATCATAGACCGGCGGGTTGCCCATTTCGTAACTGGCGGTCGACGCGGCGACGATCTGCAGGAAGAAGGGATTGGGATCGTCGGCGCTTTCGGCGAGCAGCCGGGCGCGCAGGTCCGGATCGCGCAGCGCCGCCACCTTGTCGGCCAGCGGCAGCTCGGCGAGCGGACGGAAGCTCGGATGCAGGGCGAAGGGATGGAAGGACAGGTCGAGCCCGAACAACAGGCCGACCGGGCGCGGATAGACCTGGCCGCGGATGGTCAGGCCGTCGGCGTTCGCCTCTTCCAGTGCGCGCAGATATTTGCGCCAGCCATCCTCGTCGCCGGTCGCCATCTGCAACAGCGAGAAGGACAGCGGCCGGCCCGCCGCCGCCGCCACCCGCCGCATCAGTGCGAATTCATCCTCGGCTTCCCCGAAGATGTCGGCGATCAGCTGATAGACACCGGCGTCGGCGTCGCGCAGCCCGGCGGCCAGCGCCAGCAGCTCGTCTTCGGGCGAATTGAGGCTGGGCGCCAGCTCCCCGGCGCGGGTGCGGTGCAGGATGTTGCGCGAGGTGGTGACGCCCAGCGCGCCGGCGCGTATCGCCTCGGTCGTCAGGCGCCGCATTTCGGCAAGGTCGGCATCGGTCGGCGGCTCGCGCCGGGCGCCGCGTTCGCCCATCACATAGACGCGCAGTGCCGAATGCGGCAGCTGCGCCGCGATGTCGATATCGAGCTGGCGGGCGGCGAGTGCATCGAGATATTCGGGGAATGTCTCCCAGTTCCACGGCAGGCCGGCGGTCATCACCACCTCCGGAATGTCCTCGACGCCCTCCATCAGCGACACGAGCAGATCATGCTGGTGCGGCCGACACGGCGCGAAGCCGACGCCGCAATTGCCCATCACCACGGAGGTGACGCCATGACCCGATGACGGCGTCATCCGCTGTTCCCAGGTCGCCTGGCCGTCATAATGGGTGTGGACATCGACAAAGCCGGGCGTGACGATCTGGCCCCGGGCATCGATCTCCTCGGCGCCGGTGCCCGCCACCTGTCCGATGGCGACGATGCGATCGCCAACAATCGCCACATCGCCGATGACGCCGGGATTGCCCAGCCCATCATGGATTTCACCGCCACGGATCACCAGGTCGAAATCAGCCATTGCGCGCTCCCTACAGCGGGAGGCTAGCAGGGTGCGGCACGCGACACACCGGGCGCATTGGGGAGGATGGGCCCGTTGTGGTGCACTGGTGCACCGCGCTACACTGCCGCCATGATCGAACGCATCGCCACCTGCCGTTGCGGCCAGTTGCAGGCGCGCTGCACCGGCGAACCGGTGCGCATTTCGGTCTGCCATTGCCTGTCATGCCAGAAACGCTCCGGCTCCAGCTTCGCCGCCCAGGCGCGCTGGCCGGATGCGCAGGTGCAGGTCAGCGGCGATTATCGCGAATGGACGTCGACCGGGGACAGCGGCGGGGTCGGTGTGTTCCGCTTCTGCCCGATCTGCGGTGCCACGCTGGTCTACAGCATCAGCGCCCTGCCCGGCCTCACCGCCGTCGCCATCGGCGGCTTTGCCGACCCCGATTTCCCGGCGCCGCAATATTCAGTGTACGAGGTCCGCAAGCATCGCTGGGTGGAAATCGTCGGCCAGGCCATCAATCGCGGCGAATAGCGCGGCTCAGCCGGGCTGGCGCCGCCGCAGCAGAATCAGCGCCAGCGTTTCCGGCACCAGCGCCGCGATCGCCGTCGTCATCAGGCCGAACGTGTCGGGCGCATCGAACAGGCCGGCGCGCCCGGCGAGCACCGCCGACAGGACATCGGTCGCATCGATGGCGATGCAGGCGATGAGCAGCGGCGTGAGCGTTGCGGGGCGCGCGAGCAACACCAACAGCGCCAGCACCATGTCGCGCACCGCCCAGACCCGGACGATATAGGGCATCTGCGGGTTGGCGTCGGCTGGCGCGCCCAGCGCCGCCATCAGCGCGTCGGGCACGGCATAGCCAAAGGCAGCGAGACCGAAGCGCACCAGCACCATGACGAGCAGCAGCCCGGCGATCAGGGTCGGCTGGCCGCGCATGCTATTCCGCCACGGTGATCGTCTTGTCGCCGCGCACGATCAGCAAATACATCACCGGCGTGACGATGCGGCTGAGCAGGGTCGAGGAAATCAGCCCGCCGATGATCACCCAGGCCAAGGGCGAGTAAAGCCCGGAGCCGGATACGGCGAGCGGCAACAGGCCGCCGATGGCGGTGACGCTGGTCAGCAGCACGGGCAGGAAGCGGACTTCGCCGGCGCGTTCGATGGCGTCGCGCAGGCCCATGCCGGATTTGCGCAGCTGGGTGGTGAAATCGACGAGCAGGATGGAGTTCTTGATCTCGATACCGATCAGCGCGACGAAACCGATGACGGCGGTGTAACTGATCGAATTGCCGGTGAGGAACAGCGCGACGATGCCGCCGAACAGGCCGAGCGGGATGACGCCCGCCACCACCGCCGTCTCGCGGAAGCGGCCGAATTCAATGACCAGCACGCCCAATATGCCGAACACCGCGATGGCAATGATGGGCCCCAGCCCGCCGAAGCTGCGCGCCGCGACATCGGCCTCGCCGCCGACATCGAAACGATAGCCCTCGGGCAGCTTCACCGCCTCGATCGCCTTGTAGACCGCGGCGTTGACCTTGGCGGTGAGGAAGCCCGGCGCGATCTGGCTCGACACATAGACGGTGCGCTGCTGGCGTTCGCGGCTGATGCGCGGCGGCGCGCTGTCGAGGCGTGGCGTCGCGATCTCGCGCAACGGAATGGCGCCGCGCGCGCTCGGCACATAAACGTCGTTCAGCGCCGACAGTTCGTGCCGTGCCGCCATCGGCATGCGGACGACGACATTGTAGCGGTCGCCCTCGCGATCGCGGAACTGGCCGGCATTTTCGCCGACCAGCGCCAGACGCAGCGCCCGTCGCGGCGCGCCCGGCACCACGCCGAGCAGTGCCGCCTTGTCGGCATCGAGGCCGAGGTCGATGCGCGGCTGGTCGACGGCGACCGGATTATTGATATCACGAGTGCCCGGCACCTTGCGCATCGCCGCCTCGGTATCGGCGGCAACGCGCTTCAGCACATCGAGATCGGGGCCGACGATCTTGACCTGGATCGGCGCGTCGATGGGTGGGCCGTTCTGGAAGATCTTCAGCGTATATTGCGCATCGGGCAGTGTATCGAAGCGCTTGCGCAGTCGTGCCACTAGCGCCGGGCCTTCGACCGGATCCCATTCATCCAGCACCACCAGCACTTCGCCGAGATTGGTGCGCTGATCGAAGGAGCGCTGGTTGTAATAGATTTGCGGATTGCCGCGGCCGACGTTGGACATCACCGCCTTCACCGATTTCTCCGGCTTCAGCGCCGCCTCGACCGCGCGGATGGCACGGTCGGTCTGGCTGATCGCGGCGCCTTCGGGGGCGGCGACCTGGACGAGGAAATAGGAGGCATCGGCCGGCGGAAACAGGCTCGATCCGATGAACGGCACCAGGCCAAGGCCGGAGGCGACCACCAGGGTCGCCGCGATCATCGCCCTGCGCGGATGCGTCAGCGACCAGTGCAGCACCGGCGCGTAAAAGCGCTGGATGCCACCCTGGATGGCCTGCAGGGCGGAGTTGCCATGCTCGGTTTCGGTGCGCGGCAGCAGGCGGCTGGCGAGGAAGGGCACGATGGTCAGCGACACCAGCAGCGAGGCGGCGACGGTGCCGAGCACGGCGACCGGCAGCGAGCGCGTGAACTTCCCCGCCCCTTCCGGCAGGAACGCCAGCGGCAGGAAGGCGAACAGCAGCACGAAGGTGCAGCCGAGCACGGCGACGGCGATTTCCTTGGTGCCGTTGATCGCGGCATTGGTGCGGTCCTCGCCCTCGCGCAGGTGGCGGGCGATATTCTCGGTGACGACGATCGAATCGTCGACGAGCAGACCGAGCGCGATGATGAAGCCCGAAATCGCCAGCTGATTGAGGCTGAACCCTGAAAAGGCCAGCACGGCGCAGCCCATGGCAAGGCTCAAGGGCACCGATACCATCACCACCAGCGAGGCGCGCCAGCCCAGTGGCAGCAGCGTGATCAGCACCAGCCCCAGCGCGATGGCGAAGTCGCGACCCAGCTGGTTGAGCTTGCGGTCGATGTCGAACGACTGGTCGAAGCCGACATCCAGCTTCACATCCGGCGGCAGGGTGGTGCGGAACTCGTCGGCGGCCTTCAGCGCGGCGTTGCGGATGTCGAGGACATTCAGATTGTCCTTCTGGGTGATCGTCACCCACACGGCCCGCTTGCCATTGTAGCGGGTGATCATCGGCTGTTCTTCATAGCCCCAGCCGACCTCTGCCATGTCCTTGATGCGCAACAGATTGCCGTCGGCAGCGCGCACCGGCACGTCCTTGACCTCGTCGATCGAATGGAAGGCGCCGCCGGCCTGCACGTTCAGGCGCTGGTCGCCGATATGGACGGCGCCAGGCGGCAGATCGGTCGAGCCCTGGCGCAGCGCATCGGTGACGGCTGTGACCGGCAGGCCCAGCTGCGCCATGCGGCCGGGCTCGACGGCGACGCGCACTTCCGGCAGCGGGATGCCCCAGGCGCGGCTGAAGCGCACGCCGGGCACGCGGTTCATGCGCTCGCGCAGATCCTTGGCGATCTTTTCAAGCCGGCGATAGGAGGCGGTGTCGGACGTGATGGCGAATTGCAGCACGGCGGCTTCGGTCGTGCGGCTTTTCAGGAACTCCAGCCGGGTCAGCGCCGAGGGGAGCGTGTTGCGGATGGCGTTCACCTCGCGCACCACTTCGTCGTAATTCTTCTCGGGGTCGCCGCTCCAGCTGAATTCGGCGGTGATCACCGCGGTCGAATCGGTGGAGCGTGACGAGACGCGGACGATGCCGTCCAGCCCCTGCAGTACATCCTCGATCGGCTTGGCGATCGTCGTTTCCATGTCGCCCGGCTCGGCGCCCGGCACGATGGCGACGACGTTGATGAACGGCGACGGGAAATGTGGATCGACAGTGCGCGGGATGGTCAGGAACGAGGAGATGCCGATCGCCGACAGCAGGGCAAACACCACCAGGGTGATCTGCCAGCGCCGGATGGCGAATTCGATGATGCCCATCGGATCAGCCGCGTTTCGCGGCGGCGGTGGCCGCGGCAGCAGCCGGAGCGATGACCGTCACCGCCGCACCATCGCGCAGCCGGTCGACACCCGAAGCGACGACCCGCTCGCCGGGCCGCAGCCCCGATGCGATGGTGACTGAAGTATCGCCGAGCGGCCCCAGCGCCACCTGGCGAAGCCGCACCTGCCGGCCGGCGGCATCGATGACATAGACAAAGCCCTCGTCAGCGCGCGCCGCGAAGATGGCGGTCGCCGGCACGGTGACGCCGGCGACGGCATTGGAATCGGCAAAGCGCAGTCGCGCCGTGCCGATCAGACCGGAGCGCATGTCGGGCCGGTTGGGCAGCGCCAGCTCGACACGGAAGGTGCCGGTGGCATCATCGCCGCGGGCGCCGATCTCGCTGACACTGGCGACCATCGGCGTCGGCCCAAGCGCCGGTATGCTGACATTGGCGGCCTGGCCCAGTTTCACGCGCGCCAGGTCGCTGTCGGCCAGCGGCACGCGAAAGACATAGCCCGAATCGCGCTCGCCGATGATCAACACGGTCTGGCCGGGGCTGGTGATCTGGCCGGGTTCGGCCGGGCGGCGCAGCACCGTGCCGGCCGAAGGCGCATGGATGGTGGCAAGGCCAAGGTCGAAACCCGATTGCGCGACGCGGGCGCGGGCGGCGGCGGCGGTGGCGCGGGCGGTTTCGACCCGCGGTGCCGTCACCCAGCCCTTGGCGAACAGGCCTTCGAGCCGGCGGTAATCGGCCTCGGCGCGGGCAGCCTCGGCGCGGGCGGAGACGACGGCGGCATCGAGGCTGGTGGGATCGAGCCGGGCCAGCACCTGACCCCTGGCAACGACATCGCCCTCGCGGACCAGGATGGCGGCGATGCGGCCCGGCGCGTTGAAGCCGAGCGGCGTCTCGCGCTTCTGCCGGACGGTGCCGCTGATGGCGAGGCTGCTGCCGCCATCGGCGCCAGTGGCGGTGGCGAGCGTGACGGGGATGGCGGTTTCACTGGCAGGGGGTGGCGGCGGTGCCTCAGACCCGCAGGCCGAGAGCAGCAGGGCTGAGGTGACGATCAGCGCGGCGGACCAGGCCAGCCCCTTGCCGCGCGCTTGTTCGACTTGCTGCATTTCGCCCACCCGACCGGCCGGCGCCATGCCAGCACTTTTGATTACGACTCAATATTGCCCGGAAGCCGGCAAGTCGCAAGCGATTTCGAGTGGCGCTCAAACTGGCCGGGGAGCGGCAAATCGCCCCTGTCGAAGCCAGACCCCGACGCAGTGAGGCAATGGCGGCCAGCTGCCCTCTGGCCCGCCAGGCATCGTCAGTCGCGCAGCACGAGCGCGCGAATTATCAAGGATTGCGACAAAGATGTCACATTTTGGTTAACTATGGCGAGGGAATTGCCTAGGCTATCGTCATGATCGCCGTCATCTTGCCTATCTTCGACCAAGATATCGGCCACGAACCAGCCATTGAGAGCGATGTCCCGGTCCGGCACACCGTGGCGCAACCGGTCGAGCATCGCGGCCACCGCCGAGGCTTCCCCGTCGATCCGCAGATGCAGGCGATGCATCTCGCCTTCGAACGTAGCGCTCGCCCAGTCGCGGGTTTCGAGCAATTCGGTAACAATTATGGGTTTTTCCCTATCGGACGGGTCGCAACCGGCGGTGGCGACGACGGCACGCAGCAGTTGCAGGGCAATGGCACTGGTGTTGGGTCGCATGATCAGACCTCCCGCAGGTCGCCGGCCTCGGCGCTGGCGATAAAGGCCAGGACGCGCGCCGCCGTGGCGGGTCGCGGCTCGCGCCCACGGCGCAGATCGAAGACAAAGCGCGGATCGCCTGCCACGACACGTCCGAACCGCGACGGCGCCAACGCTCGCCGGCGCAGGTGACGTTCGACCGTTGTCAGCAATGTCATCATCAACCTCCCATCGCCTACCTTTGAGAATCACAACCGATTCGGTGGCGTTGCGACTTTATCGATGCGCAAATCCTACTAGTCTAGGTAAAAAACTATGCTATAGTCCGGTGCAAGCGGGCCGGGAGAGGAGGTCCGTGAGTCATGGACAGTATCGCCATCCGCAAGCGGTTGGACGAGCTTATCGCATCGCGCGGCGAGGACTATGCCTCGCTGTCGCGACGCCTTGGGCGAAATCCGACCTATATCCAGCAGTTCGTCAAGCGCGGCGTGCCCCGTCGCTTGTCGGAAACCGATCGTCGTGTCCTCGCCCAGCATTTCGGCGTGCCGGAACGGCTGCTCGGCGGCCCGGATGACAAGCCCGATCACGCCGTCGTCGCGCGACCAGGACTGATTCGCCATGCCCGCGACTATGTGCTG
This sequence comes from Alphaproteobacteria bacterium PA4, assembly GCA_002256005.1. Lineage (GTDB taxonomy): Bacteria > Pseudomonadota > Alphaproteobacteria > Sphingomonadales > Sphingomonadaceae > Sandarakinorhabdus. The sequence continues at coordinate 61,490 of NKIQ01000012.1, read as the reverse complement.
ATCCCGCAGCTGGATGTCGGCGCCTCCGCCGGTGGCGGCGCCCAGCCTGGCGACGAAAACGCGCTCGCCGCCCTCGCCTTCCAGGCCAATTGGGTGCGCGACGTCGCCAGCGGCCGGCCGGAAGCGCTGTCGGTGATCAATGTGCAGGGCGATTCAATGTTGCCGACGCTGGCCGACGGCGATCACATCCTGGTCGATACCGATGATCGCGAGCGGCTGCGCGACGGCATTTATGTGCTGCGCACCGATGATGCGCTGCTGGTCAAGCGACTGTCGGTCAATCCGGCGACACGGCGGCTGGCCATCCGCAGCGACAATGATGCCTATCCAAGCTGGGACGATTGCGATCCCGCCGGGCTGACAGTCATCGGCCGCGTGGTCTGGGTGGGGCGGCGGCTGAGCTAGAGTCTCTTGCACTTAGACGGAACCGGCCCGAGCAGCAGCCCGGCGGCGATCAGCACGCCGCCGCCACGCTGGGGCGGGCGGGGAACAGGATCGACTTCAGGGCGTTGCGACATGCTGGTGCTTTGCCACGCTCTGCGGCGTCGTGCCAGTCCCGCCTTGCCGCAGCCACGGCTTTGCGCGGGCGATTGGCTGGTCTAGGACTGACTCGTGGTGTTTGGGGAACCATTTTTGCGATGCTCGCTCAGGGTGTCGGCCTGTGTCGCACTGGGGCTGGCAGCGCCGCTGGCCGCCCAGAGCACATCGCCGGCGCCGCCCGAACCGGCGCCACCAGCGCCATTAAGCACCGGTGCCACCAGTCTGGATGACGCACTGGCCGATGCAGCGCGGCCGTCGACGATACCACTGCCGACCGGCGAGCCGGCGCTGGAAGATTTCCCGCCGATGCCCGGCGATGCCGCAGCCGACGTGCCCTGGCCCACCGTCGAATCGACCACCGACAGCGACGCCGATGCCGAAATCGCCGGCGATGTCCGCTATGCCGTGGAGGTGAAGGGACTGGCACCGCTCGGCCTTCAGGACGAATATGAGGGGCTGTCGGCGCTGTGGAGCAAGCGTGGCGAGGCCGCCAATCTGGCACAGATCAACCGCCGCACCATCGAGGACCGCGACCTCATCGACCAGTTGCTGCGCTCTGTCGGCCATTATGGTGGCAGCACCGCCATCCAGATCCTGGCGCCGGTGCGCGCCGGCCAGCCGACCCGGGTGGTCGTCACTGTCGATCCCGGGCCACTCTATACCTTTGACAGCATCAGCATCACCGCCCCCGATGGCCCGGCCCCGACGGCGCTGGCGCTGCCACTGCTCGGTCTGAAGCCGGGCGACACTGTCGATGCGGTCAAGGTCACCGCCGCCACCGAAAGTCTGGCCGCCCAGCTCGCCGACGCTGGTTATCCATTCGCCCAGGTGCTGAAGCCCGATATCACCATCGACCATGCCACCCGCACCGCACAACTGGTGCAGAGTGTCGAGACCGGCCCGCGCGCCGTGTTCGGTGGCCTGCACATCAACGGTGATACCCAGGGCTTTGATGAAAGGCATCTTGCCATCATCGCCCGTTTCAAGCCCGGCCAGCCCTATAGCGGCTTCGGCCGGGACGATCTGCGCCGCGCGCTGATCCAGACCGGACTGTTCGGCGCCGTCAATATAAAGGCGGTTGCCGCCGGTCCGCCCAATGCCGATGGCACCCAGACCGTCGATCTGCAGATCACCACCGAAGCGGCACCCGTGCGCACCATCGCCGCCACCGGGGGTTATTCGACCGGCCAGGGCATCCGCGTCGAAGCCAGCTGGGCGCATCGCAACCTGATCAAGCCGGAGGGCGGCTTCACCGTCCGCACCGTCGCCGCCGAGCGCGAACAGGTGCTGATCGGCGAACTGCGCCGCCGCAATTTCAAGCGGCGCGACCAGACGCTGTCACTGCGCCTCGGCCTGTCGGCGGAACAGCAGAACGCCTTTGACGCGACGACCTTTGGCCTCGGCGCCGCCATCGCCCGCGAATCGAACATCGTCTGGCAGAAACCCTGGACCTATTCGCTGGGTGTCGAGGCGCTGGTGACGCGGCAGCGCGACCGTTCGGCGCCGTCCGATCCCAACAACACCTATTTCATCATCGCCCTGCCCGGCAACGTCACCTGGGACCAGTCGGACAATCTGCTCAACCCGTCGAAGGGTTTCCGGCTGACGGCGCGTGTCTCGCCCGAATTCACGCTGCGCAGCGGCACCTATTTCAACTATCTGAAGACGCAATTCGACGGCACCGCCTATTATCCGCTGGGGCCGGTGGTGCTGGCCGGGCGCCTGCATCTGGGCGCCATCGCCGGGGCCAGCCGCGGTCGCATCGCGCCCGACCGGCGCTTCTATGCCGGCGGTGGCGGTTCGGTGCGCGGCTTCGACTATCAGGGCGTCGGCCCCAAGGATGGCGATGGCAGCCCGACCGGCGGCAACAGCCTGACGGAAGCCTCGGCAGAGGTGCGCTACCGCTTCACCGCTTTCGGCAATGATGTCGGGCTGGTCGGCTTCGTCGATGCGGGCCAAGTGTACAGCTCATCGCTGCCGCGCTTCACCGATCTGCGCTACGGCGCCGGCCTCGGCTTTCGCTATTACACCAGCTTCGGCCCGGTGCGCATCGATCTGGCGACACCCCTGACCCGCCAGGCCGGCGACCCGCGCCTCGCCTTCTACGTCTCGATCGGCCAGGCCTTCTGATGGCGGAGGCAGCACCACCCGTGCGACGCGGCGGCCATGGCATTGCCCGGGCGCTGTCGTTCATCGTCATCGGCCTGACATTGCTGACCGTGCTCGGTTTTGCCGCGCTGCGCTGGATCGACAGCGATGCCGGCCGCGCCTTTGTTGTCCGGCAACTGCCGCTGGTGAAGCCGCAAAGCGGACTGCGCATCACCGCCGGGCGCATCGACGGCAGCCTGTTCGGCAAGGCGGTGATCCATGACATGGTGCTGTCCGACCCCAGGGGCCGCTTTGCCGAGGTGCCGCGGCTGGCGCTGGACTGGCGGCCGCTCGACCTGATCAACAAGACCTTTCGTGCCCGCGACATCGCCGCGCCTGTCGTGCGCATCTTGCGCGCCCCGGCGCTCAACCCCAGCACCGATGACCGCATCCTGCCCGATTTCGATTTCGATATCGGCCGGCTGGCCATCGACCGGCTGATCCTCGAGGCGCCGGTCTCGGGCCAGCGCCGCGTGCTGAGCGTCGGCGGCAACGCCGATATCCGCGATGGCCGCGTCAAGGCCCGGCTGGTGGCGCTGACCCTGCCCGAAAGCGGCCTCGCCGGCAGCGGCGACACGCTGCGGCTGGTCATCGACGCCGAGCCCGACGCCAATCGCTTCGATCTCGATGGCGTCATCAAGGGCCCGGCCAATGGCGCGATTGCCGGTTTGCTGGGGCTGAACGCCCCGCTCGCTGTCACGCTGGCCGGTGACGGGGCGTGGCAGGCCTGGCAGGGCCGCCTCGACGCCCGGCTGGGCGGCAAGGCACTCGCCAATCTGGCGCTGACCGCCGCCGAGGGCCGCTTCACGCTGAAAGGCAGCGCCAATGCCGGGCTGGTGCTGACCGGCGTGCCGGCACGGCTGGCCGCGCCGCTGGTCCGGATCGACGCCAGTGCCGTGGCCGCGGACGGCAAGACCGCGGTGACGGCCGACCTCGCCAGCAGCGCCCTCAGCGTCACCGCCAAAGCCCGGCTCGATATCGGCGCCGAAACCATCGACAGCGGCACCATAACCGCCCGCCTGCTCGCGCCGGCGGCGCTGCACCCCAAGATCGGCGGGCGCAACGTCAGCGCCACCGGCACGCTCGGCGGGCGCTTTGCCGATCCGGTGCTGACCTATCGGCTGACCACCGCCAGCGCCGCCTGGAGCAGCTATGTCGCCGAGGGCCTGGCCGCCACTGGCACCATCAATCTCGGCAGCACGCCGCTGACCATTCAGGTGGCGGCGACGGCGCGACGCGTCACCGGTGTCGCCGAAACCGCGGCGCCGCTGCTGACCAATGTGCGTGCCTCCGGCGCTATCGCCTGGGCCGATGGCCGGCTGACCAGCAACGCCATCGGCTTTCGCAGCGACAAATTGTCGGGCCAGGCGGTGCTGACAGTGGTGCCGGCGCGTGACGATTATCTGATCGCCATCAAGGGCCTGCTGCCGCGCTATGTCATCCCGCAGACCGGCCTGGCCGATATCAGCGCCGATGTGCGGGTGACGCCGAGCCGCAACGGCGCCCGCGTCGCCGGCCGCACGACGGTCAGGCTCGTCCGAATCGACAATGGCTTTTTTGCCGCGCTGACCGATGGGCTGCCGGTGATCACCAGCGACCTCGATATCGCCGACGATCTGTCGCTCGCCTTCCGCAACACCCGGCTGGTGGCACCGGGCCTGACATTGTCCGCCAATGGCACGCGCAGCGCCGCCGGCCTGGACAGGCTGAGCGGTGCCGGCACTTCGCGCGCCTATGGCCCGCTGACGCTGGCGCTGGCCGGGCCGATCGACGCGCCGGTCGTCGATGTCGTGCTGCAGAAACCCGGTTTCGGCATCGGCCTCACCAACCTCAGCGGCCATGTCGCGCCGGCGGTCGGCGGCTGGTCCTTCACCGCCGATGGCGCCTCCAGCTACGGCCCGGTCGCCGGGCGCGGCCTGATCCGCACCGCCACCGACCCGGTGACCATCGAGATCGAACGCGCCAGCATCGTCGGCATGATCGGCCAGGGCCGCATCGTCCAGACCGATACTGGTCCCTTTGCCGGTCGCATCGGCTTTGCGGGCTCGGGCCTGACCGGCGTGGTGCAACTTGCCGCCGCCGGCGCCGTGCAGCGCGCCGATGTCGATGTGACGGCGAACGAGGCGCGCATCGACCTTGTGACGCCGATCAGCATCGATCGCGGCCGCGTGCAGCTGAGCGTGCTGCTGCCCGACAGCGGCCCCAGCGCCAGCGGCAGCTTCACACTGTCGGGCGTGGAACGCGACGGCCTGCGCCTCGATACCGCCAGCGGCACGCTGCGCTATGCCAATGGCGATGGCCAGGCCAAACTCGCCGCCAGCGGTACCACCACCATCCCCTTCACGCTGACGGCGACGGCCGATCTCGGCGCCGATGAGGCAAGACTGATCGGCAGCGGCACGCTCGACGGCAAGCCGGTGACGCTGAGCGGGCCCGCCGTGTTCACCCGCGACAGCGATGGCTGGCGGCTGGCACCCGTCAGCATCATCACGCCCGATGGCAAGACCGCGCTGTCCGGCATCTTCGGCAGCCACAGCGCGCTGAAGGCCAATTTCGACCGGGTGTCGTTGTCGCTGCTCACCGTTGCCCTGCCCGCCCTCGATGTCAGCGGGCGGGTGTCGGGAACCATCGACATCGACCTGCCGGCGGGCGGCACGCCGACCGGCACCGCCGCGCTGCGCATCAACCATCTGTCGCGCGCGGGCATCGCCTCCTCTTCCGCCCCCATCGATGTCGGCATCAATGCCAATCTGAGCGCGGCAGGCAGCGTCGCCCGCGCCGTCATCGTGCGCGGCGGCAAGGTCGAAGGGCGGATGCAGGCGCGCATCGGCCCGATTCCGGCGGGCAGCGGCACGTTGACCGAACGGCTGTTCGCCAGCCCGGTCGTCGCACAACTGCGCTACAATGGCCCGGCCCAGGCGCTCTGGGGCCTGTCGGGCGTCGAGGCGATGGACGTGCGTGGGCCGATTTCGGTCGCCGCGGATGTCTCCGGCCTGCTCGGCAACCCGCAGATCAGCGGCACGGCGCGCAGCGAGGGCGCGCGTGTCGAAGCGGTCAGCGTCGGCGCCGTCATCGACCAGGTCTCGCTCGACAGCCGCTTCACCGCCTCGCGGCTGGAACTCACCCGTTTCTCCGGCCGGGTCGGCAAGGATGGCAGCATCATCGGCACCGGCGGCATCGACCTGTCCGGGGAACGCGGCTTTCCGATGGACATAAGGCTGCGGCTGAAGAACGCCCAATTGGTCAACCGCGACGATTTCACCGGCAGCGCCACCGGCACCGTCCGTATCGCCACCGACCAATATGGCGGCGTCGTCTCGGGCAAGCTCGTCGTCGACAAGGCGACCTATCGCATCGGCCGTGGCAGCGCCATCGACGTGCCGACGCTCTATGTCACCGAAAAGAACACCCGTGTGCTTGGCCGCCGCGTCGTGGCCTATGCGCCGCCGACACGCTGGCTGCTCAATCTGGATATCAGCGGCGATCGCCGGCTGTTCCTGTCCGGCATGGGCATCGAGGCGGAATGGCGCGCCAATGTGAAGGTCAAGGGCGGCGCCACCACACCCGAAGTCAGCGGCCGGGTGCAGCTGGTGCGCGGCGACTATGATTTCGCCGGCAAGCGTTTCAGCCTGACCAAGGGCGATGTCCGCTTTCAGGGCGTGTTCCCGCCCGATCCGATCATCGACATCGCCGCCGAAAGCAGCGCCCAGGGCTTCACCGCCCAGCTGGCGATCACCGGCACGGCCCAGCGCCCGCAGATCGCCTTCAGCTCCGTACCGGCGCTGCCCGAGGACGAAGTGCTGAGCCGCGTGCTGTTCGGCAGCTCGGTCACCGATCTGTCGGCGCCGGAAGCGCTGCAACTCGCCGCCGCCCTCGCCTCCCTGCGCGGCGGCAGCGGCGGGCTCAACCCGATCAACATGGTGAAGAAGGGCCTGGGCATAGACCGGCTGCGCATCCTGCCGGCCGACACGACGACCGGCCGCAAGACCGCCGTCGCCGCAGGTCAATATATCGGCCGCAGCGTCTATGTGGAACTGGCCACCGACGCCCAGGGCTATAGCGCCACCAACATCGAAATCTCGCTCACCCGCTCGCTGTCGATCCTCTCACAGGTGGCGACGCTGGGCGGCACCAGCGCCAATTTGCGCTGGAAGAAGGATTATTGAGCCGGCGCCGACCTCCGGCGCATGTGATCGACGCTAGCGTCGATTGCGTCGAAGTGAAGTCGGCACCGGCCCGCTCCCCCGCCCGCGACGGAGGTCGCATCCGCTCCGGGCCACCCATATCGTAAAATGACTTGGGTGGCCGGGCGGGGTAGCGGGCCGGTGCCGTCCGACGGCAATCGACGCTAGCGTCGGAACACCCGCCGCCCGGCCAGCCAGGTTTCATCGACCTGTGTCTGCCACAGCGTGGCCGCCGGGGTGGCAAAAGGATCGCGGTCGATGATGATGAAGTCGGCCCATTTGCCCGGCGTCAGTGTGCCGACCCTGGTCTCGGCATGGCCGGCCCAGGCGGCGCCGGTGGTGAAGGCGGCAAAGGCCTGGGGCAATGTCATCGCTTCCGCCATGCGCCAGCCCTGCGGCGGCTGGCCGTCGCGCGACTGGCGGGTAACGGCGGCATGCAGGCCATAGAAGGGGTTGGGCGGTTCGACCGGGAAGTCACTGCCGCCGGCGATGCGGGCGCCGCTGTCGATCAGGCTCTTCCAGGCATAGCCACCGGCCAGCCGCGCTTCGCCCACCCGTGCCTCGGCCATGCCCTTGTCGCTGGTGGCATGGGTCGGCTGGATGCTGGCGATGATGCCCAGCCGGGCAAAGCGCGGCAGGTCGCCGGTATTGACGATCTGGGCATGCTCGTCGCGGTGGCGCAGCGCCGAGCGCTGGCCTTCCGGGATCGCCGCAAAGGCGCCCAGCACCGCGCCATTGGCGGCATCGCCGATGGCATGGACATTGGTCTGGAAGCCCGCGGCGGAGGACGCGATGATGATGCGGCGCAGATTGCCTTCCTCGAAGAAGGGCAGACCCTTGTTGCCCGGCGCATCGCTGTAGTCATCGGCCATCCAGGCGCCGCGGCTGCCCAGCGCGCCATCGGCCTGCAGCTTCATCGCCATCATCGCCAGCCGGTCACCATGGCCCCAGGGGATGGGGCCATTGGGGGCGATGGCGGTGCGATTATCGGGGCCATAGGCCATCGCGTAGAGTCGCGCGGTCAACTTGCCGGCGCGGGCGAAGCGCAGATAGCGGTCCCAGGTCGGGCGATCGATGCCGGCGTCGTGCGCGCCGGTGAGGCCGACAGAGGCCATGATAGCCAGCGCCTTGGTCAGCGCCGCATCCTGTTCCTTGGCACTGAGCGGCGGCACCTTGGCGGCGACCAGCTTCATCGCACCATCAACCAGAACGCCATTGGGGTTGCCGGCGGCGTCGCGTTCGATGCGGCCGCCATCGGGATCCTTGGTCGCGGCGGTGATGCCGGCGAGCTTCAGCGCGGCGCTGTTCACCCAGATGGCATGGCCATCGACACGGCGCAGGATGGCCGGCCGGTCACCGGTGGCAGCATCCAGCTCGGCTGCGGTCGGGAAACGGCCAAGGCCCCAGCGTTCCTGATTCCAGCCGCCGCCGCGGATCCAGCTGCCCTGCCCGGGGTTGGCCTTCACCGCCGCCTGTGCCTGGGCGAGGCTGGTGGTTTCGGACAGATCAACCGCCAGCGCGCGTTCGCCAAGGCTCATGACATGGCCATGGGCATCGATGAGGCCGGGCAGCAGCGTGCGGCCCTTCACATCGACGCGCTTGCCCTTGGGCAGCGGTGCGCCGGCGGGCAGCGTCGCCTTCACCTTGCCGGCATCATCGACGAGCAGCGTGCCGAAGCGCAGCAACGTGCCATCCGCCCCCAGCGTATAGCCATTGGCATTGGTATAGGCCGTGTCGGCCAGTACCGGGACAGCGCTGACGAGCAGCAGGGCGAGAAGCGGGATCTTGTTCATGTCCTACTGAAACATTCGCCCGCCAAGATGACAAGTCCCCGTTGACCTTGCCCGGTCACGGCAGAATATTGGCAATAAGCAAAGGGCGTACGGGATGGACGACAATGTCGAGCAATTGCCGCCGGATAGGCCAGTCGTGATCGAAGCCCCGGAACCGCCGCATCAGCACCAGCACAGTGGCAATCCCTGGTTCGACCGGATCCTGGCCATCAGTGTCGTCGCGGCATCCTTTGCCTCGCTCTATGTCTCGCTGCACACCGGGCGCACCATGGAGGCGCTGGTCGATCAGAACGCCAGGCTGGTGCGAGCCAATTCCACGCCGCTGCTGGTCATGTCGCATGGCAACCTCGATGACGCGGGCAAGCCGGAGATCAGCTATGAGCTGAGCAATGCCGGCACCGGTCCGGCCCGCATCGTCTGGCTGGAGCTGTATTACAAGGGCAAGGCCAGCCGGTATTTGCGCGACTATCTGCAGCCCATGGGTGCGCCGGCGAACTACAACCTCACCTTCACTTCGTCGGTGATCGCCAACACGATGCTCAGCGGGGGCGAGAAGGTGCGATTCATTCGCTACAAGAAGCCGGCCGGGCAAGCAGAGCTCGCCGCCTGGCAAGTCCTGGACAAGGGTCGCTGGCAGATGACGGCGACGGCCTGCTATTGCTCTCTGCTCAACGAATGCTGGACATCGCATCTTGGTGCCGATGTGCCGACTCCGGTGAAGGCGTGCAGCGCGACCGGTCGGAACAGCATAAACGACCCGACCCCCATCGTCAGCCCGCCTGCAGGGACCGCCCCATGAACACCCAGATGGGATGCAGCAGCGGCGACACTTCCACCTCCGGATAGGGCGGAATATCGGCAAAGCCCAGGCGCTGATAAAGGGCGATGGCGGTTGTCAGCGTGGGCGCGGTATCAAGGAACATCTGCGTGTAGCCAAAGCCGCGGGCATCGGCCATCAGGCGATCGACGATCGCCAGTCCCAGCCGGGCGCCGCGAAACGCCGGTCGCACATAGACGCGCTTCATTTCGGCGATGCCGGGGCGCACGGCGCGCAGCCCGCCCATGCCGGCGACCTGGCCATCGACCTCGACAATGTAAAAGGCACTGCCCGGCGCGCCGCTCACCACCTTGTCGAGCGCGCCGGCGAGATAGGCGCGGATATTGCCGCCCGGAAACACATCGGCGAGCGTGAAGGGATAAACTGCGGCGACGCCGTCGAACACCGATTGCAGATATTCGGTGTTGAGATCGAGCAGCAGGGCGGCATCGTCCGGCAGCCGCGCCGGGCGGAACAGCGGGTTCATTTCACCAGCCGGCGGATCAGCGAGGACGTGTCCTGCCGACCGCCGCCCATCGCCTGCACATCGACATAGAATTGATCGACCAGCGCCCCCAGCGGCAGTGGTACGCCGAGCCGACGCGCTTCATCGAGCGCCAGCCCCAGGTCCTTGCGCATCCAGTCGACGGCGAAGCCGAAATCGAAACGCCCTTCCGCCATGGTCGCGGCGCGGTTCTCCATCTGCCAGCTCTGCGCCGCGCCCTTGGAAATCACCCCGACCACCTGGCCGAGATCGAGGCCGGCGGCACGGCCGAGCGCCAACCCTTCCGCCAGCCCCTGCAGCACGCCGGCGATGCAGAGCTGGTTGACCATCTTGGTCAGCTGGCCGCTGCCGGCCGTGCCCATATGTCCGATGCGGCGGGCATAGGCCTGCATGACAGGCTCCGCCGCCGCGAAGGCCTCGGGCGTGCCGCCGCACATGATGGTCAGCTGGCCATTTTCGGCACCGGCCTGGCCGCCCGACACCGGCGCATCGACGACCAGCAGGCCGCGGGCATCGCCCGCCTCGGCCAGTTCGCGGGCGATGGCAGCGGAGACGGTGGTATGATCGATGAACAGGCTCCCCGGCGCCATGGCGGCAAAGGCGCCATCCGGCCCCAGCGTGACGGCGCGCAGATCGGCATCGGCGCCGACACAGGCCAGCACGACCTCGGCGCCCGCTGCCGCTTCGGCCGGTGTCGCCAAAGCGCGGCCACCATGCGCTGCCACCCAGGCCACGGCCTTTTCGGCCGAGCGGTTGTAGACAGTGACGTCATGGCCGGCGGCGGCGAGGTGGCGCGCCATCGGGCCGCCCATGATGCCGAGGCCGAGGAAGGAAATGCGCATTGCGGGTGTCCCTGTTGTGCTGACGGCATCGAAGAAAGAAAGCTGGGTCCCGGGTCAAGCCCGGGATGACAGAACAGGCGGCACTTCGGTTGCGCCACAGCGCCGCGCCCTATAACAGCGGGGCATGACTGCCACCGCCTCCGCTGCTGCCACGGCCCCGCTGCCGATCGCCCTTGCCGATGTTGAGGCCGCCGCGCGCGCCATTAGTGGCCAGATCATCCGCACGCCCTGCCTGCGCAGCCAGACGCTGTCGGAGCTGACCGGCGCCGATGTCTGGTTGAAGTTCGAAAATTTGCAGTTCACCGCCGCCTACAAGGAACGTGGCGCGCTCAACAAGCTGCTCAGCCTGACGGCGGAGGAGCGGCAGCGCGGCGTCATCGCCGCTTCGGCCGGCAATCACGCGCAGGGCTTGGCCTATGGCGCCAAGCGGCTGGGCATCCCCGCCACCATCGTGATGCCCAAGTTCACGCCCGTCGTGAAGGTGCAGCAGACCGAAGGCCATGGCGCCCATGTCGTGCTGTTCGGCGAGAAGTTCGAGGAGGCCGCCGCCCATGCCCATGAGCTGGCGGCCAAGCGCGGCTTCGTCTTCGTCCATCCTTTCGACGATGCGCTGGTCATGGCCGGCCAGGGCACGGTCGGGCTGGAAATGCTCGACGATGCGCCCGATCTCGACACGCTGGTCGTCCCCATCGGCGGCGGCGGGCTGATCTCCGGCATCGCCACTGTCGCCAAGGCCCGCAACCCGGCGATCGAGGTGATCGGCGTGCAGGCCGAGCTCTACCCGTCGATGCATGCCATGCTGAAGGGCCAGTCGAGCGTTTGCGATGGCGATACGCTGGCCGAAGGCATCGCCGTCAAGACGCCGGGCGTGCTGACGTCCGAGGTCGTCCGCGCCCTTGTCGACGACATCGTGCTGGTCGGCGAGCGCGACTTGGAACGCGCCGTCGCCATGCTGCTCAACATCGAAAAGACCGTGGTGGAGGGCGCCGGCGCTGCCGGGCTCGCCGCGCTGCTCGCGCATCCGCGGCGCTTCCGCGGGACGAAGGTCGGCCTGGTGCTGTGCGGCGGCAACATCGACACGCGGCTGCTTGCCAATGTGCTGCTGCGCGATCTCGCCCGCGCCGGGCGGCTGGCGCGCCTGCGCATCCGGCTGAAGGACCGGCCGGGGCAGTTGTTCGAGGTCGCGCGCATCTTTGACCAGCAGCAGGTCAACATCCTCGAAGTCTATCACCAGCGCGTCTTCACCAGCCTGCCGGCCAAGGGCCTGATCGCCGAGATCGAGTGCGAGACCCGCGACGCCGATCACCTGCAGCGCCTGCTCGAGGCCCTGCGCGCCGCCGCCTATGAAGTGCGCATGGTGGAAGCCGATTGATCGAAAGAATCTCGTCGCAAAGCCTATAGCCTTTTGCCGCCGGGCCGCATTAGACTGAGACCCGAGCATCGCATCCGGAGAGGGGAGCTGTGTGACCGACCAGAGCTTTCGCTTTCCGCGCTTCTTCGTCACGGCCCCCGCCCCCTGCCCCTATATTCCCGGCCGCACCGAGCGGAAGGTCTTTGCCGAACTGAAGGGCCAGGACGCCGGCGAAATGAACGAGGCGCTGGGCCGCATCGGCTTTCGCCGCAGCCAGAATGTCGTCTATCGCCCGAGCTGCGACACCTGCCAGGCCTGTGTCTCGGTGCGGGTGGTGGCGCCGCGCTTCACGCCCTCCGCCACCCAGCGCAAACTGCTGAAGCGCCACGCCGACCTTGAGGTCAACGCCTGCCAGCCCTGGTCGACCGAGGAACAATGGCAATTGCTGCGCCGCTACCTGACCGCACGCCATCCGGTCGGCGGCATGGCGGCGATGGACGCGCATGATTTCGCCGATATGGTCGAACAATCGCCGGTCGACACCGTCGTCGTCGAGTATCGCGAGCCGAGCGTCGATGGCCGGCCCGGCCGGCTGGTCGGCTGCTGCCTGACCGACAAACAGGCCGATGGCCTGTCGATGATCTACAGTTTCTATGACCCCGATCTCACGAGCCGCAAAGGGCTGGGCAGCTTCATCATCCTCGATCACATCACCCGTGCCGCCCGCGCCGGCATGCCCTATGTCTATCTGGGCTATTGGATCGAAGGCTGTGATCGCATGGCCTACAAGCGCAGCTATCAGCCGGTCGAGGCGCTGCAGCACGGTGTGTGGCGGACGCTAGCCTAACCCGCGCGCCAGCAGCGCTTCGGTCGATGCGTCGAACCCGCTGCCGCCGCCCCCCAGCACCGCCGTCGCCATTTCCTTGCCGAGCTCGACACCCCATTGGTCGAAGGGGTTGATGCCGAGCAGCACGGCCGCAACGAACGTCCGGTGTTCGTAAAAGGCGAGCAGCGCGCCAAGCGTTCTCGGATCGAGGCGATCGAGCAGCAGTGTTGCCGATGGCCGGTTGCCGGGGAAGGTCTTGGCCGCCGCCAGCGCCGGGTCGCCGCCGGACAGCGCCAGCGCCTCGGCAGGCGTCCGCCCCTTCATCAGCGCGGCGCCCTGCGCGAAGCAATTGGCGAGCAGCTGGCGGTGGTGCGTCGCCGGCAGGTCATGGCCGGGCGTCTTCACCGCGACGAACTCCACCGGGCCGACGATGGTGCCCTGGTGCAGGAGCTGGAACACCGCGTGCTGGGCATCGGTGCCAGTGCCGCCCCAGGTGACGGCGGCGCTGGCGCCGGCGAGCGGCGCGCCGTCGCGCGTCACCCGCTTGCCGTTGCTTTCCATTTCGAGCTGCTGGAGGAACGACGGCAGCAACCGCAACCGCTCGTCATAGGCAAAGACGGCGCGGGTCTGCTGGCCCAGATAATGCGCCGCCCAGACATCGGCGAGGCCGGCCAGCACCGGCAGATTGGCCGCCGCCGGCGCATCGCGGAAATGCGCATCCATCGCCGCCGCCCCGGCCAGCAGTGCCTGCCAGGCATCCCGGCCACAGCGCAGTGCATAGGGCAGGCCGACCGCCGACCAGAGCGAATAGCGGCCACCGACGGTTTCAGCGAAGGGCAACACCGCGCCAGCGCCCCAGGCCTGCGCCTTGGCCGGCGCTGCCGTCACCGCAATGGCGCGGGCGTGCGGGTCGGCGATGCCGGCGGCGGCCAGCCAGGCGATGGCGGTGGCGGCATTGGTCATGGTTTCGGTGGTGGTGAAGGTCTTGGAAACGATAACCAGCCGGGTCCGCGCCGGATCGCATTGCGCCAGTGCCCGCTTCAGCGCCTCGCCATCGATATTGGCGACGACATGGACGCGCGGGCCATCGCCGTCACGCGCCAGCGCATCGAGCAGCAGCGCCGGCCCCAGTGCCGAACCGCCGATGCCGATATGGATGATGTCGCGCACATCCTCGGCCCGCACCGCCGCGACCACCGACTGCATCGCAGCCTGGCCGGTGGCGGCGGCGGCAACGTCACTGGCGGCGCCCATGCCGCGCTCGGCCATGTGCGTCGCCGCGCGCCGTTCGCTGGCGTTGACGATAGCGCCGGTGAACAGCTTTTCGCGCCAACCGTTGAGATCGGCCTCGTCGGCGCGGGCCAGCAGCGCCGCCAGCACATCGCGGCTGATCGCCAGCTTGCTCAGATCGGCATGGATGCCGGCGACATCGAGGCTCAGGCGCGCGACGCGATCAGGCTCGCTGGCGAACAGGCTGAGGAGATCGGGCTGCGGGGCGGCGGCAAGGGTGCGGAGCGTGGCGTCGGTCATGGCGACAGTCTTGGCGCAGAGATGTGAAAAGGCCAAGACATTCACCGCGACAATCGCCACGCCTCTTGACCCGCAGCGCCAGCAGCGCCACGCAGCGCCATGCAACGGACCCGCCACCATGACGCATAGCGACGCGACGCTCGCCGCCTGGGCCGAAGCCAGGCTGGGCCATGCCTTCGCCGATATCGGCCTTGTCCGCCGCGCCCTCACCCACAGCAGCGCCGGCAAGGGCGCCAATTCCTACCAGCGGCTGGAATTCCTTGGCGACCGCGTGCTCGGCTGCGCCGTTGCCGCCTGGCTGTATGAGAGTCATGACGAGGCCGAGGGCCGGCTGACGTCGCGCCTGCACGCGCTGGTCGAAGGGCCGGCCAATGCCGCCATTGGCCGCGCGCTCGGCGTACCCGACATGCTGATCATGGAGCCCAATGCCCGCACCAAAGGCCTGCACCAGTCCGACAATGTGCTGGGCGATGTCGCCGAAGCGCTGGTCGCGGCGCTCTATCTCGATGGCGGCTGGGCGGTTGCCGAAGCCTTTGTCCGCCGGGAATGGGCACGCCTTCTCGGCGGCGACAGCCCGCGCCTGCTCGCCGACCCCAAATCCCGCCTGCAGGAATGGGCGCTGAAACGCCGCCGCGGCATGCCGAGCTATATCGTAATCGATCGCCAGGGGCCTGACCATGCGCCGCGCTTCACCATCGAGGTGGCAGTGCGCGGCGAAGACCCGGCGCAGGGCGAAGGCGCGAGCAAGCAGGAAGCCGAGAAGGCCGCGGCGCTGGGATTGCTGGCGCGACTGGCGGGGTAGCGCGCGATTTGTCTCCGGCGGCGTGAAGGGCCTCCGGCGGCTGGGGCCTCAGGCCCCAGACCCCATTTCGATTCATGCGCGCTTCGTGCTACGGACAGTCCATCAATTCGGGGTCTGGGGCCTGAGGCCCCAGCCGCCGGAGGCAATACGCCTCCCCACTTCAGGACATCAGATGACAGACACAAGCTGCGGTTCCATCGCCATCGTCGGCGCCCCCAATGCCGGCAAATCGACCCTCGTCAATGCGCTGGTCGGGCAGAAGGTGGCGATCGTTTCGTCCAAGGTGCAGACGACGCGGACGCGGTTGATCGGCATCGCGACGGAAGGTTCGGCGCAGCTGCTGTTGATCGACACACCGGGGATTTTCGCGCCGCGCCGCCGGCTCGACCGCGCCATGGTGCGCGCGGCATGGGAGGGGGCGGAGGGCGCCGACCTGATCGCCTTTGTCGTCGATGCCAAGACCGGCTTTCGTGACGATGCGACGGCGATCCTGGAAAGCCTGATTCACCGGCCGGAGCCTAAGCTGCTGGTGCTCAACAAGGTCGACATCACCGCCAAGACAAGGCTGCTCGATCTCGCCGCCCACGCCAACAGCCTGGCGGCGTTTCGTGACACCTATTTTGTTTCGGCCAACACCGGCGATGGCGTGGCGGAACTGAAGGGTGCGCTGGCCGCCGCCATGCCGCCCGGCCCCTGGCATTTCCCGGAAGACCAGCTGACCGACGCGACGACCCGGTTGATGGCGGCGGAAATCACCCGCGAGCAGATTTACAACCAGCTGCACGCCGAACTGCCCTATTCGAGCGCTGTCGAGACCGAGAAATGGGAAGAGCGCCGTGATGGCAGCATCGCCATCCACCAGCAGATCCTGGTGGAGCGCGACAGCCAGCGCGCCATCGTGCTGGGCAAGAGCGGCAACCGGCTGAAGGAGATCGGCAGCACCGCCCGCGCCGGCATCAGCGAACTGACCGGCAAGAAGGTGCACCTGTTCCTGCACGTCAAGGTCAAGGAAGACTGGACCGAAGACCGCGCCGTCTACCGCGATTCGGGACTCGACTGGGTCGACTGACAGCGTGCTGACGGAAACCGACGCCATTGTTCTGACGGCGCTGCCGCATGGCGAACATGGCGCAGTGGTGCGTTTCCTGACGCCGGCGCATGGGCTGGTGGCCGGCTACGTCCATGGTGGCCGCGGTCGCAGCATGCGGCCGGTGTTGCAGGCGGGGAATGGTGTCGCCCTGACGCTGAAGGCGCGCACCGACACGCAGCTGGCCACTGCGACGGTAGAGCTGACCGCGGTACGGGCCGCGCTGGTGCTGTCCGGCAGCGGTCTCGCCGCGCTCGAATGGTTGACCGCGCTGACCGTCAATGCGCTGGCCGAGGCGGTGCCGCACCCGGCGCTCTTCCATACCCTGGCTGCGCTGGTCGGCGCCCTGGCCGCCGGCGCCGATCTGACCAGCGTCGGCGAGAGCATCGTGCGCTACGAACTGCTGCTGCTCGCCGAGCTGGGGTTCGGGCTCGACCTGGCGGCCTGCGCCGCCACCGGCGTCACCAGCGACCTCGCCTATGTCTCGCCCAAATCGTCGCAAGCCGTCTCGCGCGCCGCGGGGCAGCCCTGGGCGGCGCGGCTGCTGCCTCTGCCGGCGTTCCTGATCGGTGACGCCTTGGCCGATCTGCCGGCGATCCGTGACGGGCTGCGACTGACCGGGCATTTCCTCGCCCGCGATGTCCTGAACGGTCGCAAGGCCGAGGTGATGGCCGTGCGACAACGACTGGTGGCACGGCTCGGCTGAGTCCGGTGGACCCGGCGGCGGCTGCGCGCTATCCCGGCGCCATGGCCAGAACCACCACCGCCGCTCCGCCCGAACCGCCTGCCGATCGCATTCTCGATACGCCCTTCGATACGGCGCTCGGCGATCGCTACCTCGTCTATGCGCTGTCGACGATCACGGCGCGTTCGCTGCCCGATCTGCGCGACGGGCTGAAGCCGGTGCACCGCCGCATCCTGTGGGGCATGCGGCTGCTGCGCCTCGATCCAGCCTCGGCCTACAAGAAATCGGCGCGCGTCGTCGGCGATGTCATGGGGAAATATCACCCGCATGGTGACCAGTCGATCTATGACGCACTGGTGCGGCTCAGCCAGGATTTCTCGCTGCGCTATCCGCTGATCGACGGCCAGGGCAATTTCGGCAATATCGACGGCGATAACGCCGCTGCCATGCGCTACACCGAGGCGCGGCTGACCCGCGCCGCGACGCTGCTGATGGATGGCCTCGACGAGGCGAGCGTCGATTTCCGCGCGACCTATAATGGCGAGGAGGAAGAGCCGGAGGTGTTCCCCGGCCTGTTCCCCAATCTGCTCGCCAATGGCTCCTCCGGCATTGCCGTCGGCATGGCGACCAGCATCCCGCCGCACAATGCCGCCGAAATCCTCGATGCCGCCATGGCGCTGCTCGGCAATGGCGAACTGACCGATACCGACCTGCTGCAATGGGTGAAGGGCCCGGACTTCCCCACCGGCGGCGTCTGCGTGGAGCCGGCGGCCAGCATCGCCGAAAGCTATGCCACCGGCCGCGGCAGCTTCCGCCTGCGCGCCCGCTGGCGCCGCGAGGAGCTGGGCCAGGGCATGTGGCGCATCATCGTCGAGGAAATCCCCTATCAGGTGGTGAAGGGCAAGCTGATCGAGGCGCTGGCCGCGCTGGTCAACGACAAGAAGCTCGCCATCCTCGGCGACATTGATGACGAATCGGACGAACAGTTGCGCATCGTCATCGAGCCGAAATCGCGCAACGTTGATGCCGACATGTTGATGGAAAGCCTGTTCAAGCTGACCGACCTGGAAGTGCGCGTCTCGCTCAACATGAACGTGCTCGATCATGGCCGGCCCGGCGTGCTGTCGCTGAAGCAGGTCATCGCCCGCTGGCTGGTGCACCAGCGCGAAGTGCTGGTGGCCCGCTCGCGTTACCGGCTCGGCAAGATCGAGGCGCGGCTGGAGATTTTGGGGGGGCTGCTCAAGGCCTATCTCAACCTTGACGAGGTCATCCGCATCATCCGGGAGGCCGATGATGCCAAGGCCGATCTGATCGCCGCCTTCGACCTGACCGAAACCCAGGCCGAAGCCATTCTCAACATGCGGCTGCGCAGTTTGCGCAAGCTGGAGGAGATCGAGATCGAGCGCGAGAACAAGGCGCTGACGCTGGAGGCCAAGGGGCTGCGCACGCTGATCGACAGCCCTGATGCGCAGACGGCGCGCCTGCAGACCGATCTTGCCGCCATCCGCGAAACCTATGGGCCGACGACCCTGATCGGCCGCCGCCGCACGCTGATCACCGCCGCGCCCGATATCAAGCTGGTGCCGCTGGAGGCGATGATCGAAAAGGAACCGCTGACCATCATCGCCAGCCAGAAGGGCTGGGTGCGGGCGATGAAGGGGCACAGCGACCTTGGCGCCGGCGACGCCATCAAGTTCAAGGAGGGCGATGGCCCAGCCTTTGCCTTCCATGCCTATACCACCGACAAGATCATGGTCGCCGCCTCCGATGGCCGTTTCTACACGCTGAGCCCGGACAAGCTGCCCGGCGGCCGCGGCTTCGGTGAGCCGTTGCGGTTGATGATCGACCTGGCCGAAACAACCAGCATCGTCGCGCTGGCGGTGTGGAAGCCGGAGGCACCGCTGTTGCTCGCGGCCAGCGACGGCCGCGGCTTCATCGTCGAGGCGGCGGACGTGCTCGCCGAAACCCGCAAGGGCCGCCAGGTCGTCAATCTGAAGGACAAGGCGGTGCTGAAGGTCATCCGCCCGCTCCCGCCGGGGGACGACATGATCGCCGTCATCGGCGACAATCGGAAGCTGCTGGTGTTCGATCGTGCCGAGCTGCCGGTGATGGCGCGCGGCCAGGGCGTGGCGCTGCAACGCTACAAGGACGGCGGCCTGTCGGACGCCCGCAGCTTCGTGATGGCCGAAGGCCTCAGCTGGGCGATGGGCGGCGCCAGCGCACGGACTCGCACCGAAAGCGACCTGACCTTCTGGAAGGGCGCCCGCGGCAGCGCCGGCCGCCTGCCGCCGACCGGTTTTCCGCGCGACAACACATTTTAGTAAAAGGCTATTCGCATGTTCCTCTACGGCGTCATCGCCCTGATCGTCAGCTTCATGGCCATGATCGGCTATTTCATGTGGCTGGCCTACAAGGACCCGGCCAATCTGTTCCGCCGGCCGCCGCGCGATGGCGACAAGCCAGACTGATCGGTGACGGGCGCCATCGTCGTGATGATCATTGCCATCCTGGTTTTGGCGCTGTTGCTCTGGCTGCTGCTGCACAAGCGCAGGTCGGCACCGCAGACGCGCCGGAACGACGGCAGCGACGGTATCATCATCGGCGACGCGCCAGACGCACCGTTGTCGGTTGGCGAAGCGGCGACGGACTTTACCCCCGGCGGTGGTGACTTCGGCGGCGGCGGCAGCAGCGGCAGCTGGGGAGGCGACGCCGGCGGCGGTGATGGCGGCGGCGGTGGCAGCGATTGAAGGGGGCTTGCAATTGTCGGAATTTGATATAATTATGATATCATCATTCCAACAAGGGTAACGACAATGTCCGAAGCTGCCATCCGCCAACCCAGCCGCGAAACCGCCGGCAACGGGGCCAGCGGCTATATGATGCTGCTCCTGCTATTGGTCGCGCTGCTCGCCAGCGGTGGCCTGGTGTTTCTGGCCGCCGCGAACCATGCGCCGATCCTGCTGGCCCTCGCCGGGCTATCGCTGTTCGCCGCGCTGTTCATCCTGCCCGGTTTCTACATGATCGGCCCCAATGAAGCAGCGGCGGTGACGCTGTTCGGCGATTATCGCGGCACCGATCGCAGCCCCGGCCTGCGCTGGACCTGGCCGTGGATGGGCAAGACCAAGATCTCGCTGCGCGCCAACAACCTGATTTCGCAGATGATCAAGGTCAATGACCTGCGCGGCAACCCGATCGAAATGGCCGCCCAGGTGGTCTGGCGCGTCACCGATTCGGCGCAGGCGCTGTTCGATGTCGATGATTATCGCGCCTTTGTCGCCGCCCAGATCGAAGTCGCCGTGCGCACCATCGGCGCCCGCTACCCCTATGACGATTTCGAGCACAAGGAAGTGACGCTGCGCGGCGACCATGACCGGATCAGCAGCGAATTGCGCGCCGAGCTGATCGCCCGGTTGACCGTCGCCGGCATCACCGTCGACGAATGCGGCTTCACCCATTTGGCCTATGCCCCGGAAATCGCCGGCGCCATGCTGCGCCGCCAGCAGGCTGCCGCCGTGGTTGCCGCGCGCGAAACCCTGGTCGCCGGTGCCGTCGGCATGGTCGAGATGGCGTTGGCCATGCTCAGCGACAAGAAGGTCGTCGAGCTGGATGACGAGCGCAAGGCCGCCATGGTCAGCAATCTGATGGTGGTGCTGTGCGGCGAGCGCGACACCCAGCCCGTGCTGAACACCGGCACGCTCTACCAATAGTGGCGTGACGGCGCGCAAACCCTTTGCCCTGCGGCTCGACCCCGCGCTGCACGACGCCATCGAACGCGCCGCCGCCACCGACCTGCGCAGCATCAATGCCGAAATCGAGTGCCTGTTGCGCGAGGCACTGGCGCGGCGCGGCGTCAAGGTGGCGGTCAGCGCCACACCGAAGCGGGGTCGGCCGAAGGCGGAATAGCGCCGTCAGCTATAGTTGAAGCTGATGCTGATGCGGTCGCTCTTCGCCGTCCCCGCCGGCACTTCATGGCGCAACCAGCTTTCCCACAGGAACAGCGTTCCCGGCTGCGGCGCCCTATAGACGAAGGGCCGGGATGTTTCGGGAGCTTCCGGGGTGCGGCCGGGGGCGTTCATCATCAGCGGCAGGCGCGGATCTTCCAGCTTCAGCGGCCCGGCGCCCGGCGGCACGGCGATGTAGAGCGTGCCCGAAATGATGCTGTGCGGATGGATGTGGCCGCTATGGCCGCCGCCGGGCTTCAGGACATTGACCCACAGGCTGTCGAGCTTCGGCTTGCGCCCGCCCAGATCAAAATGCACGGCATCGGCAAAGCTGCGGGCGTGGCGATCGAGATGGCGCTTCAAATCGGCAAAGGCCGGGTCGCGCTGCGGCAGATCGGTCAGCGAGGCATAGCTGGTATAGCCCTGATAGCCGTTCGTCTTGGCCCAGGCCCGGCCGGCGCGATCCTCGGCGGCGAGGCTGCGGCAGCTGTGCTCGAGTTCGGCGAGCAAATCCGCGTCGGCGATGGCGGCGGTGTAGAAGGGCGTGGCGAACAGCGATTGGATGGTCATGGCGGCGCTATGCCATGGTTGGCGGCCGGCTGAACAGCCTCCCTCCCCGCAGGGGGGAGGGAGTTGGCTGGTGCTATGCCTCGCCCTTTTCGATCGCCGCGATCGTGGCCCAATAGGCGTCATCGGTCTCGCCGCCATCGAGATCGGCGATTTCTTCCGACAGGATGGCCAGCACCCGGCCGATCATCGCCTCGCGCGCGCCTTCGCGGCGCTGGCGGACGGGCAGCGGCGGCACGAACGCGTCAACCGCCTCGGGGGCCAGCCAGCCGGCCTGCTGCCCCAGCAATTCCAGCGTATCGACGCGGTCGCGCAGCACCGAGACTTCACGGGTCAGCGCAAGGACCATGGCGATCAGCCGGTCGATGGCCGGTTCGTCATGCACCGCCGGGCGGTTGCCGGTGACATGTTTGGGCAGCGGTTTCATGCGGACTTCCGGGCGAGCAGGACGGAAAAGCCGCGCTTGCGGGCGGCGGCGGATTCGGCGGCGACCTTTTCGTTGTTCTGGCTCTGCTGCACCACCGCGGCGGTCAGCACATCGGTTTCGATGGCGTCCGCGGCAAAGCCTGCCGCTTCGGCCACCGCCGCCAGATCGATGCGGCGATACTGCCGCCAGAAGGGTTCATTGTTATAATAGGTCTCGTTTTCCTGCAGGAAGGTCGCATAGGGGTCGCTGTCGTCAAAGCGCGGCTGGTCGATATGCAGCATGACGCCGCCGGGCTTCAGCAGGCGGTGGCATTCCTTCAGGATCGCCGGAAGCGCCCGCGTGCTGGTTTCGTGCAGCACGATATGGCTGGTGACGAGGTCGAAGCTGGCATCGGCATAGGGTGTGTGCTCGGCATCGCCCTGCTGGAAATGCACCGGCACGCCCAGCGATTCCGCCCGGGCATGGCCATAGCGCAGCAGCGCCGCACCGCAATCCAGACCATGCAGCACCGCACCGGGATAGGCCGGGGCATAAGCCAGCGTCGAATGGCCAACGCCGCAGCCGAGATCGAGGATGGTTGCCGGTGCGAAATCCGGCAGCCGCGACTTCAGCCATCGCGCCGCCAATTGGCCGACGGCATCATTCATCGGCCCCATCAGGCCCGACATGTAGAGATAGACGCCGCGATCATAGACGGCGCCGGCGGCGGTATCGCCCGGGCCGCGATCGGCACAATAGCCGCCGGGCATGCAATGGATGTCGATGGCCGCGATATAGCGCGGCGGCACGAAATCCTCGGCCAGCGTCAGCGTGCCGCCGGCCGACGCCGGTGCGGCTGCGGGGGCGGCGGCCTCCACGGCCGGAATGACGCTCGACCAGATCAGTTCCTGGCTGGTGCGGCGGGCGGAGACATAGAATTTGTACCAGCTGTCGGCGCCCATGGCGGCGCGCACCTGTTGCGGCGTTGTCGCCGGCGCGCCGGTCTGGCGGGCATGGCGCGGCCCGGCGCGGCGATCATAGACGATGCGATTGGCCGGCATCAGTTCGGAAGTGACGAAATTCCGCAGCGTGAAGGCGAAATCCTGCGCGGCGCGATCGTCATGCCCGCCCTTGACCAGCGCGCCATGCCCGGCCTGATCGATGATGCTTTTCATATCGCGTTCCCCTTTGCGGCGGCGATGCCGGCCAGCCGCCCCAATCCCGTCGCCGTCAACAGGCCGTTGCCGGCAATATAGCCCGCCGCCCCGGCGCCGGACACCCCGCGCGCCGCACCACCGCCGGCGAACAGATTGGGCAGCGGCGTGCCATCGCCGCGCAGCACCCGGGCATCGGCATCGACGACCAGCCCGCCCTGGGTGTGGAACAGCGCCCCCGTCACCCGCGCGGCACGATAGGGCGGTGCCAGCGGCGGATGCCCGCTAAAATCCCGGCCGAACGGACAAGTGGCGGTGCCGGCGACCATCGCCGCGACATCAGCCAGCGTCGCCTCGAGCGTATCCAGCGGCAGGCCGGTTTTTGCTGCCAGTTCCGCCACATCCGTCGCTTCGATGATCGCACCGGCGCGCAGGGCATCGTGATAATCGTCGAAGTCGAGCATCAGCCGGTGCAGGCGTTCATCGAAGATGCTGATCGCCTGCGCCTCGGGCTGGGCAACGATCTTCGCCGCCTGTTCGGAATAGCCGAGTGCCTCGTTGGAAAAGCGCGTGCCCAGCCGATTGACCTGGAAACCGCCGGCCATGATCAGCGGCCAGAGGATCGGGATGCCATGGCCCCAGGCCAGCCCGCCATGGCCCTGATAGGCGTCCATGTCGGCGACCGCCGCGCCCAGCGCCTGCCCCCAGGCCAGCGCATCGCCCTTGTTGCCCGGGTGTCCGTGAAAGACGGCGCCGGCGATTTCGGGGATAAAATGGGCGACCATGGCACCGTTGCCGCCGAACCCCGAGCAGGCGAGGATCAGTGCGTCGCAGCCGATGACCTCCGCCGCACCGTCCGGCCGGGTCGCCACCACCGCCGTGACGCGGCCGTCGCTGTCGGCGACCAGGTCGCTGACCGTCGCATCGCAGAGCAGGTCGACCCCGGCCGCCGCGCAGGCGGCGAGCAATGCCGCCATCAGCTCGCTACCGGTACGGTTGGGCGTGCCCATCATCCGCATCACGCTGTGACCAGCATAGGTGAAGCCGGTGACGAGGGTGAACGGCACGCCATGGCGTTCGCGCAGCCACAATACGGTTTCTGCCGACGCTGCGGCCAGCGCCGCGACCACGGCAGCGTCACCGCCCTTGGCCTTGGCGATGATATCCCGCGCCAGCACTTCGGCATTGTCGGCGATACCGGCGGCCGCCTGATCGGGCGTGCCGGCGGCCGGGACCAGCCCGGTCGACATCGCCGTGGTGCCACGCGGGCTGGCGTCGCGCTCGATGACCAGCACCTCTGCCCCGGCATCGCGCGCCGCCAGCGCCGCGACCAGGCCACAGGCACCGCCGCCGATGATGACGACCGGCCAATGGCCGGCCGGCGGCTGCGGGGGATGCGGGATGACGGGCATGGCGTCACCCTAGGGCCGCGTCGCCGCCGGGGGAAATGGCGGCAGGATTTGACCGCAGGGCGGATGAAAATGGATGGGCTTGCCCGGAACGCCGGCACCGGCGAGAGGATACGGCATGGATCAGGCCCTGCCCGGCAGCATCGCGCCTTCGGAATTCCGCCGCGGCTGGCGCATCGTCGCCGGCGGTGCCATCGGCGCGGCCTTCTCGATCTCGGCACTGCCCTTCTACACGCTCGGCATCTTCCTGAAGCCGATCGCCGCCGCCACCGGCTGGAGCCGCGAGGCCATCCAATGGGGCTTTGCCGTGCAGATGCTGGTGATGGTCGGCATCAGCTGGCTGTGGGGCGCGGCGGTCGACCGCTTCGGCGCGCGACCGGTGGCGCTGCTGTCGATGCTGGGCTTCGCCGCGGCCCTCGCGGCACTGCCGCTGTTCGCCGCCAGCATTTCGGGCTGGTATCTCGGCTGGGCGCTGGTCGCACTGCTCGGCGCCGGGACGGCGCAGATGACCTGGACGCGCGGCATTTCCGGCTGGTTCGATCGGTCGCGCGGCGCCGCGCTGGGCCTCGCCCTGTTCGGCACCGGCATCACCGCCGTGCTGGCGCCGCCGATCATGACGGCGATCATCGCCAACCGCGGCTGGCCGATGGGCTATCATCTGCTTGGCGCCGCTGTGGTCGTCATCGCGCTGCCGGTGGTGGGGCTGTGGTTCCGCGATGCCCCCATCAGCAACCGCGCCGCCCTGCCCGGCGCCGACCGTGCCAGCGTGCTGCGCGACCGGCGCTTCTGGACGATGCTGCTGGTGTTCTCGGCGGTCACCTTCGGCGTCGCCGGGCTGATCCCCAATCTGGTACCGTTGCTCACCGACCGCGGCCTCGATGCCGCCACCGCCGCCCGCTATGCCAGCCTCGCCGGCCTGTCGGTGATGGCCGGGCGCATCGTCGCCGGCTTCCTGCTCGATCGCTTCTGGGCACCGCTGGTGGCGCTGCTGTTCCTCGCCATTCCCGCGGCGGCCTGTTTCCTGCTCGCCGGCACCACGCTGCCGAGCGGACCGCTGATCGGCGTCGCCGCCGTCTGCGTTGGCCTCGCCGGCGGGGCGGAGTTCGATCTCATCGCCTATATGGCCGGGCGCTATTTCGGCATGAAGAATTATGGCTTCATCTATGGCATGCTGATGGCGGGCGTGCTGGGGGCGACCGGCTTTGCGCCCGCCGTATTCGGGCACATTCACGGCCTTTACGGCAGCTATGACCCGGCGCTGCTCGCCGCCGGCGCCACCTTCCTGATCGCGCCGCTGCTGCTGCTGACGCTGGGTCGCTATCAACGCTGAGCGGGAGACAGGCATGACCGACATCGCGGTGATCGGGGCCGGCATGGGCGGGCTCACCCTGGCGCTGGCGCTGGTGCAGGCCGGGCAGCGCGTCACGCTCTATGAACAGGCGCCGGTGCTGGGGGAACTGGGTGCCGGCATCACGCTCAGCCCCAATGCCGTGCGCGTCATCGACTGGCTGGGGCTGGGCGACGCCATGCGGGCGATTTCGGTGGTGCCGGAGGTGCAATGGACCCAGCATTGGCAGACCGGCGACGTGCTGCGCCAGTCGGGGCGCGGCGCGGACTTTGCCGCGGCGCATGGCGGCGCCGGCTATTATCACATCCACCGCGCCGATCTGCACGCCATGCTGGCCGGCGCGCTGCCGCCGGGCGTGCTGCAGCTGGGCAAGGCGCTGGCGACGGTGACGACCGATGGCACCATGCGCTTTCGCGACGGCAGCAGCGCCAGCGCCGATGTCGTCGTCGGGGCCGATGGCGTCAAATCGGCGGTGCGCGCGGCGCTGTTCGGGGCGGACCAGCCGCAGTTCACCGGCCAGGTCGCCTGGCGCGGTATCGTGCCGGTCGACGCGCTGCCGACGGCGGTGCAGGCCTTGCCCCCCGGCATCCATATCGGCCCGCAGCGCCTGTTCATGCGCTATCCGGTGCGCGGTGGCCGGCTGATCAACTATGCCGCCTTTGTCGAGCTGAACGGCTGGGAAGGCGAAGGCTGGTCGATCCCGTCGACGATCGAAGAATTGCTGACGCATTTCGGCGATTGGGACGCGACGGTGCCGGCGATCATCGCCGCGACGCCGCCGAGCGGCCTGTTCAAATGGGCACTGCACGCGCGCCAGCCGCTGGCCAGCTGGGTGCAGGGTCGCGTCACCCTGCTCGGCGACGCCGCGCATGCCATGCTGCCGTTCATGGGCCAGGGCGCGGCGACGGCGCTGGAGGATGGCGCGGTGCTGGCACGCTGCCTCACGCAGTATCAACCCGCGACGGCGTTACGGGTTTATGAAGATCTGCGCCGCGACCGGACGACAATGGTACAGACGCAATCGCGATTGCTGGGTTTGCAATTCCAGGGCGAAGACCCGGCCAAACTCGGCGCCGGACCGATTCGAAACGAAGAAAGCCTGGGCCTGTTCCACTATGATGCGACGAGAACGCCGATCTGAACGGATTGCGGCCACCTCGCGTTACAAATCCATCGCTTCGTCGCTTTCGACCGCAAACTTCGGACATACAGACTGACGATTGCTTGGCATGGTCCGGCGATCGGAATAGCATAATCCCGGGGTCGTATTCGGGGTCAACATCATGAAAAATAAACTTTTTGTTTGCGCTCTGGTGACAAATGCTGCGTTTTCCTTACCAGCGTCTGCCGCTGTTCTCACGGCAACCAGTGCCACGATCGGTTCCGTGTTTGCCAGTGCTCAGGATGGCGACACGATAAAGTTGCAGGGCAACTTCGGCAGCTTTGCCCTGCAGAATCGCAGCTTTGCGACGCGCCTGACCGTCGATGCCAGCGCGGCAACCGTCAGCGACACGCTGACCATCAGGAACGTCAGCAACCTCTATCTGACCGGCGGCAAATTCGGTTCGACAACCAGTGCCATGCGCAGCGGCCGCGCCATTGCGGTCTATAATGGTGCCAATGTCTCGATCGTGAAGGCGACGGTCGCCAACAATGGCATCGACATGGGCATCACCTTTGCCGGCACGATCAGGCCGACGGTGACGGCAGTGGCCTTTTCGGGCGGTAAGGTCGGCCTGGCGGTGACCAGCGTGTCCGATGCCAAACTCTCCAGCAACTCCTTCACCAAAATGTCGAGCGACGGCATCAACGTCGTCGACAGCCAGCGCGTCAATGTCACGGCCAACAAATGCAGCGGGACGGCGCCGTTGGTCGGCGCGCACCCGGATTGTGTGCAATTGTGGAGCCTGGCCGGCAAGCCGATGCAGAGTGACATCAGCATCACCAACAACATCATCTCCGGCGCCACTCAGGGCATCACCTCGTTCGACCCGAAGGCGGCCAGCGGCATCCGCATCACGATCACCGGCAATGACCTGTTCACAAGCTATCCGCAGGGCATCGCCTGCTATGGCTGTTTCGACAGTGTGATTTCCAACAACACACTGCGCACCATGGCCGATGCCACCTGGCGCACGTCGATCAATGTCGTTGGCGGCAGCGGGAATATCGTGACCAACAACAGTGTGGCAGAGCTGGGCGCCTTTAGCGGCAGTGCGGGCAGCGGCAGTGACGATGCCGCCATCGTCGACACCACAGCCGCGGAGCCAAACTGGTTGGACACCAGCCAGTTTACGGAACAGGTACCCGATCTGTTGTTGCAGGATCTCGCGCTGCTCGACGCGGCTGCCACCGGCAACAACACAGCGCTCGACCAGACTGGCGGCGGTCTTGCCGCCTTCGCCGCCAACACATCGGCCGCAGTGCCCGAACCCGGTATCTGGCTGCAGTTGCTGACCGGCTTCAGCCTGGCCGGCATGGCGCTGCGCCGGCGGCACGCCAGCATTGCCTGATGGTCGCGGCCGCCCCCACAATGATGGGGGCGGCCCGCCGATCAGGCGCCGGGCTTGGCCTGCATCGCCTTGAACCAGGCCGGCAGTTCCGGATCGGGCGCACGCGGCACGGGCTGGCCGGCCGGCACCGGCGCCGGGGTCTGGGTGCGGGCATAGAGTTCAAGGCTCGACAGGCTGGGATCTTCCCATTTGTCCGGCGCCTTCAGATACTTCGGGAAATGCTTCTCGACATAATCCAGCGTCTTGCGATCGATGCGGTTGATATCGTCGACGGCGCCCATGAAGGTCGCGTACTGGGCATGGCCGGGCGTCGGCCCCATCAACAGCCAGGGCAGCCACGGCGTCGTCCGCGTCCAGGTGCCATTATATTCGACACTGGTCTTTTTGGGGTTCTGCATGTCCGCCCAGGGGATCTGGTACAGGAAGGTTTCGGTCACCTGGTTGAACGGATTGGCGTTTTCGCGCGGCCATTTCGCCGGTGGCAGCGACGACGGGTAGAACAGGTTGATGTGGCTGAACAGGTTCAGCGTCTCGCCGCGCCGGGTCCAGTCGAGTTGCAAGGGCTTGGGCGCCGGCTTGAACTTGTTGATGCCGCCATAGCTGGGAGGCTCCGGCGCGAATTCGGTGATGGTGTGGTTGAACGGATCATTGGTGATCGGCACCACCTTCACCGTCTCGTTGAGATAGGGATTGACCATCTCCTCGATGATCTCGCCGCTCTTCAGATCGGTGTAGAGGCCGATTTCGCGCAGGATCTTGCGATAGCCGCTGCCGCTTTCGTGCGGCAACAGGCGCGCGCACGACAACATGGTGAAGCCGCAGATGTCACGAATGGCCTCGCCCGGGCGCACGCCCTGGATCAGACCCTGCGCCCAGCCATATTTGGTCGATTTCATGTCGGTGTTGCCGAGCAGCCGGGCCCAGGCCTCGCGATTGCCGACCGGCGTCATCAGATCGACAGCGCGGCCCTTCAGGCTGCTGGTGTCGGCAGCAGCCCGCGCGGCCTCTGCCCCGGTCAGTGCCATGCCGGCGGCGAGCAAGCCGCCTGTGGCCAGAAATTCGCGGCGTTCCATGCGACTCTCCCTCTTGCGGCCTGGCGCAGGCCAGACAATTTGTCCGGACAAGTTGACCGACGCGCCATTTGTCAGCAAGCTGTGAATCGCTAGTCTGTCCGTCTGCCGGATATCAGCACTGGGAGCATGCGATGGCAACCGCCGCAATCATCGACAACGCGCCAAAGGCGGTGACAAACCGAAGGCCAGCCGTTTCGGTTGCCGATGGCCCCGATCGCGATGGCAATGTGCGGGCGATCAGCCGCGGGCTCGCCGTGTTGCAGGCGGTCAATCGCGGCGGATCGATCACCATGATGGAAATCTGCCGATCGGCGCACATCCCCTATCCCACCGCCTGTCGGATCGTGCAGACGCTGATCGACGAAGGCATGATCGAGCGCGAACCGGCGCGCAAACGCTACCGCCCGACGGCACTCGTCCGCACCTTGAGCTTTGGCTATCAGGAGGAAGGCGATCTGGTCGCCGTCGCCCGCCCGCACATCGTCGCGCTGACCAGGAAACTGGCCTGGCCGGTCAGCGTCACCACCCGGGTCGGCCCGATGATGATGGTGCGCGATTCGACGCACAAGCTGACCAGCCTCACCCTGCACAATTACGTGCCGGGTTTCACCCTGCCGATCATCGAATGTTCGACCGGCAAGGCCTATCTGGCCTTTTGCGACGAGGATGAGCGGCGCGGCGTGCTGAATGGGTTGAAGCAGCTGGACGGCCCAGCCGAGCGCATGGCCGTGTTGCTGACCAGCAGCGAAAAGATGCTGATGGACATCAGGGCGCGCGGTTTTGCCACACAGGCGCGCAATGCCTATACCGCAACGCCCGGCAAGACCTCCTCCATCGCTGTGCCGATCTTCCAGAATGGCCGGGTCTGCGGCGCTTTGGCGCTGATTTTCTTTGCTTCTGCGGTCAGCATGGCCGAAGCCGAGGGCCGCTTCGTCGATGAATTGAAGGCTGTCGCCGCCGCCATTTCGGAGGCACTGAACGACGCCTGACCCCGCCGGCTTATCCGCACAACGGATAGCCAGCGTGAAGCCCCCATGACCCGATGCCAGTCCGTGCATCGTGTCAGAACCGTGACACACCGGAGGTGGGGGCAAACCCCATCCCGGCCAATGGCACAGACAGGAGGGGTGAAATTCCATGCGCGATCAGGTCAAACGCAACAAACATGTCGGGGTCCGGGGGGTCAGCGTTGCGGCACTGGCCATGGCCATGCTGTCGGGATCGCTGCTCGCCAGCGGCGCCGCGGCCCAGCAGGTTGCAGCCGCCGATGGCGTCGATGAAGGCAATGCCATCGTCGTCACCGCCCGCCGCGTCGATGAACGCCTGCAGGATGTGCCGATCGCCGTCAGCGTCATCACCGGCGAGGACATGCGCCGCCAGGGCATCGACGACCTGTCCGACATTGCCGAGCGCACCGTCGGCTTCAGCTTCGAAGCGATCACGCCGATCGTCGTGCAGCCGGCCATTCGCGGCCAGACCAATCTGCGCACCACCTCGCCAGTGCAGAACGTGCCCGTCTATCTCGACGGCATCTATCTGCAGCGCGGTTACCTGATCGACCAGGCGCTGCTGGAAGTGCAGCGTGTCGAAATCATCAAGGGTCCGCAGTCGGCGCTCTATGGTCGCAACGCCTTTGCCGGCGCCATCAACATGACCAGCCGCGCCCCCAACCTCGACGAGATCGAAGGCCAGCTGAGCGGCACCATTGGCAACTATGACCGCTATGACGCCCGTGGCTACATCAGCCTGCCGATCATCAAGGGCAAACTCGCCATCCTCGGCGCCATTGCGCATTCGCAGTTCGATGGCACCTGGGCCAATGCCCATCCGCTGGCCAACGCTACCAATGCCGCGACCCGTGGCAACCTCGGCGGCTGGAACAAGGAAGCCTATCAGGTTCGCGTCATCGCCAAGCCGACCGACAGCCTGACCATCGATGCCGAATACATCCGCACCGAACGCAGTATTGATTCGGTGCCGGGCTATACGCTCGCCACTTCGGGCACCGCCAGCAGCCGCAACACGCTGAATGCCTCGCCGGTCGCCAATGCCTTTGGCGTCACCGAAAACCGCCTGTTTGCCGGCGAAGTGCCGGTGCTGCCAGTGCTCGTGCCGGGCGAAACCCGCCTGCCCGGCCTGGTCAGCGACCCGCGCGCCTATGGCCTGAAGGGGCCGACGCAGGTCGTGTCCGGCAAGGTCGAATGGGCGCCGGAAGGCCCGTTCAGCGTCATGTACCAGCTCGGCTATACGCAGGCGAAGGTCAATGCGCGTGGGTCGCCCACGCGCGACCCGCTGGTGCCGCTGGTGCTGTTCGGCACCAATTTCGGCACTTTGTTCGATTCATCGGGCAATGATTCCAGCTTCAAGGGCTGGAGCCATGAAGTTCGCGTCAATTACGACGACAAGGGGCCGTTCCGGGCCATGTTCGGCGTCAATTATTCGCGCACCAAGGACATCGATTCGAACGGCAGCGAAGTCGCACCGCCGAACACGCTGATCCAGCCCGATCCGGCCGCCTTCTTCCCGATCGGCGCCGGCCTGCCCTTCCCCACCGCCTTCTTCCAGCGCAACACCTATCTGCAGCGCGACGAGGATATCTGGAGCGGCTTCGCCTTCCTGGGCTACAAGGCCAGCGACGCGCTGGAGATCACGCTGGAAGGGCGCTACACGATCGAGGATCAGCGCATCGCCGATTATCTGGTGCGCCAGGCTGCGCCGAACAACCTCATCCAGGCGGCCGATCCGACGCGGTTCAGCCGCACCACCAGCTATTTCACGCCGCGCGGCACCATCACCTACAAGCTGAGCGACGACAGCATGGTCTATGGCAGCATCGCCAAGGGCGTGAAGTCGGGCGGCCTCAACGGCAATGTGCCGTTGGTCTCGCAGCGCGAATATCAGAATGAATCCAACTGGACCTATGAAATCGGCACGAAGAACAGCTTCTTCGACAAGGCGCTGACCGTCAATCTTGCCGCCTATCATACCGATTGGAAGAATCTGCAGACCAATGCCGTTCGCCTGCAGGCCGATGGCACGGCGCCAAACTTCACCGCCATCGTGCCGTCGCTGATCGGCAACATCGGCGGCGTGAAGGTCAATGGTGTCGAACTGGAAGCGGTGTGGCGGGTTGCCCAGCCGGTGCGCCTCGACTTCGGCATCAGCTACAATCGCTCGCGCTATGCCGAAGGCAGCGTGTCGCAGCGGTTCGGCGCCAGCGGCAATTGCGACGGCAAGGTCTGCACGACGATCGCCGGCACGCCGACCCGCGTGCTGCCGATTGCCGGCAACCAGATCGAGCGCATTCCCGAGCTCGACGCCCGCGCCGGCGTGACCTTCGATGGCAAGTTCGGCGCGAGCAACGACTGGTATGTGCGCGGCGATGCCAGCTATCAGACCAAATCCTATATCGATGAAGCCAATCTGGCCTGGGCGCCCGATCGCTTCCTGCTGAACGCGTCGGCGGGGGTCACCTTCGGTCGCTTCTCGTTCAATGCCTTCATCAAGAACATCGCCGACAAGAAATATATCTCGTCGTCGCTGTTCCTGATCGGCACCGGGGGGGCGCTGTCGGCCTCCTATGTGCCGACGCTGGGCGAACGCCGCACCTTCGGCCTCACCGGCGCCGTGCGCTTCTGATGACGGTCGCCGCCGCCGGTTCGGATCTATCCGGATGGGCGGCGGCAGCCGATGCCGGCATCAGCCGCCGCGCCGCCATCGCCGGCGCGGCGGTGCTGTTGCTGGCGGCAGGGAACGCCATGGCCGAAGACAGGTCCATCACCGCCGCGGACGGCCGCCCCGTGCCGCTGCGCCTGTGGCGCGCCCGTGGCAAGGCCCGGGGGCTGCTCGCTTTCTCGCATGGCGCCAATGCGGCGCCGGCCAAGTACGACCGGCTGGGCGCGGCCCTGGCCGCCGGCGGCTATGACGTCGCCGCGCCGCTCCACATGGATTCGCCCGATCATCCCGGCGGCGGCAAGGTCGATCGTGCCCTCGCCAATGGCCTGCGCCTTGCCGACATGCGCGCCATCTTCGCCAATCGCGCCATGCTGGGCATGACCGGCGGCCCCGCCGTCGCCGCCGGGCACAGTTTCGGCGCGATGATCGCCCAGATGCTCGGCGGTGCCGCCATCGGGGGCCCGGCCGTGGTGGAGCCGGGCATCGCCGCCGTGGTCGCCTGGTCGCCGCCCGGCCCGTTCCCGCCGATGCTCAATCCCGGCGCCTGGGCCAGCATCGCGCGGCCCATGCTCGTCCAGACCGGCACCGCCGACACGCTGCCGATGATGGCGCCGACCTGGCAGGTGCACCGTGCCAGTTTTGACGAGGCCCCCGGCCCGGCGGCACTGTTCGTCGGCACCGGCGTCGACCACTACTTCGGCAACATCATCTGCCGGCCGGAGCGCACGGAGCCACCGCAGGAAGCGCAGTTCGCCGATGCCGTGGCGGTGACGCTGCAGTTCCTCGCGCTGGCGCTGGCCGGGAAGCCGCTCACCCCGCTGGCCCGCGCGCCGGTGGCAGGGGCCAGCTGGGTCGAGGTCAAGTGACCGTGATCCGCCGCCGCTATGTCGACGGCCGCTGGGGCCAGGTGCATCTGACCGAGGCCGGCAGCGGTCCGACGCTCGTCCTGCTCCACCAGTCACCCCTGTCGGCCAGCCAGTTCCTGCCGGCGTTTCCGGCGCTCGCCGCCGCCGGCGTGCATGTCGTCGCCATCGACACCGCCGGCTTCGGCGCTTCCGACCCGCCCCCTGCCCCGGCCAGCATCATCGACCATGCCGAAGCGCTGCTGCCGGTGCTCGACGCACTGGGGCCGCATCCCGTCCATCTGCTCGGCCACCACACCGGTGCCGGCATTGCTGCGGCCTTCGCGGCGCGCCACGGCGCCCGGCTGCACAGCCTGATCCTCAACGGCGTGCCGCTGTTCGATGCCGCCACCCGGGCGCATTTCGCCACGTTCCGCTTTGCGCCGCTGCATCCGCTGGCGGATGGCAGCCATCTGCAGGCCGCCTGGGACCAGCGGCTGCGCGCCTCCCCCGGCTGGCGCAACCTCGCCGCCATGCACCGCCATGTCGCGACGATGCTCGCCAACCCCGATCGCTACCATTGGGGCTTCGACGCCGCCTTCGCCTATGACATCGCTGCGGACCTGCCGCGCATCACCGTGCCGACCCTTGTCTTCAGCAACAGCGGCGAGGATCTCTACGCCGCCAGCCAGCAGGCCGCCGCCCTGCGACCGGATTGGCGCTTCGCAGCCCTGGACGGCGGCACGCACGACATCGTCGACGAACAGCCCGAGGCCTGGGCGGCGGTGGTGGCAGGGTTCGTGAAGGCGTTTTAGCCTCCGGCGGCTGGGGCCTTAGGCCCCAGACCCCATTTCCTTGGCTTCGTCAAAGCACCGCGTTCTGTGCTCGCGGAACGCCAACGAATGGGGTCTGGGGTCTTCGACCCCAGCCGCCGGAGGCCCTTGTTCTATTGCCCGCCTACAGCACCCGACCCAGAAACGCCGCCGTATCCGCCACCACCGGTGCCTTGCCGCGGAACGGCTTCGACATGGCGAGAATGATGCCGATATGGCCGATGCCGGGATAGGTCCGGGTTTCAACGGGGCTGCCCAGCTTCTGCTGTGCGGCGGCCAGCACGGTGACATTGCGCGGCAGCACGGTCGTGTCCTCGTCCCCCGTCAGCAGCAGCAACGGCGGCGCGCCGGCGCGGGCGTGGGTGATCGGCTGGGTGGCGGGGATGTCGGGGAAGTGGCCAAAGGCGTCATCGGCGGCGCCGCCGGGCTTGAACGGCGCGAAGTCATAGGGGCCGGCGAGGCCGACCGCCGCCTTGATGGCGCCAGGCGCACCGGCGGCGGCCAGCCAGCGCGGCTCCAGCGCCAGCAGCACGGCGATATAGCCGCCGGCGCTATGGCCCATGGTGGCAATGCGCTGCGGGTCGCCGCCGTGGCCGGCGATGTTGGCGACCGTCCAGGCCACCGCCGCCGCGCCATCCTCGACAAAGGCCGGATAGCGCACCTGCGGCACCAGCCGGTAATCCGGCACGACGACAACGAAACCACGCGCCGCCAGCGCCCGGGCGGCAAAGTCATAGTCCTGGCGCCGGCCGCTCGCCCAGCTGCCGCCGTAGAAGAACACGATCACCGGCGCCGCCCTGGCGCCCGCCGGCGCATAGACATCGAGCTGCTGGCGCGGATCGCTGCCAAAGGCGATATCGCGAGCGACGCGATCGGTGTCGCCATCGCCGGGCGTGACCGCGTTGAGGCCGTTGAGCGCGCCGAGGCGGGTGCAGCCGCTCATTGCCGCAAGCGCCGCGATGCCGCCCGCGCCGAGCAGCCAGCGCCGTGTCCTTGCCATCATGAATTCTCCTCGCCGGCGGCGGCCTCGATCGCGTGCATGGCCGCATCGCTCAACCCCAGGTGATGGCCGACTTCATGGACCAGCACATGGGTGACGATGGCCTCCAGACTGTCATCGGTCTGGCACCATTCGTCGAGGATCGGGCGGCGATAGAGAAAGATCATGTCGGGCAGCGCGCCGCTCGGCTCGTCACCCTTCAGGCCGATATGGCGACCCTGGTACAGACCCAGAATCTCCCATTCGCTCTCCAGCTCCAGCTCGGCCATCACCTCGGTATCGGGAAAATCCTCGATGCGCAGCAGCACGCTGGCGAGATGGCGGCGGAACTGCTCGGGCAGCCGCTCGACGGCGCGCTGGGCAATGGCGTCGATATCGGCAAGGCTGGGAGCCAAGGTCGAAGATCCGGGGGTTTGACGGGCGGACATCGGCATTGGATAGGGCAGAAGCGCCGCCGAGGCGAGGCCCGCGACAAGAGGAACCATGATGATCGAAAAACTGGATGAGGCCGCCATTGCCGCAGCGCTGGCGACCGTGCCGGGCTGGACCCGCAACGGCGACGGCATCGAGCGGCGCTATGTGTTCGGCGATTTCGCCGCCGCCTTCGGCTTCATGGCGCGCGTCGCGCTGCTCGCCGAAAAGGCCGACCATCACCCGGAATGGTCGAACGTCTACAACCGCGTCGATATCCGGCTGACGACCCATGACGCGGGCGGGCTGTCCTCTCGCGATTTCAGCCTCGCCCGCGCCATCGATGTGGGTTGAGGTTCAGCTGTTGTCTTCGGTCGGCGCGTCCGGGCCGTTCTTCTTGATCGATTCGATGGCGTTCACTGCCGACGCCTTGCTGGCATAGCCTTCGGTCGAGAACATCACTTCGCTGTTGTATTTGAAGCGGACGCGGAACTCGCCGGCCTTGTCCTTGTAGATTTCGAACTTGTGCGCCATTTTTCTGTCCTTCCCCGATAGGTGGCAGGGGCGATGCTATTGGGTTGGGCGGGGGTGTCAATGGGGCGTGTCGGGCCGGGTTCGGGCGTGGGGCGCGGCCGACGGCGGAGCCGCCGAGTCCGCCGAAGAGAGTCAGAAAAGCAAGGGAAGAGCGGGCAAAGCCCGCACGTCAGACGAGTCAAAAAGGGCGGCTGAACAACCGCCCTTTTCGCTCGCTGGCCGCGCTCAAGCGAGTCGGTCGATAGTACTACGCACTATCGACGCGCCGCTTATCGCGGCGCCATCCGGATCGCCCCGTCCAGACGCACATCTTCCCCGTTGAAATAGCCGTTCCGGCACATTTCCACCGCCAGGCTGGCATATTCATCCGGCGCGCCCAGCCGCTTCGGATTCGGCACCGATGCGGCCAGCGCGTCCTTCACATTCTGCGGTGCGCCCTGCAGCAGCGGCGTGTTGAAGATGCCGGGCAGGATGGTGTTGACGCGGATCGATTCCGACGCGAGGTCGCGGGCGATCGGCAGGGTCATGCCGACGACGCCGCCCTTGGAGGCGCTGTACGCCGCCTGGCCCATCTGGCCGTCTTCGGCCGCGACCGATGCCGTGTTGACGATGGCGCCGCGCTCGCCATCCTCCATCACCGGCAGGGTCAGCATGCCCGCCGCCGATTTGGCGATGCAGCGGAAGGTGCCAACCAGGTTGATCTGGATGATCATGTTGAAGGCATCCATCGGGAAATGCTTGATTTCGCCGGTTTCCTTGGCGCGGCTGGCGGTCTTGGCGGCATTGCCGGTGCCGGCGCAGTTGATCAGGATGCGTTCCTGGCCGATGGCGGCGCGCGCCTTGGCAAAGCCGGCGTCGACCGATTCATCGCTGGTGACATTCACATGGCAGAAGACACCGCCGATATCGGCGGCGACCTTTTCACCCTTGTCGGCGTTCATGTCGAAAATCGCGACCTTGACGCCTTCTGCGGCCAGCGCCCGCGCCGTTGCTTCACCCAGGCCGGACGCGCCGCCCGTCACCACTGCCGAACATCCTGCAAGCTTCATTGTTGGTCTCCCCAAAAGAATGCCCGCTTATGGAAACCCGCAGCGCCGGGCGCAACCGCAGAAATGGGAGTATCAGCGGCGTTGATGAAGGCCAGTCGGTGCCGGGCGGGGGGAGCGGGCCGGCACCGACTGACGCCAATAAATACTACCCCGGCTGTTCCGGCAGGCTTGCCGCGCGTGCATCGCGCGCCACCTTGGCTTCACGCACTGCGAGATAGATCGTCGTCGCAAAGATGATGGTGCCACCGAGGATGGTGTAGCCATCCAGCCGTTCGCCGAACAAACCGATGCCGAAGCTGGCGATCAGCGCGAACCGGACGAAATCATAGGGCAGCACCGCCGACGCTTCGGCGAGCGCAAAGGCGCGGCTGAGCGTCAGCTGGCCAATGGCCGCAGCGCCGCCGATCATCACCAGCAGCACCCAGGCGTGCAGCGGCGGCCAACTCCACACCGGCAGCGCCGCGATGAAGCTGGGGATGGTCATCAGGATGAAGCTCCAGGCCGCCACCGCCCGGCTGTCGTCCTTGCCGACCAGCGCGCGAATGGCGACAATCGAAAAGGCCGTCGACACCGCCGAAATCATCGCGGCGATGATCCCCGGTGTCAGCGGCACCGCCCCCGGTCGCAGCACGATGAGCATCCCGACGAAGCCGGCAGCCAGTGCCAGCACCCGGCGGATATGGATGCGCTCACCCAGGAACAGCACGGCACCGACGGTGGCAAACAGCGGCGCCGTGTAATTGATGCTGAGCACCGTCGCCATCGGGGCATGCGAGACGGCGTAGAAGGTGCCCATGGTGGCGATGAAGCCCGAGGTCGCGCGGCGCAGATTGGCGGTCAGTCGCTCGCGGCGGATGAGGCCGGGATTGCGCAGCATCATCGGCAACAGCCACAGCGTACCGATGGCATTGCGAAAGAACACGATCTCGAAGGCGTGCACGTCACGGCTGGCGTAACGGATCATCACCCACATCGACGCAAAGGCGATGCAGGACAGGACCATCGCCTGGATGCCGCGGCTGGTGTCAGTCTTCACGGCCCCCGACTAGGCCGTGAAGGCGCGATTGTCATGCCGCTTGTGCGGCGTGTCCGCGATCAGGCCAGCTTCACCGCGGTGCCGGTGACGACGACCATCATCATCGAATCGCTGGCGCCGATGGCTTCATAATCGATCGAGATGCCGACGATGGCGTCGGCACCCAGCCTGGCCGCATCCTCGATGATTTCCGACAGGGCCTGGTCGCGGCCGCCGCGCAGGACGTTTTCATAGGACCCCGAACGACCACCGACGATATCGCGGATGCCGGCGAAGAAATCGCGGAAGATGTTGGCACCCATCACCGCTTCGCCCGACACCAGCCCCAGATACTGGCTGATGCTGCGGCCTTCGATGTTGCTCGTCGTTGTCGTGATCATGGCGGTCGTCTCCCGGTTCAGGCCGCCGCGATCGCATCCGCCAGCATGACACCAGCGAGATGCGCACGGAACTCGGCGCTGGCGTGGATGTCGGTATTGAGGTCGCCGTCATCAAGGGTCAGGCCCTTCACGGCAGCGGCGCTGAAATCGGTCGACAGCGCTGCTTCGGCGTCCGCCCAGCGGAACACGCCGGGGCCGGCACCGGTGACGGCGACGCGCACCCCATCGGCAAAGCGCGCGACAAACACCCCGACAACGGCGTAGCGCGAGGCCGGGTGACGGAATTTCGCATAGGCCGCCGCCTGCGGCACGCGGAAGCCGATACGGCGGACGATCTCGCCATCGGCCAGCGCGGTTGCGAACATGCCCTGGAAATAATCATCGGCGGCGTATGACCCGCGGTCGGTTTCGACGATGGCATCGAGCGCGAGCACCGCTGCCGGATAGTCCGCTGCCGGATCGTTGTTGGCAATCACGCCGCCCAGCGTGCCGCGGTTGCGCACCTGCGGGTCGCCGATGCCGGCGGCCAGCCGGGCGAGGCCGGGAATGGCGGCCGCGACCGTCGCATCGCCGGTCACCGTCGCATGCGTCGTCATAGCGCCGATCCACAGCCGGTCGCCATCACGGGCAATGCCGGTCAGGCCGGCAACATGGGCGAGATCGACCAGCGTATCGGGCATGCGCAGCCGTGACTTGATGGCCGGCAGCAGCGTATGGCCGCCGGCGATGAACGCCGCTTCGCCACCATTGGCAAAAGCGCTGGCGGCATCGGCGAGCGAGGCCGGGCGGGCATAGGCGAACTCACGCATTGGCCGTCTCCCCCATCATGCGGGCGCCGGCTTCGATCGCCTTGATGATGTTCATGTAGCCGGTGCAGCGGCAGAGGTTGCCCTCCAGATCATGCGCGATGGTTTCGGCATCGACGTTCGGCCCTCGGCGGCGGACGATCTCGATGCCGGCCATCACCATGCCCGGCGTGCAGAAACCGCATTGCAGGCCATGCGCCTCGCGGAACGCCGCCTGCATCGGGTGCAGCGTGTCACCAGTCGCCAGCCCCTCGATCGTCGTCACCGCCTTGCCATCGGCCTGCACCGCCAGCAGCGTGCAGCTTTTCACCGCAACGCCATCGATCAGCACATTGCAGGCGCCGCACTGGCTGGTGTCGCAGCCGATATGGGTGCCGGTCAGGCCCAGCTCATCGCGCAGCAGCTCGACAAGCAGGGTGGCAGGCGCCACCTCGCGGCTGAGATCCTGGCCGTTGATGGTCAATCGCGTCTGCATGCTGCCTCCCCGCAGGAATCACTCGTCTGTCTTAGCGCAAGCGCCCGCCGTCTGTCGAAACCTAACCGCGCTGCCCGGCTGGCGGATGGCGCGGCCTCAACCGCCCATCATCGCCTTCAGGCCGGCGGCCTGTTCGGCGACGGCGCGGGCGCCCAGTTCGGTCGCCTTGATGTGCGCCCACCACGCGGCGAGGTGCGGCTGCGCCGCGACCAGCTGGCCGGTCTGCATGCCGCGATCGAACGCATCGAAGAAGAAGAATAGTGGGATAAGGGCGGCATCGGCCTGGGTGAAGCTGTCACCCACCGCAAACACATCGCTGTCCTTTCGGAAATGCGCGATGTAGCCCAGCCCTTCGGCCAGCCCGGCCATCGCCGGGGCAACGCCATCGGGATTGTCGCGGCCGCGGAACAGCCCGCCCAGATGCGGCACCAGATTGATGTCGGCGAGGCGGATGAGCAGGCGGACGCGGGCGGCTTCCTTCGGATCGGCCGGGATCAGCGCCGGGCCGGGCAGCACGGCATCGAGATAATCGGCGATGACCTGGCTTTCCGGCAGCGCGAAATCGCCATCGACGAGCAGTGGCATCTTCGCCATCGGCGTCAGTGCGCGATAGGCGTCGCTCTTGATGCCGCCGTCAAAGCTTTCCAGCGGCAGCTCATGGCCCTTGGCGCGCGCGACCAGCAGCGGTCGCATGACGAACGGCGACAGGGCGCCGCCATAAAGATGCATGCTCATGTCGATCTCCCCGTTGTTATGTCTGATGAATTCGGCGTCAGTCGACCAGGCCGAGCGCCGTCTTGTAGGTATCGAGCAGCGCTTCGGCTTCCTGCCGGGCACTGGCTTCCATCTTGCGCAGCCGCACGATGGCCTTCATCGTCTTGGTGTCGAAACCGGTGCCCTTGGCTTCGGCATAGACGTCCTTGATGTCGTCGGCGATGCCCTTCTTCTCTTCTTCCAGCGTCTCGATCCGCTCGATGAACAGGCGCAGCTGCTCGGCGGAAACATTCTCGTTCATGGGGGCTCCCTGGATGGCCCGCTGCCCGGCGGCAGCGCGGCGAATGCCGGGGTTTTGGACGCTGCGTCGGCAGAATTCAAGCGCGGCGTCATGACGTTTCGACCGGCTTGTCCAGCCAGCCGCGGGCGCGCACCGCCTTTTGCGCCGCCTCGCTGACCGGCAGGCTGTGGCCGCCGACGATCAGCAGCTGCCAGCGCCGGCCCTGGCGCCGGGCGCCGGTGACGGCGGCGGCCGCCACCCAGGCGCTGCGGTGGATCTGCAAGCCGTCGCAGCCGGCGAGTTCGCGCACCGCATCCCCGAAGCGATAGAGAATCAGCGGGGCACGGCCATCGGCGAGCCACAGCCGCAGATAATGGTCTTCCGCCATCACGCCGTGCACCTGATCGAGATTGGCGACACCGGCGCGGACGGCGAGGCCGCTGGCGGCGGGCGGCGGCACGGTGGCGGGGGCTGCCGACGGAGGTTCCAGGTTGACCGCCGGCGGTTCCGCTGTCGCAGAGCCGGGCGCCGGGCGTGGCATATGGGCCGCCGCCACCGCCGCGCCGATGGCGAGCGAAATCGCCAGCGCCGTGCTGAACACCGGCGCCCAGGGAATGGTCGCCGCGATGCCGAGCAGGCGATAGACCAGCGCGATTTCGAACGGCAGCGTCAGGTTGAGCAGCACCGCCCCGCCGACGACAAGCAGAGCCTGCCCCTGCCAGCCGTCGCCGATGCGCGGGCCGATGCGGCCGAACCACAGCCGCCATTTGATGGCATTGGCCCCGATCAGCACACCCCACAGGATGAAACGCAGCAGCGGCTGCAATGGCCAGGTGCCGAACGGCGCCGCCAGCACCGCGATCGTCACGGCGGCGATGGTCAGCACCACATAGGGCCGCATGACAAAACCGATGACCGATTTCACGAAGCGTCAATCCTGCCCGAACCGGGATTTGCGAAGAGCCATGCAGGCTAGACGA
The DNA here is from genome assembly GCA_002256005.1 of Alphaproteobacteria bacterium PA4. Classification (GTDB taxonomy): domain Bacteria; phylum Pseudomonadota; class Alphaproteobacteria; order Sphingomonadales; family Sphingomonadaceae; genus Sandarakinorhabdus. Next base: position 18,954 of record NKIQ01000012.1, on the reverse strand, counting down.
AATCGCCCTTGAGACAAGCCGGGCAGCGCCGCCACATCCGGCCATGGCCCGCCGTGCCGGCCACCATCCAGCCTTTGAAGGGGAGAGTTCCGCATGTTCGAAAATCTGTCGCCGATGCTCTGGTTGCACTTCACCGCCGTCAGCGCGGCGCTGGGCATCGGCGCCTGGCAGGTCATCGGTCGCAAGGGTGGCGACAATCACCGCCGCGCCGGCTGGCTCTATGTGATCGCCATGCTGCTCGGCAATTTCGGCGCGCTCAACAGCTATCGGCTGGGCATCAACCTGTTCCATGTCTTTGCCATCGTCAGCCTGTGTTCGCTGTTCTTCGGCCTGCGCGCCATGCGGCGCTGGCGAGCGACCGGCGCGGCCGAATGGCTGCACAGCCACCGCATCAACATGGGCTACAGCTATCTGGGCCTGGTCATGGCCGGGGTATCGCAATTCCTGACCAATCCGCGCTTCGGGCTGGTGCCGGAAATGGGAAATCTGGCCTTCTGGGGCGTCTTCGCCGTCGTCAACATCATCATGTATGCGCTGGGCAGCTGGCTGATCTTCCGCAACGCGCGGACGGGCGGCCACGCCGCCACTGCCTGATCCGGGGGCGGCGTGCCGGCAATCAGGCCAGGCCCGCCGCCTTGTTGCGCTCCAGCGACCCGGCCATGCGGGCCAGTTGCTTCGGGGTTGCCTCGCCCTGGTGCAGCTTCTTCCAATCGGCCTGATGCATGCCGTAGACATGGGTGCGCGCCGCGGCGTGATCGATGGGCAACCCCGCTTCGACGGCCGCCTCGTGCAGCCAATCGCCCAGGCAGTTGCGGCAAAAGCCGCCAACGCCCATCAGGTCGACATTCTGAACATCGGTGCGCGCCTGCAGCAGCGCCACCAGCCGGCGAAAGGCGGCGGCCTCGATGCGGTCGCGGGTGGCATCATCGGCGAAAATGCTCGGATTCATCGGCTTCTCCCTTGGCGCGGCGGCGGTTTGGCGGCTATGGGTGCCGCTCATTCCTACCAGGATGCTATTTCATGCCCCATCATGTCGAACCGCGCGCCCGCCGGGTCAAGGTGCTTGCGACTCTGGGGCCGGCGTCGAGCAGCGAGGAGCGTATTGCGGCCCTGCTCGCCGCCGGGGCCGATGCCTTTCGCGTCAACATGAGCCATGGCACCCAGCCGGAGAAAGCCGCGCTGATCGCCGCCATCCGCGCCGTCGAAAAATCCGCCGGACGGCCGCTGACCATCCTCGCCGATCTGCAGGGGCCGAAGCTGCGCGTCGGCCGCTTCGCCGGCGGCAGCGCCGAACTGGCCAATGGCGCCGACTTCACGCTCGACCGCGACACCGCGCCCGGCGACGCGACGCGCGTGTGCCTGCCGCACAAGGAATTGTTCGCGGCGCTGCAACCCGGCGCCCGTCTGCTGGTCGATGATGGCAAGCTGGTGCTGCGGGTCAAGGCGGTCAGCGCCGACACGATCGCCTGCCGGATCGAGGTCGGCGGGAAGATTTCCGACAACAAGGGCGTCAATGTCCCCGATGTGGTGGTGCCGCTGCCGGCACTGACCGCCAAGGACCGCAGCGACCTGGCCTTCGCGCTCGACCAGGGCGTCGACTGGGTGGCGCTGTCGTTCGTGCAGCGGCCGGAGGATGTGGCGGAGGCGCGCGCGCTGATCGGCGGTCAGGCGGCACTGCTCGCCAAGATCGAGAAGCCGGCGGCGCTGGAGCGGCTGGCCGAAATCCTGGAGCTCGCCGATGCGGTGATGGTGGCGCGCGGCGACCTCGGTGTCGAACTGCCGCCGCAACAGGTGCCCCCGGCGCAAAAGCGCATCGTCGCCATGGCGCGCGCCGCCGGCAAGCCGGTGGTCGTCGCCACCCAGATGCTCGAATCGATGATCCTGTCGCCGAGCCCGACCCGTGCCGAAGTGTCCGACGTCGCCACCGCCATCTATGACGGCGCCGATGCGGTGATGCTGTCGGCCGAAAGCGCCGCCGGCAAGTTCCCGGTCGAAGCGGTCGCCATGATGGACGCCATCGCCCGCGAGGTGGAGGCCGACCCAGGCTATTCCGCCCGCGTGCATTTCACCGATACCGAAAGCAGCCGCACCACCGCCAGCGCGATGACTGCCGCCGCGGCCTCGATCAGCCACATTGTTTCGGCGCGCGCCATCGTCTGCTTCACGATCAGCGGCTCCACCGCCGGCCGCGCCGCCCGCGAACGCGCCGCCGTGCCGGTGCTGTGCCTCACGCCGCGGCTGGCGACGGCGCGTCGCATGGGGCTGGTCTGGGGCGTCCATGCTGTCGTCACCCGCGACGTCGCCGGCTTTGAAGAAATGGTCGAAAAGTCGAAGCGCATGGCGCTGCGCACCAAGATCGCGAAGGGCGGCGACCCGCTGGTGCTCATCGCCGGCGTGCCGTTTTCGACACCGGGGACGACCAATGTCGTGCATGTGGTCCGGCTGACCGGGCAGGAATTGAAGGGGTATTGATTACTCCCCACCCGTTGCCCTACGGCCGCCTTCGGCTCAGGGGAGGGGAGCAGTCTACGCCGCCTTCGCTGCCTCCAGCTCCTCGCTGGCCGCCAGCCATTTCGCTTCGCTCGCCGCCAGCGCCTTTTCCGCCTCGCCGCGCAGGCGCAGCAGATCCTTGGTCGGCCGGTGGCGATCCGACGCATTGGCTGTGCTCGGATCGGCCAGCGTGCGGTCGAGCTCGGCGATGCGTGCCGTCAGCCTTGTGTTTTCCGCTTCCAGCGCCGCGATCGTCTTGCGCAGATTGGCGGTGGCCTCGCGGGCCGCTGCCGCCGCCTTGCGGTCGTCCTTCTTGTTGCCGCTGCCGCGCGCCTTGCTGCCCTCCGGACTGGCCGGACCCTTGCCGAGCACGGAATCGGTGTAATCGTCGAGACTGCCCGCGAATTCCGTGGCGCGGCCCGCATCGACCAGCACCAGCCGGTCAGCGCTGGCCTCGATCATGTGGCGGTCATGGCTGACGACGACCACGGCGCCCTCATAATCGTTCAGCGCCTGCACCAGCGCCTCGCGGGTATCGACGTCGAGGTGGTTGGTCGGTTCGTCGAGGATGAGCAGGTGCGGCGCATCGCGGGTGATCAGCGCCAGCGCCAGCCGTGCCTTCTCGCCGCCGGACATCTTGCCGACCTTCTGTTCCGCCATCGGCCCCGAAAAACCGAAACGCCCCAGCTGGGCGCGCACCTGGGATGGGTTCGACCCCTTCATCAGCCGGCTCATATGTTCGAGCGGCGTGTCGTCGGTGTCCAGCTCCTCGACCTGATATTGGGTGAAATAGCCGACGCGCAGCTTGCCCGGCGCGTGCTTGGAGCCCTCCATCGGCGGCAATTGCCCGGACAGCAGCCGCGCCAACGTCGTCTTGCCATTGCCGTTGCGGCCGAGCAGCGCCAGCCGGTCATCGGGATCGAGACGCAGATCGATCTGTTCGAGGATCGCCCGGCCATCATAGCCGACGGCGGCATGGTCGAGCTGCACCAGCGGCGGCTTCAGCGGCGGCGGCGACGGGAAGTTGAACACCAAGGTCGGGTCGGTCACCGCCTCCGCGATCGGCTGCATTTTGGCCAGCGCCTTCTGCCGCGACTGCGCCTGCTTGGCGGTCGAGGCGCGGGCGCTGTTGCGGGCGACATAGTCCTGCAGCTTGGCGCGCTGCGCCGCCTGCGCCTCGCGCGCGCTGGCCAGCTGCGCCAGCCGCTCGGCGCGCTGCCGTTCGAAATCGTCATAGCCGCCGGGGTAGAGCGTGATCTTGCCCTGTTCCAGATGCAGGATGTAATCGACGACATTGTTGAGCAGGTCGCGCTCATGGCTGATCACCACGATCGTGGCGCGATAGGTTTTCAGGAAGGATTCCAGCCACATCGTCGCTTCGAGATCGAGGTGGTTCGACGGTTCGTCGAGCAGCAGCAGGTCGGGCTGCGAGAACAGCAGCGCTGCCAGCGCGACGCGCATGCGCCAGCCGCCGGAATAGCTGTCGAGCGGGCGATGCTGCGCCGCCTCGTCGAAGCCCAGGCCGACCAGGATGCGGCTGGCGCGTGCCGCCGCGGTATAGGCATCGATGGCGATCAGCCGCTCGTGGATCTCGGCCAGCCGGTGCAGGTCGGTGACGCCGGCCTCTTCCTCCGCCATCAGCGCGGCGCGCTCGATATCGGCGGCCAGCACGGTTTCAAAGGGGGTGCCCTGCCCCGACGGCGCTTCCTGCGCGACATAGCCGAGCCGCGCACTCTTCGGCATCTCCACCCCGCCGCTGTCGGGGTCGAGCGTGCCGGCGATGACCTTCATCAGCGTCGACTTGCCGGCGCCGTTGCGACCGATCAACCCGATGCGGCCGCGTGGCGGCAGCGAGGCGGTCGCCGAATCGAGGATGGTGCGGCCACCGAGGCGGACGGTGACGTTGCTGAGGGTGAGCATGGCTGCGGCCCTAGCATGCTGCGCTGCGGTAGGGAATGGCGGGCGGGTTCAGCGCGGCGCGGCCTCGTAGAGCCAGGCGGTGATGGGGCCGGCTTCGGTGTCGATACTGACGATGACGCGGCGGTAATCGGCGCCTTCGAAAGCGTCGAGGCGCGGCCAGTGTTCGGGCAGGTCTGCGGAGGTGAACAGCAGGACGGGAACGGGGTCGGCAGCGGCGTCGAGGGTCAGGGCGGGATAGCCCTGGGCGGCACCCCAGCCGGTCGGCTGGAAATGGCCGCGGACATGGCCGGGCTGCCAGGAACCGGTCAGACCGGCGAGCTGGTGGTGGTTCGAGCGGCCGGGGGCGAGTGTGCCATAGACGGCGAGGCGGTGATCCAGGGGCATTTCGGGAGATTTAGGGGGATTGATGGGGTGCGGGAAGGGGTTTGGTGGCGGCGGATGGGCTCTGGGAGGCGGCCGGCGGCGGAGCCGCCGAGTCCGCGGGTGTGTTGAAGGAAGAAGAAAGGGTGCGGCGGAGCCGCACGTCGGACGAATCAAAAAAGGGTGCCCCGGTGGGGCACCCTTTCCTGTTCGCCGGCCGGGCTGGCGCGAGTCCGCGCGCAGCTGCGCTGCGCGGGGCCGCGCTGCGCCTTACTTCTTGGTCGCGAGGAACGCGATCACATCGGCGCGCTTCTGCGCATCCTTCAGGCCGGCATAGGTCATCTTGGTGCCCGGAACCATCTTCTGCGGCGCTTCCAGATACTTGAACAGGTTTGCCGGAGTCCAGGTCAGGCCGCTCTTCTTGTTGGCGGCGGAATAGCTGTAGCCCGGGACCATCGACGCTTTGCGGCCGACAACGCCGAACAGCGACGGACCGATGCGGTTCACGCCCTTGTCGACGACATGGCAGGTCTTGCACACGGCAAACGCCGCTTCACCGCGCTTGGCATCGCCAGCCGGCATCGCCTGGGCAAAGGCCGGCGCGGCAACGGCAGCGGCCAGAACCGCGGCACCGATCATCGAAACACGAACGTTGGTCATCAAGGTCTCCACCATCAATTGGTTGGCTGCATATAAGGAAGATTACAGGGGCTTGCAATTTCCCGGCAACAGATTGCCGATGATTAAGTGCGTCGTCATGCGGCGGCAATTCGCCCCAGGCCGCCGCTGGCGATCAGTGCAGGCGACGATCGAGCCCGGCAATGGCATCGTCGGTCAGCTTGGCCTGCAGCGTCTTGTCGGCCCTGGCGGCGATCAGCGTTGCCGCGGCGGCGGTGACGCGGCGGGCGACATCGGCACGCAGTTCGGCTTCGGCAGCACGCTCGGCAGCGGCGATCTTGGCTTCGGCGGCAGCGGTGCGGCGCTCGATGGTCAGGCTCGCGGCCTTTTCGCTGGCGGCGACCAGTTCGGCGGCTTCGCTGCGGGCGCGGGCGACGATGGCTTCGGCATCCTGGGTGGCGGCATCGCGGCGCTTGCCGGCATCGGCGAGCAGCGCTTCGGCTTCGGCGCGAATGGCCTTGGCTTCGTCGAGCTGGCGTTTCACCCCGGCGATGCGCTCGTCGAGCGCAGCGGCGATGCGCTGCGGCAGCTTGCCGAGGATGATGGCGAGCGCAAAAAAGATCGCCATCGAGACATAGACGTAGAATTCGGCGCCCTGGCCGAGCAGCAGCGCCTCTTCATGGTGTGCGCCACCTTCGGCCGTGGTGCCGGCGTGCAGTTCGGCCGACGGCAGGTCGGTCGCCGCGGCCGGCGCACCGGCGGCGGTTTCGGTCAGCGGGGCGCCCAGGGGTTCGGCCACAAGTCTATCCTACTTCTGTGCGGCCAGTGCCGCTTCGATCTCGGCGGCCGGCAGGTCAAGACCGGTCAGCCGTGCCACCGCTTCGCCGGTCAGCTCGGCGGTGGTGGCGGCGAGCGTGGCGCGAGCCGCGTCACGCGCCCCGGCCAGCCGCGTCGTCGCCTCGGCAGTGCGGGCGTCGAGCGCGGCGGCCAGATCCTTCATGCGGGCTTCGGCGGCGCGGGCCGCCTTGTCCTGCGCCGCACCGACTTCGGCCTGGGCAGCGCTGCGCGCTGCGGCCATGCCGTCGTCATAGCGGGTGCGGATGGCGTCCGCTTCGCCCTTGGCGGCAACCGCCGCATCCAGATCGCCTGCCACCCGGCCTTCGCGTTCATCGATGATCCGGCCGACCTTGGGCAAGGTCGGCCGCACCACGGCGAAGTACAGCACCGCGAAAATCGCAGCGAGCCACACCAGCTGGGATGTGAAATTGGCAGGATCGAACTGAGGCACAGGTCTTAGCCGAAGGCGAGCGCGAGCGCGACGACGGCGGCGATCAGGCCGAGTGCTTCGGTCACGGCGAAGCCGAAGATCAGGCGGGCGCCGAGCTTGTCGGCAGCGGCCGGGTTGCGCAGCGCGCCCGACAGGAACATGCCGAAGATGAGGCCGACGCCGATGGCGGCGAAGCCGGCGCCCATGGCAGCAAGACCAGCACCGATCAGCTTGGCAGCAGCGATATCCATTGTAAGTCCTTCTTGGTTTAAGCGATTTTGGGGTTAAACGATTGTTCGGGTTGGGATTAATGCAGGTTGACGGCGTCGTTCAGATAGATCGACGCCAGCAGCGCGAAGACATAGGCCTGGACCACCGCGATCAGCAGTTCGAGCGCGGTCAGCGCGACGTTGACCGTCAGCGGGATGATGCCGAAGACATAGGGCAGCGCCTCGAACGAGCCCAAGGCCACGACGAAACCGCCGAACACCTTCAGCAGCACGTGACCGGCGGTCATGTTGGCGAACAACCGGATGGCGAGCGTGAACGGGCGCGACAGGAACGACAGGAATTCGATGGCGGCGACCAGCGGCAGCACGAAGATCGGCGTGCCTTCCGGCAGGAACAGGCTGAAGAAATGCAGGCCATGCTTGGCAAAGCCGACGATCAGGACCAGCGCGAAGACGATGGCCGCAAGGCCGAAGGTGACGGCGATATGGCTGGTCGGTGTGAAGGCGCCGACGAAGGGAATGAGGCCGAGCAGATTGCAGGCCAGCACGAAAATGAACACCGAAAAGATCAGCGGCGCGTACTTCAGGCCTTCCTTGCCGACGTTTTCACGCAGCATGTCGCGTATGAAATCATAGAGATATTCGACGGCGGCCTGGGCGCGGCCCGGCACCAGCTGCGGCTTGGCCGTGCCGATATAGAGGAACGCCGCCACCACCAGCATGGCGATGAGCATCCACAGCGACGAATTGGTGAAGGACAGGTCCTGCCCGGCCACGTCCAGCGGGACGATCGGCTCGATCGAGAACTGTTCCATCGGATTGGCCATGACGCGTCTATTTCCCGTCAAACTTCTTCTGCTGGCGCATCACCGACCGCAAACCGGCGGCGAAACCCAGCAACAACAACAGAATCAAACCCCAGGGGCCGGTTCCCGCCTGCTTGTCGATGAACCAGCCAAGGAAACCCCCGACCAGCATGGCGCCGACAAATTCCAGCGCGATCGACCAGCCCTGGCTTTCCTCACGCTTCTTGCCATCTCGCGATGACGCTTCAGCCTGGCGAGCCGCGGCAATGCGGCGCGCCAGCGCATCATCGTCGTGGTTCTGGTTGACCAAGGGAAACCCCTATCGAATACTTGGACGCAGCCATTGCAAAGGGCATCGCAACAGGCCGCTGACCCTTGACAGCCAGGCCGTCAAAGCTTGGCGCGGCGTCTATCCAGCCATGGGGGGGATGTCAACCATTGTGCAGAGCAGCATGACACATGGCAAATGCCGGCGGTGATGGCGCGGTAATGGAAAACAGAGCCTCCGGGGGCTGGGGCCGCAGGCCCCAGACCCCAATCCATTCTTGTCGAGGACGCTCTGCGGTAACGAATGGACCGCACTGCTGAATGGGGTCTGGGGCCAAGGCCCCAGCCGCCGGAGGCCTTCTCTTTCCAACGCCAAGTCCATATCGCCAACGCGCATCCGCCATGGCCAAGGCGGCATCGGCAGTTTATAACAGATGTTATGATCGTCGCTGCCGACACTGCCGCCGATGGCACCATCCCGCAGGATTGGGGCCGGTACACGCCGGCCGAACATGCGGTGTGGGACACGCTGTTTGCCCGCCAGGCCCGCCTGCTGCCCGGCCGCGCCGCGCCGGAATTTCTGGAGGGGCTGGCGATTCTGCAGCTCGATCGGGGCGGCATCCCGGATTTCCAGCGCCTGTCGGAGCGGCTGATGCGCGCCACCGGCTGGCAGGTGGTGGCGGTGCCCGGCCTGGTCCCCGATGCGGTGTTCTACGATCATCTCGCCAATCGCCGCTTTGTCGCCGGGCGTTTCATCCGCGGCGCCGACCAGCTCGACTATCTGGAGGAGCCCGATGTCTTCCACGATGTCTTCGGCCATGTGCCGTTGCTCGCGCATCCGGTGTTTGCCGATTACATGCAGGCCTATGGCCGCGGCGGCCTGCGCGCGGCCGGGCGCGGCGCCATCGACCAGTTGGCGCGGCTCTACTGGTACACAGTCGAATTCGGCTTGATCGACACGCCGGAGGGGCGCCGCATCTATGGCGCCGGCATCGTCTCCTCGCGCGGCGAATCGCTGTTCGCGCTCGATGACCCCTCGCCCAACCGCATCGGCTTTGACCTGAAGCGCATCATGCGCACCCGCTATCGCATCGACGATTATCAGCAGAGCTATTTCGTCATCGACAGTTTCGAGGACCTCCTCGACCAGACGCTGCGCACCGATTTCGGCCCGGTCTATGCCGAACTCGCCGGCGCCAGCGACATCGACAGCGATGCGGTGCTGCCCGGCGACCGCGTCCTCACCCACGGCACCCAGGCCTACGCCCGCGCCAAGGGCTGAACGCACCTCTCCCGTTGACGCGAAGGCCTCGCCTACGGCTGAGGGAGCGGTCGGACTCGCGAAGCGAGCCGGGTGAGGGGGGCAAGCAGCAGCCCCGTTATTCTGCCCAGCCGGCGCAAGCCGCCTTGGCAGGCCCACCCCCGCGACGTTAGGTTCCACCCCTGAGGGAGCCTGCATGACATCATTACGACCCTGGCCAGGCCTCAACCGACGCCAGCTGCTGGCCGCCCCGCTGGCGCTCGCGACGGCCGCCCGCGCCCGGCCGGTGGTGCCGGAACTGCCGCTGCCGCCGGTGGTCGACCTGTCCGCCCTGCTTGGCCCGGCAAAGCAGCAGGGCGACCGCATGACCTGCGCCTATTTCGCCGCCACCGCCCTTGCCGAGGCCGCTGTGGCCCGCCAGACCGGCCTGCCGGTCATATTCTCGGAACAATATCTCACGGATATCAAGCATGGCGGCAGCCGCCTGCCCGCCGATGAAACCGTCGATTTGTATGCTGTGATGGATATCGTGCAGGATTTCGGCATGGTGCCTGCGTCTGCCCGGCCCTATCTGCAAAAGCAGGTGCCAGGCGAGCTGGTCCAGCGGCCGGATGCGGCCCTGTTGGCGCTTGGCAAGCAGGTGAAACTGCAGATGTACATGTTGCCTTACAGTTATCGGATCGAGGACTTGCAACGCCGCATGCTGCGCAGGCCGGCTGTGGTGGGGCTGGCGCTGCCCCACAACGCCGCCGGCTGGCGTGATGATGGCCTGGTGGAACCTGTGCCTGGGCTGGTGCCGAGCGGTGAAGACGCACGGGAAGATTTTCCCAACCATTTCGTCGCTGTGACCGGTTATGACCTGCGCCAGCAGATGTTCCATTTTCGCAACAGCTGGGGGGCAGACTGGGGCCGTGGCGGCTATGGCCGGATCAGCTTTGCGACCATGCGTACGAATTTCTGGGCGCACGGCGACGCCTTCATGCTCGCCCCCGCCTGACACCCGCGACACGAGCGCCCAACACCCCCGCCCTATCTTGCCGCCCTGCGCCCGACGCGGCATGGCAGCCCTCGTGGATTTCTGGACGCCTCTCCTCATCGGCACCGTGCAGACGATGCTCATTGTCATCGTCCGCTATTTCGCGGCGAGCGGTGGGTTTGCCTGGTGGACGGCACGGCGCGGCATCACCGCCGGGCCGCGGGACCCCGATCGCCGCCGCCGCCAGATTCGCGACGAGATCCGCTGGTCGCTGGTGTCGGCGCTGATCTATGGCCTGCCCGCCGGGCTGATGATCGCCGGCTGGCGCTTCTATGGCGTCACGCAGATTCAATGGGAATTGGGCGGACTCGCCGGGCTGCTCTGGTGGCCGGTCAGCGTGCTGCTCTACCTGTTCCTCCACGACAGCTGGTTCTACTGGACGCACCGCTGGATGCACGGGCCGAGGCTGTTCAAGGCGGTACACGCCGTCCACCATGCCTCCAAGCCGCCGACCGCCTGGGCGGCGATGAGCTTCCACCCCTGGGAGGCGCTGTCGGGCACGCTGCTGATCCCGGCGCTGGCCTTCCTCATCCCCATCCACTGGAGCGCATTGGGCGTGGTGCTGACCATCGCCACGGTGATGGGCGTGACCAATCACATGGGCTGGGAAATGTTCCCGGCGCGCTGGGTGAACGGCTGGTTCGGCCGTCATGTTATCACCGCGAGCCACCATGAGGAACATCACAAGCGCTACAACTGCAATTACGGCCTGTATTTCCGCTTCTGGGACCAGCTGTGCGGCACCGACAAAGGGCTGGCCAAGTTCGGGGCATAGGCGTACCACTGGCACCAGACCCCGGGGGGCCGGATGTGACCGGCTGAGAGGCAGCGTGCTCGCTGCGACCCGCTGAACCTGATCCGGTTTGCACCGGCGGAGGGAGGGCTGGCCGCGATGCTGGCACTCCCGCTTTTTTTGGAGTTTGCGCGCATGGCCGACATCAATTCCCGTATCGAAATGCCCGTCACCACCGGCGCCCTGCCCGGCAGCTGCAAGGTGCATGTGGCCGGCACCTTGTTCCCCGATATCCGCGTCGCCATGCGCGAGGTGGCGCTGGAGCCCTCCGCCAATGAACCGCCGGTGCGCATCTATGACACCTCCGGGCCATACACCGACGACAATGCGAGCATCGACATCGCCGCCGGCCTGCCGCCGCTGCGCCTGCCCTGGATCGAAGCGCGCGGCGATTGCGAGCGCTATCCCGGCCGGGAGGTGAAACCGGAGGACAATGGCATCTTCGGCGGCCGGAAGCAGCCCGACACGCCGGAATTCCCCAACGTCAACCGCACGCCGTGGCGGGCCAAGGGCGGCCAGGCCGTCACCCAGATCGCCTATGCCCGGCGCGGCATCATCACGCCCGAAATGGAATATGTCGCCATCCGCGAGAATATCGGCCGCGCGCAGCAGGCCGGCATCATCCGCGACGGCGAGGATTTCGGCGCCTCGATCCCCGACTATGTCACCCCGGAATTCGTGCGTGACGAGATCGCCCGCGGCCGCGCCATCATCCCGTCGAACATCAACCACCCGGAAGCGGAGCCGATGGCCATCGGCCGCAACTTCCTCGTCAAGATCAACGCCAACATCGGCAACAGCGCCGTCGCCTCCTCCATCGCCGAGGAAGTCGAGAAGATGGTCTGGGCCACCCGCTGGGGCGCCGACAATGTCATGGACCTGTCGACCGGCAAGAACATCCACAACACCCGCGAATGGATCCTGCGAAACAGCCCCGTCCCCATCGGCACCGTGCCGATCTACCAGGCGCTGGAAAAGGTCGGCGGCATCGCCGAGGACCTGAATTGGGAAGTGTATCGCGACACGCTGATCGAACAGGCCGAACAGGGCGTCGATTATTTCACCATCCATGCCGGGGTGCGGCTGGCCTATGTGCCGCTCACCGCCAACCGCGTGACGGGCATCGTCTCCCGCGGCGGCTCCATCCTCGCCAAATGGTGCCTCAGCCACCACAAGGAGAATTTCCTCTACACGCATTTCGAGGAAATCTGCGAGATCATGCGCGCCTATGACGTGTCGTTCTCCCTGGGTGACGGCCTGCGCCCCGGCTCGATCGCCGACGCCAATGACCGCGCCCAGTTCGCCGAGCTCGAAACGCTGGGCGAGCTGACCCAGATCGCCTGGAAGCACGACTGCCAGGTGATGATCGAAGGGCCGGGCCATGTCCCGATGCACAAGATCAAGGTCAACATGACCAAGCAGCTGGAAACCTGTGGCGAAGCGCCCTTCTACACGCTGGGGCCGCTCACCACCGATATCGCGCCGGGCTATGACCATATCACCAGCGGCATCGGCGCCGCGATGATCGGCTGGTTCGGCTGCGCCATGCTCTGCTATGTGACGCCCAAGGAGCATCTCGGCCTGCCCGACCGCGACGATGTGAAGACGGGCGTGATTACCTATAAGCTCGCCGCCCACGCCGCCGACCTGGCCAAGGGCCACCCCGCCGCCCAGCTCCGCGACGACGCCCTCAGCCGCGCCCGCTTCGATTTCCGCTGGCGCGACCAGTTCAACCTGTCGCTCGACCCCGAAACCGCGCTGAAATTCCACGACGAGACGTTGCCGGCGGAAGGCGCCAAGGTCGCCCACTTCTGCTCGATGTGCGGGCCGAAATTCTGCAGCATGAAGATCACGCAGGATGTGCGGGACTATGCGGCGAAGCAGAACACCGATGCGATGCTGGAAGCCGGGATGGCGGAGAAGAGTGCGGAGTTCCGGGCGAAGGGCGGGGAGATTTACCTGCCGGCGGCGGAGTGAGGCTGAGGCACCTATGGCACTACGCGTCCGACTGACAAAGCGCGTTGTTCAGTCTGTTACGATTCCGGATCGTGGCGAACTGTGGATATCGGACACCGAAGTCCCCGGTTTTGGAATTCGATTATGGCGGACGCGCGCCGGACCCGGCGGCGCCTTCGCTATAAGAGTTCGTAATTTAGAGCAGCGCATTGTCCGAGAATCTTTCCAAGCGGAAGCCTCCCGCGCTCTTCGGACTGATGGCCCAAATCAAGCCCGAGACTGGAGTGTGCAAGATAGGCTTGCAAATTGCTTAGCTGACGCGCGCCTATGGGCTAAAGAAAGAGTTGCAATACACCGCGGTCAAATAACCCCTTCTCAGCGCCGCCGCATTCGCTTGGAGATGGCATCCGATCGGATGGCGCGCCGAACGCTTGGGGACCTGTGTGAAGCCGAAATTGCTTACCTTAAAAATTCCCAACGACGTGAGTCATATGTAGACCGATTAGACAAATTAAGTTCAAATATGCCGGATGGAATTCTTTCGTGTGCGGTATCTAAGATTGAACCAAAATTACTAGCTAACACATTAACGGCGCCGATCTTGTCACCAACTAATGCAAGAACTCTTCAATCTTTTGTTGGTCAAGTGTTCCATTCTGCGGCACAAGTGTGCCCGATGCTGATGGCAGTTTGGCACGATGTTCAGAGCGAGACCTTGAAGATATGGCACTTGCGCCGAACATCGGGTGAGTCGGCAAACATCAAGATCAGCCAAATCGAGTTCAAAGAGCTGTTTTCCCGACTAGACGCCGAAACTGAGCGGTGGGCACAAGCACTAGCTATCAAACTGTATTTTCAGACCGGAGCGAAACTGTCGCGCGTTTTGAAGGCGCGGCGTGATCAGGTAGCGGCGCAAATCTGGTACCCTTATTCACCATCAGAAAGGGACTACTGGTACTTAGGTATTGAGCCGATTAATGCCAATGCGGCGGCAACATTGGCGCTCGCGACGCGCCGTATGGAGGACGAGGACTTAGTGTCTAGATACTATTTCCCGTCAACTACTGATCCATCGCACCCGATTTCTACGGTCAGTCGCTTTTGGCGGCAAATGGCACAGGACATGGGATGGCACGAACTATCCCTAAATCACGCCGCTCGCGCCTATAAGCCTCGGACAACGCCCAGCTATACATACATGACGTATGCCTGGTCTGCGCCCATCTACCGAAAGTTGGAGGAGCAGCGACTTGTGTCCAACGGTGTAAAGTTCGATTCAGAAGGTACAATTATTTCAATAAGTTCTGGGTAGAGCACTGCATTAAACAAAATTGCATCGCTTGCGTAGCCGCCGCTGGACGCTATTTTCAGTATTGTGATTGGCCAGTCACTCTTTCGCAAACTGGAGTAGACTATGAAACACCTTTCCCGAGCTGAAATTGCAGTTATCAAGGGCCGCATTGCACGCGGAGACAAGTACGTCGAAATTGCATCTGATTACCGTATTAACCAGGGTCGCGTTGCAGACCTCAAGTTTGGACGTATTTTCTCTCACATTCTTCCTGCGGTCTTGGAATCGGCTGACTGATTTAAAGGGCGCTAGCCTCAGGCGAAATTGCGCACCTACGCTTGAATAAAGGTCTCGTCTCTCCCGCCTGCGGGAGAGACGAGACACGAGCCAGCACAGTCTGTGCGAAATGCCGGGGACAATACACTCAAACCCCGCTCTCCAAAGCCCAAACCGGCGCCTCCAGCGCCTCCGCCACCTTCCGCCGCGTCGCTTCCGACCCAGTCCCGCCTCCACTTTCAATGCGGCTCAGCCAGACTTGGCTCAGCCCCGTTCGCCGCGCCAGTTCGGCCTGGGACTGGCCGCGATAGCGCCGCCACGCGGCGATCGGGTGCAGGCCATCATCGAGTATGGCGCCGAGGACCTCACCGGGCATCGTCCCCTCCTCCGCGTCGATGCGCGCCAGCGTCGTGCGGACTTCGGCGAGCAGGGCGCTTTGATCGGTAATGTTCTGCACCATGTCCATCAGCGCAATTTACACCACCGCGCAATGGTTGCCAGTACCACCCCTCTCCCGCTTGCGGGAGAGGCGAGAGGCGCGCCAGCGCCCCGGGTGAGGGTGTACCCGCATTTCGACGTTGAGGACCGGTCCGACGAAAGAGACACCCTCACCCGCTCGCCCAAGGGGGCGAGTCGCCTCTCCCGCAAGCGGGAGAGGGGTCTTTATCAATGGGGGTCTGGGGCCTCAGGCCCCAGCCGCCGGAGGCCCTTTTTCAAACCGCTTTCGCCACCACTCGCCGCGCACCACCCCCGGCACGCCAGCCCAGCCACCCCGCCAGCGCCCCCGCAGCAATACCCGCCGATGCCGTCAGCCCCAGCGGAATCCGTGCATAGGCGGCGAACATCGGGCCGAGGGCCGGGACGAACGGCGCGAACCACATGGCAATGGCCTGGGCGGCCATGAAGGCGGCAGCGACGAGCCAGGGGGTGCTGTGCTTGCGGTTCAGGGCATAGAGCGCCAGGGCGAAGACGATCGACAGGGCATCGGACAGGGCGATGGTATCCTGCACGACCTGCGGCCCCGGGCTGTTGATGATGTTGAGCCAGGGCAGGTAATCGCCCATCACCCGCGAAAAGGGCGATTCGAACAGGATCAGCGGCGTGGCGAGCAGATAGCCGGCGTGGAGTTTCACATTCCGCCGGTGCTTCAGCGCGAGATAGAAGAGCGTCAGATAGGCCGCGATGGCGATGGCCATGCCGATGCCGAAGGACGGGCCGTTGTGGACGGCGAAGTCATTGCGGGCGGCGACATAGCCTTGCGCCGAAATGTCGATGATCATCACGAAGCCGAGGATGAGCAGCGGGAACAGCGCGAAGCTGGCGAGGCCGAGCTGGCGGTGCAGCGCGTTGGACCGGCGGTGGATGGCGAGGCTCTGGACGATCAGCAGGACCAGCCAGGCCGAGGCGCTGATGGCATGGACGTGGAAGGCCAGCGGCACCGCGGCAATCGCCGACCAGTAACTGCCCCAGAAACCGAGCAGGATCATGGTCAGCACAAGGCCGACGAACCAGTGCGCCTGACGATATGGCATGGCATCCCCCCCCTGCCGCGATGAGTCAGGTTAGCACGCAAGGCAAGCGTCCGCTATCGTCAGCAAATGGGGGTCTGGGGCCTCAGGCCCCAGCCGCCGGAGGCAGATAACACCGCCTCACGCGGCGCGCATGCGTTCCTGGATCACCAGTTCCTGGGCGATGAGTTCGGAGACCTGTTCCATCACCGGATTGAACGGCGTGTCGCGTTCCAGGCCATATTCGCGGCGGATATCGGCGAGCGGGCGGTCGAGCATCTCTTCGAACCGGATGAATTGCAGGCTCTTCGCCCGGCGGCCAAAGGCCCAGCCGTCGGTGATGGCGTCCATCGCCGGCTTGATCAGCCAGGGGTCGACGAGGGCCATATGGCTGACGATCACGCCCAGCGTCATCGCCGCATAGGGGTAATCCATCTGCGCCAGCTGAAAGGCCTGCAGCGCCAGTTCGTTGGGCGGGCTGGTGGTATAGCCGGTGAGCACATGGTGGAGATCGTGCGTCTGGAAGCCGCGCAGCACCTTGTACTTGATGACCGGGGGCATGCGATCGAGCTTGCCGCCGGCTTCGAAATCGGCGGTGAGCAGGGCATAGCCTTCCGCCAGTTTTTCGGCGAGGCCATTGTCGACCATATGGGCGCGATAGGCGGCGCCGAGCGTGCCCGGCGCGCAATGATCGAGCGAGGCGAGGCGGAACGGCGGCGCCATCCAGGCTTCGCGTGCCAGCGGGCCGTGTTCCGGGTGGCTTTCGATCGCCGCCACATATTTGTCGATGGTGGCCTGGGGTGCCTTTTCCCACCATTCGTTGAACAGCAGGTGCACGCCGTAACCATAGAAATCATTGGCGGATTTGATGTATTTTGCCCCGAATTCGGGATCGATGAGCGGCAACATGGCGCGTTCCTTTCGATTGGCACCGTATCAAACGCCGGTTGCCGCGCCGCGTCAATCATCGGGCGGCGTCACCCCCTGCAAATTGACAAGGGCTCAGCGCAGGCGTCTAACCCAGCCAGGATGCGCCGAAACGGGCATGACATGGCGATGATCGGCAATTTGATCGACCGGCTGAGCGTGCGTCTGGCCCCCGGTGGCCAATATGAAAGCCGCTGGCTGCGCCGGCGCTTTCTGGCGCGCCATGACCTCGATATCGGCCTTTACAGCTTCGGCGCCTTTGACCGCTGGCGCATGCCACCGGGCACGCGCATCGGCCGCTATTGCTCGATCGCCAGCTCTGCGCGGGTGATCGAGGCCAATCACCCGATCACGGCGCTGAGCAGCCACCCGATCCTGTATGACGGCGCCATTCCCGGCGGGCCGCGCATTCCGGCGAACCGCCAGGAGATCGGCGACGATGTCTGGCTGGGCCATAATGCCGTGATCCTGCCCGGCTGCCAGCGCATCGGCCGCGGTGCCATCATCGGCGCCGGCGCCATCGTCACCGCCGATGTGCCGCCCTATGCGGTGATGGCGGGCGTGCCGGCGCGGCCATTGCGGCTGCGTTTTGCCGCCGATGTCATCGCCGCGATCGAAGCGACGCGCTGGTGGCTGCTGGACGCCGCCACCCTGCGCCGGGGGCTGGCCGCTGCCCCGGATTTCGCCACGGCGCCGAGCCGGGATGGCGCGGCGCGCTTCTACCGCGCCGTCCATGGCCTTGCGCTGCCCGACGCCTGAGCCGCGATCAGACCGGGTCGGCGACCTTCAGCAGCTGCTTGCCGACATTCTTGCCCTCGAACAGCCGGCGCAACGTCGCCGGGCAATTCTCGAACCCTTCCTGCATGTCGACCGCGGTGACCAGCTTGCCTTCCGCCATCAGCTTGGCCAGCGCCTGCACGCCTTCACCGAAGCGGGCGCCGTAATCGAGGATGATGAAGCCCTCCATGCGGGCCCGCATCACCGTCAACTGCATGTAATTGTTGAGGCCGGAGCGGCTGTCTCCCGTGTCGTTGTACGACGAGATGCCGCCGCACAGCACGACGCGTGCGCCCTTGCGGATATTCAGCAGCGCAGCATCGAGGATGGCACCGCCGACATTTTCGAACACGACATGGACGCCCCTGGGCGCCAGTTCCTTGATGCGGCGGGCGACATTTTCGCTGCGGTAATCGATGCAGGCATCGGCGCCGGCGCTCTCCACCACCCAGCGGCATTTGTCCGGCCCGCCGGCGATGCCGATCACCGTACAGCCCAGCGCCTTGGCCACCTGCACCACCACCGAACCGGTGGCGCCGGCCGCGCCCGACACCAGCACCGTGTCGCCCGGCTGCGGCCTGCCGACGTCGGTCAGGCCGAACCAGGCCGTCAGCCCCGTCACGCCGAACACGCCCAGCGCCTGCTCCGGCGTCACCCCGGCGTGCAGCTTCGTCACCGGGCCGGTTTCGGTGGTGCCGGCCGACACGGCATATTCCTGCCAGCCGAAAGTGCCCTGCACCACGTCCCCCACCGCAAAGCCCGGATGGTGCGATTCGACCACCTGGCCGATGCCGCCGGCGCGCACCGGATCGCCGATCTTCACCGCCGGCAGATAGGTATCCCCACCCAGCCAGCCACGCTGCGTCGGATCGAAGGACAGATGCGTGACGCGGACGACGAACTCCCCCTCCCCGGCCCGCGGCACCGGTCCGGTGTCCAGCGTGAAATCACTGTCCTTGATCATGCCCTGCGGCCGCGATGCGAGCAGCCAGCGGCGATTCTGTTCGGTCATGTGCGTGGTCCCCAAGGTTTTTTCCAGCGTCGCGTTTTCGCGGCGGAAAAGCAAGAAGGGGCCTCCGGCGGCTGGGGCCTTGGGCCCCAGACCCCAGTCGTTTGGCTCGCGTGAGGCCGCGCGCGGGCGGTCCCGACAATTGGGGTCTGGGGCCTAAGG
>NKIQ01000011.1 GCA_002256005.1 Alphaproteobacteria bacterium PA4 | reverse complement strand
CTCCGTCACCCGCTCGCCCATGGCGGCGAGTCGCCTCTCCCGCAAGCGGGAGAGGGGGCTAACGACCAGATTTTGTCCTAGAACTCGAACGCCGCTACTTCGCGCCGCGCCCCGATCAAAAACGCATCCGCCACCAATGCCAGCGGCGCGAGATCGACATCGCTGCGCCCCGCCGCGATGCACGCGGCGAAATGGCGATACAGCCCCGGATATTCGCCCGTCTCCGCCAGCGCCTGTCCCACGCCATCGATGACCAATGTCGCGCCGCCATCGCGGAGCAGCAGCGAGCCCGTATCGGTTTCGACCGCGATGTCCCAGCTTTGCGGCCCCGCCTGCAGGAAATCGAAGCCCGCCGTCACCACCGAATCGCCCTGCGCCAGTGTCAGCGCCGCCGCGATCGGCGCGCCGCGATTGGCCGGGAAATCCAGCTGCGCCGCGGTCACGAACAGCGGCTGCGGCAGGATCGCCGTCGCGATCGACAGCGCGTTGATGCCAGGATCGAAGACGCCGAGCCCGCCGGGCGCCAGGATCCAGTCCTGCCCCGGATGCCAGTGGCGGATGTCCTCGCGCCAGTCGATGCGCGCCGACCGGATGCGCCGCTCCGCCAGCCAGGCCCGCGCCGGTGCCACGCCCGCAGCGGCGCGCGAATGCCAGCTGGCGTAGAGCGTGCGCGTGCCGGGGCGCAGCGCCTGCACTTCGGCCAGCGTTGCGCCCGGCGGCTTTTCGAGCATGACATGCCAGCCGGCGGCCAGCGCCCGCGCCGCGATGCCATGGCGGCCGAGCGGCGGCGTGCAGATCGACACCGCATCGATGGCGAGGCCCGAGGCGATCAGCGCGTCGATATCGGCAAAATTCGGCACGCCCTCGACGGTCGCATTGCGGCTGACGGCGGCGGCGAGGGTGAAATCCGGGCTGGCGGCGATGGCCGGCAGATGCTGGTCACGGGCGATCTTGCCGATGCCGATCAGCGCGAGACGGAGCTTGGTCATGGCGACTCTGCTAGCGTGTCGACACGCGCGCGCCTAGACTGGGGCGATGACCGACACGCCTCCAACGCCGCTCCGCTCCCGCGCCTGGTTCGACAATCCGGCCAACCCCGACATGACGGCGCTGTATCTGGAGCGCTATCTCAACTTCGGCCTGTCGGTCGCCGAATTGCAGTCGCAGCGCCCGATCATTGGCATCGCCCAGACCGGCAGTGACCTCGCCCCCTGCAACCGCCACCATCTGGTGCTGGCCGAACGGGTGCGCGACGGCATCCGCGACGCCGGCGGCATCCCGCTGGAATTCCCCATCCACCCCATCCAGGAAACCGGCAAGCGGCCGACCGCCGCCATCGATCGCAACCTCGCCTATCTGTCGCTGGTCGAGGTGCTGCACGGTTACCCGCTCGATGGCGTGGTGCTGACCATCGGTTGCGACAAGACCACGCCGGCCTGCCTGATGGCCGCCGCCACCGTCAACATCCCGGCCATCGCCCTGTCGGTCGGCCCGATGCTCAACGGCTGGTGGCAGGGGGAGCGCACCGGCTCCGGCACCATCATCTGGAAGGCGCGGCAGCTGCTGGCGGCCGGAGAGATCGACTATAAGGGGTTCATCGAGCTGATCGCGTCCTCGGCCCCCTCCACCGGGTTCTGCAACACGATGGGCACGGCGACGACGATGAACTCGCTCACCGAAGCGCTCGGCATGTCGCTGCCCGGCTCCGCCGCCATTCCGGCGCCCTATCGCGATCGCGGCCAGTCCGCCTATGAAACCGGGCTGGCGGCGGTGGAGATGGTGCGGGCGGACCGCAAGCCGTCGGATATCCTCACCCGCGCTGCCTTTCTCAACGCCATCCGCGTCAATTCCGCCATCGGCGGTTCGACCAACGCGCCCATTCACCTGAACGCCATCGCCCGGCATATCGGTGTCGAACTGAGCCTCGATGACTGGCAGGCGCATGGCGCCGGTGTGCCGCTGCTGGTCAATCTGCAACCCGCCGGCATCTATCTGGGCGAGGATTATTACCGCGCCGGCGGCGTGCCGGCGGTGATCGGCGAACTGCTGCGCGCCGGGCTGCTCGATGGCAGCGCGCTCACCGCCAATGGCCGGACCATCGCCGACAACAACCAGCACGCCCGCAGCCAGGATGAGGATGTCATCCGCCCGCTCGCCCGGCCCCTGCTCGCCGATGCCGGGCTGACGGTGCTTAGCGGCAATCTGTTCGACGCGGCGGTGATGAAGACCAGCGTCATCTCGCCGGATTTCCGCGCCCGCTACCTCTCCGACCCGCAAGACCCCGAAGCCTTCACCGGCACCGCCATCGTCTTCGACGGGCCGGAAGATTATCACGCCCGCATCGATGATCCTTCGCTGGGCATCGATGACACCAGCTTTCTCGTCATCCGCGGCGTCGGCCCCATCGCCTATCCCGGCGGCGCCGAGGTGGTGAACATGCGTGCCCCCGCCGCCCTCATCCGCGCCGGCATCGACGCCCTGCCCTGCATCGGCGATGGCCGCCAATCCGGCACCTCCGGCAGCCCCTCCATCCTCAACGCCAGCCCGGAAGCCGCGGTCGGCGGCGGCCTGGCGCTGCTCCGGTCGGGCGACCGTATCCGCATCGATCTCAACGCGCGCACCGTCATGCTGTTGGTCGATGACGCCGAACTGGCGGCGCGCGCTGCCGCTCTGGCCGACGCCGGCGGCTATGCCATCCCGGCGGCGCAGACGCCCTGGCAGGCGCTGCACCGCCAGATCACCGGGCAATATCCGGGCGGCGCGGTCATCGAATCCGCCGTCGAATTCCAGCGCATCGCCCAGACCCGCGGCCTGCCGCGCGACAGCCATTGAGCGCGATGACCATCGCCCGGATCGTCCCCCGCGCGGCGCGCGATACGCTGGGCGAAGGCCTGTTGTGGAGCGCCCGCGACGGCGCCGTCTATTGGACCGACATCCTTGGCCAGAAGCTCTGGCGACGGCTGCTGGCGGATGGCACGACCCGGCATTGGGACATGCCGGAAATGATCGGCTGGATCATCGAGCGCGCCGCCGGCGGCTTTGTCGTCGGCCTGCAATCGGGCTTCCACCAGCTTTCGCTCGATCCCTTCCGCCTGACGCCGATCGCCAATCCGCACCCCGAACGCCCCGGCAATCGCCTCAACGATGCCAAGGCCGATGCCCGCGGCCGCATCTGGGCCGGCTCCATGCCGGTCGCCGACGGGCCGCCCCCGGCCTGGCCGGCCACGGGCGCGCTCTACCGGCTCGATCCCGATGGCCAGGTCAGCCGCCATGACGATGGCCTGACCATCGCCAATGGTCCGGCGCTCAGCCCCGATGGCGCCACGCTCTACCATACCGACTCCGCCCGCAGCACCGTCTATCGCTTCGCTCTACGCCCCGACGGCAGTCTGGGTCCGCGCGCCGTGCATCTGGTGTTTCCACCCGAAGCCGGAGCGCCCGACGGCATGGCCTGCGACGCCGAAGGCGGGCTGTGGATTGCCTTCTACAACCATGACCCCGCCGCCCGCTCACAGGTGTCGCGCTTCCTGCCCTCCGGCCTGTTCGACCGCGCCATCGCCGTGCCGACCGCCCATGTCACCAATCTGGTCTTCGCGGGGCCAGGGCTCGACCGCATGTTCATCACCTCGGCCAGCGGCGGCCGCGACGACCCGGCCGCCGGCGCGCTGTTCGAGGCCGATCCGGGGGTGGTCGGGCTGGCGCCGCATATGTTTCGGGGCTAAAAGCGGAAAAGCGCCTCCGGCGGCTGGGGCCTTGGCCCCAGACCCCATTTGTTGGGGTGTGCTTGTTATTCTGAAACGTCGTCATGCTGAACGTGTTTCAGCATCCACCTTGCAACCCGAAAGCGTTCTCGTCAGTGAGATGGATGCTGAAACAAGTTCAGCATGACGGACAGCACTTACCAGAATTAACCTTACGTTGGTTTGCGTTACGAACTGAACCATACGGGGTCTGGGGCCTAGGGTCCGGACTCATAAATTACAGGGGTCGGCATGGGCTGGAGAGGCGAACCGGCTAGGCGCGGGCGCGCTGGCGGGGCTTTGCCCCCCGGCGAGCGACCGCAACGATGCTATTTGGCTGCAATCGCTCACGCCTGCCGGGCTTGCTGACCGCGTGACGACCCCTGTAATTTATGAGTCCGGACCCTGAGGCCCCAGCCGCCGGAGGCTTTCTTCTCCCGCTCTTGCTGCCCCCTCACCCCGCCACATCCCGCGCCAGCCGGTCGCGCAATTCGCGCTTCAGGAACTTGCCGCTGGCGTTGCGGGGCAATGGTTCGTCCATGAACCAGATGTAGCGCGGCACCTTGTAGCTGGCGGTGAGGGTGGCGCAGAAGCGGCGCAGATCGTCACCGTCCAGCGTTTCGCCGGGCTTCAGCAGCACGGCGACGCCGACTTCCTCGCCCAGCCGTTCATCGGGCACGCCAAAGGCGCAGCATTCGGCGATGGCGGGGTGGCGGTAGATGGTGGCCTCGACTTCGGCGCAATAGACATTCTCGCCGCCGCGCAGCACCATGTCCTTCTTGCGATCAACGATGAAGATGAAGCCGTCTTCGTCGATGCGGGCGATGTCGCCGGTGTGCAGCCAGCCGTCGGTGATGGCGCTGGCGGTGGCTTCCGGGCGGTTGATATAGCCCTTGATGACGGCGGCGCCCTTCACCCACAGCTCGCCGGTTTCGCCCGGGGCCACGGTATTGCCCGCATCATCGACGCAGCGCGCCTCATAGCTCGGCATCGCCGGGCCGGCGCTGTCGGGCTTGGCGACGAAGAAATCGCCGGCGACGGAGGTGATGATCCCGCAGGTTTCGGTCATGCCATAGCCGGTGCTCGGCCGGGCGTTGGCGACCTGCTTTTCGATCTTGTGGACCAGATCGGGCGGCACCTGGGCGCCGCCGCCGGACATGGCCGACAGGCTCGACACATCGGTCGTCTCGAAATCCGGATGGTTGATCAGCTCGCGCGCCATCACCGGTACGCCGCCAATGGAGGTGACGCGCTCGCGGGCGATGATCCGCAGCGCTTGCCCTGCATCCCAGCGGTACATGAGGACGATGGCGCCGCCGGCGGCGGTGGTGGCATAGGCGCCGCAATTGTTGGCAGTGACATGGAACAGCGGCGTCGTCAGCAGCGACACCGGCACCGGCGGCGTCGCTGGCGGCACCACGCCGGTGGCGCGCTGGGTGGCGAGCGCCGTGGACGCGCCGGCGTAGAGCATGTTGAAGAGATTGGTAATGCAGCCGCGATGCGTCAGCTGCGCACCCTTGGGGAAACCGGTAGTGCCGGAGGTGTAGAAGATGCAGGCGTCGCTGTCGGGATCGATGGCGACGTCGGGCATGGTGCCGGCATGGGCGATGACATCGGCATAGGGGATGACGTCGGCGGGGGTTTCGGCGAGGCGGACACCGACCAGCGTCAGGCCCGGCGGCGGCGTGTCCATGCCGCGATAGCGCGCCAGCCGCTCGGCATCGAGAAACATGACCCGGGGCGCGGAATCGGTGAGCGCATAGGCCATCTCCTCCGCCGTCCACCAGGCGTTCATGCCGACGACGGCGATGCCGCACGACACGCAGGCCCAATAGATCAGCAGCCATTCGGGATAGTTGCGCATGGCGATGGCGACACGGTCGCCAGGCACCACGCCCTGTGCCGCCAGCCAGGCCGCGATGGCGGTGACCCGGTCATGGGCCTCTGCATAGCTCAGCCGCTCGTCTTCATAGATGAGGTAGGGCCGCTCGGCGAACTGGCGCGTCGACAGCCACAGCGTGCGCACATCGGGCAGCGCATGCTTGTAGGCGCGCAAGCGCTGGCCGCGCACCGGGATCTGCTCGATCTCGAACGCGCCCCCCGGCCCGGTCAGTTCATCCCGCGCCCTTGCCAGTTCGGCGTAATGCATGTCGATCCCCAGGCTGCTCTTGTTATTGGCGGCGAAGGAAACACGGCGGGCACAGCCCGGCAAGCTGGCTAAATCGCGACCGTGGCGCCATCGGCGCTTGCCAGCCACGCCGCTTTGCGGGCATAGGCCGCCGCCCCATTGCCCAGCGGAGGCCAGACATGCGAACGGCCCCCCGGCCCGTCATCGGGCTCGATTTCGGCACCACCAACAGCGTCGCCGCGCTGGCAGCACCGGCCACGGCACCGCAGCTGATCGCCTTTGCCGCGCCCGACGCGCCGACCGATGTGTTCCGCTCGGCGCTGTGCTTCTGGGAAGATGATGCCACCAGCACCGGCGTTGCGTCCGCCGCCGGGCCTTGGGCGGTTGCCGAATATCTCGGCTGGCCGCAGGGCTGCCGCTTCATCCAGTCGTTCAAATCGGTGGCGGCGAACCGCAGCTTCGAACGCGCCGCGATCTTCGAACAGCGCTACAGCTTCGAAACGCTGGGCCGCCTGTTTCTCGATCACCTCGCCCGCCACGCCGGCGGCAGCATGGCGGCACGCGACAGCCGGATCGTCGTCGGCCGCCCGGTCGCCTATGCCGGCCATGCCCCGGATCCGGCGCTGGCCCGGCAGCGCTATGACGCGATGTTCGCCGGCTTCGGCGCCGACATCCATTATGTCTATGAACCGCTGGCCGCTGCCTTCACCTATGCCGCCCGGCTGAACGACGCCGCGACCGTGCTGGTCGCCGATTTCGGCGGCGGCACCAGCGATTTTTCGGTCGTCCACATGCAGGCGCCGGGCGCCGCGCAGCGCTTCACCGCGCTGGGCCATGCCGGGATCGGCATTGCCGGCGATGATTTCGATTTCCGGCTGCTCGACCGGCTGGTGCTGCCGCGGCTGGGCAAGGGCGGCGAATATCGCTCGTTCGACAAGACGCTGCTGATTCCCGCCGGCTATTTCGCCGATTTCGGCAATTGGTCGCGGCTGGCGCTGATGCGCAACCGCCGCACGCTGGAGGAATTGCGCCGCCTGCACCGCCAGGCCAGCGACCCCGATGCCATCGCGCGGCTGATCGCGGTCATCGACAATGATCTCGGCTATCCGCTTTACGATGCCATCGGCCAGGTCAAGCGCCAGCTGTCCAGCGCGGAAGGCGCGACGTTCCGCTTCGCCGGCGCCGGGATGGACATCAAGGCCGATGTGACGCGCGCCGATTTCGAAGCCTGGATCAGCGAGGATCTCGCCCGCATCGAAGCCACCGTCGATCAGGCGCTGGCAACCGCGGGCGTTACCGAGCGCGACATCGACCGGGTGTTCATGACCGGCGGTTCGTCGCTGATCCCGGCGGTCAACCGCATCTTCACCCGGCGCTTCGGGGCCGAGCGTGTCGCCGTCGGCGGCGAGCTGACCTCCATCGCGCACGGGCTGGCGCTGATCGGCCAGCGCGACGATGTCGCCGAATGGTCGGCCTGATCGCGCCCCGTTTTCCGGCCCGGCGCGCCGCGCCGCCGCAGCGGCAGCGCACCCTGTCCAAGTCGATGGTTCCGCCAGCGGCGCGCCTGCCGCACAAGTCGGGCGTCATCACCGATCAAGGACCCGGACCCATGCAGACCCTGCCCGACGGCGCCCCGGCCACGCTCGGCGAAGCCTTTGCCATCATCAATGCCGCCACCCACCCGACGCTCGACGTGCTGCAGCTGATGGTGCTGGCCGAAGCCGCCGGCAAGACATTGTATGAAGGCATGGCCGACCAGGTGGCCCTGCCGGCGGTGCAGGCGCTGCTGCGCCACAATGGCCGCGAGGAGCTGGCCCATGCCCATCGCGTCAGCCGCGCCATCGGCAAGCTGACCGGCAGCGACTATCCGGTGCCGGCGCCGGAGGACAATCCCTATCTGGCGGCACCGGCGTCGTCGCGGCCGGTCACCGCCGACATGCTGGCGGCGCTGGCGCAGACGGAGTTCAACGGCGACGCGCTGTACGAAAACTGGGCGCGCAATTGCCCGAATCCCGATGTGGCAGCGCTGCTGCGGCAGAACGGCCGGGAAGAAACCGAACATGGCCAGCGGCTGCAACAGGCCGCGGAACTGATGCGGGCGGGATAGGCAGAACCCCCTCCCTCCCCCTTGCGGGGAGGGCGACTCGCGAAGCGAGCGGGGTGGGGGTTCACATCTGGCATAAGGCGGGTTCCCCCACCCCGCTCGGCTGGCGCCGAGTCGCCCTCCCCGCAAGGGGGAGGGAGTCACTGCCCCATCTTGCCACGCCGCGCCGGCAGCGGCACTGAACCCCCATGCGCATCGCCCTGTTCGAACCCGAAATCGCCGGCAATGTCGGGGCCGTGCTGCGGCTGGGTGCCTGTCTGGGCGTCGCCGTCGATCTGATCGAGCCGATGGGGTTCACCTGGGACGATCGCCGGGTGCGGCGCACCGCCATGGACTATATCGACCATGTCGCCATCACCCGGCATGCCGGCTTCGCCGCCTTCCGGGCGACCATCGGCGCCGCGCGGCTGCTGCTGTTCACCACCAAGGCCGAAGCCTCGCCCTATGATTTCGCCTTCCGCCCCGATGATGTGCTGCTGTTCGGCAAGGAAAGCGCCGGCGTGCCCGACGCGGTCGCCATCACCGCCCATGCCCGGCTGCGCCTGCCGATGCGGCCGCAGGTGCGCTCGCTCAATCTTGCCATGACGGTGGCGCTGGCGACGGGCGAGGCACTGCGCCAGACGGCGCAGCTGCCGGCATAGAGTCGATTGCGTTAAGGCGAAGCCGGCGCCGGCCCGCTCCCCGAAATGCAAAAAAGGCCCGGCGTTCCGCAGAACGCCGGGCCTTTTTGTGCGGGGCGGGCCGGGAACCTGCCCCCTTCATCCACTGGTCGGGGCGAGAGGATTCGAACCTCCGGCCTCTGCCTCCCGAAGACAGCGCTCTACCAGGCTGAGCTACGCCCCGACTCCGTGGGAAGCGGGCGTATAGCGGGGGGCAGGCTTTGGTGCAACCGGGAAAGCCCGGTCGCCATCGTACGCCAGGTTGCGACAATCCGTACCTTCGCTGTTCCTTCGCGCCCCCCCTTGCGCTAGAGCCAGCCAGACTCACACGACAGCACAGGAACCGCATATGACCGCCATCGGACAGGACAGCCTCAACACCCGCCGCACCCTGACTGTCGATGGCAAATCCTATGCCTATTACAGCCTGCCGGCCGCCGCCGAGCAGCTGGGCGCCATCGATCGCCTGCCCTATTCGATGAAGGTGCTGTTCGAGAATCTGCTGCGCTTCGAGGATGGCAGCACGGTGAAGACCGACGATCTGAAGGCGCTGGTCGGCTGGCTGGCCACGGGCAAGTCGGACCATGAAATCAATTACCGCCCGGCGCGCGTGCTGATGCAGGATTTCACCGGCGTGCCCTGCGTCGTCGATCTCGCCGCCATGCGCGATGCCATGACCCAGCTGGGCGGCGACCCGCAGAAGATCAACCCGCTGGTGCCGGTCGATCTGGTCATCGATCACAGCGTCATGGTCGACGAGTTCGGCAATGCCACCGCCTATGAAGACAATATGGACCTGGAGTACGCCCGCAATATCGAGCGCTATGAGTTCCTGCGCTGGGGGTCTTCGGCGCTGAAGGGCTTCCGCGTCGTGCCGCCGGGCACCGGCATCTGCCACCAGGTCAATCTCGAATATCTGGCGCAGGCGGTGTGGACCAGCGAAGACGCGTCGGGCGCCACCATCGCCTATCCGGACACGGTCGTCGGCACCGACAGCCACACGACGATGATCAACGGCCTCGGCGTCCTCGGCTGGGGCGTCGGCGGGATCGAGGCGGAAGCGGCGATGCTCGGCCAGCCGGTCAGCATGCTGATCCCCGAAGTCGTCGGCTTCAAGCTGTTCGGCACCATGCCCGAAGGCATCACCGCCACCGATCTCGTCCTCACCGTCACCCAGATGCTGCGCAAGAAGGGCGTCGTCGGGCGCTTCGTCGAATTCTACGGCCCCGGTCTCGATGCGCTGACGCTCGCCGACCGCGCCACCATCGCCAATATGGCGCCGGAATATGGCGCCACCTGCGGCTTCTTCCCGATCGATGAAGCGACGCTCGATTACATGCGCCTGTCCGGCCGCAGCGACGAGCGCGTCGCGCTGGTCAAGGCCTATTGCCAGGCCCAGGGCCTGTGGCGGACCAGCACCAGCCCCGACCCGGTGTTCACCGACACGCTGGAGCTCGACCTCGGCAGCGTGCTGCCCTCGCTGGCCGGCCCGCGCCGCCCGCAGGACAAGGTGCTGCTCAGCGACGCCAAGACCGCCTTCGAAAGCGAACTCGCCGGCGGCTACAAGAAGTCCGCGCTGATGGACCAGCGCGTCGCCGTATCCGAAGCCAATTACGACATCGGCCATGGCGATGTCGTCATCGCCGCCATCACCAGCTGCACCAACACGTCGAACCCCAATGTCCTCGTCGCCGCCGGCCTCGTCGCCCGCAAGGCCAATGCGCTGGGCCTGAAGGCCAAGCCCTGGGTCAAGACCTCGCTGGCACCGGGTTCCAAGGTCGTCACCGATTATTTCGCCAAGTCGGGCCTGCAGACGGATCTCGACGCGCTGGGCTTCAACCTCGTCGGCTATGGCTGCACCACCTGCATCGGCAATTCGGGGCCGCTGCCGGAACCGATCAGCGATGCCATCAACAGCAGCGATATCGTCGCCGCCTCGGTCCTTTCCGGCAACCGCAATTTCGAAGGCCGGGTGTCGCCCGATGTGAAGGCGAACTATCTGGCCTCGCCGCCGCTGGTCGTCGCCTATGCGCTGGCCGGCAGCATCCGCAAGGACCTGACCACCGAAGCCATCGGCGAAGGCACCAATGGCCCGGTGTATCTGAAGGACATCTGGCCGACCAACCAGGAAGTCGCCGCCATGGTGCTGTCCTCGGTCACCGCCGGCATGTTCCGCGAACGCTATTCCGACGTGTTCCTGGGCGATGAGCGCTGGCAGGGCATCAAGGTCGAAGGCGGCGCCACCTATCGCTGGAACCCCGTCTCCACCTATGTGCAGAACCCGCCCTATTTCGAAGGCATGACGATGACGCCGTCGCCGGTCAGCGACATCCGCGGCGCGCGGCCGCTGGCGATCTTCGGCGATTCGATCACCACCGACCATATCTCGCCGGCCGGCAGCATCAAGGAAGTCTCCCCCGCCGGCCGTTACCTGACCGAACGGCAGGTGACCCGCGCCGAGTTCAACTCCTATGGCGCCCGCCGCGGCAACCATGAAGTGATGATGCGCGGCACCTTCGCCAACATCCGCATCAAGAACGAGATGGTGCCGGGCGTCGAAGGCGGCGTGACCAAGCACATCCCGACCGGCGAGCAGCTGGCGATCTTCGATGCCGCCGAGAAATATCGCGCCGATGGCACGCCGCTGATCGTCGTCGCCGGCAAGGAATATGGCACCGGCTCGTCGCGTGACTGGGCGGCCAAGGGCATCACCCTGCTCGGCGTGCGCGCCGTCATCGCCGAAAGCTTCGAGCGCATCCACCGCTCCAACCTCGTCGGCATGGGCGTGCTGCCGTTGCAGTTCGCCGAAGGCCAGGACCGCAAGACCGCCGGGCTCGACGGCACCGAAGTCTTCGACATCGAGGGCATGGCGTCGCTGAAACCGCGCCAGATGATGACCATCGCCTTCACCCGCGCCGATGGCAGCACCGGCAGCATCGATGCGCTGTGCCGGATCGATACCGAGCAGGAGCTGGAGTATTTCTACGCCGGCGGCATCCTGCCTTATGTGCTGCGCAAGCTGGCCGCCTGATCGACAGTGCTGAGCGAAAGGCCCCGTGTCGCCCGGCGCGACACGGGGCTTTTTTTTTGCGCGAAGCGCCGCACCGCGCGTTTGTTGCACTTCGATTAAAAATAGCGCTTGCCCGCCAAATTGGCCTCGGCAACTATGCCTGCATGGCTAAGGGGGCCATTATTATTAAGGGGTTAATAATATATGAATAAACTGTATGCGTTTGTGGCGTCAGCGGCACTGCTCTCGCCGGCCATGGCCGTTGCGGCACCCACCGGCTTGCAAGCCACCGTGTCGAGCCTGCCGGGCCGGACCGCGACCAGGACGGCTTCCGGCACGTCGAACGGCGTCAACTGGACCGCCGAGAGCAAGATCGTCGCGACCGGCTCCACCGGCACGATTCCGGCCGGCAATGGCAATCCGATCTACTGGCCGACCCGGCCTGACCGCGACAGCGTGGTCTCGCTGATCATGAATTACGGCGCCGGCGGCACCTTTATCTGCACGGGCAGCCTGCTGGCCGATCGCAAGTCGATCCTGACCGCCGGCCATTGCGTCAGCGATGGCGCCGGCACCGCCGGGCCACTGTCCACGACGGCCTATTTCTACAATGGTTCGAACGCCGACACGGTCCTGCACACCTCAAACGCCAGCACGGCAATTCCGATCAGTCAGATTTTCGTCCACCCGGACTACACCGGCGAAGTCATCGACCAGAACGACATCGCGGTGCTGCGCCTGTCGGTCGAAGCGCCGGCCTTTGCACTCGGTTACAACATCAACCAGTCGGGCAATCTCGCCGGCCAGAACTACACCATTGCCGGTGTCGGTGGCCGCAGTTCGATCGGTGGCAGCGTCGGCGTCAATGCCGGTACCGGGCGCATGCGCGAAGGCGACAATCGCTATGATTTCACGTTAGGCGATGCGGCCTTTGGCGGCTTTTTCACCAATCGCGACGGCAATGGCGAAAACTTCTTCGGCACCGCCGAATATGCCAATTCGATCGTTTCGGATTTCGACAGCGGTTTGGCCGCTAATGATGCTTCGTGCAACCTGGGTGCGGGTTACTTTGGCGGCAGCGCGGGCCAATTCTGCGACCTGGGTCGCGGCCTGCGCGAAGCCGGCTCGGCCGGCGGCGATTCGGGTGGCCCGCAATTCTACAAGGGCAAGGTGGCCTCGGTGACCTCCTATGGCCTGACCTTCGGCACCGGCTTCGGCGATGTCGACACTGCACTCAACAGCAGCTTCGGCGAGTATAACGGCTTTGTGCCGACCGCCATCCACGTCGGTTTCATCACCGGGGCCATGGTGCCAGAACCCGGCACTTGGGCGATGATGATCGTCGGTTTCGGCCTTGCCGGCACCGCCATGCGCCGCCAGCGCAAGGCTGCCGTCTCCGCCTGACAACAACCGGGAACCAGTACATGGGCGGGGTCGCAAGGCCCCGCCCATCGTCCTTCGGGGCGTTGGGCAGCACGGCCGGTCCGACGGGATCGGTGAGGATCCGCGCGTGTTTGTGATCAATCGGTTGGTCGCGACATTAAAATTCGGTCAAGAATGCCCGGCCGTCGCAGGATCGCACCTTTAATGTTTGACAGGCGATGGCGGAACTCGACACCGTTCCGCGCAGAGCAGGCAGGGGAGTCGGGCGATGCGGGCAACGAACACGGGTCGATATCTGATTCTGGCGACGGCGCTGCTGGCCATGCCGGCCGGTGCCGCCACCATCCAGCTGAGCAACATCGGCGGCGTCACTGCCGGCACGGATGTCTACAAGGGCTTTCAGGCGGCGGCGTCCTTCTGGGCTTCGGTGCTCACCGACAATGTCACCATCAATCTCAATGTCGGCTATTCGGCGCTCGGCACCGGCATCCTCGGCTCCACCAGCAGCAGCCTGACCAGCCAGTCGACCGCCGCCGTGCTGGCCAAGCTGCGCGCCGATGGCACCTCCACGCTCGATGCCACGGCCATCGCCAATCTGCCGACGCTGACCAGCGCCGGCGGCCTGTCGGTCATCACCAACGGCTATGCCAACACCACCACGAAAACCGGCGTCAATGTCGCGACCAAGGTCTATGACACCGACAACAGCGCCAACAACACCTCGCTGGCGCTGACCACCGCCAATGCCAAGGCGCTGGGCTTCACCGGCTTCACCGGCGCCGATGCCAGCATCACCTTCTCCAGCAATTTCGCGTTCGACTTCGCACCGGCGGACGGCATCGCCAGCGGCAAATATGATTTCGTCGGCATCGCCACCCATGAAATCGGCCATGCCCTCGGCTTCATCAGCGGCGTCGACACCTATGATTATTACGGCGGCAAGGGGCCGGGCGCCAGCACGGCGGTCAACCTCAACAACTACAGCATCGGCTCGACGCTCGACCTGTTCCGCTTTTCCAAGGATCCGACCAATCTCGTGCCCGGCACCACGCCGGTGCTCGACTGGTCGGTGGCCGGCACGCCCTATTTCTCCGTCAACAAGGGCGTCACCCAGCTGGCGCTCGGCACCGGCACCGGCATGTTCTCGACCGGTGCCTATAACGGCAATTCCCGCCAGGCCTCGCACTGGGTCGACAACAAATACACCACCGTCGGCAGCTGCCAGACCCCCAGCGTGGCGCGCGGCATCATGGACCCCACCGCCGGCAAGTGCGAACTGATGGCGGTGACGGCGCTCGACCTCGCCGCCTTCGATGTCATCGGCTGGAACATCGCCACCGGCGCCCGCGACAGCGGCACCGTGCAGTTCACCAGCACCCAGATCGCCACCTACACCGGCGCGGTGTTCAATGCCGCCGCCGTACCGGAACCGGCCAGCTGGGCGATG
This sequence comes from Alphaproteobacteria bacterium PA4, assembly GCA_002256005.1. GTDB lineage: Bacteria > Pseudomonadota > Alphaproteobacteria > Sphingomonadales > Sphingomonadaceae > Sandarakinorhabdus. The sequence continues at coordinate 86,954 of NKIQ01000011.1, read as the reverse complement.
CTGATCGCCGGCTTCGGCCTGATCGGCGCGGCGCAGCGGCGGCGGCGTGCCGTGGCGGGCTGAGCGCCTCCCTCCCTCCCCGCAGCCGTTAGGCGACGCGAAGCGTCAACGGGGAGGGAGTCAATCGCCCGTTCCCCTCACGCCCGCTCGAAAATCGAGGACGCCGGCGTCCCCCAGTCGACGATCTGCCAGCCCGCGGCCGCCGCGTGGCGGCGCAGCGCCGGCGACGGATTGGTCGCCACGGCTTCGCCACCGCCGGCGGCGGCGAAATCGAACAGCGGCACATCCGACTGATGGTCGGAATAGAAGCGCAGATGCTGGCCGTGCAGCCCTTCACGGTCCATCCACGCCGTCACCAGCCGCAGCTTGGCATCGCCATAGCAATTGTCGCCGCCCAGCCGGTGGTGCAGCCGGTCATCCTCCCAGCGTGATGGCGTGGCGATGACATCGTCAAAGCCCAGCCGGTCGGCGATGGCGCGGACATAATATTCGTTGGAGGCGGTGGCCATCACCAGCCGCCGCCCCTCGGCCCGGTCGGCGGCGATCTGGGCGAGCGCCGCCGGGAACACGTCCTTCGCCACCATCTGTTCGGCATAGGCGCCGGCCGCCGCCACCAGGCGGGCCCGGGCGATGTGGCGGCCCATCAGCAGGCGATGGCCCCATTCCTTCAGCCGGGCACGGTCGATCCACTTCAGCGCATAGGCGATGAGCGCAAGGCCGAGCAGCGGCGCCAGCGCCAGCCGCCACGGCGCCTCGCGCCGCGCCCAGAACAACAGCCAGGGCGTCCAGGTGCCGCGCCGCGTGATGGTGCGGTCCATGTCATAGATGCTGATCGTCATGTCGGCATATTCTGACCTTGCCCACCCCCTTTGCCCCTTGCCCTGCGCCGAGCAATCCCGCAACCATGGCGCATGGCCGAACCCCGTATCGAGGATCGCAGCGACACTGCCGGCAGCCGGCGTCTGGCGCTGTCGGGTGAGCTGACCATGGCGCATGTCGGCACCGTGGCGGCGCCGCTGCGCGCCATATTGCCCGGCGGCACCAGCCTCGCCGTCGATCTGGCCGGTGTGGAGCGCATGGACACCGCCGGCGCCTGGCTGGTGCACCGGCTGGTGCAGGACTGGACCGCCGCCGGCGTGCCCGCCCATGTCGAACATGCCGGCCCCGATGCCGAGCGGCTGATCGCCGAAATGGCCGCCAATGACGTGCCGGTGCCGTGCCGCCCGGCGCGCGGCAATGTCGCGCTGGAACGGCTGGAGCGCATCGGCCGGGCGATATATCTGGCGGCGGACAATATCGGCAATTTCCTCGCCTTTCTGGGGCAGACGCTGGTGGTGCTGGCGCAGACGCTGGTCGGCCGGCGCACCCTGCGCTGGAACGCCGTCATCCACCAATGCGAGGCCATTGGCGTCAACGCGCTCGGCATCGTCGGGTTGCTGCTGTTCCTCGTCGGGCTGGTCGTCGCGCAGCAGGGCGCCGTGCAGCTGCGCGCCTTTGGTGCCGAGGTGTTCGTCGTCAATCTGATCGGCCGCTCGACGGCGCGCGAGCTCGGCATCCTGCTCACCGCCATCATGGTCGCCGGGCGTTCCTCCTCCGCCTTTGCCGCGCAGATCGGCTCGATGAAGCTCAACCAGGAGGTCGATGCGCTGGCCACCATCGGCATGTCGCCGATCGAGATCCTGGTGGTGCCGCGTGTCATCGCCATGGCAATCATGCTGCTGATGCTGGGCTTTTTCGGCACGGTGATGGCGATTCTGGGCGGCGGGCTGTTCTGCTGGGCGGCGCTGGACATTCCGCCGGTGTCGTTCGTGCAGCGGCTGCAGGAGGTGACACCGGTCAGCGATCTCGTCATCGGCATGATCAAGGCGCCGGTGTTCGGCATCATCATCGCCATGATGGGCTGCTATCAGGGCATGCAGGTGACCGGCAATGCGGAGTCGGTGGGCAGTCGCACCACCCAGGCGGTGGTCGAATCGATCTTCGTCGTCATCGTGCTCGACGCGTTCTTCGCCGTGTTCTTTTCGGCGCTGGGCTATAATTGATGGCCGATCTGTCCCCCATCCTGCCCGACGATGCCGATGTGGTGATCCGGGTGCGCGGCCTCACCAACGGCTTTGGCGAGCAGATCGTCCATGATGGCCTTGATCTCGATGTTAAGGCCGGCGAGATCCTTGGCGTCGTCGGCGGCTCCGGCACCGGCAAATCGGTGCTGATGCGTGCCATCATCGGGCTGCAGACCCCGCGCGCCGGCAGCATCGCGATTTTCGGCCAGGACACGCTGCACGACGATGCCGCCACCGCCAAGGCGCTGCGCCGGCGCTGGGGCGTGCTGTTCCAGGAAGGCGCGCTGTTTTCCTCGCTCACCGTTGCCGAGAATATCGAGGTGCCGATGCGCGAGTTTCTCGACCTGCCGCAACCGCTGATGGACGAGCTGGCCGGCTACAAGGTCAGCATGGTCGGCCTGCCCGCCATCGCGGGTTCGAAATTCCCGTCAGAACTGTCGGGCGGCATGAAGAAGCGCGCCGGCCTCGCCCGCGCCCTCGCCCTTGATCCGCTGCTGCTGTTCCTCGACGAACCGACCGCCGGCCTCGATCCCATCTCGGCCGCCGCCTTTGATGAACTCATCAAGGTGCTGAAGCAGACATTGGGCCTGACGGTATTTCTCATCACCCATGATCTTGATACGCTGAACGCCATCTGCGACCGCGTGGCGGTGCTGGCCGACAGGAAGGTGATTGCCGTGGGAACCATTCCGGAACTGCTGGCCTTTGATCACCCCTGGGTGCGCGAATATTTCGCCGGGCCGCGCGGCCGGGCGGCAGCAGCCAGCGATCCTGTCGGAAGGGCGGCCTGATGGAAACGCGCAGCAACTATGCCATTGTCGGCGCCGTGGTGGTGGCGCTGACCATCGCCATGTTCGTCGCCGTGATCTGGCTGGCGCAACTGACCGGCGCGCGCGACCAGCATTTCGATATCTTCTTCAAGCAATCGATCACCGGCCTTGCTGTCGGCTCGCCGGTCGCCTTCAACGGCGTGCCGGTCGGCAAGATCGAACAGATCCGCCTGTTGCCGGAAACCCCGCAGTTCGTGCGCGTGCGCATCACCATCGGTGAGGATGTGCCGGTGCTGAAGGGCACCACCGCGCAGGTGGAGGGCGTCGGCTTCACCGGCGTCAGCCAGATCCAGCTGACCGGCGCCATGCAGGGCGCCGACCATATCACCGAAATCGGCCCCTATGGTGTGCCGGTGATCCCGCCGCGGGTCGGCGGCTTTGGCGCGCTGCTCGCCAATGCGCCGGAACTGCTCAACAATGTCTCGAAGCTGACCGAGCGGCTGGCCGATGTGCTGAACCCCGCCAACCGCGAAAGCATCGCCGGCATATTGAAGAACACCGACAAGGCGACCGGCGCGCTCGCCGACCGCGCGCCGGAAATCGCCCAGACCATCATCGAGGCCCGCAACACGCTGCAGGCGGCCACCGCGACACTGAAGCGCGTCGAAACGCTGGCCGGCAATGTCGATGCGCTGGTCACCAGCGATGGCAAGCCGCTGATCGCCGACCTGCGCCACGCCATCAAATCCGCCGAAAACAGCCTGGCGCGCATCGACGAACTGACCGCCGCGGCCAAGCCCGGCCTCGACACGCTGGCCACCCAGACGCTGCCGCAGACCAACCAGCTGGTTCGTGACCTGCGCGAGGTGACGACCAGCCTGGGCGCCATCGCCGCCAAGCTGGACGAGGACCCGGCCGGCGCGCTGATCGGCGGCCGCACCCTGCCCGATTATGTGCCGCCCAAGCCGGAGAGCAAGTGATGAAGCCACCCTACATCGCCTTTGCCGCGGCCTTCACGCTCACTGCCTGCGGCCCGCTGGTGCAGATCGGCGGCAATGCCAGGGCGCCGGAAGCGCTGCTGACGCTGACCGCCACCGCCGCCGCGCCGGCGCCGGGCGGGCCGGCAAGGAGCGCCGACACCATTGCCGTCGAAATCCCCGCCGTGCCGGCCGTGCTGCAGACGCTGCGCCTGCCGGTGACGACCAGCGCCAGCGAAGTCCGCTACCTCGCCGGCGCCAGCTGGGCCGAACAGCCGGCCCGCCAGTTCCAACGCGTGCTTGCCGACACGCTGGCCGGCGCCGGCCTCGCCGTCATCGACACCCACCAGGCCGGCATCGCCCCGGCACGCAGCCTGACCGGCACATTGCGGGTCTTCGGCCTCGACGTGTCGGGTGCCCCGCAGGTCCGCGTCCGCTACGACGCCCAGATCGCCGCGCCGCGCGGCAGCAGCGTGGCGCTGCGCCGGTTCGAGGCGGCGGAGCCGGTCAGCAACCAGACGCCGGTCGCGGTCGCCGCCGCGCTGAACCGCGCGGCGAATAGGGTCGCCGCCGACGTGGCGGCCTGGGCGACGCCATAAAGCCCCCTCTCCCGCCTGCGGGAGAGGCGAGAGGCGCGCCAGCGCCCCGGGTGAGGGTGTGCCCGCGCTCCGACACAAGAAGAACACCCTCACCCGCTCGGCGAAGACGCCGAGTCGACCTCTCCCGCAAGCGGGAGAGGGGAGCGTTCATCGCCAAACCCGCTAGGTTGTCGCCCCCCGCCCCCCCGCTATGATGCCGCAAAACACCCAAGCGGAGTGCCTGTCCATGCCGTTCGTTCGTGATGATGTTGCCGCCGTGCTGGCCATGCTGGCGGCGCAGCCGGGGCCGAAGATGGAGGAGGGCGATGCCGCCACCGCTCGCCAGGTGATGAAGATGATGGGCCAGATGGTCGAGCGGCCGCGCGGCGAACTCGCGCACAGCCGTGATTTCACCATCGCGGCCCGCGACGGCCACCCGATCCCGGCGCGCGCCTATAGCGATATCGCCGAACCGGAACCGGGGCCGGTGCTGGTGTTTTACCATGGCGGCGGCTGGGTCATCGGCGATATCGACGTCTATGATTCGCTGTGCGCCGAAATCGCCCGCACCTTGCGCGTCACTGTCGTGTCCATCGATTATCGACTGGCGCCGGAACACAGGTTTCCGGTGGCGGCGGAGGATTGCATCGACGCCACCCGTTGGATCGCCGAAACGCCGATGTCGATCGGCCACTTCGTCACCGGCATCATTCCCGCCGGAGACAGTGCCGGTGGCAATCTCGCTGCGGTCATCTGTCAGGCGCTGAACGGCAATCTGCCGGTGCCGATCCTCGCGCAATGGCTGATCTATCCGGCCGTCGACATGACCGCGGACAGCGGATCGATGGTCGAATTCGCCGATGGCTATCTGCTTACCGCTGGCGCCATGGCCTGGTTCACCGCGCACTATATGGGCGATCAGGACCTGCGGCACCCGCTTGCCTCGCCGATCTTTGCGACGAGCCTTGCCGGCCAGCCGCCGGCTTTGGTCTTCACCTGCGGCCTCGATCCGCTGCGCGATCAGGGCCGCGCCTATGCCGGCAGGCTGATCGCCGCCGGGGTGCGGACCATCTATCGCGAGGCCGCCGGCCAGATCCACGGCAGCGTCACGCTGCGCGGCGCCATCCCCAGCGCGCAGGACGATCTGCACGCGAACTTGCGCGACCTTCGCACGCTTATCGACGAAGCCAGCGCGGCGGGGTAAGGCGGGTGGCATGACCACCGCCACCCCCCGTATCCATCCCTCCGGCCTGCCCTATCGCCCCGGCGTCGGCGTGCTGCTGTTCAATGCCGACGGGCTGGTCTTCGTCGGCCAGCGCCTCGATTCCAAGCTGGAGGCCTGGCAGATGCCGCAGGGCGGCATCGATGAGGGCGAGGACGCCGCCACCGCCGCGCTGCGCGAGCTGGCGGAGGAAACCGGCGTGCCGGCACACCTCGCCGAGATCATCGCCGAAACGCCGGACTGGCATTATTACGACCTGCCCGACGACATGATCGGCACGGTGTGGAAGGGCCGCTATTGCGGCCAGCGCCAGAAATGGTTCGCGCTGCGCTTCCTCGGCACCGACGCGGACGTGGCGATCGACCAGCCGCATCCGGAATTCAAGGCCTGGCGCTGGGCGCATGTCGATTCGCTGGTCGAACTGGCCGTGCCGTTCAAGCGCGAGTTGTATGCGGACGTGATCCGGATCTTGGCGAGCTGACTCCCTCCCCGTTGACGCTTCGCGTCGCCTAACGGCTGCGGGGAGGGCGACTCGCCGCAGGCGAGCGGGGTGGGGGTAACAACCATGCCGACAACGGACTCAACGACCCTCAAGTCCAACGCCCGCAACGCCCGTCGTACCCTGACCCCCGCCGAGGCACTGCTCTGGACAATCCTGCGCACCCCGCCGCTGAACGACTGGCATTTCCGCCGGCAAGTGCCCTTCCCACCGCGTTACATCGCGGACTTTGCATCACACACGGCGAAGCTGGTGGTGGAAGCGGACGGCCCATCGCATGAATTGACGGGGGCGGAAGACGCCGCACGCACGGCATGGCTGGCCGAACGCGGCTATCGCGTCGTGCGGTTTCGCAATGCCGACATATTGGCGGATCGGGATGGGGTGTGGCGGGCATTGTGCGCGCTGGTGGCGGCGTGCGGACCCCCACCCCGCTCGCGTTCCGCGAGTCGCCCTCCCCGCAAGGGGGAGGGATAATCTCCCTCCCCTTTGCGGGGAGGGCGAGAGAGGCCGAAGGCGGCCCGGGGTGGGGGTTACGCCTTCGCCAACACGCAGCCCCCGCCTAAATCAACCCCGCCAACGGCGAACTCGGGTCCGCATAGCGCCGCCGCGGCATCCGCCCCGCGCGATACGCCAGCCGGCCGCTCTCCACCGCCAGCCGCATAGCCCGCGCCATCAGCACCGGGTCCTTGGCTTCCGCAATCGCCGTGTTCATCAGCACGCCGGCGCAGCCCAGTTCCATGGCGATGGCGGCTTCCGATGCCGTGCCGACACCGGCATCGACCAGCACCGGCACTTTCGCGCCCTCGACGATCATGCGGATGGTGACGGGGTTCTGGATGCCGAGGCCGGAGCCGATCAGGCTGCCCAGGGGCATGATCGCGCAGGCGCCCAGATCCTCCAGCTTTTTCGCGGCGATGGGATCATCGGCGCAATAGACCATGACGTCGAAGCCGTCCTTGACGAGGATTTCGGTCGCCCGCAGCGTTTCTGCCATGTCCGGGTAAAGCGTCCGCGCCTCGCCCAGCACTTCCAGCTTGACGAGGTTCCACCCCCCCGCCTCGCGCGCCAGCCGCAGCGTGCGCACCGCATCGTCGCCGGTGAAGCAGCCGGCGGTGTTGGGCAGATAGGTGTATTTTTTCGGATCGATATAGTCGGTCAGCATCGGCTGGCCGCGGTCCATGACATTCACCCGGCGCACCGCGACCGTGACGATCTCGGCACCCGAGGCTTCCAGCGCCGCAGCGTTCTGGGCGAAATCCTTATACTTGCCGGTGCCGACGATTAGCCGCGAACGGAACGTCCGGCCCGCAACGGTCCAGCTGTCATCGTCCCCCTGCCCGCCGCCGACGAAATGCACGATTTCGAGGCGATCGCCGGCGGCCAGCGCCACCGCGTCGAAGGTCGAGCGCGGCACGATTTCGAGGTTGCGCTCCACCGCCACATGCGCCGCCTCCAGCGTCAGTTCGGCGAGCAGCCCGGCAATGCTGGTGCCGGGCGCCAGGCGGTGCGGCTGGCCATTCAATGTCACTTCGATCATGCCGCTGCATATGGCGCGTGCCGACAGGAACCGAAAGGGGGGAGTGGCGTTTGGCGCATTTCGCCTTATAGTCGCAGGGATGGCGGCCAATCTCGTCCTTGTCCTCAACGGGCCCAATCTCAACCTGCTGGGCAGCCGCGAGCCGCACATCTATGGCCATGACACGCTGGACAGCATCGCCGAGGCGCTGGAAGACCGCGCCCGGGCGCTGGGCCTCGAGATCGACCTGCGCCAGTCCAACCATGAAGGCCATCTGATCGACTGGCTGCACGAGGCCGGCGCGCGCGGCTGCCTCGCCGTCATCCTCAACGCCGGCGGGCTGACCCACACCTCCGTCGCGCTGCACGATGCCATCAAGGCGATCAGCGTGCCGGTCATCGAGGTGCATCTGTCCAACCCGCACGCGCGGGAAAGCTTCCGCCATCATTCGTTCATCAGCGCCGTGGCGCGAGGGGTCATCTGCGGCTTTGGGGCGCAGTCCTACCATCTCGCACTGGACGCGGCGGCGCAGTTACGGCAATGACATTGCCCATAGGGGCTAGCAAAAGGGAATAATCATGCCAGAAGGCAGTGGAATTCAGGTGGATACCGCATTGGTGCGGGAACTCGCCGAATTGCTCGAATCGAGCCACCTGACCGAAATCGAGGTCAAGGACGGCGAGCGCACCATCCGCGTCGCGCGCACCGCGGCGGTGGTTTCGGCCCCCGCCTATGCCCCGCCGCCGGCCTATGCCCCGGCGGCGGCCGCGCCTGCTGCCGCTGCTGCTGCCGCCGCGCCGGCCGGCGATGACTGGAAGAGCCATCCCGGCCTCGTCAAGTCGCCGATCGTCGGCACCGCCTATCTGACGCCGGAACCCGGCGCCGCACCGTTCATCAGCGAAGGCGCCAGCGTCACCGCCGGGGCCACGCTGCTCATCATCGAGGCGATGAAGGTGATGAACCCCATCGTCGCGCCGAAATCCGGCAAGGTCGTCAAGATCCTCATCAACAGCGAACAGCCGGTCGAATATGACGAACCGCTCGTCGTGATCGAATAGGATTGGCGATGTTTGGCAAGGTTCTGATCGCCAATCGCGGCGAAATCGCGCTCCGCGTCCATCGCGCCTGCCGCGAAATGGGCATCCGCACCGTCGCCGTGCATTCGACCGCCGATGCCGATGCCATGCACGTGCGGCTGGCGGACGAGGCCATCTGCATCGGCCCGCCCTCGGCGACCGATTCCTATCTCAACATCCCGGCGATCATTTCGGCGGCGGAAATCGCCCAGGCCGATGCCATCCACCCCGGCTATGGCTTCCTTTCCGAAAACGCCCGCTTTGCCGAGATCGTCGAGGAGCACAATATCGTCTGGATCGGGCCCGATCCCGAACATATCCGCAAGATGGGCGACAAGATCGAGGCGAAGCGCACCGCCGCCATGCTCGGCCTGCCGCTCGTCCCCGGCTCGGACGGCCCGCTGACCTCGGTCGAACAGGCCATCGAGGTCGCCAACGCCATCGGCTATCCGGTGCTGGTCAAGGCCGCCTCCGGCGGCGGTGGCCGCGGCATGAAGGTCATCCATGATGCCGCCTCGCTGCCCGGCCTTGTCCAGCAGGCCAAGTCCGAAGCCAAGGCGGCATTCGGTGACGACACCGTCTATCTCGAAAAATACCTCTCCGAACCGCGCCACATCGAATTCCAGGTGTTCGGCGATGGCAAGGGCGGCGCCGTCCATATGGGCGAGCGCGACTGTTCCCTGCAGCGCCGCCACCAGAAGGTGCTGGAGGAAGCCCCCTCCCCCGCGCTCAACGCCGACCAGCGCGCCGAAATGGGCGAAATCGTCCGCCAGGCGGTGTCGAAGCTGAAGTATCGCGGCGCCGGCACGATGGAGTTCCTGTACGAAGACGGGAAATTCTACTTCATCGAGATGAACACCCGCCTGCAGGTCGAGCATCCGGTGACCGAGGCGGTGACCGGGCTCGATCTGGTGCGCGAACAGATCCGCGTCGCCGCCGGCCTGCCCTTGAGCGTCACGCAGGACCAGATCCGTTTCGAAGGCCATGCCATCGAATGCCGCATCAACGCCGAGGACCCGGCGACGTTCGCGCCCTCGCCCGGCCGCGTCACCGACTTCCACGCCCCCGGCGGCCTGCACGTGCGCGTCGATTCGGCGCTGTACGACGGCTATCGCATCCCGCCCTATTATGATTCGCTGATCGCCAAGCTGATCGTCTATGGCGCCAACCGCAACGACGCGCTGATGCGCTTGCGCCGCGCGCTGGAAGAGTTCGTCATCCACGGGCCGAAGACGACCATCCCGCTGCAACAGGCGATCATCGAAGCGCCGGATTTCATCGACGGCAATTATTCGATCAAATGGCTGGAACGCTGGCTGGCCGAACGGGCGGCGGAATAACCTTACCTCTCCCCTGAAGGGAGAGACAGGCCCATCATGAACCGCCCCGCCCCATGATCCTCTCCCCCCTCTGGCTCCCCGCCACCCTGCTCGCCGGCATGGTGCAGAGCTGGCGGACGGCGATCCAGCAGCGGCTGCGCGCGACGCTGTCGGTGAATGCCGCCGGGCTGGTGCGCTATCTCTATGGCTTTCCGGTCGCGCTGCTGCTGCTCGGCGGCTACACGCTGTTCAGCGGCGCGACGCTGCCGGCGCTGTCGCTGCCCTTCTGGGGCTATGCCGTCACCGGCGGCATCTGCCAGATCATCGGCACCAACCTGCTGATCATGGCGTTCGGCTATCGCAATTTCGTCGTTGGCACCGCCTATTCGAAGACGGAAGCCGTGCAGGGCGCGCTGCTGTCAGCCTGGCTGCTGCACGAGGCGCTGACCCCGCTGATCTGGGCCGGCATCGGCTGCGGCGTCATCGGCGTCGTCATCCTGTCAACGGGTGGCCGGCGGCTGGGGCCCGCGGCGCTGCTGCGCGAGATCACCCAGCCGGCGGCGCTGTGCGGGCTGGGCGCCGGCTTCGGCTTCGCGCTCACCTCCATCTTCATCCGCAGCGCGACGCGGACGCTGGCGACGCCCGACCTGTTGCTGCGTGCGCTGGTGACGCTGGCGGCGACCATGGTGGCCCAGGCGCTGCTGCAGGGCGCCTATGTGGCGCTGCGCGAGCCGGCGCAGTTGCGCGCCGTCGCCCGCAGCTGGCGCACATCGGGCCAGGTCGGCCTGCTCGCCGCCATCGGCTCGGCCGGCTGGTTCACCGGCTTTGCGACCGCGCCGGTGGCGCTGGTGCGCACCGTCGGCCAGGTCGAGGTGCTGTTCACCCTGTTGTTCGGGCGCTTTTACCTGAAGGAAGCGCTCGGCCGCAGCGAACTGGCCGGGCTGTTGCTCGTCGCCGTCGGCGTCGTGCTGGCGGTGGCGGGGGCATGATGCTTGCCTTGCGGGGGCCGACCGGTGCAGAGAGGCCCGGCGTCCTCTTGCCAAGGTCCTGCCCTTGAGCCCGCCCCTCACCACCCGGCTCGATCCCGAAATCCTGCTCAGGGCCTATGCCAGCGGCATTTTCCCGATGGCCGACAGCGCCGGCAGTGCCGAAGTGTTCTGGGTGGAGCCGCGCCGCCGCGGCGTGCTGCCGCTGGCGGACTTCCATCTGGCGCGCAGCCTCGCCAAGACGCTGAAATCCGAACGCTTCACCCTGACCGTCGACCGCGCCTTCGATGCCGTGCTGGCCGGCTGTGCGGAGCCGGCGCCGGGCCGCACCGAAACCTGGATCAACCCGCTGATTGCCGACGCCTATCGCGCCCTGCACCAGCGCGGCCAGGCCCATTCGATCGAGGCCTGGGCCGAGGACGGCAGCCTCGCCGGCGGCCTGTATGGCGTGCGGCTGGGCGGGGCGTTCTTCGGGGAATCGATGTTCACCCGCGCCCGCGATGCCTCGAAGGCGGCACTGGCGGCGCTGGTGGCGCGGCTGCGCGTCGGCGGCTTCACCCTGCTCGACACGCAATTCCTCACCGAGCATCTCGCCAGCTTCGGCGGCCGCGAGCTGACGGTGCGCGCCTATCGCGCTCAATTGGGCGCGGCGCTCACCGTGCCGGCGGACTTCTTCGCGCTGGAGGGCGGTGCAACAGCGTTGGGGACAGCAGCGGCTCCGCCGCGGGCGCCAGACACCGTGTTCGGCCCCGTCTCCGGAAAGCGCATCGTGCAGCTCTTGACCCAGATGTCGTAGCGCGGGTGTTCGAGCGGGTGCAGCGACGGGCTTTCGGCGAACATCCAGCCCGAAAACACCCGCTTCGCCTGAGCGCCCAGCCGATCGTCGATCAACAGGAAGGCGCCGGTCAGTTTCTGTTCCCAGGGCGGCGTCGTCTCGCAGGTGCGCACCACCACGTGCAGGCTGCCGAAATCGAACTGCTGGCCGGGATGGCCCTTGAAGGCGCGAGTCTCCCCGGTGCGCTTGTCGAGCGCGCCGATGACGACATCGCGCTCGGCATTGGGGGTGACGCGTGCCGGTGGCGGCGGCGGCTTCGGCGCAACGGGTGCGGGCACGGGCACGGCGACCGGCGGCGGCGCGGCGGGCGCCTGCGCCACCGCGGGCGCGCCCGCCAGCAGCGCCAGCACGGCCAGCACGGCCAGCCTTTGCATGTTACTGCGCCGGGGCAGCAGGCGCGGCCGGAGCTGCCGCGGGCGCGTCACCGCCCGAACGGTTCACGAACGATCCGATCAGGCCCATCAGATCGGTGGCGCCCGAGGTTTCGGTGATCTCGTCCCCGGCCTTCAGCATGACGCTGTCGCCGCCCGGCGTCAGCGCGATGAAGGTGCCGCCGAGCAGCCCTTCGGTGGTGATCGCCGCCGAGGAATCGATGGGCAGTTTCAGCGCCTTGTCGATCGAAAGCTCGAGCACCGCCTGATAACTGTTGGGGTCGAGGCTCTGCGAGGCGACCTTGCCGATCTTGATGCCGGCCATGCGCACATCGGTGCCGGCCGACACGCCGGCGACATTGGGGAACCGCGCCTTCAGCACATAGCCATCGGCAATCGCGCCCGATTGGGTGCGCGCATAGGCGAGGCTGACAAAGCCGATGGCGACGATGACGACCAGCAGGCCGATCAACGCCTCGACGATATTGTCCTTGAACAGGGCGCGCATCAGGCGTCGGGCGTCCAGGCCCGATAGTCACCGGTGGCGCGCGCCCGCTTGCCGCCGGCATCGAGGCTGCCCGACGGCACATGCGCGGCGATGGTGCCGGTGGCATTGGGCGTCCACGGCCGTTCCCAGATGCGCGGCGTCAGCGGCGCCTCGGTCGGCGGCAGCGCCACGGTCTTGTGCATCCAGCCATGCCATTCCGGCGGAATCCGCGTCGCCTCGGGCGGGCCATTGTAGATCACCCAGCGGCGTTCCCTGGCACCCTTGCCGCTGCGGTAATAGATATTGCCTTCGCCGTCGCGGCCGACTTCCTGGCCGGTGCGGCGCGTGGTGATGCGGGTGCCAAGGCCCGGCCCGTGCCACCAGGTGAAGATATTGAGGAGCAAACCCATGCGCCTCTACAGCCCCAAATGGGGGCAAAGTGCAAGAGGGGTTGGCACGCGGTGACGCATCGCGGCAACAGTCGGGCGGAAAGCGACAGGCGCGTGTCAGCCAGATGACATTTTCATGCAGCTTGGCGTTGACTGTCCGCTGCGCTGCGGCATTTGAGCGGCAATCGAAATTCTTCGGGGAACCGACCATGACCAGCCGCCATTCGACCATTCGTCGCCACCTGATCGCCAGCAGTGCACTCGTCGCTGCGCTCGCCGCGCCGGCCGCCGCCCTTGCCGCCGAAGCCGCCGACGACGCCGCCCTGTCCGAAATCGTCGTGACCGCCTCGCGCCGCAGCGAAGCCGCCCGCGACGTGCCGGTTGCCGTCTCCGTCATCAGCGGCGAAAAGCTCGATGCCATCAACAGCTCCGGCCTCGACATCCGTTTCCTGTCGGCGCGCGTGCCCAGCCTCAACGTCGAATCCTCGTTCGGCCGCACCTTCCCGCGCTTCTACATCCGCGGCCTCGGCAACCCGGATTTCGATCCCAACGCCGCCCAGCCGGTGTCGGTCGTCTATGACGATGTCGCGCTGGAAAGCCCGATGCTGAAGTCGGCACCGATCTTCGACGTCGCCAATGTCCAGGTGCTGCGCGGCCCGCAGGGCACGCTGTTCGGCCGCAACACGCCGGCCGGCGTCGTCAAGATCGATTCGGTCAAGCCGGGCGCCGAGCTGAACGGCTATGGCAACATCTCCTGGGGCACCTACAACACCGTCAACGCCGAAGCCGCCATCGGCACCCAGCTCGGCGGCGGCTTCAGCATCCGCGCCTCCGGCCTGTTGCAGCGCCGCGACGATTGGGTGACCAACACCGCCACCACCGGCCTCGCCGACAAGCAGCTGGAGGGCTATCGCGACCTCGCCGGCCGTCTCCAGCTCGGCTACACCTCGGGCGATTTCAACGCCTTGCTCAATGTTCATGCCCGCGATCTCGATGGCACGCCGCGCGTGTTCCGCGCCGGCATCATCCAGAAGGGCACAAACGACTTCACCCCCGGCTTCGACCGGAAGAAGGTCGCGCTCGATGGCCTGACCAGCCAGTCGCTGTCGAGCTTCGGCGCCAATCTGCGCCTCGACTATCATTTCGATGGCGTCGGCACGCTCTATTCGGTCACCGCCTATGAAAAGACCAATGTCGAATCGACCGGCGATATCGATGGCGGCAATGTCTATCGCTTCCCGCCGCTCGGCCTCAACATCGCGCTGTTCGACGTCAACACCGGTGGCCGCACCAAGCCGAAGGAGTTCAGCCAGGAACTGCGCTTCCAGACCGATGACATGGGCGGCTTCCGCGCCCAGTTCGGCGCCTATTATTTCCATCAGACGCTGGATTACAACGAATACGCCTATTTCCTGAATTCGAAGACGTCCTATCAGGACATCATCCACAACAACACCAACGAGAATTTCGGCCTGTTCGTTTCGGGTGAATACAAGGTCAATGACGCCTTCACCCTGCGCGGCGGCCTGCGCTATTCGAAGGACAACAAGACCGACAAGGTCTCGGGCTTCACCGCCGGCTTCGCGCTCACCCCCGGCATCACCCTGCCCGTCACCACCAAGACCGATGGCGACAATCTGAGCTGGGATCTGAGCACGACCTATGTCGTCAGCCCCAATGTGAATTTCTATGCCCGTGTCGCCACCGGCTATCTCGGACCCGCCATTCAGGACCGCGTGCTGTTCGGCAGCGTGCCGACCACCGCCAAGGCGCAGACGACCCTGTCGGGCGAAGCCGGTATCAAGACGGAAAATGACGACAAGACGCTGCGCTTCGACCTTGCCGGCTATTGGAATCGCACCAAGAATATCCAGCTGACCGCGGTCGGCGGCACGTCGAACTCGGCGCGCCTGCTCAACGCCGCCAAGGCGGTGGGCTATGGCCTCGAAGCCGAATTCGCGGCGCGGCCGACGCCGGAACTGGAGCTGACCGCCAGCACCAGCTACAATTTCACCGAAATCCGCGATCCCGCTGTCGCCGTCGGCGCCTGCGGCTCCGGCCAGTGCACCGTGCTCGATCCGCTGAACAAGGCCGGCCTTGCCATCATCGACGGCAACGACCTGCCGCAGGCACCGCGCTTCGTCGGCAATTTCACCGTGCGCTACGCCGTGCCGGTCGGCTCGGGCGAAGTCTTTGCCTTCACCGACTGGGCCTATCGCAGCTCGGTCAACTTCTTCCTCTATGAAGCCACGGAGTTCCGCGGCAAGTCGAGCTTCGAAGGCGGCCTGCGCGTCGGCTACAAGACCGACAAGGGCCTGGAAGCGGCGGTGTTCGCCCGCAACATCACCAACCAGACCCGCATCGTCAGCGGCATCGATTTCAACAATCTGACCGGCATGATCAACGAACCGCGCATCATCGGCGTGCAGCTGGGCGGCCGCTTCTGATCGAACGCTGACAGTCCCCTCTCCCGCGTGCGGGAGAGGGCGACTCGGCGTCTTCGCCGAGCGGGTGAGGGTGTCTCTTTCGCGGGCACAGGCAGGAACACCCTCACCCGGGGCGCTGGCGCGCCTCTCGCCTCTCCCGCAAGCGGGAGAGGGGGGTCCTGTTTCAAAAATGCGCCGCAATACGCAGCGTCAGCCGCGGCTGCCGTCAGCCCTTCACCTTGTCGCCGGGCTTCAGACCGATGCGCGCCGCCTCACCGGCGTTGAGCTCGATCACCGATGCGGCGATGCCGCCCGAATCGATGATGTCGCGCGAAAACGGCTTGCCGGTGGCGATGCTCAGCACGCGGCGGTTCGGCCCGACAAAGATCAGATCGAGCGGCAGCACGGTTTTGTCCATCCAGAAGCTGGCGGAGCGCGGCTGATCGAAGGGGAAGAGCATGCCGACCGTCTGCGGCATGGTCTTGCGGTACATCAGCCCGCATTCCTGTTCCGCCGCCGTCGCCGCCACTTCGAGCGTGTAGACGAACTTGCCCCTGGCGGTGACCAGCGTCACCGGCCGTTGCGCGAGGCCGGCATTGGGGCATGCAGCAGCGGCGGGCGCGGCGGCCAGCAGCAGCGCCGCCAGCAGGGTGGACTTCATGCCGCGTCGCCGGTCAGGCTGATCGAAACGGCCAGCGGCCCCTTGTGGCCCGGCGCCACCCGCGCCTGCAAGACCTGGCCCGGCTCCAGCTCGGCCAGGCCGGCGCGGCGCACGGTTTCCATATGGACAAAGATATCCTCGACCGCGCCGGGGCGGGTGACGAAGCCATAGCCCTTCAACCGGTTGAACCATTTCACCTCGACCGCTTCGAACGGCCCGGCGGCGGCGGCCATCACCTGCGGATCGACACGATCGGCAGCGCGGGCGGCGGCGGTTTCGGGATCGGGCCCGATGGCGGTGCTGAGATCGAGATCGAGAATGCGCCGGGCCTGGCGGCCGCGATCACGCGCCACCACGGCACAGCGCAACGTGGCGCCTTCCGGCAGGGTGCGGCGCCCGATATCGCGCACGACGGTGAAATGGACGAGCACATCGCTGCCCTCCCCATCCGACGGCACCATGAAACCATAGCCGCGCACCGGATCGAACCATTTGACCGTGCCAGTAATTAATGTTTCATCAACGGTTGCGGCCCCCACCGCATTGCCCGCTTCCGCCATTTCCACTGTGACCCCATCTTCACGCATAACTGACCCCCCCGGCACTCCACACGCAACACAGCTGCAAATACGACAACTCCAGCTTATCATAACTTATAGCATGGGCGCTGCAAACATTCGAAATGACTCCTGTTGCCATTGTCAGGGTCTTGCCGAGCCGCAATCACCGTCTGACGGACAGCGACAGGGCGGAAGGGACTGGCGAGGCGGCATCGTCGTCACTATGTCGGGACAGAACATCAGGAAAGGCCGGCCATGGAATTGAACGGAGACGTGGCGATCGCCGCCCCCCGCGCCCGCGTCTGGGCGGCGCTGAACGATCCCGACACGCTGGCACGCTGCATCGAGGGCGTCGAAAGCCTGGTGCGCGTCGCGGGGCCCGATGGCGAGCGACTGGAAGGCAAGATGAACGCCAAGGTCGGGCCGGTGCGCGCGACCTTCGCCGGCCATGTCACGCTGATGGATGTTGTGGCGCCGGAGAGCTATCGCCTCGTCGGTGAAGGCAAGGGCGGCGTCGCCGGCTTTGCCAAGGGCGAGGCGGCGGTGGCGCTGGCCGAAACCGGGCCGAACGCCACGCTGCTCAGCTACAAGGTCACGTCGAGCGTCGGCGGCAAGCTGGCGCAATTGGGCGCGCGGCTGATCGAGGGCACGGCCAAGGGCTATGCGACGAGCTTTTTCGAAAAGCTGAAGGCGGAGATCGAAGTGCCCGACACCGCCCCCGAAACGCCCCCGAATTCGCCCGAAATCCCCCCCGTTTCCCCCGCCGTCGCCGGGCTTTCCGCCGCCACCGGCCTGTCACCGCTGATCTGGGGCGGCGGTATCGTGTTGATCGTGCTGGCCTTCCTCGCCTGGCAGTGGCTGTAGGATGGCCGCCGACGACCTCGGCACGCTGACCCAGGCGCTGGGCTGGCACCGCGCCGGCCATCGCGTCGCCATCGCCACCGTCATCGACACCTGGGGTTCGGCGCCGCGCCGCAAGGGCAGCCACCTCGCCATCCGCGACGACGGCCTGTTCGCAGGCTCGGTGAGCGGCGGCTGCGTCGAGGGCGATGTCATCACCGAGGCGCAGGCGCTGCTCGACGCCGGCGCCGGGGTGCGGACGCTCGACTATGGCGTCGCCGATGCCACCGCCTGGCAGGTCGGGCTGGCCTGCGGCGGCAAGATAAGCGTGTTGGTGCAACGGCTTGCCGAGGATGGCTTTGCCCCGGCGCTCATCGAACGTCTGATCACGGCAGCCGAAGCTGGCGAAGCGGTGACGCTGGCCACCGACCCCGCCACCGGCCTGACCGTGGCAGGTGACGCCGGCGCGCTGACCCGCGCCTATCCGCCGCCGCGCCGCCTCGCCATCATCGGCGCCGTCCATATCGCCCAGGCGCTGGTGCCGCTGGCGCTGGGCCTCGGCATCGCGCCGACGGTCATCGACCCGCGCGGGCTGTTCGCTGCCGATGCCCGCTTCGCCGGGCTGGACCTCGACCGCCGCTGGCCCGATGAGGCGCTGGCCGAATGGCGGCCCAACGCCGCCAGCGCCGTGGTGGCGCTGACCCATGATCCCAAGCTCGATGACGTGGCGCTGGCGATGGCGCTGCGCTCCCCGGCCTATTATGTCGCGGCGCTCGGCAGCCGCAAGAACCATGCCGGACGGCTGGAACGGCTGGCGGCGCAGGGCTTTGATGCCGCAACGCTGGCCCGCATCCATGGCCCCGCCGGCCTCGCCATCGGCGCTGCCGATCCGGCCGAGATCGCCCTGTCGATCGCCGCGGAAATGACCGCGGCCTGGCGCGGCGCGGCGCTGGCCCAGCGCAACCCGGCCTGACCGCCGGCGATGGACTTCGGCCCCGTCGCCATTGCCGAGGCCGAAGGCGGCGTCCTCGCCCATTCGCTGCTCGTCGCCGGGCAGCGCTGGCCCAAGGGCCGGGTGCTGAGCGCCGCCGATATCGCCACCGCCGCCGCCGCCGGCCTCAAAAGGCTGACCATCGCCCGCCCCGCTGCCGATGATGTGGGGGAGGATGCGGCGGCAACGGCGCTGGCGACGGCGCTGACCGGCGCCGGCCTGCAGCTGCTGCCCGCCGCGCACGGCCGCGCCAATATCGCCGCCACCGCCGCCGGCATCCTGCGCTGCGACGCGGCCATGGTCGCCGCGATCAACGGCGTGGACGAGGCGCTGACGCTGGCAACGCTGGCGTCGGAGGCGCGCGTCGCCGCCGGCGAGATCGTCGCCACGGTGAAGATCATCCGCTATGCCGTCGCCGCGCCGGCGCTCGCCGCCGCCATCGCCGCTGCCCAGCCGCTGGCGCTGGCACCGTTCCGGCCACTGCGCATCGCCATGCTGTCGACGCTGCTGCCCGGCGCCTCGGCCAAGGCGCTGGCGAAGACCGAGCGGGTGACCCGCGACCGGGTGACGGCGCTGGGCGCCAGCCTCGCCGTGCTGCCGCCCTGCCGGCATGACGAGGCGGCACTGGCGGCAGCGCTGCCCGGCACAAATGCCGACATCCTGCTCATCGCCGGCGCCTCCGCCACCGTCGATCGCGGCGATGTCATCCCCGCCGCGATTGCGGCCGCCGGCGGCCGGGTCGAGCGGCTGGGCATGCCGGTCGATCCCGGCAATCTGCTCTGCCTCGGCAGCATCGGCGCCGTGCCGGTCATCGGCCTGCCCGGCTGCGCCAAATCGCCGAAACGCAACGGCTTCGACATCGTCCTCGAACGGCTGGTCGCGGGACTGGCGGTGACCGCGGGCGATATCGCCGCGCTCGGCGCCGGCGGGCTGCTGCCGGAGGCGGAACGCCCGCAACCCCGCGCCGTCACCCCGCCCGGCCCGGTCGGCGCGGTCATCCTCGCCGCCGGCCGCTCCAGCCGCATGGGCCGCGCGCACAAATTGCTCGAACATTGGCAGGGCAAGCCGCTGATCGCCCATGTTGCCGATGCCATCGCCGCCGCCGGCCTGCCGCCGCCGATCGTCGTGCTCGGCGCGCGCGGCGACGATGTCCGCGCCGCGCTTGGCGACCGGCCGGCGACCTATGTCACCGCCAGCGATTATGCCGACGGGCTCAGCCGTTCCCTGCGCGCCGGCATCGCCGCGGTGCCGCCGGACTGGTCGGCGGCGCTGGTCTGCCTCGCCGACATGCCGCGCGTCGAACCCGGCCTGCTCGCTGCACTGGCCGCCGCGCCCGGCGATGTTGCCGTGCCGGTCTGGGATGGTCGCCGCGGCAATCCGGTGCGCTGGGGGCGGCCGCATTTCGCCCGGTTGATGGCGCTGTCCGGCGATGTCGGCGGCAAGGCGGTGCTGGCGGATGCCGTGGTGTTGACGGAGGTCGCCGCGCCCGGCGATGCCGTGCTCGACGATGTGGACACGCCGGCGGCACTCGCCGCGCTCAGGCTTCGACCAGCTTGAGCAGGCGGCGCTCGATCGGCGCCAGCACGCCGGCAAGGTCGTGGCCGCGTTTCAGTACCACGCCGCCTTCGCCATAGAGGATCCATTCGCCCTGCTTCAGGCGCAGCGCCGGGTCCTTGACGATGCGGACTTCCGGATTCTCGGCGGTGCGGCGAAAGGCCGAAAAACTGGCGGTTTTGGCACCAAGGTCGAGCGCATAGTCGCGCCAATGGCCGGCGGCGACCATGCGGCCATAAAGCGACAGGATGCGATCGAGCTCGATCCGGTTGAAGGCGATCTGGCTGGGCGGGCGCAGCGGCGCGACATTGTCCAAGGGCAGGGCGTCCGCGTCAGGCGCTCTTGCGCTGTTCTTCGGCGGTCAGCGCGTCCAGCCGGGCGCGCAGCGTGTCCATCTCGCAGCGCAGCAGCTCCAGCTTCTGCGTTTCGGGATCATACTTCTGGCTGCACGGCGTGCCATAGGGCATGAACGGCTTGGCATAGTCGGTGGCTTCGACCAGCACCGGCTTGGCCGGGATGCCGACCATGGTCGCGCCTTCGACGACATCGCGGGTGACAACGGCATTGGCGCCGATGCGGGCGCGGCGACCGACGGTGATCGGCCCCAGCACCTGCGCGCCGGACCCGACGATGACGCCATCGCACAGCGTCGGGTGGCGCTTGCCGGCGACGCCGTTGGCAGGGTCAGTGCCGCCCAGCGTCACGCATTGGTAGATCGTCACGTCATCGCCGATCTCGGCGGTTTCGCCGATGACGACAAAGCCATGATCGATGAAGAAGTTGCGGCCGATGGTGGCGCCGGGGTGGATGTCGATGGCGGTCAGCAACCGCGAAATGTGATTGACCAGCCGCGCCACGAAATAGAGGCGCGCGCGGAACAGCGCATGGGCGATGCGGTGCAGGCCCAGCGCCCAGACACCGGGATAGGTCAGGATCTCCCAGCGCGAACGCGGCGCCGGGTCACGCGACTTGATCGAATCGAGATAGGCGATGAGCGCCATGTTCGGTCTCCCCACGCTGGCCGCTTCGGCCTGTCGTGAATTTGAGTGCAGCTTAACCGTTTTGCCGACGCATGGCCAGTGCCAGCGGGAACACGCCGCGCCCGGCCGCGTTCCGACCGCGCACTTGCTTGCGAACGGACCCCTGGATGACCGCCCCCAACTGCCCCCGGCTGCAACCCCGCTACGAAATCGCCGACGTCCGCTTCGGCAAGGGCCCCGGCGTCGGCACCGCCGGCGCAGCCCGCCAGACGGCCGAGCCGGCGCGCCAGCCGGCCGCCGAGGCCGAGCCGCCGGAAATGCCGCCCAAGCCTTGACCGTTCGGGACGCGGCGGCTGATATGCCACCATGTCCTTCCTGCCGACGCTGAAGCAGCTGCAATATCTGACGGCGCTGCACATCCATGGCCATTTCGGCCGGGCGGCGGAGGCCTGTTTCGTCACCCAATCGACGCTGTCGGCGGGCCTGCGCGAGCTGGAAGCCCTGCTCGGCACCCAGCTCGTCGAGCGCAGCCAGCGCGTCGTGCATTTCACGCCCATCGGCGAGCGCGTCGTCGCCAAGGCCTATGAGGTGCTGCGCGAGGCGGAGGGCCTTGCCGGCCTGACCCGCGCCACCGACAATCCGCTGTCGAGCGATCTGCGCCTCGGCGTCATCCCGACCATCGCGCCCTTCCTGCTGCCACGCGCCCTGCCCCGCGTCCGCGCCGACTGGCCCGAGCTGCGGCTCTATCTGCGCGAGGACATGAGCGGCATTGCCTGCGAGGCGCTGGCGCGCGGTACGCTCGATGCCGTGCTGCTGGCGCTGCCCTGGGATTGCGGCATGGTCGACACCATGACGCTGTTCGACGACGCCTTCTCGCTGGTCTTCCACCCCGGCGACATGATCGACCCGCCGCCGACGGTGCGGCCCGACGCCATCAGCGAATCGCACCTGCTGCTGCTGGAGGACGGCCATTGCCTGAAGGACCAGGCGCTGGCGGCGTGCAGCCGGCCGGAACTGCGCGCCGATCCGGCGGCGCGCGGCACGTCGCTGGTGACATTGGTACAGATGGTCGCCGGCCGGCTGGGCCAGACGCTGCTGCCGCAGATGGCCATCGACGCCGGCATCCTCGCCGGCTCCGGCCTGATCGCCCGGCCGCTCGCCGGCGGCGCCGCCCGCACCATCGCGCTGGCCTGGCGGCAGGGCAGCCCGCGCGCCGCCGAATTCCGGCTGCTGGGTGCAAGCCTGCTCGCCGGTTTCACGCAAAAGCCATAGTGGACAGGCAGGCCACCGCAACTATGGTGCGGGCAAATCCTTGGGGAGATTGGCGATGAAGGCCGTATTGTGCGTTGAACATGGCATGCCGGAAAAGCTGGTGGTGCAGGATATTCCGCTGCCCGAACCCGGCAAGGGCCAGGTGCGCGTCAAGGTCCATGCCGCCGGCGTCAATTTCCCCGACACGCTGATCATCCAGAACCTCTACCAGTTCAAACCCGCCCTGCCCTTTTCGCCGGGCGGGGAAGCCGCCGGGGTCATCGACGCCGTCGGCGAAGGCATCACCGACCTGAAGATCGGTGACCGCGTCGTCGCCATGACCGGCAATGGCTGCTTCGCCGAAGCGGTGATCGCCAACCGCGCCCAGGTCGTGCCGATCCCCGGTGACATGCCCTTCGACATCGCCAGCGGCTTCACCATGACCTATGGCACCTCCCACCACGCCCTGAAGCAGCGCGCCCGCCTGCAACCCGGCGAGACGCTGCTGGTGCTGGGCGCGGCCGGCGGTGTCGGCCTCACTGCCGTCGAGCTCGGCAAGGTGATGGGCGCCAGGGTCATCGCCGCCGCCTCCTCCGACGAGAAGCTGGCGCTGTGCCGTGAATATGGCGCCGACGAGGTCATCAACTATGCGACGGAAGACCTGAAGGACCGCGTCAAGGCGCTTACCGGCGGCCGCGGCGTCGATGTCGTCTATGATCCGGTCGGCGACCGCTTTGCCGAGCCGGCGTTCCGCAGCATCGCCTGGAACGGCCGCTACCTCGTCGTCGGCTTTGCCGGTGGCGCCATCCCGTCGCTGCCGCTCAACCTGCCGCTGATCAAGGGCGCCAGCATCGTCGGCGTGTTCTGGGGCGCCTTCACCCAGGCCGAAGCGCCGCTGCACCGCGAGAACATGGCGGAGCTGCTGGCCTGGTACAATTCCGGGAAGCTGAAGCCGCATGTCTCGCGCCACTTCACGCTCGACGAAGGCCCGGCCGCCATTCGCTGGATGATGGATCGCAAGGCGACCGGCAAGGTTGTGCTGACCGTATGAGCGGCGCTATCGGGCGCTGACCGCAAAAAGGACCTCCCCCATGGCGCTGCGCCCGCACTATCCGCTCTACCTCGCCAACAGGGCGGAGCAGCCCAACACCGATCTTGCCATCACCGACAAATTCACCGGCGAAATCGCCACCCGTGTCGCCATGGCCGATGCCGCCACCATCGATCGCGGCATCGCCGCGGCGGTGGCGGCCGCCGAGCCGATGGCGCGCATGGCCGCCTATGAACGCCAGGCCGTGCTCGCCCATTGCGTCACCCGCTTTACCGAGCGCGCCGAGGAACTGGCGGCGGCGCTGTGCATCGAGGCCGGCAAGCCCATCCGCGATTCGCGCGGCGAGGTCGGCCGGCTGATCGACACCTTCCGCATCGCCGCCGAGGAAAGCGTGCGGATGACCGGCGAAGTGCAGCCGCTCGACATCAGCCCGCGCGCCAAAGGCTATCAGGGCATGTGGAAGCGCGTGCCGATCGGCCCGTGCAGCTTCATTTCGCCCTTCAACTTCCCGCTCAACCTCGCCGCCCACAAGATCGCCCCGGCCATCGCCGTCGGCTGCCCGTTCGTCATGAAACCGGCCAGCCGCACGCCGCTGGGTGCCATCATCATCGGCGAAGTGCTCGCCGAAACCGCGCTGCCGCCGGGCGCCTTCTCGATCCTGCCGGCCCATCGCGAGGGCGCCGACCTGTTCACCACCGATGACCGGCTGAAATTGCTCAGCTTCACCGGCTCGCCCGATGTCGGCTGGGACCTGAAGGCGCGCGCGGGGAAAAAGAAGGTCGTGCTCGAACTCGGCGGCAATGCCGCGGTGATCATCGACCGCGACGCCGATCTCGACGATGCCGCCGATCGCACCGTGTTCGGCGCCTTCTACCAGTCCGGCCAGTCCTGCATCGGCGTGCAGCGCATCATCGTCCATGCCGATGTCTATGACGCCTTCCGCGACAAGCTGGTCAGCCGCACACGCGCGCTGATCGCCGGCAACCCCAGCGACGAAGCCACCTTCATCGGCCCGATGATCGATGTGAAGGAAGCCGCCCGGCTCGACGGCTGGATCGCCGAGGCCCGCGCCGCCGGCGCCACATTGCTCTGCGGCGGCACCCGCGACGGCGCCATGCTCGCCGCCACCCTGCTCGAAGGCGTACCGCGCGACTGCCACCTCTATCGCGAGGAAGCCTTTGGCCCGGTCGCCTTCTTCTCGCGCTTCACCGATTTCGATGCCGCGCTCGCCGAGGTCAACGACAGCAAGTTCGGCCTGCAGGCCGGCCTCTTCACCCGCGACCTGTTCAAGATGCTGAAGGCCTGGGACCGGCTCGATGTCGGCGGCGTCGTCATCAACGACGTGCCCAGCTACCGCGTCGACAACATGCCCTATGGCGGCGTCAAGGATTCGGGCCTCGGCCGCGAAGGCATCCGCTTCGCCATGGAAGACATGACCGAAATCCGCAATCTGGTCATCCGGCGGCGGGCGGGGGACATGTGATTCTGCCTCCGGCGGCGGGGGCCTGAGGCCCCAGCCGCCGGAGGCCCTTTTTTTCCCCAAGTCCCCACCATGTCCGACCCCCGCCCCCTCATCCTCACCGCCCTGCTGCCCCCCGCCGATCAGGCCCGCTGCGAGGCGCTGCGCCGCGCGCATTATCCCCCGGCGCTGAACCGTGTGCCGGCGCACATCAGCCTGTTCCACCAGCTGCCGGGGCGCGAGCTGGCGGCGGTGAAGCGGCGGCTGCGGGTGGTCTGTGGCGAGGTGCCGCCACCGGAGATTGCCGTCACCGGCCTGAAGTCGCTGGGCGGCGGCGTGGCGCTGAAGCTGCACAGCCCGGAACTGGAAGCCGTGCGCGCCGAGCTCGCCGCCGGCTGGGACACGCTGCTGATCCCGCAGGACCGCGCCGGTTTCCAGCCGCACCTGACCCTCCAGAACAAGGTGACGCCGGCGGAAGCCAGGGCGACGCTGCTCCGGCTGGAGGCGGCGGTGGCGCCCTTCCGCACCCAGGCCGTCGCCATCGCCGTCTGGCGCTATTGCGATGGGCCGTGGGAGTTGCTGGGCCAGATCGGCTTTCGCGGGCGCTGAGCCGCTCATCCCCGGTTCAGCCGCGACCGGCATGGCTGGGCGGCGCAATCGCGCTATAGCCAGTGACGCGAATTCGACCTAGGAAAGCGCCATGATGACCCGCGTGTTTCGCCCCACCCTGTTTCGCTCTGGCCTGCTCATTGTTGCCGCCGGCCTCGCGCTCGCCGGCTGCGCGACCAACAAGGGCAAGAAGGACCAGAGCTACATCGCCCGCGATGTCGAGACGCTGTATCTGGTCGCCAAGGACAATCTCGACCGCCAGCAGTACAAGACCGCGGCGGCGATGTTCGACGAGGTCGAGCGCCAGCACCCCTATTCGATCTGGGCGCGCCGCGCCCAGCTGATGAGCGCCTTTTCCTATTTCGTCGCCCAGGATTATGCCGAGGCCATCGGCGCCGCCCAGCGCTTCCTGTCGCTGCACCCCGGCAGCCGCGAGGCGCCCTATGCCTATTACATGATCGCCGTCAGCTATTATGAGCAGATTTCCGGCGTGCAGCGCGACCAGAAGATTACCCAGCAGGCGCTGGATGCCTTTGGCGAGCTGATCCGCCGCTATCCCAACACCGATTATGCCGCCGATGCCCGGCTGAAGATCGACCTGGCCCGCGATCACCTCGCCGGCAAGGAGATGGAGGTCGGCCGCTTCTACCAGAACCAGGGCCTCTACCTCGCCGCCATCAGCCGGTTCCGTACCGTCATCGACCAGTATGACACGACCAGCCACACGCCCGAAGCGCTGCACCGGCTGGTCGAAACCTATCTGGCGCTGGGCCTGCCGGAGGAAGCCCGCAAGACGGCGGCGGTGCTGGGCAACAATTACCCCGGCTCGAAATGGTATGAGCGCAGCTATGCGTTGATCGCCAAAAAGGCGCCGCGCCCGGCGCCGGCCGCCGGCTGAGCGGGCGCTGAGGGGGCTGACATGACCGTTACACTGCTGACCGCCGGGCTGCTCGGCCTGTTGTTCGTCATCCTGTCGTGGCAGGTGGTGCAGGTGCGCCAGTCCGCGCAGGTGTCGCTGGGTGATGGCGGCGATGCGCTGCTGCTCGGCCGCATCCGCGCCCATGCCAATTTCGCCGAATATGTGCCGATCTGCCTGATCCTGATGGGCAGCATCGAAGTGTCGGTGCAGCGGGCGCCGGTGCTGCTCGGCGTCGCCGGCGGCGTGCTGGTCATCGCCCGCGTGGCGCACGCCATCGGCATGGCCAAGACCGGGGCCAACCCCTATCGCGTCATCGGCGTGCTGGGCACCTGGGGCGTGCTGGCCATGCTCAGCGGCTGGGCGATCGTGCGGGCGCTGGCCGCCTGAGGGTCTCCGGCGTTTTCGCCATATTTTACAAGAACTTAGCGGAATTCGAAAGCGCGATTGAGGCGTCGCGCTAGTGTCGCGTTAAGCGCCGCTGGACAGGCGCCGGGACCCGCAGGCGGGCCCCGGCGCTATCGCTTACTGGCCGCCGCCCAGCGCCATGGCGCCCTGCGCCGAACCCGTGTCCGGCACCACTTCACCGGTGCGGTCGCTGATCTCGGCAAAGCGCGCCGCCACGGTTTCGGCGGTCATGTCCTCAGGCGCAACATGGATGCCCTTGGTCAGCGTCACATAGGCGCGTTCGAAACCGCCGCCGCCGGCGTTGATGATGGCGTTGGTCGGCGCATCGGTGCTCACCAGATAGACGGCAGCCGGCACCACGGTTTCCGGGCCCATCCTGGCCAGCAGTTCCGCCGGCATCAGATCCTCGGTCATGCGGGTGGCGGCCAGCGGCGCGATGGTGTTGCAGCGGACATTGTATTTGGCGCCTTCCAGCACCAGCGTCTTCATCAGGCCGACGAGACCGAGCTTGGCGGCGCCATAATTGGCCTGGCCGAAATTGCCATAGAGACCGGTCGAGCTGGTCGTCATCAGGATGCGGCCATAGGCCTGTTCGCGCATGATCTCCCACACCGCCTTGGTGCAGATGACGCTGCCCATCAGATGCACGTCGAGCACCTGGCGGAAATCGTCATGGCTCATCTTCACAAAGGTCTTGTCGCGCAGGATGCCGGCGTTGTTGATCAGGATGTCGATGCGGCCCCAGCGTTCCTTGACGACGGCGACCATCTTCTCGACGGCAGCGGCATCGGTGACGCTGGCACCATTGGCCATCGCCTCGCCGCCCATCGCGGTGATCTCGTCGACGACGGTCTGCGCCGCCGACAGCGAGCTGCCCGAACCATCGCGGGCGCCGCCCAGATCATTGACCACGACCTTGGCACCGCGCCGCGCCAGCTCCAGCGCATAGGCGCGGCCAAGGCCGCCGCCGGCGCCGGTCACGATGGCCACCTGATTGTCGAAACGCATTGTCATGAGATTTCAAAGCCCCGGTTACGTAAACGTCAGCTGTTTAGCGGCTGGCGCGGCGAACGCAAAGGGGGCTGACGTGCGACACGTCGTTCAGGCCATCGGATGTCGGCGCCTTTCACCAGATCGCATTAGCCATGACGCATCGGCGCCAAGCAGAGCCTCCGGCGGCTGGGGCCGTAGGCCCCAGACCCCATTAACTGGCTGGTGCACGGCACCGCAGGCGGTTTTCCAGGCCCGATGAAAGCGAAATGGGGTCTGGGGCCTGCGGCCCCGTCATCCCGGACACCGATCCGGGACGCCGGAGGCGCTTCCTACCCGTTCATGTCCATGCGCTTCGGTGTCAGGCGCGCACCAGCACGGGCTCCGCATCCAGCGCATAGCCGGCGGAGCGCACGGTGCGGATGACATCGGGCAGTTCTTCCGTCCCCGACGTGCTATTCACCGCCTTGCGCAGCCGGCGGATGTGCACATCGACGGTGCGCTGTTCGACATAGACATCGCGGCCCCAGACGGCATCGAGCAATTGCTCGCGGCTGAAGACGCGGCCGGGGTGTTCGAGGAAGTGGCGGAGCAGGCGGAACTCCGTCGGCCCCAGCTGCACGGTGCGGCCATCGCGGGTGACGCGATGCGCCGAGGTGTCCATGGTGATGCCGGCATAGTCAAGATTGCCGCCGGACAGCGCCGGGCGCAGCCGGCGCAGCACGGCGCGCAGCCGGGCGATGAGTTCGCGCGGGCTGAACGGCTTGGTGATATAATCATCGGCACCGGTTTCGAGGCCACGGATGCGATCGGCCTCCTCGGCGCGCGCTGTCAGCATGACGATCGGCAGATTGGCGGTGGCAGGCGCACGGCGCAGGCGGCGGCAGACCTCGATGCCCGACAGATTGGCGATCATCCAGTCGAGGATGACGAGATCGGGCTTGTCCTCCTGGGCCAGCACCAGCGCTTCCTCACCATCGCCGGTGCGGATGACGTCAAAGCCTTCCTTTTCCAGATTGTAGCTGACCAGTTCAACCAGATTGGCATCGTCTTCGACCAGCAGGATTTTCGGGCGCATGCGGTTACTCCCTCGGGCTTGGATTGTGCGGGGTGATGGTGGCGGTGTTGTCGCTCTTCGGGCGCTCGGTGATGTGTTCGCCGGTCACGGCGAAATGCACCATCTCGCCGACGCTGGTGGCATGGTCGCCGATCCGTTCCAGGTTCTTGGCGATGAACAGCAGGTGCGTCGACGGCGTGATGTAGTGCGGGTTTTCCATCATGAAGGTCAGCAGCGAGCGGAACAGGCTGTTGTAGAAATCATCGACGCCCTGGTCGCGCTCGCACACCGACCGCGCCAGCGCATCGTCGCGATCGACAAAGGCGTCGAGCACGTCCTTGATCATGCCGGTGACGACGCGGGCCATTTCAGGCACGATGATGACCGGGCCGATCGGTGGTGCCAGCGCCAGCGTCGCCGCGCGCTTGGCGATGTTCTTGGCATAGTCGCCGATGCGTTCGAGGACGCCGGCGATCTTCAGCGCGGCGACGATCTCGCGCAGGTCGCCGGCCAGCGGGGCGCGCAGCGCGATGATGCGCACGGCCATCGCCTCGGCCTCCGCTTCCAGCACATCGATGCGCTTGTCGGCCGCCACCACCGCGGCGGCGGCATCGACATTACGGGTGACGAGCGCATCGATGGCGGCGGCGATCTGCGCCTCGCACAGCCCGCCCATGCGGCTGATTATCGAGCGCAATTGCGCGATGTCGCCATCGAAGGACTTGACGGTATGGGCAGTGGTATCGGCCATCAGTTCATCTTTCAGCCGTAGCGGCCGGTGATATAGTCCTTGGTGCGTGCCTGGACCGGGTTGGTGAAGATCATCGAGGTTTCGCCATATTCGACCATGGCGCCATTGTGGAAAAAGGCGGTGCGCTGGCTGACCCGCGCGGCCTGCTGCATGTTGTGGGTGACGATGACGATGGCATAGCGGCCGCGCAGATCGTCGATCAGCTCCTCGATCTTTGCCGTCGCCACCGGATCGAGCGCCGAGCAGGGCTCGTCCATCAGGATCACCTCAGGATCGACGGCGATGGCGCGGGCGATGCACAGCCGCTGCTGCTGGCCGCCGGACAGCGTCGTGCCGCTGTCCTTCAGCCGGTCCTTGACCTCGTCCCACAGGCCGGCGCGGCGCAGGGCGCTTTCGACGACGCCATCGAGATCGGCGCGGCTGGCGGCAAGGCCATGGATGCGCGGGCCATAGGCGATGTTTTCATAGATGGATTTGGGAAAGGGATTGGGTTTCTGGAACACCATGCCGACGCGGGCGCGCAGCTGCACCACGTCCAGCGCCGGGCTGGTGATGTCGACGCCGTCGAGGCGGATCTCGCCGGTGACACGGGCGCCCTCGATGGTGTCGTTCATGCGGTTGAAGCAGCGCAGGATCGTCGACTTGCCGCAGCCCGACGGGCCGATGAAGGCGGTGACATGCTCCCGCGAGAAATCGATGGAGACGTTGCGGATCGCCTGTTTGGCGCCATAGAAGACATCGATATTGCGCGCCGTCATCTTCGGCACGATCGAGGCGCTGATACGGTCGGGCGGCTGGTTGGCCGGGAAGTTGATGGCGTTCATGCCCGCCTCTCGAAATGGTTGCGCAGCACGATGGCCAGGCTGTTGAGCAGCACCAGCACCAGCAGCAGCACGATGATCGCCGCCGATGTCTTTTCGATGAAGCCGCGCTGGGCATCATCCGACCACAGGAAGATCTGCACCGGCAGCACCGTCGCCGGCGCCGCCAGGCCATGCGGCACATCGGCCACGAACGCTCGCATGCCGATCAGCAGCAATGGCGCGGTTTCGCCAAGCGCGCGCGCCATGCCGATGATGGTACCGGTCAGGATGCCGGGCAGCGCCTGGGGCAGCACATGGTCGAACACCGTCTGCAATCGCGAAGCCCCGACCGCCAGCGCCGCATCGCGCACGCCGGGCGACACGGCGCCGATGGCGGCACGCGCCGCGATGACGATGACCGGCAGCGTCATCAGCGCCAGCGTCAGCCCGCCGACCAAAGGTGCCGAGCGCGGCAGGCCGGCGAAGTTCAGGAACACGGCAAGGCCGAGCAGGCCGAAGATGATCGAGGGCACCGCGGCGAGATTGTTGATCGAGACCTCGATGAGGTCGGTCCAGCGGTTCCGCGGCGCGAACTCCTGCAGATAGATGGCGGCGAAGACGCCGACCGGAAAGGCGATGGCGATGGTGATGGCCAGCGTCAGCAGCGAGCCGAGCGCCGCGCCCCAGATGCCGGCAAGCTCCGGGCTGGTCGAGGCCGATCCGGTGAGGAAATCCAGGTTGAAGCCCTGGCGCAGCCTGCCGGCAGCGGCAAGCGCGCGCCAGGCGGCGACATCGGCATCGCTGACGCCGCGGCTGAGCGCCGGCTGGGCGAGGTCGAACTTGCCCTTGGCGAGCAGGTCGATACTGCTCCTTGCCGGCACCCACATCGTCCGCGTCTGGCCGACCAGCGCCGGATCGGCGGCCACCGCCTCGCGCAGCGCCACCCAGGCACCTTCGCTGACAACGTCACCGGCCACCGGCAACGCCCGCGCCGAACGCTGCATCAGGCCGACATAATCGCCGCTGCGCACGCTTTGGGGATCGAAGGTCACCGTCACCGCGACTTCGCTGTGGCGGAAACCCGAGGCACCATCGCGGATGATGGTGAAGAGCAGAAAGGCGAGGAACAGCCCGGCGAGCAGCAGCGCGCCGAGGCCGGCAAGGCGGAACAGCCGCTCGCTGCGGTGGCGGCGCGCCAGCCGGACGCGCAGGGCGGCCGCCGACCAGTCGGTCGGCTCGCGCAGCAGGGGCCGGGCCGGGCTCATTCATAGGCCTCGCGATAGGTCTTCACCACGCGCAGCGCATAGATGTTGAGGAGGAAGGTGATGACGAACAGCACCAGCCCCAGCGCAAAGGCCGATAGCGTCTTGGCCGAATCGAATTCCTGGTCGCCGGTCAGCAGTGCAACGATCTGAGTCGTCACCGTCGTCACGCTGTCGAAGGGGTTGAGCGTCAGCCGTGCCGCCATGCCGGCCGCCATGACGACGATCATGGTTTCGCCGATCGCCCGGCTGATCGCCAGCAGCACGCCGCCGACGATGCCGGGCAGCGCCGCCGGCACCAGCACCATCCGCACGGTTTCGGACCGGGTGGCGCCCATCGCATAGCTGCCGTCGCGCACCGCATCCGGCACCGCCATCAGCGCATCATCGGCCATCGAGGACACGAACGGAATGATCATCACCCCCATCACCAGCCCGGCGGCCAGCGCGCTTTCAGCCGAGGCATCGGCATAGCCCAGCGCCACGCCCAGCTGCCGCACCGCCGGCGCCACCGTCAGCGCCGCGAAAAAGCCATAGACGACGGTCGGAATGCCGGCGAGCAGTTCCAGCACCGGTTTCAGCACCCGCCGCACCCGCGGCCGCGCATATTGGGTGAGGTAGATCGCCGCCATCAACCCCAGCGGAATGGCGACCAACATGGCGATGATGGCGCCGATGAAGATCGTGCCCCAGAATAGCGGCAGCGCCCCGAACGCGCCCGAGGCGCCGACCTGATCGGCCCGCAGCGCCGTCTGCGGCGACCATTTCAGCCCGAACAGGAAATCGGACAGCGGCACCAGTTCGAAGAAGCGCAGCGATTCGAACACCAGCGACAGCAGGATGCCGAAGGTGGTGAGGATGGCGACGATGGAGGCGAGCAGCAGCGCCAGCCACACCGCCGCCTCGACGCGGTTGCGCGCCCGGAACGCCGGCTTCAGCTGCGAAATGGCCCAGAGCCCACCGGCCAGCAGCAACGCCACCGCCAGCAGCAGCGTCGCCAGATCACCTTCGCGGCGCATCTGCTGATAGATCGGCACGGCGCGGGCGGTATCGGGGTTGAAGGCGGCGGCGAAATCGCCATTGGCGAGGCCATGGACCTCGTTCATGAAGGCACCGCTGTCGAGCGGCGTCAGCGGCCGTGCGTCGGTGGGCAGCGCACTGAGCACCCGTTCATCGATGACGGCGCCGCCGAACAGGCCCCAGGCCGCCAGCACCAGCAGCGCCGGCGCCAGTGCCAGCAGCGCGACATAGGCGCCATGATAGACCGGCCGCGAATGCACGGCACCGATGCGCCCTCCCGCCGGGGCCAGCGCCGCACCGCGCCAGCGCCCGATGAGAAAGGCGAGGCCGCCGAGCAGCAGGATGACCGCCAGCGCCAGCATCACAGCGTCGCCGGATCGAGCAGGGTGAAGCGCGTCGCGACCTGCGCATTGGCGGCGCGCACCGTATCGGGCGAGGCGACCAGCCCGCGCCGGGCGAGCAGGCCCTCGCGGCCCCAGGTCGATTCCCGGGCATATGCGGCGAGGAACGGCCGCAGGGCCGGCACGGCGCGAGCGTGCTGCGCCTTCACATAAAGATACATCGCCCGCGACGCCGGATAGCGGAAGCTGGCGATATTGTCGTAAGTGGCGAGCACGCCGTCGAGCGGCACGTCGCGGATGCGATCGGCATTTTCGGCGAGGAAGGAATAGCCGAACACGCCGATGCTGTGCGGATCGGCAGCGATCTTCTGGACGATCAGATTGTCATTCTCGCCGCCTTCGACAAAGGCGCCATCCTCGCGCACCTTGGCACAGATGCGGCGGAAGCCGGCCGGGTCGCGCAGCTTCAGCGCCGGCATCGCCGGCTCGGTCTCGCAGCCGCGCTGCATGTAGAGTTCATCGAAACTGTCACGCGTGCCCGATGTCGGCGGCGGGCCGATGACATGGATGCGCACCGCCGGCAGCGCCGGGTCGACATCCGCCCAGGTGCGGGCGCGATTGGGGCCGCGGCCGAACGGATCGGCAGCCAGCGCCATATAGACCTGCCGCGCCGTCAGCCCGGCAAACACGCCGCCCCGCGCCTGGGCGATGACCAGACCATCAAGGCCGATCTGCACCTCGACGAGATCGGTGACGCCATGGCGGCGGCAATCGGCGACCTCGCCCGGCTTGATGCGGCGCGAGGCGTCGGCGATGTCGGGAAACTGCGGGCCGAGCCCGGCGCAGAGCAGCTTGATGCCGCCGCCGGTGCCGGTCGATTCGACCACCGGCGCAGCATATTGCGGCGATTGCCGCTTGAACTGTTCGGCGACCGCGGTGGTGAAGGGATAGACGGTCGAGGAGCCGACGATGCGGATCTGGCTGCGGCCCGCGTCGGAACAGCCGGCGAGAAGCACCAGCAGCAGTCCCGATACTGGCAGCAATTGCCGCAAAGCCTGTCCTTTCCTGCGCCCGGCCGGGACCGTGGCGGCGCTGCGGCGCACAAACGGGCAAAGTCGGGCGGAATCGCCTCTGCCAATCGCGCTAGCCTATCGGCATGAGGGCTTTATGACAGTGATATTGCATTTATGTGACAATGCCGCCCCGGCATTATGACAAGGCGTTCAGGCCGCCTGGGGCAAGGTGAAACTGATGCGGGTGCCGACGCCGGTCTGGCTTTCGATCTCAAGACGGCCGCGGTGCCGCTCGATGATATGCTTGACGATAGCGAGACCAAGGCCGGTGCCGCCCATCTTGCGCGAGCGGAGCGAGTCGATGCGGTAGAACCGCTCGGTCAGCCGCGGCAGATGCTCGGGCGCGATGCCCGGGCTGACGTCGCTGACCGTCATCCGCACCACCGCTGGGCTGGCCGCTGTCGCCGGCTCGGCCACCGCCGTCACCGTGATCGGCGTGCCGCTGTCGCCATATTTCAGCGCGTTGGAAATCAGATTGTGCAGCACCTGCAGCACCTGGTCGCGATCAGCGATGACGCGCGGCAAGGGCAGCGCCTCCTCGATGACCAGCTGGCGTTCGTCGGCTTCCAGCCGCATCGCCAGCGTCTTGCCGACATCGGCGATGATGCCTTCGAGATCGATCACCGTCACCGGTCGGACATGCTTGTCGAGCTCGATGCGCGACAGCGACAGCAGATCGTCAATAAGCCGCGACATGCGCGCTGCCTCGCGCGCCATGATGTCGAGGAAACGCCGCCGCGCCGGCTCATCCTCCGCCGCCGGGCCCTGCAGGGTTTCGATGAAGCCCGACAGCGTCGCCAGCGGCGTGCGCAGTTCATGGCTGGCGTTGGCGACGAAATCGACGCGCATCCGCTCGGTCAGCCGCGCCTGGGTGATGTCGTCGAACAGCAGCAGCACCCGGCCATCGCCGGCCTCCACCGCGCGCAGCCGATAGGCGCTGTTGCCGGCGCCGAGGCCGGTGATCTCGCGCTCGATGATCAGCCCCGTCACCCGCGCCTCGTCGAGCGCATCGAGCACCACCGGGTGCCGCACCGTCAGCCGCAGATCGCTGCCGTTGATGCGGTCGCCGAACAGGCGCAGCGCCTCGGCATTGGCGGCAACGGCGACATCGCCATCGACGATCAGCGCCGGGTCGCCCAGCGTCGCGATGGCAATGCGGTCGGCGGGCGCGGCCGGCGACGGCGGCGGTGGCAGCTCCTGAACCGGCAGAGCGGGCGTCGGCGCCTCGCGCCGGGCTAGCAGAAGGCCGACGCCCAGCCCGACGACCAGCGCCAGCACGGCCATGGCGATCGTGATCATCATGCCACCAGCTGCCGAAGGGTCGGCAGCAGCGCATCATAATGATCGATGATGCGGTCGGCACCCAGTTCGGCGACCGGCCGATCCGAAAAGCCGAAGCTGACGGCAATGACCGGAATGCCGGCGGCGCGCGCCGTCGTCGTGTCGGTGATCGAATCGCCGACGAACACCGTGTCGGCACGGTCGCCGCCGGCGGCGGCGATGGTGGCGAACAGATGATCGGGATGCGGTTTCGGCTGCGGCACGGAGTCGAAGCCCAGATTGGCGGCAAAACGGCCATCCCAGCCCAGCGCCGTCACCAGCGCCCGCGACAGGCGTTCCGGCTTGTTGGTGCAGATGGCGACGCGGCTGCCGGCAGCAGCGAGCGCATCGAGCGCCGCCTCCACCCCCGGATAGGGCCGCGAGCCATCGGCGATGTGCGCGGCGTAATGGCTAAGGAAATGCGGCACGCCGGCTTCGACCAGGTCCGGTGTCATCGCACCGCTGGCAGCGAGGCCGCGTTCGAGCAGCTTGCGCGCACCATGGCCGACCATGTGGCGAACATCGCCCGCCGGCACCGGCGGCCGCCCCAGCGCCCCCAGCGCATGGTTCAGCGCCGCGCACAGATCGGGGGCGGTATCGACGAGCGTGCCGTCGAGATCGAAGACGATGGTGGCGGGAAGCAGCGGCACGGCAATTCCATGCGACGGCAATGCTTCCCAAGGCAAGGGCGTTATGGCAATTGGGCGTTCGTGACTGATCCCCGCCCGCTCGCCGCCATCATCCTTGCCGCCGGCCAGGGCACCCGAATGAAATCGTCGCGGCACAAGGTTCTGCATCCCATCGCCCATAAACCGATGTTGTTGCATCTGTTGGACAGCCTTGCCGCCCTGGCGCCACAGCGGACGGTGGTGGTCGTCGGCTCGCTGCGCGAACAGGTGGAGGCGGCTGTGGCGGGCCGCGGTGTCACTGTCGCAGTGCAATCCCCCCAGCTCGGCACCGGCCATGCCGCGTTGCAGGCCAAGGACGCGCTGGCCGGTTTCGATGGCGATATCGTCGTCATGTTCGGCGACACCCCGCTGGTCGGCAGCGCCACGATTGCCCGGCTGCGCGCCGAGCTCACCGATGCCGTCGCCGCCGTCGTTCTCGCCTTCCGGCCCGATGACCCCGCCGCCTATGGTCGCGTCATCGCCAGCGATGGCGTGATCCGCAAGATGGTGGAATTCAAGGATGCAACGCCCGCGGAGCGCGCCGAAACGCTGTGCAACTCCGGCCTGCTGCTGGTTCGCGCTGCCGATCTCTGGCCGCTGCTCGCCCGCGTCAGCAACGACAATGCCGCCGGCGAATATTATCTGCCCGATGTCATCAGCCTGTTGATCGGTGACGGCCGCACGGCGCGCGTCATCGAAACCGACCCGCATGAGGTTGCCGGCGTCAACAGCCGGGCAGAACTTGCCGCCATGGAAGCCCGCTGGCAGGACCGCCGCCGCGCCGCTGCCATGGCCGATGGCGTGACGCTGATCGACCCGGCTTCGGTATTCCTCGCGCACGACACGGTCATCGATCGCGATGTCACCATCGAACCGTTCGTGGTCTTCGGCCCCGGCGTGCGCATCGCCAGCGGCACGACGATCCGCGCCAACAGCCATGTCGAAGGCGCCGAGATCGGCCCCGATTGCGATATCGGCCCCTTTGCGCGACTGCGGCCCGGCACGGTGCTGGGCGCTGGCGCCAAGATCGGCAATTTCGTCGAAACCAAGAAGGCGGTGTTCGGCGCCGGTGCCAAGGCCAACCACCTGAGCTATATCGGCGACGCGACGGTGGGCGCCCGTGCCAATATCGGCGCCGGCACCATCACCTGCAATTATGACGGTTTCTTCAAGTATCGGACGGTGATCGGCGAAGCCGCCTTCATCGGGTCGAATTCGGCATTGGTGGCACCCGTCAGCATCGGCGATGGCGCCATCGTCGCTGCCGGCAGCACGGTCACCGCCGATGTCAGCGCCGATGCGCTGGCGCTGGTGCGGCCGGCACAGACAGAAAAACCCGGCTGGGCGGCGCATTTCCGGGCGCGCCAGGCCGCGAAAAAGGGCAAATAATCCATGTGCGGCATAATCGGCATCGTCTCGCAAACTCCGGTCGCCGGCCGGCTGATCGATGGCCTGCGCCGTCTGGAATATCGCGGCTATGATTCCGCCGGCATCGCCACGCTGCACGATGGCCAGATCGAGCGCCGCCGCGCACCGGGCAAGCTCGACAATCTCGTGGCCGTGCTGGCGGC
Organism: Alphaproteobacteria bacterium PA4; assembly: GCA_002256005.1. GTDB lineage: Bacteria > Pseudomonadota > Alphaproteobacteria > Sphingomonadales > Sphingomonadaceae > Sandarakinorhabdus. The sequence goes on along the minus strand of NKIQ01000011.1, from coordinate 49,301 downwards.
GGAACCGGTCAGCGGCACCAGCGGCATCGCCCATACCCGCTGGGCGACGCATGGCGCGCCCAACACCCGCAACGCCCATCCGCATGCCACCGAGGAGGTGGTGCTGGTTCACAACGGCATCATCGAGAATTTCAAGGCGCTGCGGGCCGAGGTGGTCGCCGCCGGCCGCACCCTGACCTCCGACACCGACACCGAAGTCGTCGCGCATCTGCTGACCCTGCAGATCGCCGCCGGTGCCACCCCCGACGAGGCGATGGCGCGCACCCTGCACCGGTTGCACGGCGCCTTCAGCTTCGCCATCCTGTTCCGCAGCCACCCCGATGTCATGTACGGCGCACGCCGCGGCTCGCCCCTGGTGCTGGGCTATGGCGAAGGCGAAATGTTTCTGGGCTCCGATGCGCTCGGCCTCGCCCCCTTCACCAATCGCATCGCCTATCTCGACGAAGGCGATTGGGTGCGGATGACCCGCGATGGCGCGCAGGTGTTCGACAGCCATGACGCTCCGGTGACGCGCCCGGTCATCACCTCCTCCGCCTCCGCCGCCGTCATCGAAAAGGGCAACTACCGGCATTACATGGAAAAGGAGATCCATGAGCAGCCGATCGTCGTCGCGCAGACGCTCGGCGCCTATGTCGACCCGCTGACCGAAACCATCAGCCTGCCGGCACTGCCCTTCGACCTTGCCGGGGTGAAGCGCATCCAGATCGTCGCCTGCGGCACCAGCCTCTATGCCGGCCAGGTGGCGACCTATTGGCTGGAAAGCCTCGCCCGCATCCCCGTCAGCATCGAGAATGCCAGCGAATTCCGCTATCGCGACCCGGTGTATGAAGACGGTGGCCTCGCCCTGTTCATCTCGCAATCGGGTGAAACCGCCGATACGCTGGCGGCGCTGCGCCACGCCAAAGCCGGCGGGCAGCATATCGCGGCCGTCGTCAACGTCGCCTCCTCGTCGATGGCGCGCGAGGCCGATCTGATGCTGCCGACCCATGCCGGCCCCGAAATCGGCGTGGCCAGCACCAAGGCCTTCACCTGCCAGCTCGCCGTGCTCGCCGCCTTTGCCGTGGCGCTGGGCAAGGCCAAGGGCCGCATCGATGCCACCGAGGAAGCGCGGCTGGTGCAGCTGCTGACCGAAGTGCCGGCGGCGATGAACGCGGCGCTGGCCAGCGAAACCACCATCCATGCGCTGGCCGGCACGCTCGCCCAGGCCCGCGACATTCTCTACATGGGCCGCGGCCCCGATTATCCGATGGCGCTGGAAGGCGCGCTGAAACTGAAGGAAATCAGCTATATCCACGCCGAAGGCTATGCCGCCGGCGAGCTGAAGCATGGGCCCATCGCGCTGATCGACGACAAGGTGCCGGTCATCGTCATCGCGCCTTCGGGCCCGCGGTTCGAAAAGACCGTGTCAAACATGCAGGAAGTGATGGCGCGCGGCGGGCTGGTCTATCTGGTCTCCGATGCCGCCGGCCTCGCCGAACATGGCGGCAGCGCGACGGCGACGATCGCCATGCCCAGCGTCGATCCGTTCATCAGCCCGCTGGTGACCGCGGTGCCGATTCAGCTGATCGCCTATCATGTCGCGCTGGCCAAGGGCACCGATGTCGACCAGCCGCGCAATCTCGCCAAGTCGGTGACGGTGGAGTGATCAGGCCTGCAACGTTTTGGCCTTCACCACCTTGAAACGCTGCAATTCGGCTGCCGGCGCCGGCCAATCCGGCTCGATCGCTGCGGCGCGGGCATAGTCTTCATAGGCGCGGCGCAACTGGCCCAGGCTTTCATAGGCCTGGGCGCGCACGAACAGCGCCACCGCCGGCCGTTCCGGGCCCAGCGCCAGCCCCTTTGACAGCGCCGCCACCGCCTCGGCATCGCGATTGCCGAGTTCGACCAGCACCAGCCCCTTGTTGACATAGGCGTCGGCACTGTCGGGCCAGGCGGCGATGGCGGCCTCATGATCGGCCAGCGCTTCGCCAAGACGTTGCAGCCGGGCGTTGAGGATACCGCGATCGACCAGCATCGCCGCCCGCTCAGGCGCCGACAGGGCCATGTCCTTCAGGGCCTTGTCGCATTGGCGCAGCGCTGCCGGATCGGCCTTGCCGGCGTCGGCCGCCTGATGGCAGCGCTGGGCGGCACCCTTGCCCGCGACCGGCACGGCGGCGGCCAGCGGCGCGCCCAGCATCAGCAACACAACAGGCGTGATCCGCACGGCCCCGGCCCTTCTTGAACACAGTCTGCGCCATAGCATGGCGACGCCCACCCGAAAACGCCCTCAGGCGATGATATCGGGGATCAGCATGTCTTCCAGCACGGCGATTTCATCGCGCAGCCTGAGCTTGCGCTTCTTGAAACGCTGCAGCTGGATCATGTCGACCGTCGGCATCTGGCGCAGCGCCTCGATGGCGCTGTCGAGATCGCGGTGATCGCGCCGGGCGATCTCGATCCGCGCCCTGATCTCTGCCTCCTCCACGCACACCCCCGTCACTGGTTCCGAGTCGCGCTGCCGCCGCCCGTGCCGCTGCTGCGCCTGCCCCATATCTGGTGGCAAAGACCGGTTCAACGCAACCAGATAACGCGCCGGCCGCCCGCCGCAAGGCAACACTTTCCAAGTCGCGCCGTCTATGATTGACTGTCACATCCCAGCCCCCATCCGGGGCCAATCAGGGAGTATCCGATGGCCAATGCCCATCTCGCCACCTTGAATGCCAAACATGCCGCGCTGGAAGCGTCGGTGGCCGCCGAAACGCGCCGCCCGCTGCCGGATCAGGTCGTGCTGGCGCGGTTGAAGCGGGAAAAGCTGCGGCTGAAGGAGGAGATGAGTCGCAGCGCCGCGAGCGCCTAGCGTAGCGAGGCGCCGACAAGCGCCAGACCGGCCAGCGGGGCGTCGAAGCCTCGGCTTCGGCGAACCCGTCTGACGTCAGGACGCGGCTTTGCCGCGGCCCAATGGTAGCGCCTGACAGCCTCCCCATGTCCGATTTTTCCAATCCCGCAACACCACCCCCGCGTTAAGCCTCTCCTCCGGAGGACAAACGCCCATGAAACCCCGCGCCTTCGCCGCCCTGCCATTTTCCCGCTTGCCACGGCCATGTCTTCATGTCACTCATAGTGACATGAAGACAGAAGATGTGACATCAACGCCGAATCTCCGCCAGCGCCAGAAGGCGGCGACCAGCGATCTCATCCTCGATGCGGTCGGGGCCTGCCTTGCCGACACCGGGCTCAGCCAGCTCAGCATCGATGCGGTGGCGTTGGCGGCCGGGATCGCCAAGCGCACCATCTATCGCCATTTCGACACCCGTGAGGCGATGCTCGATGCCTGGTGGGCGCGGCACAAGCGCGACATCGGCCAGGAGCGTTTCCCCGACACCGCGGCGGCGCTGCTCGCCTTTCCGCGCCGGGCCTTTCCCAAATTCGATGCGGAGGCGGAGGTGATGCGCGGCATGGTGCTGTCGGAACAGGGCCGGGCGATGACGCTGTCGGCGAATGACAAGCGCAAGCTGGCGATGCGCGCGGCGGTGCGCGATGGCGCCGGCGACCTGCCCGAACCCCAGGCGACACAGGTGGCGGCGGCGGTGCAGCTGCTGCAATCGGCGACGGCCTGGCTGACCATGCGCGAATATTGGGGGCTGAGCGGCGCCGAAGCCGGGGAGGCGGCGGCGCTGGCGATCGCGGCGCTGCTCGATCATGCGGCGGGGCGCACCGCCGGGCGCATCTTTCACGCCTCGCTGCCGGCGCATGATCCTGCGCTGGTGGCCGGCGTGCTTGCCGAAATCTGGGGCGGCCAGGCGATGGGGTTCGATCCGGTGCCCGGCGCGCTGGTGGTGGTGGCGGGTGACGCGCATGGTTCCGCCATCGAAGTCTATCCGGCCGGCACGCGCCTGCTGCCCGGTACCGGCGCCGCGATGTTCGACAGCGATCGCGGCGGCGACACCGGCGCGGCCGGCGTGCATCTGGCGCTGGCGACGGCGCTGGAGGAGGCCGCGATCCTGGCGCTGGCGGCCCGGCATGGCTGGCGAGCGGTGCGCTGCTCGCGCGGTGGCCTGTTCGATGTCATCGAATTCTGGCTGGAAAATGCCCTGATGGTCGAATTGCTCACCCCCGAAATGCAGGCTGCTTATCGCGCCGCCTCGTCACCGGACGCCTGGCGCGCCGCGGTGGCCTCATGACGCACGCGCACCGCTGCGCCTCGGGCTGATCGGCCCGCCGCAGCCTTACAGCACCGCTTCATAACAGCATGGCCGCAACGAAGGGCGCGGCCGTGACGGGTCGAACCATGCCCTTTTGCAACCCAAATCAAGGACAGACCATGATCAAGAATCTCTATCGTACCGGCCTTGCGGCCCTGCTGCTCGCCGCCACGCCCGGCCTTGCCGCCGTCACCCCCTATTCGGGCGTCGATGACGGTGAAATCGTCGGCGGCGGCAGCGCCAATGCCTCGGCGGCGCAGGCTGGCTTTCTTCCGGCCGCCGCCGGCTATGGCAATGTGCTGACCAACTATCTCGACACGGTGCCGCTGGGCTTCAACGCCAGCTTCGCCATCCGCGGCGCCATCGTCACGCTGGCAGCAGCCAATCTCGGCGATGGCTATTCCGGCATCACCGATAACCAGTTCAACCCGCCGGGCACCGGCCTCAACGGCTACAGCACCATCGAATCGAACACCGACAATGCCCGCTGGCTGGGCTTTCCCGGCGGTTCCGCGACCTTCACGCTGGCGCAGGCGTCGCACAGCTTCGGCTTCTACATGACCGGCCTCGAACTCGGCCTTGGCAATACGCTGACGGTGACGTTCGATGGCGCCAGCGGCCAGACGCTCAACCTGCCGATCGCCACCAACGGCGGTGTCGCCTATTTCGGCTTCACCTCGGATGATGCGTTTTCGACGGTGACGATCAGCCGGCCCGGTGCCGACAATTGGGGCATCGACGGCATCAGCTTCAACGGCAGCGTGCCGGAACCGTCGAGCTGGGCGCTGCTCATCCTCGGCTTCGGCCTGACCGGGGCGATGATGCGCCGGCGGGCGGCCCTGGCGGCCTGAGGCGGCGTGCGGGGGCGGCGCTGTCGCCCCCGCGCTTGCCCTCAGAACGGCTTGGTCGCCCCCAGGAAGCAGACGCTGGCGATGGTCACCCAATAGACATAGGCCATGATGCGCGCCCAGCCGATCTCGCGTTCCAGCGCGGCTTCCTCCGCCGGGTTCGGCCCCAGGGCCAGCACGCGGAAGCGCAGCGTCCAGGCCCGCATCACGAAGCGCAGGGCGAGCCCGATGACCAGCGCGAAGCTGTAGAGCAGCAGCTTGGCCGCATACCAATAGGTGCCTTCCGACACGGTCAATGGCCCGAGATCGACCAGCGAGGTGATGGCGACAATGGCCAGCGCCGGGATCAGCACATAGCGGCCGATCTCGTCGATACGGGTCAGCCTGAGGCCAAGGTCGGTTTCTCGCGCGAAGAACGCGCTCCAGGTCAGCGCCAGCCAGCCCAGCATGAACAGCCACATGCCGACCAGCCAGCTGCCGCCCAGCGGTTGCAGGCCATAGATATTGCCCATGTGCAGTCCCAGCGGCAGCAGCATCAATATGCCGGTGCGCGCCAGGATATCGATGCGATAGGCGGTTTCCATGTGCCGCCGCCGTTCGTCCAGCGACAGGGTGCGGTTGACGACATTGTATGACGTCTGGAACACGCCCCATTCGCCGCCCAGCCAATAGACCATGGCGAGGATATGCGCCCAGCGCAGGATATCGACTTCGTTGAGGTTCATGGCCATGCCCCCGTTTCGGCCCACCCTAATCTGCCGGCAAAAGCCCGCCCAATAGGTAGTGTTCCGAAGGGATCGCCGGCATCAGGGCAGCCGCCATTCCCCCTGCCAGCCCTGGGCTTCGCGCCGGAACATTGCCCGGCGATGCCCGGCGGCGGCAAGATGCAGCCAGTCGATGGCGGTGACGGTGATCTGCACGATGGCGAAATGGGCGCGCGCCGGGACGAGTTCGGCCTCTTCGGGCTTGCGGCCCTCGACACTGGCGGGCAGGCCGGAGCCGGGGCCGGGCAGGGGGGTGCCGGGCGCCGCCTCGACCATGTAGCAGCGCCGGGCAAAGGGCGTCGATTGCGCCCAGATGCGATCGACCTCGACGCCGGTGCCGACCACCCGCGCTGTGCCGGACAACCGCAGCTGCACCGCCTCGCCGGGGTGATAACCGAGCACCGTCACCGTCTGGCCGTCGAGTTCGGCACATTTGGGCGAGCGGGCATCGGTGTGGAAGCGCAGGGTCGCGCCCGTGCGATCGGCGGCGCGCAGCACCATCACCCGCGCCTGGGGCAGGCCGTCGCGCACACTGGCCACCATTGGTGTGTGCAGTGGGCTGCGCCGGTCGGCGGCACCGCGCCCGATCAGGCGCCAGGCGGAATCAAGGGCTTCGGAGAGGTCGGGGTCCATGCCCGGTTCATGCCGCAGCGCTCAGCCGAAATCCACCGACTTCCCCGGCGACGTCAGCCGCTGCAGCACATAGACACCGCCCATGCTGCCGAAATTGATGCGCATGTCGTCATCGCAATAGACGACATCGGAATGCAGCTTCATCGGCTTCAGCTCGGATCGCAGCGGGTGGTCGACGGGCAGGCCGAAACCGGCGCGGATCGCCTCGGCCGACACGCCGGCCGGCGGGCGCAGCTCGACGGCGTAGAAATCGACGCCATAGCGCTGCGGCGTTTCCGCAGCGATCGCATAGCGGCCCCAGACGATCATTTCGGCATGATGGGCGCCATCGGGCGTGCTGACGCTGACGACATTGTTGTAATTGGCGCCCTCGACACGGATTTCCTGGTCGATGTCGGTGACCAGCATCGGCACCGCCGGAAATTTGTTGAAGCTTTGCAGGTTCATCGTCGTCTCGTGCCGCGTCGGCTTGCCGGCGGTGTGGCGCGGGCCGAATTGCGAATAGAGCGACCGCCATGGCGATTGCACGAACGCCTGGGCGGCCAGACAATCGGGCGTCGGTGGCAGCGGCGTCAGCGCCGCGATGGCGGCGTGGATGCGATCGAACACCGCATCCTCATAGGTGCCGTCCGGCCGGGCCTCGGCAATGGCGGCGCGCAGTTCGGCCTTGATCGTGGCGATGGCGGTCATGGCAGCCCTTTGATTGGTGATGCCGGATAGGTGGCGGCTGGCGGCACCCGGACCAGCATCCACCCCGTGAAATCTCCGCCTTGCGGTCAAACCACCGGCTTGATGCCGCTCGCCTTGACGCCATAGCGGCCGAACTGCGCATCGATATGCGGATTGACCCGCCGGGCGATGGCCAGATCGCGGCCTGCTTCGGCCGCGCGGCCCAGCTTCGCCAGCACGATGGCGCGCATGAAGCGGCTGTCGTCGAGCCCCGGCACCAGATCGAGCGCAGTGTTAAGGTCGGCGAGCGCCAGGTCGAGCTTGCCCTGGCGGAAATAGACCATGGCGCGCGAATCATAGGTCGCCGCCGGGCTGTTGTTCATCGCCAGCGCCTTGTTGCAATCCTCCAGCGCCGATTCGAGCATCAGGTTGCGGGTCGCCTTGATATAGCAGCGGCTGTTGTAGAGCTGCGACTTGCCGGGATTGGCGGTGACCTCTTCGTCCATGATCTGCACCGCCGCCGCGGCATCACCGAAATCGGCGAGCAGCGAGGCCTTCAGCGTGCGGAAGTCGGAGCGGGTTTCGCCACCCTGGGCGATGCGTTCATCGATGATGGCAAGCGCGCCGTCGAGGTCGCCGACCTCGCTCTTGATGTCGGTCAAGATGTTGATGACGTTGCCGGCGGCGGGATCGAGGCCCTGCGCCGCCTCGGCATCCGCCGTCGCCGCCTTCAGGTCGCCAAGCGCCTGGGCCAGTTCGGCGCGGGCCAGATAGAGTTCCAGCGTCGGCTTGAGCGCAATGGCGGCATCGAGATCGGCGCGCGCGCCCTTCAGGTCGCCGAGATGCGTCCGCAGATCAGCGCGCACCACCAGCCCGGCCACTTCCTCGGGATCGGTGGCGATGTTGGTGGCCAGCACCGCGTCGATGGCCTTGACCTGGGTCGAGGTGGCCGCCTGTTTCGCGCTGACATCCCAGCTGCGCGGCACGCCTTCCGGCGCCACCAGCCGCGGTGCCTGGGACTTGACGGCGGCAAGCTGGTTGCGCGCCGCGGCAATGGCGCTGACCGGGATTTCGGCGCCGGTCGCATCGAGCCGTTCGTCGATGCCGAGCAGGCCGTTGGCCAGCGTCAGCGTGCGGCGATACTGGCGGCCGGCGACCGGCCCGTTGAAATCGGCGGTGCCGTCGATGCGATAGCCGCGGCCGGCATCGGGCAGTCTGAGGCTCTGCTGCCAGCGCACCCCCTGCGGATTGCCGGTCGACACCGGAATGGCGGCCCAGGCCGTGCGCGCCCGATCGGGGGCGAAGTTCATGTCCGCGACCGCCTTGGCCACCGACAGCTTCAGCCGCTTGTCCTGACGCTCCCAATCGGAATCGCCGACGCCGCGGGCGGTGACGGTGGTGGTGCCGGCGGCGGTATCGGGGGTGATCCGCACATCGGCGTAGAGCGCGTCACCGATGATGGCCTTGAACGATCGCGTCGCCAGCTGGGCGCGTTCCTTCGGCCCCAGCTGGTTGGCGATCAGCGCCAGCTGGCCGGCGATGCCGCCGCTGAACACCGCGGTGACCGTGAACGGGCGCGGCAGATCGGGGCTGGTGCTTTCGTCGCTGGCGATGCTGATGTCGAGGCCGGGGCGGCCATCGGCGTGCATGGCGACCGGCATCAGCCCGGCGCCGTCGGGGCGCAGCGGCAGCACATTGTAGAGCGGCGGCGTGTCATGGATGTCGGCGAGCCGGCTGCCGCTGCCGGTGCCGTCCAGCCACAGCGTCTCGCCATTCACCGTGGCGCGGACGAGGATATGGTTGAAGGCGGCAGCACTGGGCAGGCGCACCGAAACAATGTCGCCTTCGCCCAGATTGGCCAGCACCGGCTCGGCGGTGATGCCCATCTCGTGCAGAAGCGCCAGCAACAACAAGGTCTTGGCCTTGCAGTCGCCATAGCGCAACGTCCAGGTCTGCGCGGGGCTTTGCGGCTGGTAATTGCCGCCGTTCATGCCGACGGCGAGATAGCGGATCTTGTCCTGCACCAGTTCGAGGGCGCGCTGGGTGCGCTGCAGCGGATCGGGCGTCGCCGCCATGATCGCGGCGATTTCGGCACGCAGTGGGTGATCGGCGGCGATCAGTCCCTTGGTGCGATACAGCGGCTCCATGACCCGCGAAACATCGTCCCAGCCAGTGAAGGTCGACACCTCCAGCTGCGGCGGTTTCTTGAAGCGGCCGGGGGCATCGCGGGGGATTTCGGGTTGTTTCGGGGCCGGCAGGGTCCAGGTCAGCTCGCCATAGCCGCCGACGTCGGCCTGTTTCGGGGTCAGGCCGCTGGCCAGCATCTGGACCTTGGGCATCGCCGCCTTGGGCCAGAGCAGCCGGGCGCGGCCGAAGCCCAGTTTCAGCGGCGCCACCGGCAGCCCGGCCAGCGCCTGCGCCCGCCCGGCGAGCGCAGAGTCGCGGGTGGTGGTGGAGAGCGTGACGCGCAATATGTCGCCGATCTGCAGGCCCTGCACCGCCATCACGCCGGTCAGGATGCCGGTCAGGCTGCGCTGTTCCAGATTTTCCTCGCGGCGCAGCACGTCGAACTTCTGGCCGCGGGCGATGACATCGATGGTTTCGCTGCCGCGCAGGATCTCGACGCGGTGGACGATGAGATCACCCTTGTCCGGCACCCAGGCCGTGGTCAGCGACGATTGCTGGCCCAGTTGTTCGGCGCTGGCGATGCGGGTGGCGGTGTCGACATAGCGCCAGACCTCGCCATTTTCGATGCGCATCTGGCTGTCAAAGACCAGCAGCGGCGGCAGCGTGTTGGCGCCTTTCGACAGGTCAGGCAGCGCCGCCGGGACCACCCAGTCCGGCGCCTTCTGGTAGAGCGGCACTTCGCCGGCCCGAGCGGCGGCGGCCGCCAGCGCAATGGGCGCGGCCCCCGCCGCCAGCAGAACGATAGCGGCGGCGAATGGTCTCAAGGCAACATCCCGACAAATCTTCATCTTTCCGCAGACTAGTCCTGACCGGGCAGCGGCTCAATCGCTATTGCGCGCGCCAGGGCACGGGTTGCCATTGGTCGCAGGTCGGTCCACAGCGCGCCGCTGATTTGCCCCATAGCTGGATTGTATTCGTGAACAGCGTTCTTCGCCTCGCCGAGGCTGATGTTTCCGACTGGCGTGCCGATGTGCGCGCGGCAGGGATGACATCGGCCGCCTTGCTCGATCGTGTCGGGCTGCGGGTGGGTGATCTGCCCTGTGCCATTGCCGAAACCGCGTTTCCGGTGCGGGTGCCGCCGCATTATCTGGGGCTGATCCGGCGCGGTGATCCGGATGATCCGCTGCTCGCCCAGGTGCTGGCGCGGGGCGCGGAACTGCTCGATGCGCCCGGCACATTGACCGATCCGCTGGCGGAGGCGGGCTTTGGCATGGGCCAGGGCATCCTGCGCAAATATCGCAGCCGGGCGCTGCTGCTGGCGGCGGGGGCCTGCGCCATCCATTGCCGTTACTGCTTCCGCCGCCACAGCGATTATGGCGACACGATGCTGCCGGCCGGCGCCGTCGACGACGCGTTGGCCGCCATTGCGGCGGCGCCGGAAATCCGCGAGGTCATCCTGTCCGGCGGCGATCCGCTGATGCTGAGCGACACCCGGCTGGCGGCGCTGCTGCCGGCCATCGCCGCACTGCCGCAGGTGACGAACATCCGCATCCACACCCGCATGCCGACCACGGTGCCGGCGCGGGTGACGCCGGCACTGTGCGCCCTGCTGGCGGGGCTCGGCACGCCGGTCGTCATCGTGCTCCACACCAATCATGCCCAGGAACTGGATGGCGTCGTCGCCGCCGCGCTTGCCGATCTGCGCGCCGCCGGCGTGCATCTGCTCAACCAGTCGGTGCTGCTGCGCGGCATCAACGACACGCCTCCGGTGGCCGCCGCCCATGCCCGCCGCCTGTTCGCCTGTGGGGTGCTGCCCTATTACACGCACCTGCTCGATCCGGTGGCCGGCGCCGCGCATTTCGATGTGCCGCTGGCCGAAGCCCGCGCGCTGGAGGCGGCCTTGCGGGCCGATCTGCCCGGCTATCTGGTGCCGCGATTCGTGCGCGAGGTGCCGGGGGCGGATTCGAAAACGCCGATCTGGGCGCTGGACTGAGAAGGCTTGCGTTGAAGTGCAGTCGGTGCCGGCCCGCTCCCCCGCCCGGCACCGACGTCCTCAAATCGGCGCTTAATTCGCGTCCTTGTCGGTGATCGTCAGCTTGCCCTGCGCCTTGCCGGGCGCACCCTGGGTCAGCGCCAGCACGAAATCATCGCCGTCTTCGGTCTTGCCGGTCAGCGTGTCGCCCTGGCGGCTGGCGGTCACCGATTTGTCGGCGAATTGCTGCTGATACCAGTCGGCCACCGCCGCCGCATCGCCGGGCGCGGCAAAGCCCAGCGCCACGGTGCTGCGCGTGCCGGGCTTGTCGTTGGCGTTGACGCTGATGCTGGTGACGTTCGCGCCGGGAAACAGGCCGACGCCGTCGATATCGAACTTCGCATCGCTGGGCAGGCCGCCCGGAATCTTCACCTTGGCCTCCAGCCCGCCGGGCAGCGTCACCTCCACCTTGCCGGTATCGCTGTCGGCATCGACCTTGACCGTGCCATCGCTGTCACCATCGCCAGTGATGCTGACGCTCGACGCCTTGGCATCGTCCTTGTCCGCCACGGCACTGCGGCCGCAGCCGGTGAGCGCCAGCAGGGCAGCGCCGGCAAGAATCAGGGGAAGCGTCTTCATGGCGGTCTCCAAACTGTATTGCATATATAATACGCTTGCCCGCCGCTGCCGTCAATGCTTGCGCGGCACCAGGTGCAGCGCCGCGACGATGACGCCGCCCAGCAGCAGCCCGAACAGCCCGGCGCCCAGCGCGCCGACCAGCCATTGCGCGAACCCGCCCGCGGCAGCGCCCGCCTGTTCAGCGAGATGCTGGATGCTGTGATCGGGTTCCGCCACGCCCAGCAGGTGCAGGCCGTGGAGGAAGATGCCGCCGCCCACCCACAGCATCGCTGCCGTGCCGACCTTGGCCAGCAGGCTGAGGAACGGCGGCACGCCCTGCACCAGCCCGCGGCCCAGCGCCCGCACCGCGCCGGTGCCCGACCGCGCCAGCGCCACGCCGACATCATCGGCCTTCACGATCATCGCGACGGCGCCATAGACCAGCGCGGTGATGCCGATGCCGACGACGACCAGCACCACCGCCTGTTCGGCCATCGGCTTGTCGGCGACGCTGTTCAGGCTGATCGCCATGATCTCGCCCGACAGGATCAGATCGGTGCGGATGGCCCCCTGCACCATGTCCTTTTCCACCTCGGCCGCCGAACCGGCCTTTGGCGCATCCTCGGCTGCGGCATGCGGGCGGAACAGTTCATAGATCTTTTCGGCGCCTTCGAAGCAGAGATAGGCGCCGCCGACCATCAGGATCGGGTTGATCGCCCAGGGCGCCGCCCAGCTGAGCAGGATCGCACCCGGCAGCAGGAACACCAGCTTGTTCTTCAGCGACCCCAGCGCGATCTTGCCGACGATGGGCAGCTCGCGTGCCGGGGTGAAGCCCTGCACATATTGCGGCGTCACCGCGGCATCGTCGATGACGACGCCAGCGGCCTTGACGCTGGCCTTGCCCGCCGCCGCCACGGTGTCGTCGAGGCTGGCCGCCGCCACCTTGGCAATCGCCGCCACATCATCCAGCAGTGCCAGCAAACCCGTCGCCACAATCGCCCCCTAACCGTCCGTTCATCTTAACTAGCGGAGGAAGGGCCCGTTCCGCTATCGGATTCGCTGCCGCACCTCGGGGGAAATGCATTTGCCTGTTCGTCATACGCTCGGCCTCCTTGCCATGCTGGTGCTCGCCACCGCCGCCGCCAAGCCGCCGCCGCTGCTGGAGGTTGCCGCCGGTGACACCATCCCCGTCACCATCGCCGGGCAGACGCTCGCCATTGTCGTGCACAGCGGCAGCATCGACCGGCTGACCCTGGATGGTGCTGTCGCCACCCGCATCGGCATCCAGCCGGCGACGCTGATGGGCAAGGCCAATCTGAAATTCGGCGGCTCGCAGGTGCTCAAGGGGCACAACCGGCCGATCGATCACACCACCGCCGGCATCGCCAGCGGCGATCGCGTGCTGTGGTTCGACGGGCTGGACACCCCGGCCGCCGATGGCAGCATCGGCCCCTGGGCGCTGCCGCACGACCGCGTCGCGCTGCGTCTGCCCGGCGCCGGCCGCACATCCTACAGCTTCCCGCTGGTCGGTGATCGCAACAGCCAGAGCCTGACCGTCATTCGCACGCCCGACTATGGCTTTGGCCTCACCTTTGCCGCCGAAAGCCGGGCGCGCCTGCCCATCGCCTCCGCCGCCGCCGGCGCCGCCATCGCCCGGGCGCTCGGTGGCACCGCCAGGCCCGACAGCTGGGAGGAGGAGGTGATGCTCGGCATCCGCCGCCCGGTGCGCCGGGTCGATCTGGCGCAGCCGCTCGTCATCGGGCCGTTCCGCTTCACCAGCATTGCCGTCCGCATCCGCGACGCGCGCGACGCCATGGGCAGCGGCGATGCGCTGCCATTGCCGCCGAGCGACGATGACGACCCGTCCGAAATCGTCGTCACCGCCACCAAGACCAAGGGCCCGCAGCCGATCCGTACGCTGACCATCCCCGGATCTGCGCTGGCGGCGTGCAGCCGCATCGAATTCGCCAAGACGGCGAAGCTGATCACGCTGACGTGCTGAGCCGCGGCCGGCGCCGCGCCACGCCCAGGCTGAATTGACATTCAAGGTTGAAGTGGCCTCCGGCGGCTGGGGCCGTAGGCCCCAGACCCCATTTCGTTTTCATCTGGCCTGAAAAGCCGCCTGTGGTGCCATGCGGCAGCCAGTAAATGGGGTCTGGGGCCTACGGCCCCAGCCTGTCACCCCGGACTTGATCCGGGGCGGAGGCTCTGGTTTCTTCGCAGTCAGCGTTCAGAACGGCTGAAATGCTGAATGTCGATACAGCCTAGGCTTGCGGACAAGCCCGGCGGAGAACGGATGCTGACGCCGGAACTGCCCTGCAAGTGGTGGAATTCACCCTCGACACGCGCGCTGCTGCAGGATGTGCGGCCTCGCCGCAGCGGCAATGCCGGATCGCATCAAGATGCGGGCGTTCGGATATAGGCCCCATGCGGGGCCGGGGGGTCAGTGCGCCGCCGGTAATCCCCGACCGCATGGCCCCAGGCTGGCCAGCGCCGCCTGCCAGTCTGCCGCCAACGCCCGGTCCGCGCCGCCGGCTGCGGCGGGCAGGGTGGCGGGCAGGAAACAGGCAAGCCGATACCAGAGCAGCGTATCGCGCTGCACCGGCACCGCCGATTCATCGATGACATCGCCGCTGGCGACGGTGACACGCCGCGGCTCGCCGGGCCGGGCGGTGACGACGAGTGTGACGCCCTTGCCACCCGTCGCGTTGAGGAAGAACTGGCTTTCGCTCTCCCCGGCGACGCTGCCATCGGCGCGAAAGCCATTGGCGACGCCGGTGATGACCGGCACCGTGCCGCTCCGCGCCTCCGCCGCGATGGCGCGGATGCGGGATTCGAGCGCCGGGTCATGCGGTTGCTGCGCCTGCCGGGTCAGCAACTGCGTCTTTCCGTCGCTGGCGGGGGCGGTCAGCCAGGCCAGCACGGCCTGGCCCTTCGGCTTGGGCGGCTTGCCGCGCGCATCGAGCGGGGCGTCCCACAGCCATTGCAGCCGGGCCGGGGTGGTGCCGGGCGCGATCAGCACGGCATCCACCGCGGCCGTCACCAGCAGCCTTGCCCGGTCATCGGCAAGGCCTGGCGCCTGTTTCGCCGAAATGCGTTCCACATCAACGATCGTCGCCCTGACGATGGCGGACGCCGCCAATGTCAGATCCGCAACGTCGGCATAGCCGGGACCGGCCTGTGCCGGGACGGCGGCGAGGGTCAGGGACAAGGCCAGCAAGGCCGGGAAGCGACGGTTCATCCTCTTTTCATAGCGGCTCCAATGGGGCGGCGCCATTGCCGTCGCGACGAGGCGAATGCGACAAAGTGATGAAATGTGGCATTGCATTGACAGAATGTGGCGACAAAGCGGTTGCGAGCGTCCCCAAGTTGCGGTTACAGGGGTCAGTGAGAGGGAAGCCGAGGAGCCAGAGGACGCGAGAGCGCCCGGCGCACCCCTGTCGTTTTTGAGGTTCAGGGAGTCCGTAACGCTCATGGCTTATGCTGATCAGGGGATGAGCAAGAACCGGATGATGACGTTCGGCATCGTCGCGGTGCTGCACGTCCTTATGGGTTATTTGCTTGTCAGCGGCCTTGCACTGAAAGCCGTGAAGGCGATCGTGCAGCCGCTCGAATCCGTCAATATCAAGGAAGAGGCGCCGCCGCCGGACGAGCCGCCGCCGCCGCCGCCGAAGGACATCGAGATCCCGCCCTACGTGCCGCCGCCGGAAGTTTCGGTTGCGCAGGAAGCGGCACCGACCATCACCACCCAGACCACTGTGCCGGCGCCCGAGCCGCCGCGCTACACGCCGCCCGCACCGCCGGCCCCGCCGGCGCCGACCGGGCCGACGTCGGCTGCACAGTTCGATCCGCGCAGCCTTGCCGTGTCCGAAGACGATTATCCGCCGTCGTCGCTGCGTGCCGAGGAAGAGGGTCTGGTCAAGGTCAAGGTCACCATCGGTGTCAATGGCCGCGTCACGGCTTGTGAAGTTGCTGCAACCAGCGGCTTCCCCAAGCTCGACGAGAAGTCCTGCCGTCTTGCCATGTCGCGCTGGCGGAGCAAGCCGGCGCTGCAGAATGGCACGCCGGTGGAATCGTCCATGATCCGGCTGGTTCGCTGGCAGATCACGACGAAGTAAGAACCCGTTTGTAAAAGCCCTGTTGCGGCAGGGTGTTAACCTGAAGATCAATCGAGGGAATTCAAAATGGAAACCGTTGCAGTTGACAATCCTTATGGCCTGCAGGCCGCACTGACCCAGGGGGGCCTGATCGCCCAGTCGATTTTCGGCATCCTGGTGATCATGTCGTTCGTGTCGTGGTTCATCATCATCACCAAGTACCTCGACCAGCGCAAAATGCTGGGCGAAGCGGCTGATCTGGAAAAGAAGTTCTGGACGGCGCCCGACTTGAAGACCGGTGCCTCGAAGCTCGACAAGAACTCGGCCTTCCGCCAGATCGTCGACGATGGCCTGCGCGCTTCCGATCATCACGAAGGTCGCTTGACCGACAAGATCGATCAGCACGAATGGGTGACGATGGCCCTGAACCGTTCGTCGAACGCCGTGACGTCGAAGATGACCAACGGTCTCGCCTTCCTCGCCTCGGTCGGTTCGACCGCACCGTTCATCGGTCTGATGGGTACCGTCATCGGCATCTATCGCGCGCTCATCAACATCGGCCTTGCTGGTCAGGCCTCGATCGACAAGGTCGCCGGCCCGGTCGGAGAAGCGCTCATCATGACCGCCATCGGCCTGTTCGTCGCCGTGCCGGCCGTGCTCGGCTACAACTGGCTGATCCGTCGCAACAAGGAAGTGTCGGACAAGGTCAACAACTTCTCGTCCGACGTGCATGGTGCGCTGGTTTCGGGTGCCCGTGTGGCCCAGCCGACCGCCGCGCCTGCTGCTGCCGCCAAGCCGAAGGCCTGAGGCAGCTCAGCCGGAAAGGGGCATTTGACCCATGTCGATGAACATCGGATCGCCGAACGAGGACGGCAGCGAAGCGCCGATGAACGAAATCAACACGACGCCGCTCGTCGACGTCATGCTGGTTCTGCTCATCATCTTTCTGATCACGGTTCCCGTCGTGATCCAGACGGTGCCGCTCAAGCTGCCGACCGTGACGAACCTGCCCACCACCACGAAGCCCGAGAACATGCTGCTCTCGGTCGACGCCAACTGCGATGTCTATGTCGGCCAGACCAAGGTCGACACCAAGCAGGAGCTGCTCGATCGCGCCGTCAAGCATCTGAAGGACGATATTGCCCGCCAGGAAAAGGCTGGCGGCAAGATCGAACTGCCGGAAGCGCATATTCGCGGTGACAAGGACATGGAATATCGCTGCGTTGGCGGGGTGATCTTCACCATGCAGCGTGCCGGTTTCCAGAAGATCGGCTTCATCTCGGAACCGGTCCCGGGCGACATCAGCCGCTGATCCTGGCCGGGGCGGTCCTGCACCGCCCCGCCAGAAACGCTTTGATTTCAGGAGTTAGCCATGGCCATTTCAATGGGCGGCGGGGGCGGCAGTGATGCCCCGATGAACGACATGAACACGACGCCGCTGATCGACGTCATGCTCGTGCTGCTCATCATGTTCATCATCACCATTCCGCCGCAGACGCACGCGGTGAAGCTCGATCTGCCGCCGCCGAATCCCAATCCCTCGAATGTGGATCCGGTGTTCAACCAGGTCGATATCGACTTCCTGTCCAATATCTATTGGAACAAGACCGAAGTCGATCTGCCGACGCTGCGCAGCTACATGCGGCAGGCCGCCGAAATGCCGACCCAGCCGGAACTGCGGCTGCGCCCGGAAGGCCTTGCCAAATATGAAGTCGTCGACAAGGTGATGGCCGAAGCCCAGCAGGCCGGCCTCACCAAGATGGGCTTCGTCGGCAACGAAGCCTACGCGAACTGAGCTTACGCTTCATCTGATGATGCTGAAGGGGCGGGCCACAGGGTCCGCCCTTTTTGTTTGCGCGTTTGCCGTGAGAAGGACGCCTCCGGCGGCTGGGGCCTGAGGCCCCAGACCCCCATCGATGGCCGTGTCATCCCGGGCTTGACCCGGAACCCAGTTGCTCTCGGAAACGGGTCGCAGAAAGCCGGGTCCCAGGGCAAGCCCGGGATGACAAACTGGCGAGCAGGACAGCCTCCACCAGTCAAGATGGAACGGGGTCTGGGGCCCGCGGCCCCAGCCGCCGGAGGCTTCTCGTCATCCCACGATTTGGCACAAGTCACAGCTATGCCCGCAGCGCCGGCCGCCTAAGCTGTGACGCACATCAGGGGGAGCCAGCACATGGACAGTCCGCGCAGCAACCGCCTGGCCGGCAAGGTGGCGCTGGTCACCGGCGCCGCCATGGGCCTGGGCGCCGAAACCGCGCGGCGGCTGGCGCGCGCCGGGGCGCGGGTGATGCTGACCGATCGCGACCCAGTCGGGGAAGCCGTGGCGCTGGAAATTGCAGCCGAGGGCGGCGAGGCCGGGTTCATTGCCCATGATGTCGTCGATGAGGCGCAATGGGCGGCAGCGGTCGCCGCCTGCCTGGCGCGGTTCGGCGCGCTGCACATCCTCGTCAACAATGCCGGCGTCGCTGGCGGCCGCATGGAGTTGATGACCGCCACGCTCGCCGAATGGCGGCAGGTGCTCGACGTCAATCTCGATGGCGTGTTCCTGGGGCTGCGCCACGCCGGCCCGGCCATCGCCGACTCGGGCGGCGGCTCGGTCATCAACCTGTCCTCGATCCTCGGCAAGGTCGGCCTGCCCAACGCCGCCGCCTATTGCGCGTCAAAGGGCGGCGTCGCCTTGCTGACGAAGTCCGCGGCGCTGGAATGGGCGCCGCTTGGCATCCGCGTCAACTCCGTCCACCCCGGCTTCATCGACACGCCGATGGTCTCCGGCGCCATTGCCGCCGCCGAAAACGGCAACGAGATGCGTGACGGCCTGATCGCCGCCCACGCCCTCGGCCGTTTCGGCGTACCGCGTGAAATCGCCGATGCGATCGTGTTCCTGGCGTCGGACGAGGCGAGCTTCATGACCGGGGCGGAACTGGTGGTGGATGGGGGTTATACGGCGCATTGAGGCCTGGTTCTTTTTTTGCCTCCGGCGGCTGGGGCCTGAGGCCCCAGACCCCCATCGATTTACGGTCATCCCGGGCTTGACCCATGACCCAGTTTTCTTGGTTCGTGTGAAGAGAATAGCTGGGTCCCGGGTCAAGCCCGGGATGACATAGAAATGAAGGGGGTCTGGGGCCTCAGGCCCCAGCCGCCGGAGGCAAAAAACATCGCCGCCGGAGGCAATGCCAGCCCCCCCTCACGCCACCTGCGGCTGCACCTGTTCGAACTGCAAGCGCGCCAGCTTGGCGTACAGGCCGCCCTGCTTGATGAGGCGATCGTGCGTGCCCTCGGCGACGATGCGACCGCCGTCCATGACGATGATGCGGTCGGCGTTGCGCACGGTGGCGAGGCGGTGGGCGATGACGAGTGTGGTCTTGCCCTGCATCAGCTGTTCGAGCGCGGCCTGGACGAGGCGCTCGCTTTCGCTGTCGAGCGCCGAGGTCGCTTCATCGAGCAGCAGGATCGGGGCGTCGCGCAGGATGGCGCGGGCGATGGCCAGGCGTTGGCGCTGGCCGCCCGAGAGGCGGGTGCCGGCTTCGCCGAGGAAGCTGTTGATGCCGTCGGGCAGCTGGCGGAGGAAGCTGTCGGCATGGGCGGCTTCGGCGGCGGCCCAGACTTCGGCTTCGCTGGCGGATGGCCGGCCATAGCGGATATTGTCGAGCGCGCTGGCAGCGAAGATGACGGTTTCCTGCGGCACGACGGCGATGCGGGCGCGGATCTGTTCGGGGTCGGCGGCGGTCAGCGGCACGCCATCGAGGCGGATTTCACCGGCCTCGGGGTCGTAGAAGCGCTGGACGAGCTGGAACAGAGTCGATTTGCCGGCGCCGGAGGGGCCAACGACGGCGACGGTTTCGCCGGCGCCGATGTTGAGGCTGAAATCGATGAGCGCGGCGCCTTCCGGTTTCGACGGGTAATGGAAGGTGACATGATCGAGGCAGAGCGCGCCCTGCGCCGGCACCGGCAGCGGCGTCGCATTGTCGGGTGCGCGGATGCCGGGGCGGGCAGCGAGCAGTTCCTCCATGCGGGCGCTGGCGCCGGCGGCGCGCATGAAATCGCCATAGACTTCGGTCAGCGTGCCGAACGCACCGGCGACGATGACGGCGGCGAAGACGAAGGCGGCGATGGTGCCGCCGGTCAACCGGCCGGAAATGACATCGAGTGCGCCCTGCCACAGCACCAGCGTGATGGCGCCGAAAATCAGCGTGATGACCACCGCGGTCATGCCGGCGCGCAGGCGGATGCGGCGCTTGGCCGTTTCGAAGGCCGCCTCCACTGCATCGCCGAAACGCTGTGCCTCGCGGCGTTCCTGGGTGAAGGCCTGGACGATCTTGATGGCGCCGAGCACTTCGGCAACCAGCGTGCCGACGCCGGCGATGCGATCCTGGCTGGTCTTCGACATGGCCCGCACCTTCTTGCCCAGCCAGACGATGGGCAGGATGGTGATCGGGATGACGAGCAGCATGAGCAGGGTCAGCTTGGGCGACTGGATGCCCATATAGACGATGCCGCCAACGCCCATCACCACATTGCGCAGCGCCATGGACGCACCCGAGGAGACGACCTGTTCGATGATGGCGGTGTCGCTGGTCAGGCGCGAGGCGATCTCGGCGGGGCGGTTTTCCTCGAAGAACACCGGGTCGAGCGTGACGAGGTGCGATTGCACGGTCTTGCGCAGGTCGGCGACAACGCGCTCGCCGATCCAGCTGACATAATAGAAGCGGAAGGCCGTCGCGATGCCCTGCAGCACGACGATGCCGAGCATCGCCCAGAAATAGGGGGCTACGGCGGCGGGGTCGGAGCCCTTGGCAAAGCCATTGTCGACGATCAGCTTCAGTGC
Organism: Alphaproteobacteria bacterium PA4; assembly: GCA_002256005.1. Classification (GTDB taxonomy): domain Bacteria; phylum Pseudomonadota; class Alphaproteobacteria; order Sphingomonadales; family Sphingomonadaceae; genus Sandarakinorhabdus. Next base: position 28,567 of record NKIQ01000011.1, on the reverse strand, counting down.
CTGCGGTATGGCGAGCGTCGCCAGCGCGGCGATGACCAGTGCCACCAGCGCCGCGGTCAGCTGCGCCGGATAGGTGCGAGCAAAGCGCCAGAGCAGGACGAGCCGCGAGAGCTTGCGCTGTTCAGGCGGGGGCAGATCGGTTTTGGGGGCGGCCATGCGTGCTGATAGCAGGGCTTTGAGTGCGGCTCAATCCGCGCCGGCGCCGCAGGCGCGCAGGGCGCTGGCCGTTATAAATGGCAGGCCCCAATCAAATGGCTTTATGCTGCACCTGCGATATGGCATTGGGGTGGCCGAAAATGCTGCCCCGCAGCAAAAGGACATCGCATGCTCTACACCGCACATGAAATGCAGAAGGCCTGGCTGGCCGGCATGGGTTCGCTGGCACAGACCACCTCGACCTGGCTGCTCAGCCCGGCCAACCCGATGTCCTATGTCGCCACCAGCCCGGTGATGGCGCGCGCGCTGGAAGTGTTCGCCCATGCCGCGGCGCCGCGCGGCAAGCCGCCATTCGGGCTCGACACCACCATCGTCGATGGCGTCAGCGTCGCGGTGAGCGAGGAAATCATCGCGCGCAAGCCCTTTGGCCAGCTGAAGCGCTTCAACCGCGCCATTTCCGGCCGCAACGATCCGCGCGTGCTGATCATCGCGCCGATGTCGGGCCATTATGCCACGCTGCTGCGCGGCACCGTCGAGCGGCTGCTGCCTGATCATGAGGTCTACATCACCGATTGGCGCGATGCGAAGCAGGTGCCTGTCTCGGAAGGCAAGTTCGATCTCAACGACTATATCGACTATATCATCGAATTCGCCGAAATCGTCGGGCCGGGCAGCCATATGCTCGCCGTCTGCCAGCCGGCGGTGCCGGCCTATGCGGCGCTGGCCTATATGTCGGGCCAGAAGAACCCGGCCACGCCGCTGACGCTGACCATGATGGGCGGCCCGGTCGATACCCGCCGCGCGCCGACCTCGGTCGATGATCTCGCCACCCAGCGACCCTATGCCTGGTTCGAACAGACCGTCATTGCCCGCGTGCCCGATGCCTATCCGGGCGGCGGTCGCAAGGTTTATCCCGGCTTCCTGCAGCTGGCCGGCTTCATGTCGATGAACCTTGCCAACCACATGAAATCGCATTGGGAAATGTTCAAGCATCTGGTCGCCGGCGATGACGACAGCGCCGATTCGACCAAGGCCTTCTATGAGGAATATCGTTCCGTCTGCGACATGACGGCGGAATTCTACCTGCAGACCATCGACGTCGTTTTCCAGCGCCAGGCCATCGCCAAGGGCGAGTTCGTCCATCGCGGCGTCGTCATCAAGCCCGACGCCATCGACCGCACCGCGCTGCTCGCCATCGAAGGCGAACGCGACGATATCTCCGGCCTCGGCCAGACCAAGGCGGCGCTGGAACTGGCGACCGGCCTGCCCGAGGACAAGAAGGCCTATTACATGGCGGAAGGCGCCGGCCATTACGGCATCTTCAACGGCCGCAAATGGCGCGAAAGCATCGCGCCGGTGGTGGAAGCCTTCATCCGCCAGCACGACCCCGCCCAGCATTCGCCGATCCCCAAGGTGGTGAAGCTGCCGAAGCATCGCGAACCGAAGGTGGTGGCGGGCGTCGAATTGGCGTGAGGCTGCGGCAAGAAAAACGGCCTCCGGCGGCTGGGGCCTCAGGCCCCAGACCCCGATTTCTGGTGCGGCTCTAATTCAACACATTGTTTTTTGAACGATAATCGATCTGGGTCTGGGGCCTGAGGCCCCAGCCGCCGGAGGCTTCTTGCCTTCACCCCAGCCCACGCACCAATGCCAGCACCTCGGCCGCCCGCGAGCGATGGCAGATCAGCAGGTCCGGCAGCAGCGGATCGGCGCGGTTGTAGACGAGCGGGCTGCCGTCGACGCGGCTGGCGTGGAGCCCGGCAGCGAGGGCCACGGCGGCCGGGGCGCAATTGTCCCATTCATATTGGCCGCCGGTATGGAGGTAGATGTCAGCCTCGCCGCGCAATACCGCCATCGCCTTGGCGCCGGCGCTGCCCATCGGCACCAGTTCGGCCCCCAGTGCCCTGGCCACCGCCACGGCTTCGCGGGCGGGGCGGGTACGGCTGACCAGCATGCGCAGCGGGCGCGATTCCGGCTGCAGGGTCGGCGGGAATTCCGTGCAGAAACAGGCGTTCAGCGCCGGCAGCGCGACGGCGCCATGGGTGGCGACGCCATCGATGGCGAGGCCGACATGCACCGCCCAATCATTGCGGCGCTCGCCATATTCGCGGGTGCCGTCGAGCGGATCGACGATCCAGATGCGGCGAGCCTTCAGCCGCGCCGGATCGGCGGCTTCCTCCTCGCTCAGGATCGCATCGTCCGGGCGTTCGCGGCGCAGCGCCGCCAGAATCTGCGCATTGGCGGCGCGGTCGCCTTCATCGCCCAGCGCCCTGGCGTTGGTATCCTCATTGTCGCACAGGCGCAGCAGCAATTGCCCGGCCAGGGTGGCGAGACGGCGGGCGAGGGCGGCGTCGCTGGTCATCCGATCAGGCTTTCGACAATCAACATGGCGGCATCCTCGGCGCTCATCATCGTGGTGTCGATGCGCAGTTCCGGGGCGTCCGGCGCTTCATAGGGGCTGTCGATGCCGGTGAAGTTCTTCAGCTGGCCGGCGCGGGCCTTTTTGTAGAGGCCCTTGACGTCGCGGGCTTCGGCCGCGGCCAGCGGCGTGTCGACATGGATTTCCATGAACTCGCCCGGCGCCATCATCGCCCGCACCATGGCGCGTTCGGCGCGGAACGGCGAGATGAAGGCGGTGATGACGATCAGCCCGGCATCGGTCATCAGCCGGGCGACCTCGCCGACGCGGCGGATATTCTCGATGCGATCGGCGTCGGTGAAGCCCAGATCCTTGTTGAGGCCATGGCGGACATTGTCGCCGTCGAGCAGGAAGGTGTGGCGGCCGAGCAGGTGCAGCTGCTTTTCGACAAGGTTGGCGATCGTCGATTTGCCGGCGCCCGACAGGCCGGTCAGCCATAGCACCTTGGCCTTTTGGCCCTTCTGCGCGGCATGGGCATCACGCGAGATATCAACGGCTTGCAGATGAATGTTCTGCGAGCGTCGCAGCGCGAAATGGATCATGCCGGCGGCAACCGTGGCATCGCTGGCGCGGTCGATGAGGATGAAACCGCCCAGGTCGCGGCTGTCGGCATAGGGTTCGAAAACGATGGGCTGCGCCGTTGCCAGCTGCACCGTGCCGATGCCATTGAGTTCCAGCGTCTTCGCTGCAACCTGCTCCAGCGTGTTGACATTGATGGCGAATTTCGGCGGCTGGATGGTGGCGGCGACGGTCTGGGTGGCGAGCTTCAGCAAGTAAGACCGACCGGGCAGCAGCGGCTCCTCGGCCATCCAGACCAATGTCGCCTCGAACTGGCCGGCCACCGTCGGCGGTGCCTCGGCCGCCGCGATCACCGAGCCGCGCGCGCATTCGACATCATCGGCGAGCGTCAGCGTCACTGACTGGCCGGCGACCGCCTCATCGAGATCGCCATCGGCGGTAACGATGCGGGCGATCGTGGTGGTGCGCCCGGCGGGCAGGATGCGCACCGCATCGCCGGGCCGCACCCGGCCATGGTTGACCAGCCCGGCAAAGCCGCGAAAGTCGAGGTCGGGCCGGTTCACCCATTGCACCGCCATGCGGAACGGCCGGGCCGCTGCGGCATCGTCGCTGACATCCAGCCCTTCCAGCAGCCCCAGCAGCGGCGGGCCGGCGTACCAGGGCATGGCGGGGGCGGCGGCGATGACATTGTCACCACCCAGGCCGGAAATCGGCACCGCGCTGACATCGGCAAGGCCGATACTGGCGGCAAAGGCCTGATAATCCGCGACAATCGCATCGAACACCGCCTGATCATAGCCGACCAGATCCATCTTGTTCACCGCCAGCACGACATGGCGGATCCCTAGCAGCTGCACAAGGTAGGAGTGCCGCCGTGTCTGGGTCAGCACGCCCTTCCGCGCATCGACCAGCACGATGGCGGCATCGGCGGTGGAGGCGCCGGTGACCATGTTGCGGGTATATTGTTCATGGCCGGGGCAATCGGCGATGATGAACTTGGCGCGCGGTGTCGAGAAGAAGCGATAGGCGACATCGATGGTGATGCCCTGTTCGCGCTCCGCCGCCAGCCCGTCGACAAGCAGAGCGAAATCAATGGCCTGGCCTTGCGTGCCGATGCGCTGGCTGTCGCTGGTCAGCGCCGCCATCTGGTCGTCGAAAATCTGGTGGGTGTCGTGCAGCAGCCGGCCGATCAGCGTCGACTTGCCATCATCCACCGAGCCGCAGGTGATGACGCGGATCAGCGCCTTGGCCTGTTGCGCGGCGAGATAGGCGGCAATGTCGCTGGCGATCAGCGGATCGGGGGCGAAGCCGGAGGCGTCCATCAGAAATAGCCCTCCTGCTTCTTCTTCTCCATGCTCGCCGTCGGGTCATGGTCGACGGCGCGGCCCAGCCGTTCGGAGCGCGTGCTGAGCAGCATTTCCTGGATGACCGTGTCGAGCGTGTCGGCCCGGCTTTCGACGGCGCCCGACAGCGGATAGCAGCCCAAAGTGCGGAAGCGGATGGAGCGCTCCACCGCGGTTTCGCCGGGGCGCAGCGCCATGCGGTCATCGTCCACCATCAGGATCATGCCGTCGCGCTCCACCGTCGGCCGCGGCGCGGCGAGATAGAGCGGCACGATCGGGATGTTTTCCAGCGCGATATATTGCCAGATGTCGAGCTCGGTCCAGTTCGACAGCGGGAAGGCGCGGATGCTGGTGCCGCGCGGTTTGCGGGCATTGTAGAGCCGCCACAGCTCCGGCCGCTGCGTCTTGGGGTCCCAGGCATGGGCGGCGTTGCGGAAGCTGAGGATACGCTCCTTGGCGCGGGCCTTTTCCTCGTCGCGGCGGCCGCCGCCAAAGGCCGCGTCGAAGCCATGATGGTCGAGCGCCGCCTTCAGCTGCTCGGTCAGCATCAGCCGGGTGTAGACCGGCGTCGGCGTGTCGAACGGGTCGACGCCGGCCGCCGCCGCCTCGTCATTGTGCTGCACCAGCAGGGTCAGGCCGTGCCGCGCCACCATCATGTCGCGATGGGCGAGCATGGCGCGGAAATCCCAGCCCGACGCAATGTGCAGCAGCGGAAAGGGCAGCGGCGCCGGCGCGAACGCCTTCAGCGCCAGGTGCAGCATGACGCTGGAATCCTTGCCGATCGAATAGAGCAGCACCGGATTCTCGGCCTCGGCCACCACCTCCCGCAGGATGTGAATGCTCTCCGCCTCCAGGCGTTGCAGATGGGTCAGCGACATCATGCTGTCATAGCAGGGGTTTCCGGGGGCGGGGGCTGGAAAATCTTGCAGGCGGGATAGGTGGAGTGGCGGGGCCGCGCGGGGGATTTCGGGGTGTTTCGGGGGGATTTTGGGGGCGTTTCAGGGGGATTTCGGGAGAATTTCGGGGGCGATTTCGGGGGAATTGCACGCGGAAGTACACGCCCAATGATGGATTTTGTGACCTTCCAGACGCTGCGCGAGGCGGTATCGCGAGGTCTGGGCATAGCGATGAGAAAGAACACCGGCCGGCAACACTACCAGCCGGCGCCCGTGTAGGACAGCGCCGCCCCCGCTCAATCCCCGGTGAAGACCGGTGGGCGCTTTTCCAGAAACGCCGCCACCGCCTCGGCATGGTCGTCGGTTTCATGCGCCAGCGCCTGAAAGGCAGCGGAGAGTTCGAGGATCTGGTCCATCCGCGCAGTCTGGGCCTCGCGCAGCAGCCGCTTGGTCAGGCGCAGGGCGCGGGCCGGATTGGCGGTCACCTTGTCGGCAAGCGCCAGCGCCGCCGGCAGCAGTTCGGCATCGGGCACGACGCGGGAGACGAGGCCGATCGCTTTCGCCCGCGCCGCATCGAAACGTTCGCCGGTGAAGAACAGCTCGGCGGCCATGGCATAGCCGACGACCCGGGCCAGCGACCAGGCGCCGCCATCGCCGGGGACGATGCCGACCTTGATGAAGCTGCAGGCGAACAGGGCGCTTTCGGCGGCGATGCGCATGTCGCACAGGCAGGCGAGGTCGCAGCCCAGCCCGACGGCATGGCCGTTGATGGCGGCGATGGCCGGCACTTCCAGCTCCATCATGGCGCGGGTGATGCGCTGCACGCCGCGCTTGTAGGTGTTGCGCGTGTCACTCGGCTGCTTGCCGGGGCCGATGCCGGTCTTGTCCTGCATCGCCTTCAGATTCCCGCCGGCGGAAAAGCCGCGGCCGCTGCCGGTCAGGATCACGCAGGAAATCTGGGGGTCATCGCCCACCGCCTCGATGGCGCGGACGAAATCGTCGCAATCCTCCAGCGTGCCGATGGCGTTCAGCGTGTCCGGCCGGTTCATGTGCAGGATGGCGGTCCTGCCGATGGTTTCGCGCCGGATGAAATCGCCCATGGTCGAGTCCCCTTTTTGGTGCAGGGGTAGCGGGGGTGGCGGGGCTTGCCAAGGCGGGGTTTGCTACGGCGGAGCTAGTCCTTTTGGTGAGACCCCCACCCCGACCCTCCCCACCCTAGGCTTCGCCTGGGGGGAGGGAGAAGGCAGGACTGACGCATGTTGACCGGCCGCGCTGATTATTGCACTCTAGGTGTCAATAATACGCGGAGACTCGGGACATGCAGGTTTTGCGCACGCCGGATGCGTGCTTCGAAAATCTCGATGGCTATGGCTTTGCGCCGCATTACAGCGAGGTGCGTGACGCGGCGACCGGCACGCCGCTGCGCATCCATTGCATCGATGAAGGCCCCGCCGATGCACCACCGGTGCTGCTGATGCATGGCGAGCCGAGCTGGAGCTATCTCTATCGCAATTTCGTCGGCCCGCTGGTCGCCGCCGGCCACCGCGTCGTCGCGCCCGACCTGATCGGCTTCGGCAAGTCCGACAAATTGGGCGCGCGCGCCGATTACACCTATGAACGCCATGTCCAATGGATGTCGGACTGGCTGGTGGCCAAGGACCTGACCGGCATCACTTTGTTCTGCCAGGATTGGGGCGGCCTCATCGGCCTGCGGCTGGTTGCAGCGTTTCCGCAGCGGTTCGCCCGGCTGGTCATCGCCAACACCGGGCTGCCGGTCGGCACCGGCTCCTCGCCGGGCTTCGACCAATGGCTGACCATCAGCCAGACCATCCCGAATTTCCCCGCCGGCATGATCGTCAACATGGGCACGTCGCGCGAACTGACCCCGGCGGAAATCGCCGCCTATGACGCGCCCTTCCCGGAAGAGGCGTACAAGGAAGGCGCGCGGCAGTTCCCGACTTTGGTGCCGGTGACGCCGCAGCACGGCTCGGTCGCCGAAAACCTCGCCGCCTGGACGGTGCTGGAGGCCTTCGACAAGCCGGTGCTGACCTGTTTTTCCGACAATGACCCGGTCACCAAGGGCGGCGAGGCGGCGATCATCGCGCGCATTCCGGGCGCCAAGGGCCAGGCGCATTGCATCGTCCCCGGCGGGCATTTCCTGCAGGAAGATGCCGCCGACCAGCTTTCCCGCCTCATCATCGATTTCGCGAAGGGCCAGCCATGATCGTCACCAATGAAGTCATGCCGCAATCGGCGGCGGCACAGGCGTTTTTCGCGGACACGGACCATGGCCCGATGGTCATGGTCAATCTGCTGAAGTTCAGGGACAAGGCGGACTATCCCGACGGCCGCGAAACGACGCTCAGCGGCAAGGAGGCCTATCTGATCTATGGCGCCGCCGTGCAGAAATGCCTGGCGCTCGTCGGCGGCCATGCGGTGTTTTCGGGCGATGTCAGCGGCATCATCCTCGGCCAGGTCGAGGAGCTGTGGGACATGGTGGCGCTGGCCTATTACCCCAGCCCGCAGGCCATGATGCAGATGGTGGCGCTGCCGGAATATCAGGGCATCGAGATGCACCGCTTCGCCGGCCTGTCGGGCCAGCTCAACATCCGCACCAAGCCCGGCGCCGGGTTCGGCCAGTGAGCGCCGCGGCCCCGCTGGCGTTCGACGTCTTCTGGTCGTTCCGTTCGCCCTATTCCTATCTGGTGACGCCGCGGCTGGTGGAGCTGGTGGCGACGCATGATGTCACCTGCAATGTCCGCGTGGTCTATCCGATCGCGGTCAGGAAGGCGGATTTCTTTGCGAGCGTCGATCCGCTCTGGGTCTTCTATCTGATGAAGGACACCTATCGCACGGCGCAGTTCCTGGGGCTGGATTACAATTGGCCGCGGCCGGACCCGGTCTATATGGACCCGGCGACCCGCACCTATCCGCGCGAGCAGCCGCACATCCATCGCCTGAGCCATCTCGGCATTGCGGCGACCGAGCGTGGGCGCGGCCTTGCCTTCATCGATGAAGTGTCGCGGCTGATCTGGAACGGCAAGACCGAGAATTGGCACGAGGGCGACCATCTGGCGCAAGCGGCGGCGCGCGCCGGGCTGGACCTCGCCGAACTGGACGCGGCGGTGGCGGCGGATGCGGCGGGCTATGCCGCGAAGATCGAGGCCAATCAGGCGGCGCAGACGGCGGCCGGCCATTATGGCGTGCCGCTGATGGCGCTGGATGGCGAGCCGTTCTTCGGCCAGGACCGCTTCGACCAGCTGGTCTGGCGGCTGCAGCAGAAGGGCATGGTGGCGCGGTAGCGGCGATTGCGTTGAAGTCGCGTCGGCACCGGCCCGCTCACCCGCCCGGCCACCCATCGGGATTATCCCAAGTGGCTGGCCCGGAGCGGATGCGACCTCCGTCGCGGGTGGGGGAGTGTGCCGGTGCCGTCCGCCCGCAATCGACTCGAGGCTGAATCGACATTGAAGGTTGAAGCGGCCTCCGGCGGCTGGGGCCGTAGGCCCCAGACCCCATTTCGCTTTGGTTTGGCCTGAAAAGCCGCCTGTGGTGCCATGCGGCAGCCAATAAATGGGGTCTGGGGCCTGCGGCCCCAGCCGCCGGAGGCTTTGTTTTCTTCGCAATCCGCGTTCAGCACGGCTGAAATGCTGAATGTTGATACGGCCTAGCGCCGTTCAGGACGCCCAGGCCATGTCGTCGATTTCGATTTCGGCGCTGGGTTCGCCGCGCCAATCGTCGCGCTTGATGCGGCCGGCGAGGTAGAAGGGGCGGCCGCGGGCGCCGGCCAGCGAGGCGCCCAGCGCGGTATCGGCGTGGCGGAAGGCGATGGCCTTGCAGCGCGCGCCGTCGCGGCCGGCCAGCACCAGCTTGACATGATGTTCGCCGACGATGCGGCAATCGACCGCCGTCCAGGGCCCGGAGGCGACGCGCGGCGCCGCCCAGCCCTGGCCATAGGGGCCGGCGACCTCCAGCGTCTCGACCAGCGCCAGCGAGACGCCGCGCGGCGTGACGGCGGCATCGATCGACAGGCTGCGGCCTGTGGCGGCACGATCGACATCGCCGGACAGGCGATCGTTGAGAAACGCCGCCAGCGCGTCGATGCCGTCGCAGGCCACGGTCAGCCCCGCCGCCATGGCATGACCGCCGCCGGCCACCAGCAAGCCCGCGTCGCGCGCCGCCAGCACGGCGGCCCCCAGATCGACGCCGGGCAGCGAGCGGCCGGAGCCCTTGGCCAGGCCATCGTCCTGCCGGGCGATGACGATGGCCGGGCGGTGCAGCCGGTCCTTCAGCCGCGAAGCGACGATGCCGATGACGCCGGGGTGCCAGCCATCGCCGGCGACGACCGCCACGGCCATGTTGCTGTCGGCGCTGCACAGCGCCAGCGCCGATTCGGTGACATCGGTTTCGATGGTGCGGCGCTCGACATTCAGCCGGTCGAGCTCCGCCGCCAGCGCCAGCGCTTCCGCCGGATCATCGGTGGTCAGCAGGCGGACGCCGAGATCGGACTTGCCGACGCGGCCGCCGGCGTTGACGCGGGGCCCGAGCGCAAAGCCCAGATCACGCGCGGTCGGGGCGCGATGGACACCGGCGACATCGAGCAGCGCGGTGATGCCGGGGTTGCGGCGGTTGCGCATCACCTTCAGCCCCTGCGTGACAAAGGCGCGGTTGAGGCCGGTGAGCGGCACGACATCGGCGACGGTGCCGAGCGCAACGATATCGAGCAGCTCGGTGAGTTTCGGTTCGGGGCGCGTCTCGAACACGCCGCGCTGGCGCAACAGGCGGTTGAGCGACACAGCGAGCAGAAAGGCGACGCCGACCGCCGCGAGATGGCCGTGCGCGGCGGCGTCGGGGGCTTCGTCCAGCCGGTTGGGGTTGACCAGCGCCAGCGCCGCCGGCAGCGCCGTGCCGGCCTTGTGGTGATCGACGATGATGACATCCAGCGCCACCGCCCGCGCCGCCGCCAGCGCCTCGAACCCCTGGGTGCCGCAATCGACGGTGACGACCAGATCGGCGCCGGCGCGCTGCAACGCCACCAGCGCATCGGCGCTGGGGCCATAGCCCTCCAGCAGGCGATCGGGGATGTAATGGCCGACCGTAGCGCCGACCTGGCGCAGATAGCGGATCAGCACGGCAGCCGAGGTGGCGCCGTCGACGTCATAATCGCCATAGACGATGATATTCTGGTCGGCCGCGATGGCGTCGGCGATGCGGGCGGCGGCGCGCTCCATGTCCTGGAAAATCGCCGGATCGGGCAGCCAGTCGCGCAGCGTCGGCGCCTTCAGCCGGGCGAAATCATCCGGATTGGCACCGCGGGCGCGGAACAGATGGTGCAGCAGTTCATCATCGCCGCGGCCATCGAGATCACCGCCCGGCACCACGCCGCCGCGCCACAGCCAGGGCTGGCCGAGGACGGACTGGGTGATGTTGAAGACGGGGGGGATCACGGGGCCTCCGGGGGCTGGGGGGCGGGTGTCGGCCGCTCAGGGGTTGTAGCGTCAGCGACAGACGACGCCCAGCCTCATCTGTCATCCCGGGCTTGACCCGGGACCCAGCTTGCTTGGCAAACGTCGAAGTGAAGCTGGGTCCCGGGTCAAGCCCGGGATGACAGGGAAACTGTGTGGATATCCCCCGCGTAACCCCGCCAGTCGCTCACGCGTGGCGGTGCGCCCGATGCTCGCCATCCACCCAGCGGATGGTGCCCGACGAGGCGCGCATGACGACGCTCTGCGTGGTGATGACGCCATCGCGGCGGCGCTTGACGCCCTTCAGCAGCGAGCCATCGGTGACGCCGGTCGCGGCGAAGATGACATCGCCGGCGGCCAGATCTTCCAGCGCATAGATGCGGTCGAGGTCGGTGATGCCCCAGCGCCGGGCGCGGCCGCGCTCGTCCTCGTTGCGGAAGACGAGCTTGCCCTGCAGCTGGCCACCGACGCAGCGCAGGGCGGCGGCTGCCAGCACGCCTTCCGGCGCGCCGCCGCTGCCCATGTACAGGTCGATGCCGGTATCGGGGTTGGAGGTGGCAATGACGCCGGCGACATCGCCATCGGGGATCAGCATGATGCCGCAGCCCAGCCCGCGCAATTCGGTGATCAGCGCTTCGTGGCGCGGGCGATCGAGCACGCAGACGATGAGCTCATCGGCCTTGACGCCCTTCGCAGCGGCGACGGACTGGACATTCCAGGTGGCGGACTTCGAAAGATCAATGGTGCCGGCGGGATAGCCGGGGCCGACGGCGATCTTGTCCATATAGACGTCGGGCGCATTCAGCAGCCCGCCCTGTTCGGAAATCGCCAGCACGGCGAGGGCGTTCGGCCCGGCCTTGGCGGTGATGGTGGTGCCCTCCAGCGGATCGAGCGCGATGTCGATCCTGGGGCCGGTGCCCTGCGCGCGGCCGACCTTTTCGCCGATGAACAGCATCGGCGCCTCGTCGCGCTCGCCTTCGCCGATGACGACGGTGCCATCGAAGTCCAGCTGGTTGAGCGCGTCGCGCATGGCTTCGACAGCGGCGGCGTCGGCGGCCTTTTCATCGCCGCGGCCGATCAGCTTCGAACAGGCGATGGCGGCATTTTCGGTGACGCGCACCATTTCGAGGACGAGAACGCGGTCGAGGGTCGAACTGCGGGGGGTGCTGGTCATGCTGGCTCCGGTGCGGCTGTGGCAGCCGTGTAAGGGGTTTGCCTTGCGGGGGGAAGGGTGCCGCTTCGCAGGTGCGAAAGGGGAATTACAAATCCAATATATGCATCATCACCGGCGCGCCCGTCACCGCGTCCCCCTGCGCCATCTGGGCGAGGCTGGCGAGCACCTGCGTCTCCCCGGCAATGTGGGTGACCATCACCACCATGGCGTCGCCGTTCGCCGCCGGCCCGCGCTGGATCAGGCTTTCGATCGACACGCCATGGTCGCGCAGCGCGGCGGTCAGCTCCGCCAGCACGCCGGGGCGGTCGGCGACGGTCAGGCGCAGATAGTAACGGCCACGCCGGTTGGCGATGGCGGCGGGCGGCAGCGCGGCGAGCGACGCCACCGGCATGCCGAACGGGTTGCCGCTGATGCCCCTGGCGATATCGATCAGATCGGCGACGACAGCGCTCGCCGTCGGCCCTTCGCCGGCGCCGCGGCCCTGGAAGAACAGCCGGCCGACGAAATCGCCCTCCGCCGTCACCGCATTGAGCGCGCCCGAGGCGGCGGCGAGCGGGTGGTCGAGCGGCACCAGCGCCGGGTGGACGCGCTGGAACAGCGTGCCATCCTCATGCTCGGCAAGGCCGACCAGCTTGATGCGGAAACCGAGCGCCCGGGCCTGGTCGATATCGGCCAGCTCCACGGCGCGGATGCCATGGGTGGCGACGGCGGCGAAATCGATGCGGGCGCCAAAGGCGAGCGCGGCGAGGAGGCTGAGCTTGTGCGCCGTGTCGATCCCGTCAATGTCGAAGCTGGGGTCGGCCTCGGCATAGCCGGCGGCCTGCGCCTCGGCGAGGACGGTCGCAAAGTCGAGCCGCTCCGCCTCCATGCGGCTGAGGATATAGTTGCAGGTGCCGTTGAGCAGGCCATAGACGCGGGCGATGCGATTGGCGGCCATGCCCTCGCTCAGCGCCTTGATGATCGGGATGCCGCCGGCGACCGCGGCTTCATATTTCAGCGCCAGCTGCCCGGCTTCGGCGGTGGCGGCGAGATCGAGGCCGTGGTGGGCGAGCATCGCCTTGTTGGCCGTCACCAGCGCCTTGCCGGCGGCGAGCGTGCGGCGGGCCAGCGTCAGCGCCGGGCCATCGCTGCCGCCGATCAGTTCGACGACGACATCGACATCGTCGCGGCCGGCCAGCTCGGTCGCGTCATCCACCCAATGATAGCGCGCCAGATCGATGCCGCGATCGCGATTGCGGTCGCGCGCTGATACGGCGGTGACGCGGATCGGCCGGCCGGCGCGGCGGGCGATGAGCTCGGCATTGTCGGCGAGCAGTTTGACAACGCCGGCGCCGACATTGCCGAGGCCGGCGAGGCCGACGCGCAGGGGAAGGGACATGAACGCTCCGAAGACAGTGATGTCCCGTCTTTGCGGGCGAAGCGCAAAAGCGCAAGGCCGGAGCGGTGTCGCGCGCTGTTTACCTGCGCGATGATTGGCGCAAAGATGCCGCCACAACAGGGGGACTCGCCATGACCATCCAGATGCACCGCCGCGGCTTCATCGGCACCGGCCTTGCCGGGCTGGCGGTGCCGGCCTGGGCGCTGGACGCGGGCGAGGCCGATACCATCGTCGTCAACGCCCGCGTCCACACCGTCGACCCCGCCCGGCCGCGCGCCACCGCCTTTGCGGTGAAGGACGGCCGCTTCATGCGCGTCGGTGACGAGGCCGGGGCGCGGGCGCTGGCGGGGAAGGGGACGCGGATCATCGATGCCAGGGGCATGACGGTGGTGCCGGGCTTCATCGATTGCCACAACCATGCCTCGGCCGAAATGCTGCTTTACGAGGTGCTGGTCGGCAATCCGTTCGAGGTCGAGTTCGTTTCCATCGCCAGCATCATCGCCAAGCTGCGCGCCAAGGCGGCGACGCTGCCGCCGGGGCAATGGGTGGAAGGCTTTTTCCACGACGACACCAAGCTCAGCGACAAGCGCCAGCTGACCATCGCCGATCTGGATGCGGTGTCGACCGAACATCCGGTCTGCGTCCACCATCGCGGCGGCCATACCGGCTTTTACAATTCCAGGGCGTTCGCGCTCGCCGGCGTCACCCAGGCGACGCCGAACCCGCCGGGCGGCACCTTCGATCGTGCAGCCGATGGCAGACTCAACGGCCGGGTCACCGACAATGCCATGGATGTGTTCGATACGGTGGGCACGCGGCCCAGCTTCACCCCGGCGCAGCAGGTGCAGCGCGCCCGCGACGCGGCGGCGCACATGTCGAAGGCCTTTGCCCGCTATGGCCTGACCGGCGTCCACCACCAGGGCGGCGATCTGGCGGCGCTGCAGGCGATAAGGGCGCGCGGCGAGCTCTGCCACCGCGTCAGCTTCGAAACCCGCGGGGCCATGCTCGATGCGATGATCGCCAATGGCATCCAGACCGGTTTCGGCGATGACTGGATCAAGCTTGGCGCCACCTTCGAACACACCGCCGATGGCAGCTTTTCCGAACGCACCATGGCGATCAGCACGCCCTATGCCGGCCGCACCCCGGCATACTATGGCAATGTCACCGAGGAACAGCCCGTGCTCGACGCCTGGGTGGAGCGGGTGCATCGCGCCGGCATCCAGGTGAATTGCCACGCCAATGGCGATGTCGCCATCGATCATGTGCTGACGGCGTTCGAGCGGGCGCAAAAGGCCTTCCCGGTCGCCGATCCGCGCTTCAAGATCACCCATTGCACGCTGGTGAATGCCGATCTGGTGCGGCGCATCAAGGCAGTCGGCGCCATCCCGGCGCCCTTCACCAGCTATGCCTATTACAACGCCGACAAGTTCGGCTTCTATGGCGAGGCGCTGATGCAGAATTGCATGGCGTTCCGCAGTTTTCTGGACGCCGGCATCCCGGTCTGCGCCGGTTCCGACTTCTACCCCGGCCCGTTCGCGCCGCTGATGGGCATGCAGGGCATGGTCACCCGCACCGGCTGGAACGGCCAGACCTGGGGCGCCAACCAGCGGGTGAGCGTCGCCGAAGCGCTGCGCATCAACACGCTGAACGGCGCGCATGCCTCGCGCGAGGAGAGCATCAAGGGCTCGATCTCCGCCGGCAAGCTCGCCGATTATGTGGTGCTCGCCGACGATCCGGAGATGGTGCCGCAGGACAGGATCAAGGATATCAGGATCGTGGAGACGGTGACGGGGGGACGGACGGTCTATTCGGCGTGAGATGGTTGGTGTGAAGGGGCCTCCGGCGGCTGGGGCCTTGGCCCCAGACCCCTGGTGTTGGCGGGGCCGCATGTGGCGACGTGCGAGCCAGAGGAGTGGGTTCTGGGGCCTGTTGGTTCAAAGTTGATGCTTGGTACGCGTCGTGAGGGACGGCGATTGACGGAATTTGGGACTGACCTGCCACTTCAAATGACGGCGAACGACAGCTTCCGACAAGACTTCAGTCATACGCACACTTCGTTGCATTCCTCGAAACTTGCCTTCCGTTCAGTTTCGTTTCTGGCCAGGAGTTAACCGGCGACACTTTGGTGACAGACTGTTTCGATTGTGCGAGAGATGCAAATCTTAGGAGTAGGTATGGATAGCTCACCAAATTTGCGCGCCGCACTAGCGGCCATGATTTCCGACTATCGTATGGGCGAAATACCGACACCGGACGCTTCACATGTTGATCGTTGGATATCGCAATTCCCGGCTGCTGTGCGTGATCCTATTCTCACAGAACTGTTGCATGTATTTCGCCGGACATATTTCTCGCGGGCCAAAGTGCAAAATTTTATTGACAGCATCGTCGTCAACGCAAACTTCACAGGTGCAAATTCGCGTGAATTTTGGCAGGGCGTCAAGGCTCTGAACTTGCAGACGGCTGGACACAGCCAGAAAGACATGCTGGCCTTGTTGAAAAACTCGCTCCAGCGACAATGCGGGATCGCGATGGAATTGTGTGGCATTTCGCCCCACACTTTTTTGTATTTAGATGATGCCGTTTTTTCCGGTGGGAGAGTGCGGTTCGATATCATCAGATGGATAAAGGAATCGGCGCCGACGAATGTAAAACTCGACGTACTTGTGATTGGTCTGCACAGCGAATGGTACTCAACGAAGATGATTCTGGAAGCGGCAACAGCGGTCGGCAAGTCTATTGAATTAAAGTGGTGGCGAGCAGTGCCATTAGAAAATCGTAAGTCAGAAATCAACAATTCCGATGTGTTGTACCCGACGGCTATTCCATCAGACAATGCGACACAAGCCTATGTAGCAAGTCTTGAAAAAGCACCACCGCTTAGAACAGTCGGTGGTAAAAGCCCGCTCGGCATATTTTCTGGAGAAGCTGGTCGTCATTTGTTGGAGCAGGAATTTCTCGCCGCTGGCGTTCGAGTGCGGAACATGTGCCCGCATTTCGACAAATACATGCGTCCGTTGGGTCGAATGATGTTCGAATCACTCGGGTTCGGTTCCACGATCGTCACCTACAGGAATTGTCCGAATAACGCGCCGCTGGTGTTTTGGGCTGGCGATCCGTGGTATCCTCTCTTCCCACGCAAGAATAATTGAGGCTCATGAGCGAGACACAATTACGAACCTACCAAGCCAAGGATGTCGTCCGGTTCCGGAAGACAGCCGAGGAATTTGGCGGGCTATCTAATATGGCTCCAGGCTTTCCGGTGGTCGTGCTTGGACACCGTATCCGAACTTCTGAGGCGCTGTATCAAGCTTGCCGCTTTCCGCACATGCCTGAGGTTCAGCGGATGATCCTAAACGAGGGCAGCCCAATGACGGCAAAGATGCGATCTAAGCCTTATCGCACGGATTCCCGGCCCGATTGGGATGACGTTCGTGTCAAGGTGATGAAATGGTGCTTACGCGTAAAGCTAATTTATAACTGGCATAAATTTTCGGAACTGCTCCTGTCGACCGGCGAGCGCGCCATTGTCGAGGACTCCCGTAAAGACAATTATTGGGGAGCGACTCCGCAGGACGATGAAACGTTGAATGGGCAGAACGTTCTTGGGCGATTGCTTATGGACCTCCGTACGAAATTGCGTGAGGACTCGGATGCGCTCCGCAGCGTCTCTCCACTTCAAATCAGCAACTTTTGCCTGCTTGGACAGCCAATTCCCAAAATCATTTTACCGCGGCAGCAAAAAGGCGCCGTAGTCCAAAGCGACGACGAGCCGCTGCCGCAGCGCGCATTTCTTTAAGGTGTCTGACGTTCACAATTCCTCGATTAAGCGCGCCAACCGTCGCTCTGGTTGTAACTACGGCTGCCATGGGCAGCCAATCTTCAAAACCTGCCAGCCCGCTTTGACCCTAAGCAATCATTCGTGCGTCGAATGCCGAACGGCTTGAACTGAGTCGGAAACCGCCTCCACCGCCCCGGGCACCAAACCTCGGATTCTGACCACCACCGTCCTACCCGCCGGCGGCCCCCCCTACCTCACCCCTTCCCCGGCGTATTCACCCCCATCGACGTCAGATATTTCTTCACATTCCGCGCCGCCTGGCGCAGGCGCTGCTCATTCTCCACCATGGCGATGCGCACGAAGCCTTCGCCGTCCTCGCCGTAACCGACGCCCGGGGCCACGGCGACGCCGGCCTGGGTGAGCAATTGCTTGGAAAATTCGAGGCTGCCGAGATGGGCCAGCGCCGGCGGCAGCGGTGCCCAGCAGAACATGCTGGCGCGCGGCGAAGGAATCTCCCAGCCGGCGCGGCCGAAGCTTTCGACGAGCACGTCGCGGCGGCGGTGATAGAGGTTGCGATTGTCGGCGACGATATCCTGCGGGCCGTTGATCGCCGCCACTGCCGCCGCCTGGATGGGGGTGAAGGCGCCGTAATCGAGATAGGATTTCACCCGGGTCAGCGCGCCGATCAGCGTCTTGTTGCCCACCGCGAAGCCGATGCGCCAGCCGGCCATCGAATAGGTCTTGGAGAGCGAGGTGAACTCGATCGCCACATCCTTGGCGCCCTGCACCTGCAGGATCGAAGGCGTCGGGTTGCCGTCATAATAGAGTTCCGAATAGGCAAGGTCGGACAGCACCCAGAGCTGGTGCTTCTTGGCGAACGCCACGACACGCTCGTAGAACGCCAGGTCGACCGTTTCGGCGGTGGGGTTCGACGGATAGCCCATGACCAGCACCGAGGGCTTGGGCACGGTGAAGCGCATGGCGCGCTCCAGCGCTTCGAAATAGCGCTCGTCCGGCGTCGTCGGCACGCTGCGGATGGTGGCGCCGGCGATGATGAAGCCAAAGGTGTGGATGGGGTAGCTGGGGTTGGGCGCCAGCACGACATCGCCGGGCGCGGTGATCGCCTGCGCAAGGTTGGCGAGGCCTTCCTTGGAACCCAGCGTCACCACCACTTCGCTGTCGGGATCGACATCGACGCCGAAGCGGCGGCCGTAATAGCCGGCCTGGGCCTTGCGCAGGCCCGGAATCCCCTTTGACGCTGAATAGCCGTGCGCGTCGGGCTTCCTTGCCACTTCGCACAGCTTGTCGATGACATGCGGCGGCGGCGGCAGATCGGGGTTGCCCATGCCGAGATCGATGATGTCATCGCCGCGGGCGCGCGCCGCCGCCCGCATCGCATTGACTTCGGCGATGACATAGGGGGGCAGGCGTTTGATGCGGTAGAAGTCTTCGGTCATGGTCGGTCACTCTGCTGCGAGGATGGGGTTGTAAACGAAAGCGGGCGGGGGTGCTGCCACCCCCGCCCGCTGTTGCGATCCGATTGGGGGCGAACGCTCAGCGCGCGGCGGCGGCCTTCACGGCGGCCGGGGCGGCGGCGGCGGCGAAAACGGCGGCGTTGTCGTTGAAAGCGGCGTTGATGGTCAGCACGATGCTGGTGTCCCCGGTTGCAAACTCCCATCCCCCCTAATCGCAATTGCGCGCGGCGAAAAGGGGCTTTGCACTTGGCGTTGGCCGGGCAACAGTTCAAAGTGCCGCAAACGCCGAAGACCGCATCCGGGGACCATCGCCATGGCCGATCTGCCGACCGAGCCGCAACCGCTCGAAACCTTCCAGAAATGGACGGAACTCGCCGGGCGTGGCCAGCAACTGATGCTGGAATTCTGGACGAAGGAGCAGGGCGGCCTGCCGGTGCCCGACCCCTTGGGCATCATGGCGACCTGGCAGCGCGCGGCGGCGGCGGCGATGACCGACCCGCAGCGCCTGTTCGACCTGCAGAGCCGCTATCTGTCCGACGCCATGACGCTGTGGCAGTCCTTCCTTGCCCCCGGCACCGTCGCCAGCCCGGTGGCCGAGGTGAAGGACAAGCGCTTCGCCGGCGAGGCCTGGCGGGAGGCGCCGGCGTTCGATTTCCTGCGCCAATCCTATCTGCTGACGTCGAATTACGTGATGGAGGCGACGCGCGACATCGATGGCCTTAACGCGCATGAACAGGCCAAGGCGCAGTTCATGGCGAAACAGTTCGTCGATGCGATGTCGCCGTCGAACTTCGCGCTGACCAACCCCGAAGTGTTGCGCAAGACCGCCGAAACCGGCGGCGCCAATCTGGTCAAGGGGCTGGAGCATCTGCTCGAGGATCTGAAATCCGGCCGGATGAAGATGACCGACGAGGACGCCTTCGAGGTCGGCCGCAACGTCGCCATCACGCCCGGCAAGGTGGTGTTCGAAAACCGGCTGTTCCAGCTCATCCAGTACAGCCCGGCGACCGAGCAGGTGCATGAAATCCCGCTGCTGATCTTCCCGCCCTGGATCAACAAATTCTACATCCTCGACCTGACCGCGGAAAAAAGCTTCATCCGCTGGGCGGTGGCGCAGGGGCTGACGGTGTTCGTGACCAGCTGGAAGAACGCCGACGCCAGCCTCGCCGACGCGACGCTCGACACCTATGTGGGGGAGGGTCAGCTGACGGCGATCGAGACGGTGCTCGACATCTGCAAGGCGCCGGCGACGCATGTCATCGGCTATTGCGTCGCCGGCACCACGCTCGCCGCCACGCTCGCCGTGCTGGCGGCGCGCGGGCAGGGCGACAAGGTGCGCAGCGCCACCTTCTTCACCGCCCAGGTCGACATGAGCGAGTGCGGCGACCTTGGTATCTTCATCGACGATGCCGTGCTCGAAACGCTCGACAAGATGACGGCGGAGCAGCCCTGGCTCGATGGCCGCAACATGGCGATGACCTTCAACATGCTGCGCTCGAACGACCTGATCTGGAATTATGTCGTCAACAATTACCTGATGGGGAAGGATTATTTCCCCTTCGACCTGCTCTACTGGAATGGCGATGCGACCAATGTGCCGGCGAAATGGCACCGGAGCTATCTGACCGACATCTACCGCGACAATCTGCTGGTAAAGCCCGGCGGCATCAATGTGCTGGGCGTGCCGGTCGACCTGACCCAGGTGTCGACCCCCAGCTATATCCAGGGCGGCAAGGAAGATCACATCGCGCCGGCGCGTTCGGCCTACAAGCTCACCAACAATTTCACCGGCGAAAAGCGCTTCGTGCTGGCGGGTTCGGGCCATATCGCCGGGGTGGTCAACCCGCCATCGGCGAACAAATATCAGTACTGGACCAGCGACACGCTGCCCGAACGCTTCGACGATTTCGTCGCCAGCGCGAAGGAGACCAAGGGCAGCTGGTGGCCGGACTGGATCGCCTGGCTGGCGCCGCGTTCCGGCAAGATGGTGGCACCGCGCGTGCCGGGGACGGGCAAGTTCAAGGCCATCGAGGATGCGCCGGGGCGGTATGTGAAGGAACGCATCTAGGGCTAGGCGATGGCGGTGCGCTCGGCACGGCGGCGGTTGGGGCTGGGAGCCTTGCTGGCGCTCGCCTTGTTCCTCGCCGCCTTCGGCGTGCATCGGCTCAGCAAGGCGCGCTGCTTCGCGCTGACCGGCGAGGCCATCTGCCGCGTCGAAACCCGGGCACCGCTGGTGGCGCTGACCTTCGACGATGGGCCGACGGCGCTGGGCCTCGATACGGTGCTGCCGCTGCTGCACCGCTATCAGGCCCGCGGCACCTTCTTCATGATCGGCAAGCTGGCCACGCCGCAGCTGGTCGCCCGTGTCGTCGCCGATGGGCATGAAATCGGCAACCACAGTTTTCACCACAAGCAGATGATGTTCCGGTCGGCGGCCTATTATGACGCTGAAATTGCCGATACGGACCGGGTGCTGCAGGGCGGTGGCGCCCCGCTGCCGGTGCTGTTCCGCCCGCCATTCGGCAAGAAGCTGTTCGGCCTGCCGCTCGCCGTGGCGCGCAGCCACAAGCGAATGATCATGTGGGATGCCGGCGATCCGCCCGACCGCGACCCGCAGGCCTATGCCCGCAAGGTGCTGGCCGAGGTCAGGCCCGGCTCCATCATCCTCATCCATCCCATGTATGCCGGCAACGCCACCGAGCGCGCCGCACTGCCGCTGATCCTCGCCGAACTGGCCCGGCGCGGCTATCGCATGGTCACCGTCAGCCAGCTGCTGGCCAGTCACACGGAAAAAGACGAAACGGGAGGAGACAGCTGATGTCGGGATTTCAGGACGCCATGCGCCGCATCATCACCGGCGATACCGAAGACGGCCAATCGACGATCATCATCGATGGCGGGCCTTCGGTGTTCGCCGGCGACCCCAATCTCGGCGGGCTTTTCGAAATCTGGGAGGATGCGGCGTCAGGCCCGCTGAACCCGCGCGACCACAGCGACCTTGGCACGACAAAAGCCGTGCTCGGCCCGCGCCCCGGCAATGTCCAGGTGCGCTGGTTCGTCGTCTCGCCGCTGCCGGAAGGCGTGCCCAAGGCCGAGCTCGACGCCATCACCCGCAATGTCTTTGCCGGCTTTGGCGGCGAGCGCCACATCATCGACCAGAGCCGCGCCTCGGCGATGCACGAAACCCATTCGATCGACGTGATCTGCCTGTTGCAGGGCGACGCCAGCCTGATCCTCGAAGCCGGCGAAACCCGCATCAAGCCCGGCCAGGTCGTTATCCAGCGCGGCACCAATCACGCCTGGGTGGCGCATGGCGGCCCGGCCCTGTTCCTCGCCGTGCTGATCGACCGGACGTTGGCGTAGGGCCACTCTTTACCCCCCCAAACCCCAGCGTTAGCCTTGCCCCAAACAAAGGGGACCCTGATGATTCGCAATGCCGTCACTGCCAGCCTGCTGGCCATGGCCCTCCACGCCCAGGCTCAGGCTGCGGCGCCGGCGCCGCTGAAGGCGGAGGCCGCGGCGCTGGTCGATGCGCGCGCCGGCGAGCTGGCCGGCATGATCGACCAGCTGTTCAGCTTTGCCGAGCCGGGGTTTCAGGAGGTGCGGACCAGCGCCTATCTCGCCGCTATCCTCGAAAAGAACGGTTTCAAGGTGACGCGCGGCGTCGCCGGCATCCCCACGGCATTCACCGCCATCTGGGGTGAGGGCGGGCCGATGATCGCGCTGGGCAGCGATATCGACGGGCTGCTCGGCCTGTCGCAGACGCCGGGGGTGCCGGGGGCGAAGCCGCTGGTGGCCGGCGCGCCGGGCCATGGCGAGGGCCATAACAGCGGCATGCCGATGATGATCGTCGCCGCCATCGCCGCCAAGCAGGTGATGGAGAAAAACGGCATCAAGGGCCGCATCATGCTGTGGCCGGGCGTTGCCGAGGAACTGGTGGCGACCAAGGCCTATTATGTGCGCGCCGGCCTGTTCAAGGACGTCGACGCCAACATGTTCGCCCATGTCGGCGACCAGCTGAACACCAGCTGGGGGCCGCTCAGCTACACGGCGTCATTGAGCGTCGAATACACATTCCAGGGCCGCACCGCCCATGCCGCCGGCAACCCCTGGGATGGCAAGAGCGCGCTCGATGCCGTCGAGCTGATGGACGCCGGCTGGAACATGAAGCGCGAGCATCTGCCGCCCAGCCAGCGCAGCCATTATGTGATTACCGGCGGCGGCAACCAGCCGAACATCGTGCCCGACAAGGCCAGCGTCTGGTATTATTTCCGCGACACGACGCTGCCGGCGGTGAAGGCGATGTTCGAGGCCGGCAACCGCATCGCCGATGGCGCCGCGCTGATGACCGAAACCAGCGTCACCCACCGCATCCTCGGCCATGCCGCCACCAATTACGGCAACCGCCCGCTCGCCGAAGCCGCCTTTGCCAACATGCAGACGGTGGGCCTGCCGACCTGGAGCACCGCCGACCGGAACTTCGCCCGCGCCGTGCTGGCCGGCTTCGGCCGCAAGGACCAGCCGCTGGCCAGCAACGGGCCGCAGCTCTGGTCGCCGGAAAACCCCAACCCCGATCGCAACGCCGGGTCGGACGATATCGGCGACATCATGTGGACGGTGCCGACCATCACCATCGTCTATCCGTCCAACATTCCCGGCGTGTCTTACCACAACGTCATGGCCGCCGCCGCCATGGCGACGCCGATCGCCCACAAGGGCGCGGTCGCCGGCGCCAAGGTGGCAGCGATGACCCTGCTCGACCTGATGACGACGCCCGAACTCGTCGCCAGCGCCAGGACCTGGCAACAGGATGTCCAGTTCAAGACCGAACGCTACCAGCCCCTGCTCGGCCCCGACGACCAGCCCGCCATCCACCTCAACGCCGACATCATGACCAAGCTGCGCCCGGCGATGGAAAAGCAGTATTTCGACCCGAAGAAATACCGGTCGTATCTGCAGCAACTGGGCATCGATTATGAAAAGGCGGGGGTGAGCGCGGCGCAGTAAGGGGCGAGAGAAGCGGGCCTCCGGCGGCTGGGGCCTCAGGCCCCAAACCCCTGTTATTCAAGCGAACCGCTCGGTCAGTATCATGGAAGTGGTCGCAAAACAGCACGCATGAAAAATGCTATGCCATAATCAACTCGTTCGGCGATGGCTTTCTCGGTTGCATCGGTATCGACTCCAAGTGACAGTTGAAAGTTGCTCGCCCCCTGCCACAAACCGAACAACGCCTCTGCCGCCTTTAAAGGGTCGTCGATGGCGAGCCGGTCTCCTGCACCGGAGAGGATCGAGGCCAAATTCGCGATTGTCCGCGCCGGACCAAGAGCGTAAAAAGTCTGCGCGATATCGGGGTGACGACGCAGCTCGCCGGCCAGCACATTATAGAAGTCGACTGCCGCGCCGGTCGCCAAATATGACATAATCCCGATCCCGAAAGCACGTAGCGTGCCCTCCAGATCGTCTTGCTGACCGCTAGGGCGGATGATTTGCACCGTCTGGATGGCGCGCATCTCCCGCAACACGGCTTCCTCGAACAAGGCGTGCTTGTCTGTGAAATGCTTGTAGACAGTCATCTTCGATACGCCCGCTCGTGCTGCGATGGCCTCAATTGATACCGCCCCTACGCCGCGCTCTAGGAATAGTGCCCATCCGGCGTCGAGAATGGCGTTGCCCTTCGCCTGATCTTTCGGCCGTCCTGGTCCGCGTGACGTCGTCATCGCTCCTGATATCCCATCGCGTCTTGACCGCCATGCGCCCACTTAAATACTATACGGAATCGTACACGAATCGCCATAGCAATCAGGATAGTCGGAATGCCGCAGCACGCTACTCCCCCCGCGCGCGCCGACTATGGTTTCGATGCTCCAGGCATCATGCTTGGCCTTTTGCTTGGCGGCGGAGCGGCCGTATTGATGGGTTGCGTCATTGCCGCGCTCGCACCCGGCGCTTGGCGCTACGCAGGCATGGTTCTCTTATTGCTCGGCGCGGTGCCGCTGTTCTTCGGTTTGCTGATGGTGGTCTATGCCGTTGTCGGCAAAGTCCGCACGCGCGAGCATATTCTCAACCTTGCCAAGCTGCGCGGCGACGAAACCGTCCTCGATGTCGGGACTGGCGCCGGGCTATTGCTGGTCGGCGCGGCGAAGCGGACGCAGCGCGGCAAGGTCATCGGCATCGACCTATGGGCATCCAAAGACCTCTCCAACAATGCTGCCGCGACGACCATGCGGAACGTGGTCGCGGAAAGGGTGGCAGATCGCGTCGAAGTCCAAACCGGCGATGCTCGTGAACTGGCTTTTCCCGACGCCAGTTTCGATCGCGTGGTGTCGCTGCTCTGCATCCACAATATCGAGGACAAGGCCGATCAGGCGCGGGCCTGCCGCGAGATAGCCCGTGTCCTCAAACCCGGCGGTCGGGTCGTGATTGGCGACTATGTACCGACCCATGCCTACGCCGCCGCGTTCGCCGGTGCGGGCCTGACGGTGATGCAGTCCAAGCCCGCCTTCGGTGTGGCGCTATCGCTGATGTGGATCGTGGTTGCGGAAAAACCGGTCTAGGGTCAGGCCCAGTTAATCCTACACAACCGGCGCTATCGCACCTGACTGGTTGCGGTAACTTGATAAATGCGCAACTGGCAGGTCTTGGCTTAACCGGACATTTGGCGAACCCACCAGCAACGACAATAATCTCTTAGTTCCTGCTATTCGAAGGCACGCCAATTCGGGGCCCAAGCAGCAGAATCCAGCAAACGGATAATGGTGCGCCGATACACGATCTATTCGACCCGGGGCTCCCACCCGCAGGCGCCAGGCTATTCCGCCGCCTCCGCAAGCACCCGTGCCGGTGTCGCCGTGCTGAACGCCATGTCGTCGGCCAGATCGCCCTCGCGCAGTTCGGCGCGGTCGAGCTTGTAGTTGGCGGTGACCATCCAGGGGGCGCGGTTGCCGCTGCGGGGCAGGGCGTCGGCGCCGCGCTGGACGTAGCCGGACGACAGGTCCATCGCCAGCCGTTCCGCCGTCACGTCCGCGCCCGGCGTCGGCGTGGCGATCTGCGTGCCGGTCGCCTTCATGTGGTTGAGCAGCCGGCCGACATATTCGGCGATGAGGTCGGAGCGCAGGGTCCAGCTGGCGTTGATATAGCCGAAGCTGACGGCAAGGTTGGGGATGCCCGAAAACATCATCCCCTTGTAGGCGAGGCTCTCGCCCGGCCGGCGGGTGACGCCATCGACGCTGACCGCCATGCCGCCCAGCGCCTCCAGCTTCAGCCCCGTGGCGGTGACGACGATGTCGGCGGGCAGCAGCTCGCCCGACGTCAGCCGGATGCCGTCGCGCTCGAAACGCTCGATCGTGTCGGTGACGATGTCGGCCTTGCCGCCCTTGATGGCGTCGAACAGATCGGCATCGGGGACGAGGCAGAGCCGCTGGTCCCAGGGATTGTATTTCGGCGTGAAATGCTTCGCGGTGTCATAGCCTTCGGGCAGCAGCTTCTGCACGCGGCCGAGCAGATTGGCGCGCACCTTTTCGGGGCGCAGCCGCGTCTGCTTGTAGAACCACATGCCGAGCGTGACATTCTTCCAGCGCACCAGATCATAGGCCAGCTGCGCCGGCAGCACCTTCCTCAGCACATCGGCAATGGCATCCTTGCCCGGCCGGCTGACGACATAGGTGGGGGAGCGTTGCAGCATGGTGACCTTGGCCGCCTGCTTGGCCATTTCCGGCACCAGCGTCACCGCGGTGGCGCCCGAACCGATGATGACGACGCGCTTGCCGGTGTAGTCGAGGCTTTCCGGCCAGAATTGCGGGTGGATGATCTGGCCGGCAAAATCCGCCTCGCCCGCCCAATCGGGCTTATAGGCTTCGCCATAGGCGTAATAGCCGCTGCACATGTAGAGGAAATTGCAGCGATATTCGGTGGTGCCGCCGTCCTTCAAGGCGACCGTCACCGTCCATTGTGCGTCGGCGCTGGACCAGCTGGCGGCGCGCACCTTGTGGCCGAAGCGGATGTGGCGATCGAGGTCATGCTCGGCGGCGGTTTCGCGGATGTAATTGCGGATGCTGGGGCCATCGGCAATCGCCTTGGCCTCGCGCCACGGCTTGAAGCGATAGCCCAAGGTGTACATGTCGGAATCGGAGCGGATGCCGGGGTAGCGGAACAGATCCCAGGTGCCGCCGATGGCATCGCGGCCTTCCAGCAGCGCGAATGTCCGGTCCGGGCAATCGCGCTGCAGATGCACGGCAGCGCCGATGCCCGACAGGCCGGCGCCGACGATCAGCACGTCAAAATTTTGGGGTTCGGTCATGGCGCGCTCCTGCTTGCCGTTCACGTTAACCGAAGGACGTGGGGATGGCAACTGGCGCGTAAAGTGCCAATAGATTGGTGTGAGATGTGGTTTCTTCCTGTCATCCCGGGCTTGACCCGGGACCCAGTTTCTCCTGGCGCGTGCGGAAAGAAAAACTGGGTCCCGGGTCAAGCCCGGGATGACAGGAGAGGGTGAGGGGCTTGAGCCGCCCCGCCCACCAGAACATCGCCGCTGATCTCCGCAATCGACGTGACCCCCGTAAGCGCCATGGCCACCTGCAGTTCCGCCGTTATGATCCCCAGCATGTGGCGCACGCCCGCCTCGCCGCTGCCGCCATGCGCGCCGCCCAGCGCCCAGGCCCAGGCGCGGCCGAGCAGCACGCCCTTCGCGCCCAGTGCCAGCAGGCGCAGCACATCCAGCCCCGACCGTACCCCGCCATCGGCGAACAGCAGCAGATCGTCCCCCACCGCATCGGCGATCAGTGGCAGGGCGCGGGCGGTGGACAGCACGCCGTCGAGCTGCCGCCCGCCATGGTTCGATACCACCAGCGCATCGGCGCCGAGCGCGCGGGCGGCGCGGGCATCGTCCACATCGAGCACGCCCTTCAGGATCAGCGGCCCCGGCCAGGCATCCCGCACCCATTCGAGATCGGCCCAGCTGACGCTGCGATCCATGTTGGCGCCGATCCAGGCGAGGAAATCCTCCAGCCCCGATTGCGCCCCCAGCACCGGCGCGACATTGCCCAGCCGGTGCGGCCGCCCCAACAGGCCGACATCGAGCGCCCAGCGCGGATGCAGCGCCGCTTGCGCATAGCGGCGCAGATCGGTGGCAAGGCCGGGCGCGCCCGACAGGCCGGAGCGGCGATCGCGATAGCGCGCCCCGGCGATGGGCAGATCGACGGTGAACACCAGCGCCGGGCAGCCCAAGTCTCGCGCCTCGGCAATCAGACCGCGCATGAAGCCGCGGTCCTTCATCATGTAGAGCTGAAACCAGGGCGGCGGCCCGGCGGCGGCAACTTCCCCCAGCGAACAGAGCGACAGGGTGGACTGGCAGAAGGGCACGCTGGCGGCACTGGCAGCGCGCGACGCCTGCACCTCGCCGCGCCGGGCATACATGCCGGCGAGCCCGATGGGGCCGAGCGCGACGGGCAGGGCGTGGGTCGTGCCGAACCAGGTCGCGCTGGTGTCGATGTGCGCGACATCGACCATCACCCGCTGTCGCAGCGCCACCGCCGCCAGGTCGCTGACGTTCGCCGCCAGCGTCTGTTCGGCATAGGCGCCGCCATCGATGTAATCGAACAGGAACCGCGGCAACCGCCGCCGCGCCGCCGCGCGGTGGTCTGCGAGGCGCTGTGCGATCAGCGCCGCGGCATGCCCGGCATCTGCGGCGGCGGGCGGCGGTCGCGGTCGCGGCGGGGCAGCTGGGCCTGATAGGCGACGAGGCAATGTTCGGTGCAATAGGGGAAGCCGGCCTGCGAAGGCTTGCCGCAGAAATGGAAATCGGCATCGCCGGGGTGGCCGAGCGGCCATTTGCAGATCTTTTCGTTGAGATCGAGCAGGCTGGTCTTGCTGGCCTTGGCGGCGCGCACCGGCTTCTTCGCCGCCGGGCGGGCGGTGACGGCGGTGGCGGCGGGCGCCGGCGGCGGGGCCACCGGGGCGGCGGCGGGCG